>NZ_JANBOE010000007.1:0-293603 GCF_035615075.1 Acinetobacter sp. IK40 | reverse complement strand
TTGTTCCATTTTAGAGATTTGTTTAAGATAAGATATAACTCATTGAGATGTGTCATAGTATTCGTCGTTAGAAAACAATTATTGTGACATTATTTCAATGAGTTATCTATTTTTGTCGTGTACAGAGAAAAAACATACAGAAAGATAGACAAGTAAGCCCGTATGCTTACTTGTTCTCTATCTGTTTACTGCTGGTATTGCTGGTATCCATGCCAGCAGTAGCTTCTCCCTCTCAAACGATCAAACATGCTTTGGGCGAAACGGTGATCAAAGGTCAACCTGTACGTGTCATTAGTTTGTTTCAAGGTGCTACGGATACTTTAGTGGCATTAGGCATTAAACCGATTGGAGTCGTTGAATCTTGGTCTGAAAAGCCGATGTATAAATATTTAAGACCAGCACTGACGGGGGTACATTATCTTGGTTTAGAAACTCAACCGAGCTTAGAAGATATCGCATTGCTTAAACCGGATCTAATTATTGCATCAAGATTCCGTAATGAGAAAACCTATACGTTACTCTCCCAAATTGCTCCGACCATTGCGTTAGAGGAAGTGTATGAGTTTCGCCAGACACTTAAGATTGTTGGTCAAGCAGTAGGACGACAACAGAAGGCCGATCTGTTATTAAAACAATGGGACAATCGAATTATTGCTACACGTACAAAATTAAAGCAGCAGTTTGGTGATAAATGGCCTGAGAGTGTTTCATTATTTGAGTTCAGAGAAGACCATGTCCGAGCATATTCACCATATAGCTTCTCAGGCTCAATTTTGTCTGAATTAGGCTTCAAATGGTCCAAAGGAACAGCAAATCAGCAATGGGCTTTACAAAAACTTGTGAACAAAGAAAGTATTCCGATTATTAATGCTGACAATTTCTTTATTTTTATGCGAGATAAGCCCGCAGTTCAAAAAAATTATCAGCAATGGACCTCACATCCGCTTTGGAAGCAAATGCGTGCCGCCCAAATGAAACAGGTCTACCAAGTTGATAGTGTCAGTTGGAATTTATCAGGTGGGATTCTAGGCGCCAATAAGGTTTTAGATGAAGTTAACCATACCGTTACACATGCTGATTAGGTCCATATCTTATGAATAAAAATCAGAGTGTTACTCTTCCTACAAACCCATTTATTTTGCAACCCATACACAAACTATCCGTAGCTCTCATTCTTTTAATCATATGTGCGCTGTTTAGTCTTGCGATTGGGCATGAATATATTCGTCTCAACGTTGTCTTACAAGCGGTGTTGCAATATGACCCATTGAATATTGAACATGTCTTAGTCCAAACCACTCGCTTGTCTAGAACAATCATTGCAATGGTCGTTGGAGCTTGTCTTGCAGTTGCTGGAACGCTGATGCAAGCACTGACCCGAAACCCGTTGGCTTCGCCAGGTATTTTTGGAATCAATGCTGGGGCAATGTTTAGTATCGTTTTATTTTCTGGACTCTTTGCACTTGATTCGTTTGGACACTCTCTATGGCTGGCATTTTTCGGTGCCGCAATCGCAGGTATTTTGGTTTATTTTTTGGGAATGGTAGGGCAAAGGCAACTCAATACGCTCAGAATTGTATTGGCAGGAGCTGCTGTTACTGCATTATTTAGCTCATTTACCCAAGCAATGCTGGTGATTGATCAGGAAGGATTAGATAGCATTTTATTCTGGCTTGCAGGTTCAGTTGCAAATCGGCAATTAAACTTCGTTTGGCCAGTTTTGCCTTATATGATGAGTTGTCTGTTTCTCATCTATCTGTTGGCAAAGCCAATTAATATCTTAATGGCAGGTGAGGAGATTGCAAAGGGTTTAGGACAGCGAACCATTCTGATTCAAGTCATGATGGGTATCGCCATTATTATTTTAGCGGGTGGCGCTGTTGCCATCGCTGGAAATATTGCCTTTATCGGTTTAATCGTACCGCATATTGTACGTCGACTTATCTCATCAGATCATCAATGGTTAATTCCGGGCTGCGCTATTTTGGGTGCATTATTGTTATTACTTGCAGATATTCTTGCACGCTTGGTTATTTTTCCTCAGGAAATCCCAATTGGGGTTATGACTGCTTTATTGGGCGCACCTTTTTTCATCTATTTAGTCCGTAAAGGTATGCGCCATGGATAAAACTTTTAGCTTACGTTTCGGTCCATTTTCGAGAATCATCCATCTTCGTACAGTGTTGGTGGTGAGCTGTCTCATTTTCTTGACTTTGTTTCAGATTATTCTCTCGTTATCTGTTGGTAAAATCCCCATTTCTGTCACTGAAGTTCTGAATGAATTCTTTTTTCGAGGAAATGGTGATTATCACTTTATTTTAGAGACTCTGCGGTTACCAAGAATCTTAATGGCCCTGATGATTGGAGCAGCACTGGCTTTATCTGGGCTTATTTTGCAAAGCATCATTCGCAATCCTCTGGCTTCGCCAGATATCTTGGGGATTACAGCTGGAGCTTCTGCCTCAGCCGTATTCTTCATGTCCTTTTTGTCCACCAGTTTAACAATTCAGTGGTTACCTGTTTTTGCTACTTTTGGAGCGTGGTTAACCGCATTGCTCATTTATATATTGGCATGGCGTAATGGTGTAACGCCCATACGTCTGGTACTGATCGGGATTGGACTTTCTTCAATCATGGGGGCGATCACCACGTTAGTTTTAGTATTGAGTCCTTTGACAACGACCTTATCTGCCTATGTTTGGTTAACTGGCAGTATCTACGGAGCTTTGTGGCAGGAGGTAACTCAGCTTGCGATGTGGTTAGCTGTTTTATTATTTTTGATGTTCTGGATTGCCCGTCATGTTAATCCACACGAATTAGGTGATGACATCTTGGTGGGTTTAGGCATTAGACCTGAGCGACATCGCATGTGGTTATTATTTCTTGCAGTAGCGTTAGCAGCGATATCTGTAGCTTATGCTGGCGCTATTGCTTTTGTGGGTTTAATTGCCCCACATATTGCCAGATATTTAGTCCCTCGTTCTTTTCCTGATTTAGCCGTCACCGCATGTTTAGTTGGCGCTAATTTATTAATGCTTGCTGATTTAGTCGGGCGAACTCTATTTTTACCCAAAGACTTGCCTGCAGGTATCTTTGTTTCTTTACTGGGAACTCCATTCTTTCTTTATTTGTTGTTCAGACAACGCCGTTCTTTTTAGGGAGGAGCGTAGATGATATATCCGATCCAAAGTAAATCATTAACATTGGCTTATGAACAGCAAATTATAATTGATCAACTCGATCTAAATATCCCAAGCGCTAAGATTACTGTTCTGGTTGGCAGCAATGGGTGTGGAAAAAGTACGTTACTTAAATCGTTTGCCCGGCTGATTCGACCTAAACATGGTGTCATTCTGTTGAATGGTGCAGATATTCATCATCAAATGACTGCAAAAGTTGCTCAAAACTTATCGATTCTTCCTCAATCACCTCAGGTGCCAGATGGTCTGACTGTTTATCAACTTGTTCGAATGGGTCGATACCCTCATCAAAACTGGTTAAAACAATGGGCGGCTGAAGATGAAGATAAAGTGAATCAGGCTTTATATCAGACTCATTTATTCGAGCTTAGCAATCGTTTGGTCGATTCACTCTCTGGAGGGCAGAGACAGCGTGCGTGGATTGCAATGACTTTAGCTCAAGACACTGATATTTTACTGTTAGATGAACCAACAACCTATTTGGATCTCGCGCACCAAATTGAAATTTTGGATTTACTTCATGATTTAAACCAGCAGCATAAAAAAACCATTGTCATGGTGCTGCATGATCTCAATCTGGCCTGTCGCTATGCCCACCATATGATTGCTGTGGCAAACAAAAATGTTTATGCACAAGGTATTCCTTCTGAAATACTAACAGCAGATACCGTAAAAAATGTTTTTGGTCTGGACAGCATTATTGTTGCCGATCCTCTTTTTGGAACACCTTTATGTATCCCTTATGGGAAAGGGCAACACCGGGAACATAGAGATGAAACAAAAGAAAAACATATTTCCTCTGGGTCTGATCAATGTTGATATCGACCGATCTTTTTTTAGCAGAAGAATGGAAAATACTATCAGAATCTCTAGCACTGATTAACGCACAAGAACGGCGTATTGAAAACTGTATAGAAGTTTCCATGCTGCTGGATCATGAACGTTGTGAAAAACTGCTTTTTGAACTGACGCCAGTCATTCATTCGCCGTCTATAAAAATTACGGCGTCCTTATTAAGTAAACGTTATGCATTTCTAGCAACTGCTTCCAGCTTATACGCGATGACTGTATTTAATAAAGGGATCGATTTTTCAGCACATAATTGCTTCTTAGACTTTAGCTTTGAACAACGGCTTTGGCGCTCAAAGATGCCTGTAAAAGATCTCGCTTATTCTCTGCCTCTTGGTCATAGGGCACAGTGGCGTGAAGACATAGTGAAAAAAATATTTGCAGAGAATCTGGCACAAGTTTGGCAAGTTTTTGTCGATGTATCCAAAGTAAACCCAAGAATTCTTTGGGAAAATACTGCGGTCAGAGTATTTTCACTTTATGAAAAACGAATACAGAAAATCAATAATTGTGCGGTGCAGAGAAATCTGCAGGAAGATTTCCATTATTTACTTGAACAAGCACCACCCGAAGTATTCGGACTGAGTGACAATCCATTAAAGCGCTTCGATTTCAAGAAAATAACAGTGGTAGAAACTGGCGAAGAAGTTCGTTATCGGAAAAGTTGCTGCTTTTATTATAAAGCCTCAGACCCCGTTGAATATTGTTCAACATGTCCTTTAGTTCATCCAGATATAAAAAAGCGAAAGGTGAAAAATGTTTAAAATTAACCCTCGGGTAGAAGGGAGTAATCATGCGTTAAGACAGCTTTATCAAGAAATTGATACTTCTGTAATTGGTCATTTTACTGATTTTGGACATGTCAGAAATGTTCATTATATGGGTAATCAAACGCCCCGTATTGTTGGTAATGCGATTACAGTACGAATCCCGCATTGTGATGGAAGTATTCTTCGTGAGGCATTAATCTTAAGCCAACCTGATGATATACTGGTGATTGATACCTCGGGAGATTATCAACGTGCATGCTGGGGAGAGCTTAGAACGCTGGCCGCAATGATTAAAAATCTTGCAGGTGTTATTATTGATGGTGCCGTGACAGATATCGATTCAATTAAAACATTAGGCTTCCCGGTCTTTGCCCGAACCATTAGTCCACTTACAACACGATCTTTAAAATTGGAAGGCGAAATCAATTCTGTCATTAGTGTAGGTGGTGTTTGTGTACAAGCAGGAGATTTAGTTATTGCTGACAGTAATGGGGTTTTTATTTTAGAACCCACAAGAGCCAATGAGCTAGCTGCAATATTTATAGAAAAAAAAGAACAAGATAGGATTCGATTTAATGAGCTCTTGTCAAAGTATAAAATGATGAGATGACACTATGTTTTCCACCAAGATAGATTCAACTAAAAATATCGCAGATATGCTGTAAAAATACTTGTTTAATCTGAGTGGTATAAGTGACTTGGGCAAAGCGATTGGATACACGGCATCACACCTGACCCATGCGATAATGAATCGTAAATACACGATGTATTTGGGGAACAAGCGCTATCACACCAGATTGCGCTTGTTTCATTATGTCTAAGACAAATTAAAAGTGGTACTGGAACATGACGTTCACGAGTTTATTCCATTTACCGTCATCTCCCTGTGCGAGTGAACTGCTGTTTCCGCCGACAAAGGGATCATTTTTACTCATCACATATTCTGTATTTAAAGACATATTCTTGTATCCCCAAGTGACACCTAGAATATTTCTTTGAGAGTCGTTAAAGTTTTGTTCCTGTTTATGAAAACCACTGAATACCAGATAAGGGGTTACATTGAGCGACTCCATCACGTCTTTAAATACATAGCTGCTATCTATCGTATAGAAATAACCTGTGTTGGCAATGTCATATTCGCTATCAAATGAGCCAAAAGTTGACTGATCAGGACTTAAGGCATCCTTATTGCGAATCGACTGTTTGCCGCCCGTCAGCACAACATTCAGGTTTTTATAATGAATGCGATTAAACAATGCCCAGGTATTTCTCGAACCGTCAGCCCCATTCTTGTTATTTTCAATGTCTGAGTACCAATAACTTCCACCTACCGATACATCGAGATCATCACGGCTTAAAAGCGCCTGATCCACTCGCGCCATCCACATATTTTTTTCGTTTAAATTGGTTTTTAATGGATCGGAAGAGTGAACCATATTGGCTGTGTAACGGGCTGAATCCTGACTTGCGCCATGATAGTTGCCTCCATCACTGGCAAAATAGGCCAGATCGATTTTGGTTAAGGAAGGCAGTTCAGTGTGATAATTTATCCCTAAGTTGGTCGCATCCTGCAGCCCCATGGTATTGTTGATCCCTGCATAAAAACTACTATCCCAAAATCTTCCCGGACCAAAAGGAATTGGTTGCAGGCCCAGTGTAATGTTATCCGTGGCATTTAAACGATAGCCCGCATAACCATAGACCAAGGTTGAAAAGTCACATAAACGATCATATTGATAACAACGATATTCCAGCTTTCCAAACCAGTCTGAGCGCTCATAATCTAAACGTAAAATGGCAGCATCGAACTTAATCTTTTGATCGGAAGCTGGTTCGCCATAGTGCTTATCTTGGTAGTTGGCGCGTAATGTTCCTGAAACGGTTAAGGCACCCAATTGATTTTGCGCATCACCTAATGTGATGCCAGCAGTGGCTGGTAAAGAAATTGCGAAGAGTAAAAAGCTTAAAGCAGATTGTGCGTAGATTTTTTCCAAAATATTATCCGTATTTATTCAATAAGTTAATTAATTTTCTATAAAAGAAAATACATGTTGAAAGGTCTCAAGGCGTTTTATGGTAATTGTTCATAACAGAATGGTCTAGTTTTTGTAGGGAATTCGTGGCTGCAGAAAGGCGTTTTTAAGCCTAAAAAACATCGGGATTCGATGAAAATTTGGTCAGTTGGCCAGTGTGGAATTTTAATCTTTTAAGCTTAATTTTATGTGGTCGGATACAGATTGTGGCTTTGTGAATGTGTTGATTAAAAACCGACCTATATAAGCCTGAACTGGCATGTGTGAGGGCAGTAGATCGAGCGCTTTGCTTTTTCATTCTATGAAGCTTGAGTGAAACTTTATGATTCAAGTGCTCGACTCTTTGGCACAAACTGGAAGCCAGAACAAGACTGGTCTAAAAAATACTCTGTGAGTGATTTTATTTTTCATAAGATTTGTGACTGTTAAAACGAGAACTCGACACCTTATTGTAGAATGGAGTCAAATTGGATGAACTTTTTTTATATTTCCTTCATTCATACTTAACGAACAATAACGGTTTCAACTTTTTTGAAGGACACTTTATGTTTGTACTTGAGCCAAAGCATGTACATATGAATCTACGTGCCAAGGATAAGGCAACAGCACTGCAATGTTTAGTTAATATTCTGGTAGAAGATCAGTTAACGACAGCAGAGTATTTGACGGGTTTACAGGATCGTGAAGCGCAGGGTGCCACTTATCTGGGACAGGGCATCGCCATTCCGCATGGTACACCTCAGTCGCGTGAATTTATCAAACAGACCGGGATCCGGCTTGCGCATTTCCCGGAAGGCGTGGTGTGGGACGGGGAACATAAAATTTATCTGGCTGTGGTCATTGCTGCCAAATCAGATGAGCATTTACAGGTTCTGCAAATCCTGACCCGCGCTTTAAATCACGATGTCAGTGTTCAGGTACAAACGGCAACCACGGCTGAGCAAATTATCGATATTTTGCAGGTACGCCCGGATACGTTGGTTATCCATGAAAATTTAATCCAGACCCAGACCCATGTTGAAGATATTGATGATTTTTTCTGGGCCGCAGCAAAATTATTGAAACAGCAAAAACTGGTGGAAGCGGGTTTCCTGAGTCAGTTAGATCCTAAAAACCTGATTCAGATTCAGGATGCCATCTGGACCATTTCAGGAAAAAATTACGTTACAGAAGCCGCCGTCAGTATTGTTCAAGCAGAGCAGGTTCTGAATTTCGCGCAAGGACAAATCCAGACCTTAATCTGCATTGCCCAGCATGAGCAACTTGATACGGTACAGTTGAATCATTTAATTGATCTTCTATTTCAGTCAAATATTCAACAGCAACTTCAAACTGAACAAAGTCGCCATGAAATCGCCAAGCTGATTGGTGCAGAAATTATTCCGGACTGGCCTTACCAACCGGTAGTACTTGCCAATAAGCATGGCTTACATGCCCGTCCTGCTACGCAACTGGTCAATATCAGTAAAACATTTAAAGGTGACATTCAGGTTGCAGTGGATGGCGGCCCCTATGTTTCTGCTAAAAGTCTGACCAAATTACTGGCTTTGGGTTGTCAATATGGGCAGACCCTGACCTTTATTGCTGAACCTAATACCGATGCCGTAGAAGGTCTCACGGCAATTGTTCAGGCGGTTAAAAATGGTTTGGGTGAAGAGGTTGAACCAGTTGACCAATCTGAAACCGCTTCAATTGTTCAAGCAAAAACAGCGTGGGAAGAAATTGTTGATACTGATTTACCTGCTCAGGGAACAGCTGCATCTTCAGGGCTTGCTTTTGGCCCAGCCCATGTGATCAAACCGAAAAAATTTCAATATGAACGTTTTGGGCGCAACCTTAAAGCAGAAAAAGAAAAATTGGAAATCGCACTGTATAGCGTAAAAAACACGATTCACCAGCTCATCCTGAAAACCGAGATTGACGAGATTAAACAAATCTTTCAGGCTCATCTGGAAATGCTGGACGACCCCGACCTGATTCAGCAGGTGCATCAGGGTTTAAATCAGAATTTAACAGCAGCTGCAGCATGGCATGACTATATTGAACAGGCTGCACAAACTCAGGCAGCGTTGAATGATCCACTGCTGGCAGAGCGCGCAGCGGATTTACGCGATATTGGCGACAAGGTTTTAAGTGTGCTGTGTGATGAGGTGATGCCGCTTGAACCCGAGCAAGCTTATATTCTGGTCATGCATGATCTTGGGCCTGGGGATGTGGCGCGTTTAGACAAAGACCGCGTAGCAGGAATTTTAACAGCGGTTGGTGGTGCATCGGCACATAGTGCGATTGTGGCACGCGCATTGGGCATACCTGCTGTGGTGGGTGCGGGTGAGCAGATTCTAAATATTGAGACACAAACCACCGTGCTGATTAATGGTGACACGGGCGCAATTGATATTGATCCAGCAGCTGAGCAGATTGAGCAAGCGATTCGTGAGCGTGAGCAGCAAAAACAGCGACGTCAGCAAGCGGAACGCCATTGTCAGGAAGCAGCTATGACAGTGGATCAGCATCAGGTTGAGATTGCAGCCAATATTGGCAAGATTCTGGATACCGCAAAGGCGGTTGATCATGGTGCGGAGGCGATTGGTTTATTGCGGACCGAGCTGGTGTTTATGGCACATCGTCAGGCGCCCAATGAAATCACGCAGGAAAAAGAATATCGTCATGTGCTGGATACCCTTGCAGGGCGTCCACTGGTGGTACGGACACTGGATGTCGGTGGTGATAAGCCGTTACCTTATTTGCCGATTGCTACCGAAGAAAATCCGTTTCTCGGTTTACGCGGAATCCGCCTGACCTTGAGGAAGCCGCAACTCTTACGACAGCAGCTCATAGCCTTGGTCAAAGCAGCAGATGGACGTCCTTTACGGATTATGTTCCCGATGGTGGGGCGAATCGAAGAATGGCGTGCAGCCAGACATATTCTGGATGAGGTACTGGCAGAATATCCATGTGAAAACCTGCAAGTGGGAATCATGATTGAAGTTCCTTCAGCTGCCTTACTCGCGCCATTACTGGCCAAAGAAGTGGATTTCTTTAGTATCGGTACCAATGATTTAACTCAATATACCTTGGCGATTGACCGTGGACATCCGGTATTGTCTGCCGAGGCGGATGGCTTACACCCAAGTATTTTATTATTGATTGATCAAGCCGTTCGGGCAGCACATGCCTACCAGAAGTGGGTCGGGGTGTGTGGTGAACTGGCAGCCGATCCAAAGGCTGTCCCGGTTTTATTAGGCTTGGGGGTGGATGAACTGAGTATGTCTTCATCCAGTATTCCTTTGGTCAAAGCACAAATTCGGACCTTGAATTATGCAGATTGCCAGCAGCTTGCTCAACGTGCTTTACAGTGTGAAAGTGCCACAGCAGTCCGTGATTTGATGGAGTTGACGCATGGCTAAAATATTAACCATTACTTTAAATCCTGCGATTGATGTCACCCTTGAACTGGATGAATTGCGAGTGGGTGAGGTCAACCGCCAGCAACAGGTACAATCTCATGCTGCAGGTAAGGGACTCAATGTTGCACAGGTGTTGCATGATCTTGGACATGAGCTGACTGTGTCAGGCTTTTTGGGGAAACAGAATCGGGCCTTGTTTGAGCAGCATTTTCAGGCGATGCAGTTTGATAATCAATTTGTTTATGTTGAGGGTGAAACCCGCCAGAATATCAAGATTGCTGAACAGTCTGGACGAATGACCGATATTAATGCCATGGGCTTTCGGGTATCTGAGCATGATAAACGGGCCTTGTTTGCGCGTATTCAGGCCTGCTCGCAACACGTCGATTATGTCGTGATTGCTGGCAGTCTGGCTCAGGGTTTTAGCATAGATGATTTTAAGTACCTGATCTCGATCTTGCACAAACAGCACAAGCATGTTGCGATTGATAGCAGCGGGCAGGCCTTGGTGGCTGCGATTGAAATGAATCCGTGGATGATCAAACCCAATACCGATGAATTACAGGAAAGTTTTGGCGAAGCGGCTGAAAATTTTTCCCAACAGCTCGCCTTGTTCCGGCGCTTAGATTGTCAGATTGAACATATTGTCATTTCGATGGGAGAAGCCGGTGTCAACTGGATCAATCCGGCACTGGCCTTGCATGCCAGTCCGCCTCAAGTCACTGTAAAAAGTACCGTCGGTGCAGGTGATTCATTACTGGCAGGCATGGTGCATGGCTTGGTAAGTAACATGACAGCTGAGCAAACTCTCAAAACGGCTACCGCCATTGCTAGTCATGCAGTGACGCAAGTCGGCTTTCGTGTGCCTGAAGCTCAGCGACTGGAAGTGCTAAAACAACAAACCATAATCAACACTTTGGATAAGTCTGATGCAAACAATTAAATCTGTTTTATTTGTGATCAATTCGCAACAGTATGTCAATGCGTTGATTCTGGCAAAAAAACTGTCTCAGCTTGCACAGCAGCAAGGCTATGACAGCGCGATCATTGCTGTGCAGGATCAACTTCCTGAACAAGATTTTGATACGGCTGTTTTTATTGGGCAAGCACCCTCACAACTTGAGGCTTTTAATGACTATGCGGTTGCCACCATTTCATTGCAGCAAGCGATGGATAATGCCGAGCAGTCTTTGCAGGATGCTTTAAGCAAGACCACGACAGTTGCGCAATTGGCAACACAGCCAAATGCTCAGCCTCAGGCACAGAATTTTGTTGCAGTGACGGCCTGTCCAACAGGTGTGGCACATACCTTTATGGCGGCAGAGGCATTACAACAGGGTGCAGCTAAATTGGGTTATCGCATTCAGGTCGAAACACAAGGTTCGGTTGGTGCTAAAAATATCCTGACGGATGAAGCCATTGCTACTGCGGATATTGTGATTCTTGCTACCGATATTGAAGTCAATACCGACCGCTTTGTAGGCAAACGTGTGTATCGTTGCGGTACAGGCTTTGCATTGAAGCAAACTGACAAGGCATTTGCGGAAGCAATCACGGAAGCCAAGCTTTTAGAATCCTCTAAACAAAATAGCCAAAAGGCCAATCCAGAGGCCAATAAGGAAAAAACAGGTGTCTATAAACACCTGTTAACTGGCGTGTCCTTTATGTTGCCGATGGTGGTAGCGGGCGGTTTGCTTATCGCGCTATCTCTGTGTTTTGGACTGAATGCCGCAGAGCAGGCGGGAAGTCTGGCTGCTGTGTTAAAGCAGATTGGTGCGGCTGCTTTTAGCCTGATGGTGCCGATGCTTGCCGGATATATTGCTTATTCGATTGCGGATCGTCCGGGTCTGGCACCTGGTCTGGTCGGTGGCCTCATCGCAACGCAATTAAATGCGGGATTCTTAGGGGGGATCGTCGCTGGCTTTTTAGCTGGCTATATTGCCTTATTCCTGGCCAAAAAAATCAAGCTACCTACCAGTCTTGAAGCCTTAAAGCCGATTTTAATTGTGCCCTTATTGGGAACATTATCGGTCGGTCTAATCATGTTTTATGTGGTGGGACATCCGGTCGCGCAAATTTTTGAGATGATGAAGGACTTTCTCAACAATATGGGCACCACCAACGCCGTGCTAATGGGTATCGTACTGGCTTCGATGATGTGTATTGATTTAGGCGGGCCGATTAATAAAGCCGCCTATGCCTTTACCGTGGGTTTATTGACCACCAATACCTATATGCCAATGGCCGCGACCATGGCCGGAGGAATGGTGCCTGCGATTGGAATGGCGATTGCAACTCTCTTGGCAAAGCAAAAGTTTAACCAGAGTGAGCGAGATGCCGGCAAAGCTGCATTTGTACTGGGCCTGTGCTTTATTTCCGAAGGGGCGATTCCCTTTGCAGCCAAAGATCCGATTCGGGTCATTCCAGCATGTATTGCAGGTGGAGCAGTCACAGGTGCCTTGGTGGCATTATTCCATTGTGAACTGGTGACACCGCATGGCGGTATTTTTGTATTACTCATTCCTAATGCGATTAGTCATGCCTGGCTTTATCTTGCCGCTATAGCAATTGGCAGCGGTATTACCGGTGTGATTTATGCACTATTAAAACGCCGTGAAGTGGTGGAAGCCCAGGCTGCTTAGGCTTTGCTTCCTATCTATTAAAGTATATAAGGCAGATCATTGGGCACAATGATCTGCCTTTTTTATTTGTCATTACATCTAGATTACATTAATCAATGCATCGAAAATCACAGCGAGTTTTTTTGTTAATTCAATGAATTTTATCTTTCATTTGCCAGCCTTTATTTCATTCAATCACCAATTATTGTTATGATATAACATAACTTTAATTTATTTATGATTTTATGTCTGGTTTATCTCAACGTTTACAAGCAATTGATGCACTAAGAGGGTTAGTGATTCTGATCATGATGGTTGATCATGTACGGGAAACCTTTTACTTACATTATCAAGTCCCAGATCCGATGGTGATTTCTGAAACAGAAGGATTACTGTTTTTTAGCCGGGTTTTAGCCCATCTTTGTGCACCCGTTTTTGTGGTGCTGACTGGTTTATCTGCTTATCTCTATCAGGCCAAGAACAATAGTATTGCGATGACACGCGAATTTTTGTTGAAGCGCGGTTTATTTTTAATTGGACTTGAACTACTGATTGTCAATTTCGCATGGACAGGTAAATTCCCGCCCGATGTGATTTATTTACAGGTCATTTGGGCCATTGGTTTTAGTATGATTGCCTTGGCATTACTCATTGGCTTGCCACAAAAACTGCTGTGGGGAATCAGTTTGCTGATCATTTTTGGGCATAATTTAATGGACAATATTTCATTCGCACAGGATTCTGTGATGAATGCGATATGGTTGGTCTTACATGAACGGGGCTGGATCAACTTTGGAGAGGTGCTACGGGTCAGAACATCGTATCCCGTGTTGCCCTGGATTGGCGTGATTACTTTAGGTTATGGTCTTGGCCATGTTGTTTTTGGCAAACCGAAGACGACTCAGCAAAAGAATCGTATGCTCTTCACTTTTGGGTTGATGGGCATTGCTTTATTTTTCGTATTAAGGATGCTCAACATTTATGGTGACCAAGCTTGGGAAATGATGCCAACGTGGAGTGAAACATTGATGAGTTTCCTAAACCTGACCAAATATCCACCTTCATTATTTTTCATTTTATGGAATGTGGGGATCGGGCTTATTATTCTGGTCTTATTACAGAGGATTGAAACCAAAAACTGGGTCAAGCCTTTAATCATCTTTGGCTCTGTGCCTATGTTCTTCTACATCGTGCATTTATTTGTGCTTAAAGCCTTATATGTCATTGCTGTAGGTATTTGGGGACATAATTATGGAGATTATTATGGCGTGGATCACATGGCGACAGTGTGGGGGATGACTGTGATTTTAAGCATTGTTTTATATCCGGCGATGCTGAAATTCTCTTCATTTAAACATCGTAATAAGCATATTCCGTTGCTTAAATATTTTTAGTTTATTGATAATAGAGTTGTTTTTTCATATTCAGTTTGAATGAGATCGACTATTTAAAGATTCATAAAAACCTCTTGTCTAAGCCAAGAGGTTTTTTACTCTCATTGCAACTTATCTTGGGTTTTGGTCTCAAAGTCACTGGCATCATGCCGCTCATGCAGTTGACTGGCTAAATCGCCAAAAGTACGATTCACCATACGACCACGTTGTACCGCAGGACGCGCGAGAATGGCGTCGGCCCAGCGTTGCACATGTTTATACTGATCGACGCTTAAAAACTCATCCGCATTATAAACCCAGCCTTTGACAACGCTGCCATACCACGGAAAAGCGGCAATATCGGCAATGCTATATTCCTGACCTGCGAGGTATTCGTGCTTTGCTAAATGTTGGTCTAATACATCCAGTAAACGTTTAGTCTCCATCGCAAAACGGTTAATCGCATATTCAATTTTTACTGGCGCATAGGCATAAAAATGTCCTAAACCACCGCCAATATAAGGTGCGCTGCCCATTTGCCAGAATAACCAGTTCAAACATTCGGTGCGTGCAGCAATGTCAGTGGGAATAAAGGCTTTAAATTTTTCAGCCAGATACAGCAGGATTGAACCTGATTCAAATACCCTGAGTGGTGGATTTTGACTATGATCCACCAAGGCGGGAATCTTAGAGTTCGGATTAATTTCAACAAAGCCGCTACCGAATTGCTGGCCTTCACCAATTTTGATTAACCATGCGTCATATTCAGCCCCGACATGTCCAAGCGCGAGTAATTCTTCCAGCAGAATCGTGACTTTTTGCCCGTTCGGGGTGGCAAGTGAATATAACTGTAATGGGTGCTTTCCGACCGGAAGCTTGTGCTCATAGCGACTCCCCGAGGTGGGCTGGTTGAGATCGGTCTTTTCTCCCGTCCATTGCCAGATTTGTGGCGGAATGTAATTTGAATCCTTCATTTTTATTGGCCATGTCATGAATCGATTGATTCAGTGTAGGTGAGCCAGCGCAGGATTGAGTGGGTTTTTTGTGGCAAAACTTTAACCGTTTTTGAATCAACAAGACTGAAGCCTGATTAATCAGATTTTGAATGCATGATCTGAAAGTGTTGATCAATCACATGCAGCCAGGCCTGTACTGCCGGAGAGACGGACAGATTCTTTTTCCATGCCATAGCCAGATGCCACTGAATATTGGGCTTTTCAAGTGGAATGGCGGCAAACAAATCGGGATCGAGCATGTCGGTATAATATTGCGGTAACAGGGCAATGCCCATACGTTGCAGCACCATATCTGCCAGCAGGTTCCATTGACTGGTACGGCAGGCAATGCTTGGGTAGAAACCATGCTGTTCACAGGCATCCAGAATAATACGATTCAGCGAGAAGTTTTCAGGAAACATCAAAAAGGATTGATGCTGTAATTCTTCCAGGTGTATTTTCTTGCGTGTTGCCCAGATCGCATCACGCCGTAATAACACCATCAAAGGATAGTTACATAATTCAATGCTATTAAAAATCTGCTGCTCAAAAGGATGCAGCAATACGCCCACATCCAGCTCATTATTCATTAACGCCTGTTCAATTCCTTTGGAACCGACCTCAAGAAAGGCAAGCTCGATCTCTGGCCATTGTTGATGATAATCAAATAGGGCGGTGGTCAGCAGTTGCGAGCCTAAAGGGGGAACCCCCAACTTTAAGGTACCTGTTTTTAGTTGCTGATAATTTTCGATTTCCAGAAAAATATTTTGTTCTGCTTGTAGCAGCTCGAGCGCATGCTGATAGATGCGCTGGCCAATTTCCGTCAGTTCAACCTGTCTTTTTCTGCCATGTTCAGGTTTGACCAAGAGCTGTACCTGCAGTTGTTCTTCCAACTGCTGCAAGATTTTACTGATGGTCGGTTGAGTCAGGTAGAGCTGTTCAGCGGTACGGGTAAAACTTTTGGTTTTGACCAGCGTGATAAAGCATTGTAGTGATTTGAAGGAAAGCATAATGAATATAAAATTATTCCATTTAGGCATAATATTAACATGAATAATTCATATTATCCGAATAGCACTGGGCTAGCATAATGAGGTAGTTCACCAATTTATTTGCTTGTCATGAGTACTGAATCCACTTCTGCAACGTTTTCTCACAATAACTTGTTCACATTGCTCAAACAGATTTTAATTCTGGCGGCTTTTTGGGGCGCAGGCTATATTCTGCATCAACAACTCGGTGTCCCGATCTCCGCAGGGATTTTAGGCATGTTGTTATTGCTGATCTGTCTGTTTCTAAAACTGATTAAAATAGAGCAGGTGGCCATGGGGGCTACAGTGGTTTTAGGCGAGTTATTGCTGTTTTTTGTGCCTGTGGTTGTCGCCGTAGTCCAATACAAAACCTTATTTATGACTGAAGGTTGGCAGATTGTCCTGAGTATTGCCTTAGGCACAATTCTGGTGATGTTAAGCACCTGTCTCACCATTCATTACTACAACCGTCTCAAAAGCTATCTGCAAACACGTAAACCTTTCCAGCATAAGCATATCTAAAGGCATTTCATATGAATATCTGGTCAATCCTCTGTCTGATCTGGACCTTGCTCGCCTATGTGGTTGCAAAACGTCTCTATCAGAAACATCCCAAATTGTGGTTTTCTCCCGCGATTAGTGTGCCGGTGCTCACGATTGTATTGATGGCGATTTTTGGTATTTCCTATCAGACTTATGCCCAAGATACGCAATGGATCGTGAATTTGCTTGGACCCGCAACAGTTGCCTTTGCTGTGCCTATTTACCGTTATCGCGATACCATCCGTAAAAACCTGGGGGTGTTATCCATCGCGATCATTGTCGGCATGAGTGTTGGGGTAATGTCGGCTTATGAGATGGCGCAACTGTTTCATTTCAGTCCCGAAGTCACCAACAGTTTGATGGCCCGTTCAATTTCAACACCTTTTGCGATGATTCTCGCTGAAGATATTCATGGTTCGGCTGCACTGGTGTCGCTATTTACGGTGATTACCGGCTTGGTCGGGATGATTTGTGGTGATGCCATTTTAGCATTCACCAAAATCCGTTCAGCGGTAGCCAATGGTGCCGCATTCGGTAATGCAGCTCATGGTTTTGGTACAGCCCGGGCGCAGCAACGTAATAGTGAGGAAGGGGTGATTGCCAGTTTAACCATGGTGATTGCGGGTATCCTGATGGTATTGGTCGGGCCGTTTGCCATTCACCTATGGTTATTAATTTAAGACTTGAATTGACTGTTACATAAGAAAATAGGGTGTGAGTCAAAGCTGATTGTTAATCACAGCAAGTGGCTTTTGGGTTCTCTATGACTCACTGTCCTTAAAGGTTTCATTCAAGGCCTGTTGCACTGCATCGACTCTGGATTTACAGGCTTTATAAGCCGTCATTGATTCTTCGACGATTTTCATCAAATTATCAATATCCGGTTGTTCCTGGGCTTCAAGTAGTTCGGCATTGTTTTTTAATAATGCATAACCGTCTTTAAAGCTTAGTTCTTTCTTCGTCATGGTCAATCACCTCGGTAAGCTGGGCATGGATATAGCCATCCTGCATTTCAATTGATAGGGATGAACTCGCTTGATGGATAGAGCGAATCGCCTTGTTTTCACTACGGACAATGCCATAACCCTTGGCAAGTACGTTTCTGGGATTTTGCAATAAAGTTTCCCGCATCAAGGTTTCGATTTGAGTCGAGGCTGTTTTGAGTTGCTGCTTGGCAAAATATTGTAGCGTTGATCTGGCAACCTGAAGCTGCAAATGGCTGGTGCTGATCTGGTTCTCAGCCTGTGACCTGATACGATGAATCAACTGCTCATTCTGGCTTTGATAAGCCGTAATCTGATGTTGAGAAAGCAATTTGATGGATTGAAAATATTCCATCACCTCTACAGAACGTTCCGAGATCAGATTGCGGATCCCGGCAATCACCTTACTTGGCGTATCGAAGGAACGATGCGCAATTTCATCTAAAATGGTTCGATCTTTTTCATGTCCAATCCCGACCCAAATCGGTACTTTGCGTTTACATAGCAGGGCCGCAAGATCATAGTCATTTAAATAGGCCAGATCGTTGACTGCACCACCACCTCGAATGATCACGATCAGGTCGGGCGGGATGGTGTAATCTGCTGCCCATTGACGAAGTCCTGTGCCTAAGGACTCCATAATGCTATTGGCTGCTGTATTTCCCTGAAAAGTCGCGGTGTGATAGACAAAAGTGCAGACACCTGCTTGCTGTAATGCGTCGGCATCTTTCTTGAAGTCACCTAAGCCGGCTGCATTTTCAGGTGCAATCACCAATACATGCTCAATATCAAACGGTGTAGGAAGCGCTTTATTGAGAGTAAGTAAACCATCACTGCTGAGTCTGGCCAGGATTTGCTGATAACGTTTGGCAATATCACCGAGGGTAAAACTTGAGTCGATATCTTCAATATTGACAGAGAAGCCGTATTGCGGATCGAAGCGAGCTTTAATTTTGATCAGTACATTCAAATCTCTGGATAGTTCAATACCACTTTCACGCTCGAACTTCAGCACGATTTTTGCGGCAGTAAATTTCCAGATCGTGGCTTTACAGCTGGCAATGACTTTGTCGGTATCCTGTTCTTTTTCAGCCAGTTCAAGGTAATAATGTCCACCTTTGATACTGAGATTGCGAATCTCGGCTTTCACCCAGACTGGCTCGTCAAAGGTCAGGCGAATGATTTCCTGTACGGTTGCTAGATAGTCGCTAAGAGAAAGTTGCAGTTCAGACATTAGGTCAGACAATGAATAGGATAGGGCTATAGTAGCAAATGGATTAACCTGATAACAAATCAGACCTATCTTGTTTCTATTTATTTTTGATAAGTCATAACGCATCTACAGTCTATTTTTAAAGATTACTGTAGATGCGTATTGTGAGGTAGATATTAGAGGGATTTATTCCATTTCAAGAATTTAAATAATCCAAACATAAACATGATCCAGACCGGAATTAAAATCACCGATTCCTTAAAGCCTTGCGTCCACATGATATATAAAATCATCACGATAAATGCCAAAACCAGATAATTACTCAGGGGTGAGAATAGGGCCGGGAATTTGACGGTTTTGCCTTGTTCCTGAAAGGCACGTTTAAATTTTAAATGGGTAAAGCTAATAATGGCCCAGTTTAGAACCAGCGCTGCAACTGCCATATACATTAAGTGGCTTAAGGCTTGTTCCGGCACAAAATAATTCAGTAATACACAGCCAAAAATCAGCACAGAAGAAAAGATCACCGCAGGCATCGGCACACCTTGTGGGCTGACTTTTGCAAACACTTTGGGAGCATTACCTTGAACAGCCAAGCCATATAACATACGGCTATTGGCATACATACCACTGTTATAGACTGAAAGTGCAGCGGTTAAAATAATAAAATTAAGTAAATGCGCTGCCCAATTAATCCCGAGCTGGCTGAAAATCATCACGAAAGGACTTTTATCCAGACCGCCCAAATCCAGTTGATTCCATGGAATGAGTGACATAATGATGGCAAGTGAAGCGACATAGAAAAGCAAGATCCGGAAGATCACCTGATTGATGGCTTGCGGAATACTTTTTTCAGGATTTTCTGCTTCTGCGGCGGTCATCCCGATCAGTTCAATGCCGCCAAACGCAAACATTAAAAAGGCCAGCATATAAAACAAACCGGAGAAACCATGCGGGAAAAATCCGCCGTGTTGCCATAAGTTGGTGAAACTGGCCGTCGAATCAGCTCCTGCAGTCAGCAACAGGTACAGACCGAACACAATCATGGAAATGACAGCAACGACTTTGATAATCGCTAACCAGAATTCAGATTCGCCGTAAAACTTCACATTGCCCAGATTTAAGCAGGTTACCACAATGAAGAAAAATAAGGTCGAGATCCACGCAGGTATATGTGGCCACCAATAATGGACATATTTGGCAATGGCTGTCAGCTCAGTCATTGCCACCAAAATATAGACGACCCAATAATTCCAGCCCGATAAGAAACCAGCAAATCTTCCCCAATATTTTTGTGAGAAATAACTAAAAGAGCCTGCGACAGGTTCTTCTACAATCATTTCACCCATTTGACGCATGATCAGAAATGCGATCAGGCCAACGATGGCATAACCCAAAATAATCGAAGGGCCAGCAGACTGGATCACTTGAGCAGAACCTAAAAACAGACCTGTACCCACCGCACCGCCCATAGCGATCAGGTGGATATGACGGTTTTTTAGTCCACGTTTTAATTGGGGGGAAGAGTTACTCAAAATAAGATGCGCTGAACAAAAAAGAAGTGATTGTAATGGATCGTGACAGGATCGACTAGTTTGAAAACAAGAATATAGGCTTAATTCCTCTCATTTCTTTAGGTGAAGGCAATTTAACGAAAACCTTTAGGAGGGAACGAGTTCGAAGCGATTCAGCGAGTCAAAACCTAATTTTCTTATAACTTTTTTAATATTTAGGGAAAATATTGCCACTTCATATTTTGAGGTAAAACAGGCTGTTGGGGGGAAATCTCTCTATGTTGGGCAGGTGGAGGTTAAAAATATGTTGGATTTAACCGATCCGAAGATTTTAAAAGAAATGGGCATCGATCAGAAGAAGTTAACTCAAAAAATTGATGACGCGAATGAAGCTCAAAAGGCTTCGATATATGCCTATACAAACAATATTGCCAATCAAGCGTATGCTAAAGGTTATACGGGTATTATCTATAACAGTAGTCGTAATACAGGTTCAAGTAACAACCGCGCAGTAGTCTTATTTGGTGGACGTTATGATCCAGCTCAAATCAAGCCTGTCTTAGACAAACCAATTTTAATTGATAAGAAATAAGGAGTCAGATGATGAGAACATTACATCAAGTTGCGGCGAGTGAGATAGCGGTGATTCCTTACTATTTAAAAGGATATCAACAACATGGTTTGCAATATAGAATTAATCAATATGAAAGGGCTGAACCTTTAGGTGCTCAATGTGGTACTTGCCATACGATTGTCTGGATAACAGGGCGTAGTGATCCAATTTTATTTAAAGAAAAACCGAACAACTACGAGTCTTATCATGAAAGAAGAATGCGCTTTCTAAAATCGTTACCTACTTGTCCTTATTGCCATCAGCAGGCTTATGACCTATTTATTAATAATGTTACATTAAAAAGATTTGAAGATGGTAGTCCATTCCCAAATGAATTTTATGGTGTTGATGAAGAAATGTCAGCTCAAGTCAAAGATAAAGCAGTATGGTGGTATGGTGATGAGGCTGAGGCTAAAAGGTTAAATCTGCATTTTTTATGATTTGTTTTATTAATCTGCTTTGAGAGAAAGAGGCGGTATTTAATCTGAAATATCGTCGCTTTTTATTTTGAGGTGAAACAGCCGTCAATGGTAACTCTTTGTTTGTTGGTCAAGAGAAGTTAAAAAATATGTTGGATTTAACCGATCCAAAAATATTAAAAGAAATGGGCATTGATCAGAAGAAACTGACTGAAGCAGTACCCGATGGTACGACAAAGGCTGAAATTGCTAAGAAAAATGCAATATATGCTTATACCAACAATATTGCCAATCAAGCCTATGCCAAAGGTTATACAGGTATCATCTACAACAGTAGTCGTAATACTGAAGCAAATAATAATCGGGTAGTAGTGTTGTTTAGTGGGCGTTATGATCCAGCTCAAATCAAGTCTGTCTTAGACAAACCAATTTTAATTGATAAGAAATAAGGAGTTAGATTGTGAGAGCATTACATCAGGTTGCAGCAAGCGAAATAGCGGTGATTCCTTATTATTTGGAAGATTGTCAACAACATGGGGCGTTATATGGAATCAACCAATATGAAAGAGCAGAGCCTTTAGGTGCTCAATGTGGCAATTGTCATACGATTGTATGGATAACAGGGCGTAGTGATCCAATTTTATTTAAGGAGATTCCAAATAATCAAGAATCTTATCATGATCATAATAGACGCTTTCTAAAATCGTTACCTGTTTGTCCGCATTGCCATAAGCAGGCTTATGATTTGTTTATTAATAATATGACGTCAACTAGATTTGAGGATGGTAGCCCATATCCCAAATATCCTGAGGAAGATTATGCTGTCGATGAAGAAATGACAGCTCAAGCTAAAGACAAAGCAGTATGGTGGTATGGCGATGAGGCTGAGGCAAAAAGGTTGAATTTGCATTTTTTATGATTTGATTGATCAATTTGAGTAGAGAGAAAGTGGCGGTATTTAATCTGAAATATCGTCGCTTTTTATTTTGAGTTAAGACGGAAAGATACAGATTAATTATCTATAAAGGACAAAATTTACTGAAATACAGGTTTAAGTTATAGTCTTTTACAGTCGAAGGTATGACTGTTTAGAAATGGAAGATACAATAAGATAGTAATGCAACCTATGAAGAAAATATAGTCTGTCGAAATTCAAAAAAAGTATAGAATCTATCCGTATGGGACTTTCAAAAGGATGTGAAAAATGACTGTAGCAGGATTTGGGGTTGGTTATATTTTAATTTATTTTATATGTATTATTTTTATTTTACCTATCTCTTTAATTTTTTCTTTTTTTGTAAAAGATTTTAGAATTAGTATTTTAAGGTATTCATCTTTTTTTGCAATATTTTTTATACCTGTTTTATGGCAAGGATTCAAAGAATCATTTTTAAATAATTTATGGGGGAATTCTCAAATAGTTGGTGCGCTGTGGTTGTTTTTTTCCCTTGCTTCACTTTTTGTTTTAATTTTTTCTTTTTTGATTAGAGGGTGGGGTGTATGGTATTTCTTTTGTTTTTTTGTTTTTCTTAATTTTCTCTTGAGTATTTATTTTTTGATTTGAAAAGGAGTAAATTTAATAATTAAGTTAGTAAATTAATATGGGTAAAGTATTTAACTTGGATAGTTTTTTAAGACTAGTAGTATTAAAGCTAACCTCTTTATTAGAGTGCTTAATACCTTGTTGGAAAGCGAATTTTTATTCTTGATCCTAAAGGTGGAGAATATTTACTAGAGGGAAATATACATAATTTTCAGATAGGTAAAGCATTATTTGATTCGTAGAGTCTTAACTAAAGATGACATGGACTTTTTTGATTGCAAGCAAGGGGTAGAACGATTTTTGCTGCCCAAAAAATGGAACATTAGTAAAGGGCGCTGCATATGTGGATAAAAGCACGGAAAAGTTAATGTTAGTTCGTATTGATCCAACAACTAAAAAATAATTGGGAAAGAATTATGTCTGATCTAAAAAACAATGAAGCCTACCAAAATGCTTTGGCACATGTGATTCAACATGCTGAATTTAATGAGAATACAGTGAGTTTGATTGACTACATTACTAATAATAAAGGTGATGTGCCATTTTGTATAGGAATGTTAGGGAGTTATGCGGAAGCGAACGCAGTGATAGCCTGGTTTCGAGATGGTGACTTAATAGCCTTTAAACAGTGGTGTTTTATTGCAGCTAAATTGAATCGTATGGTGTTTCAGTTTGATGTTATAGAATGGTTTCCTGCCTATAAACATTTATATGCTTTATTATCAGACAATGAAGAAATCATTTCTTGGTACCGTCAGCACCGAGTATCTTATGATCGACAAGGCTCAATTAAAGACCGTGATAATCCACGTAAACCTGACTTCCATGGCTATCAATTGATTTTAGCCCTTAATCAAGAATGGGAACTTTTACGGGAGCGTTGCGAATTAATTTTGAGTACAGAGCTAAAGAAAGATCGTAAGTATTTAATTGACCATCGTTTTTATCTTGCACTGGCAAATGGAGATAAAACAGAAATGGAAAAAGTATTAACAGAACTAACTAGCCCTAAAATTTCAAAGATTCGTAATCATGAATTTGCATTTACGTTTACAGAGCATTTTATTTCCACGTTTGCGGTAATTTATGCAAAGCTGGCTTGGAGAAATGGTTATCAGCTGGCTATAGATACGCCATGGATACCTAAAGAATGGTTACCTATACAGCCATTGGATGAATATCCTGAGCCATGGGATTTCATGAAAGAATTTGATCTTTGGACCGAATTTGATGGGGAATATGTAAGTTGGTCACCCCTACAAGGTAATTGAAGATTGCAAAAGAGAGTCTATCTAGACTCTCTTTATATGGGATTTAGTTATGCCCCATTTTGTTTATTACGCGAATAGGGACATATAAATTTTGTCTGGTTGTTGGTCGTGGCTCCAGTTTGTGGAGGATGGGACGAAGTTTATTCGGATCAGCATACTCTCCAACTTCTATACCTTCTACAAGTTCCCCAATCGCTCGTTTTTTTTCTAAATCATAGATCCAAAAATAACAATTGGTTTGCTGATTAACATTCATTTCAAAGCCAACTTGATAGTTTCTACCAGCTTCCAGATTGACTTTAACTAAATTGGTATATTTATACCCACCCCGTTGGCACCAAATTTGTAAATTATGTTCTCCAGCTGTGAGAGCTAATGGGGATTGTAATTGTTCTCGACCATGATTAATTTTTTGTTGATCAATTGCGAAAACGTATGCAATTTTATCTGCCATTATAGATTGGCTTTTTTCTCGGTTTCCAATAATTGTTGCTACATTTTGTGACGTTGTCGGTTGGGTAAAGTATTGAATAGGTTCTAAAGGCTTTTGTGCTTGTGTAGAGATACAGCCTGCTAGTCCAGTAGCAATACCGATTATACTGAAGAATGAAAGAAGTTTTTTCACGAATTATTCCTTGAGGTTATTTACTTGTTATCAATGGGATAAAGCTTATATTTGTAGAGGAAGGAGAGCCGTTTAAAACTTGTTTTGGTGTTACCATTTCACCTGTATCTACATTTTCGACCCAAAATAAAATAGGCTCTTTATTCAGCTTAATATCGGATTGATTGTTTTTGACTTGATAGTGCTGTCCTGCTTTTGCGTCAAAAGTGATATGGCCGTGAGTAAAATAGTTTGGTGTGTCTGAAATGATTTGAATTTCTGTCGGGGTTGGGGTTATAACATAGACTTTATCCCACTCATTTGATTTACTGAGTGTGGCCTTGTTATTGATATAAGTTATATAAATACTGGCTTTAATCAATTGAAGGGCCGTATTAGTTTTTTGAAAACCTTGAATTGATGCTAATTCTTTATTCGTTAGATTAGTGGGAGGATGATGTAAAAGTTCTGCAGGAATTTGAGCTTGGGTTATACCTAAAGTAAATAGAGACGAAAATAAAGCTAATAACTTATTTTTAATACTCATGTTTTAGAATTCTTAATAAAAATTGATTAAATAATTATAATAAAAATATTTCGTAAAATCTATTTTGTTTGGGATTTTTAATAAATAATTTAATGCATTAATAAAAATTATGAAATTCCTTTTTTTATATTTGTAATGTTAATGGTTGAGCTGTGTTAAGTGTGATTCAATTATCATTTTAAAAAGTGGGGGAATATTGAGGCAAGCAATAATCGGATGGCGTTATTCGGTGATCGCTATGACCCAGCTAAAATTAAGCCAGTATTGGATAAACCAATTTTAATTGATAAGAAATAAGGAGTTAGATTGTGAGAGCATTACATCAGGTTGCAGCAAGCGAAATAGCGGTGATTCCTTATTATTTGGAAGATTGTCAACAACATGGGGCGTTATATGGAATCAATCAATATGAAAGGGCAGAGCCTTTAGGTGCACAATGTGGCAATTGTCATACGATTGTATGGATAACAGGGCGTAGTGATCCAATTTTATTTAAGGAGGCTCCAAATAATCAAGAATCTTATTATGAAAGAAGAATGCGCTTTCTAAAATCGTTACCTGCTTGTCCTCATTGCCATGAGCAGGCTTATGATTTGTTTATTAATAATATGACCTCAACTAGATTTGAGGATGGTAGCCCATATCCCAAATATCCTGAGGAAGATTATGCTGTCGATGAAGAAATGACAGCTCAAGCTAAAGACAAAGCCGTATGGTGGTATGGCGATGAGGCTGAGGCAAAAAGGTTGAATTTGCATTTTTTATGATTTGATTGATCAATTTGAATAGAGAGAAAGCGGCGGTATTTAATCTGAAATATCTTCGCTTTTTTATTTTTATACTTCAGTTAAAACCCATCATCCGAATTTCAGCAAAGCTTAGCAAATAATAATATTTTATGTGAATTTTCAACCAGATTAGACTCATCCAAAGATAAATAACAACAATGTATTTATCAAAAGAATCAATTTTTCATTCGGATGTTTTCTTTGGATTGGCAGTATATACAGAGTGTGCTGCCGCAGTTCTATGCGGCTACCCTCATGACCTTAAAAATCTCCTTTATCGGTATCGTATTCTCTATTCTGCTTGGGCTGATCTGTAGCATCATCAGCACATATCAGGTTCGAATACTCAATAAAATTGTCAAAGTCTATATCGAGGTTTCCCGCAATACCCCTTTGCTCATTCAGCTATTTTTTCTCTACTACGGTTTGCCCAAGATCGGCATCAAACTGGATGGTTTTAGCTGTGGTGTGATTGGCCTGACTTTTCTTGGCGGCAGCTATATGGCCGAGGCGTTCCGTGCTGGTTTGCAGTCTGTGGCGCAAGGGCAGATTGATTCGGCCCGAAGTGTAGGATTAAACGCCGTGCAAGTCTTTCAATATGTGGTATTTCCCCAAGCGTTATCGCTGTCCATTCCTGCCATTGGCGCAAACTGTTTGTTCCTTATTAAAGAAAGCTCGGTCTTGAGTGCAATAGCAGTGGTAGAACTTCTGTTTGTGACCAAAGACCTGATCGGGATGGATTACAAAACCACCGAAGCTTTATTTCTGTTAATCGTGGCTTATCTGATGATTTTGCTACCCGTTTCAGCGCTGACCAGTTATCTGGAATATCGCAGTCGTAAGGTGAGCCATGGGACTTGAGTATTTATTTCAGCCGAGCCATGTCGAGCGTTTACTGTATGGCTTGTTGCAAACCATTGAAATTGCCTTTTTATCGGTATTCTTATCTGCCATTTTCGGCACCATTTTTGGGGTGATCATGACTTCCAGAAATTTGCTGGTCAAGATCCTGTGCCGTTTCTATCTGGAAACCATTCGGATTGTGCCGATTCTGGTGCTGTTATTTGTGTTCTATTTTGGTCTGGCAACATGGTTTAACTGGCAGTTGTCATCATTTTGGGTCTGTATTTTTGTCTTTACTTTATGGGGAACTGCGGAAATGGGAGATCTGGTTCGTGCTTCCATCACTTCGATCGATCAGCATCAACGTGATACAGCTTATGCCGTAGGTCTAAATCATGTACAAACTCTGGTTTATGTGATTTTCCCGCAAAGCCTAAAACGGGTTACCCCAGGCGCACTGAATTTGTTTACTCGAATGATCAAAACCAGCTCTCTGGCAGTATTGATCGGTATGGTGGAAGTGCTGAAGGTAGGGCAGCAGATTATTGAAAATTCATTATTAACAGTCCCTAGCGCATCGTTATGGATCTACGGTTTTATCTTTATTCTTTATTTCCTGATTTGTTATCCATTATCGCTTTTAGCAGCGCATTTAGAAAAAGTGTGGGAAAACGCATGACTTTGTTATCGATACGGCATTTACATAAATTTTATAAGCAAAGTCAGGTATTGCATGGCATTGACCTGAATGTGCAACAAGGTGAAGTGGTGGTGATTCTGGGGCCATCAGGTTGTGGAAAGAGCACCTTGTTACGCTGTATCAATGGGCTGGAACCGATACAGCAGGGAGAAATTCAGCTCAAAGATGTGGGCGTGCTTGGGCAGGACTTGCCTTGGGATCGTGTCCGTCAGCAGATTGGCATGGTGTTTCAGAACTATGAATTATTCAAGCATATGAATGTGATTGATAACATTCTGCTGGGTCCGTTAAAAGCACAAAAACGCCAACGCGCAGAAGTGGAACAACTGGCAGATCAGTTATTGCAGCGCGTGGGCTTACTGGATCGTAAATATGATTATCCATCTAATCTATCAGGTGGGCAGAAACAGCGGATTGCCATTGTCCGTGCCTTGGTGATGCAGCCCAAAGTCATTCTACTGGATGAAATTACTGCAGCTTTAGACCCGGAAATGGTACGCGAAGTGCTGGATGTGGTACTAAAACTGGCACAAGAGGGCATGACCATGCTGATTGTTACGCATGAAATGGGCTTTGCCCGCAAAGTGGCAGATCGCATTATTTTTATGGACAAGGGCCAGATTATTGAGCAAAGCACCCCTGAGGATTTTTTTCAGCATCCGCAGACGGAACGGGCCAAAACTTTTTTAAATATCTTGAACTATTAAAAGCAATCAGAGGACATGATGAGATTACATTTAGTCGCCGGACGATCTGGCAATACACCGAAAATAAAAACAGTTAGTCTTGGCATGAGCTGTGTGCTGGTGGCAGGGATATTAACAGGGTGTAATCAACCGACTTCATCTGAAACCAAAACGAGTACAGCAGACAGCTCCTTGGAGCAGATCAAGAAAAATGATGTGCTACGGGTTGGGGTGTTCGCGGATAACCCACCGTTTGGTTATGTGGACAGTGCTGGTAAAAATCAGGGCTTCGATGTCGCTTTGGCGAAGCGTGTGACCAAAGATTTGCTCGGAGATGAAAATAAAATCCAGTTTGTCGTCACAGAAGCAGCCAATCGGGTTGAATTTTTAAAATCAGACAAAGTCGATGTAGTCTTTGCCAGCTTTTCTGTGACACCCGAACGTCAACAGGTGGTGGATTTTTCTCAACCTTATTTAAAGGCATCACTAGGCATTGTTTCACCTAAAGCTAAAGCCATTACCGATGTGAAAAGTCTGGAAGGCAAAACTTTAATTGTGAATAAAGGCTCAAGCTCGGACAGCTATTTCACTAAAAATTATCCGAAAGTGCATTTGTTGAAGTTTGAACAAAATACCGATGCGTTTAATGCCCTCACCGATGGTCGAGGCGATGCGATTTCCCAAGACAGTACCTATGCTTTGGCATGGGCTGCCAACAATCCGGATTATGTGGTCGGTATTCCACAGATTGGCAATGAAGATTTTATCGCCGCAGGCGTGAAAAAGGGCAATACCCAATTGCTGCACTGGCTCAATGATGAAATCAAACAGCTACGCAGCACGGGCGAAGTTCAAAAGATTTATGACCAAACCTTAAAGCCGATTTACGGTGAAAAAGTGAATCCTAATATCTTTTTAGATGTCGATTTAGCGAAGCAATAACATAAATGAAAAGGTTAAAAATAGAGGTAACGATATGCAGACAATAACATTCTCAAATATTCAAAAACTGTTGCTGGCTTCTGTATTCAGTCTGGGTCTCACCGCATGTAACAAGACCCCACAGTCGGCAGAAAAATCAGCGGATAGCTCAGCTCAGGTTTCCAGTATCGAGCAGATCAAGAAAAATGGTGTGGTACGTATTGGGGTATTTAGCGATAAGCCGCCTTTTGGTTATCTGGATGCACAAGGTAAAAACCAGGGTTTTGATGTGGAAATTGCCAAGCATGTGGCCAAGGATTTATTGGGAGATGAAAACAAGGTTCAGTTTGTACTGACTGAAGCTGCCAATCGTGTCGAATATCTGAAAGCCAATAAAGTCGATATTATTTTTGCCAATTTCACCGTGACCCCTGAACGTAAGCAAGTGGTGGATTTTGCCAAGCCTTATTTAAAAGTTGCCTTAGGTGTGGTGTCTCCAAAAAATAAACCGATAACGGATATTGCTCAGTTAAAGGATCAGACTTTATTGGTGAATAAGGGCACCACAGCGGACTCTTTTTTTAGCAAGCAACATCCTGAAATTAAGCTGCAAAAATATGAGCAAAATACCGAAACCTTTGATGCGCTAAAAGATGGTCGCGGTGCTGCTTTGGCCCATGACAATCTATTGGTACTGGCCTGGGCGAAAGAAAATCCAAATTACACTGTCGGCATTACCAATCTGGGTGAGCAAGATTTAATTGCACCTGCTGTACAAAAAGGCAATAAAGAATTGCTGGATTGGTTAAACCAGGATTTAGAAAAGTTGGCTAAAGAGGGGGTCATTCATCAAGCTTATGAAAAAACTTTAAAACCTGTTTATGGTGAGGGTATCCCTGCCAAAGATTTGATTATTGAATGATTTAAATTGTCTTCAATATTATAAAAATATAGGTTTTAAGTGCTTATATATTAAGCGCTATTTTTCTAGTAAATCATTTAAAATGCCCTGGCTTTTTTGCTGGGGCTTTTTCTTTAATATCTTTATTCTTCAGTATGAAGGGATAATCATATTTTAAAAAGCTGTCATATTTTTATCATTATAAATAATAGAGTCGTACTTACCTTATCAGTACGCTGCGGAATAATATAGATGTTCAATCGATTGCCTGTACCTGAAAACCTTCCCTGTAGATTAACGGATGCCTTTTACCGCATTCATCAATATTTACCAAAAGGAAATGTAAAACAGCGGGTTAAGCTGGATGATGCACTTAACCAGATCAATACCGACGATCTGTATGCATTACAGGATTTCCCCCTGCATAATTTTTCTGCCTATGAAGGCTGGGGCATTGATTCGAATATCACTCAGCAGGCAAATTTAAAAAATCCTATTGTTGCAAAAGGGATATATTTTTGGAAAAAACAGTTATATTACTCTATTAACCCTTATAAACTCGATCTGGACGGATATATAATCAAGATTCCTGAATTTACCAGACTTCCTGAAGGGATAAATGCCATTATTTTAGAACAGGATAAGCGCTTAGATTTCTCTGATATTGAAAATGTAAAAATAAAAAAAACAATTGCGCCGATGCAAGGTGTTATTCAACAAGGCAGTGTGTTTAAACAAGGCGATTTAATCATTGCAAAAAACCAGAAAATTACACCTGAACGCTTAATCGCACTCAGACGTGCGGGTATTACAGAGCTTTCTATTTATCGACATCCTAAAATCCTGATTGTTAATATGTTTCCTTTCGATCAAGCGGGGGAAATCAGTGAAGAGTGTTTATACCTCAAAGATCTGTTAAAAACATGGGGGTATGGCGAGGTTGAAATTAAACCGCATAAACCGGCACGTTATGACAGGGCATTTAATTACCATCAAGAAGCTGGACATCCCGCATTAGATGGAAGCTTGACTTCCGCTTGGGACGAATATCATCAGTTTTTTGATGAGCAAATTCCTGAGTTTGACATTATTTTATGCTGGTCACCTTTAAATCATTATGGTTCTGGATTAGGGCTTTCAAAGCTGGCTAACTTTTATCAAGGCAATGGTGATGGTCCCGTTACGACCTGTTGTGTGCCAGCCAGTGAATTCCGGATTTTTCAGAGTAATGACCGAAGCCCTAGAATCTCTCAGGTCGTAAACCGTTATGGTGAACGTGGGCAGTTAAGGGAAATACGTACCGAGATCACTGAAGATCGAACGACAATTATCAGCCTACCTGGCAAAATGCATGATGTTGCGTTGTTGATGCACGTATTTGTGAAATATATTTTAAATAAGCATGATCCTGATTTTTTTGAGAATTTGTATTTGCAAGGCAGGATCGACCAGCAGCTTGAGCCTGATCCAAAATATAGAACATTATTATGGGGACGCTACCAGTTTGAAGCAGATGGTCAATATTCGCTACAGATCATTCCACAACAAGCTTTTCAGATCGATGGTTTTGCTGCTGCCAATTGCATTATCATTGTTCCATTTGCAGAGCCGCCGATTCAGTCTGGTGAAGCCGTGTATTTTATTAAAATAGATCAGGTCTGAATCACTTTAATGTTTTACAAGTCAGACAACAGCCGAGAGTGGCTGTTGTCTGAATGGGAAGATAAAAATTACTTTTTAGTGTTGGGTAATAACGCAGTCATAAAGCCTAACAAAGGTAAGAAAGAACAAAGTTTATAGACCCAGACAATGCCATGTGTATCCGCCAAATGGCCTAAACCTGCTGCACCAATTCCGCCAATGCCAAACATCAGTCCAAACATTAAGCCTGCGATCATGCCCACCCGACCGGGTACCGCTTCCTGTGCATAGACCACCAACGCAGAGAAAGCCGAAGACATCACTAGACCAATGATAATCACCAGAATGGCAGTTCCCGTTAGGCCGACATAAGGCAGCATCAGGGCAAATGGCGCAATCCCCAGAAAAGACACCCAAACCACGGCTTTACGTCCGATACGGTCACCGACTGGACCACCTGCAAAAGTACCGAGTGCAACAGCACCTAAAAATATAAACAGGTAGAGCTGAGAGGTTTGAATTGAAACATTAAATCTTTCAATGAGGTAAAAGGTAAAATAGTTGGTAATGGCTGCGATATAAATAAACTTGGCAAACAGTAAAATACAGATCACGGCCATAGCCTGAATGACCTGTTGACGCGTCAAGGTCGACATAGCACGTTGACTGGCGAGGCGTTGTACCGGTGCTTGTTTAACCAGCCATTTGGTTACGCGTAACAACACGAAAATAGCCAGAGCGGCGACTAAAACAAATAAGCCAATTGCACCTTGTCCGTGAGGAATAATCACGGCTGCGGCAACTAAGGGGCCAAGGGCTGAGCCGGTATTTCCGCCAACCTGAAACATGGATTGCGCCGTACCAAAACGGCCACCCGAAGCCGTACGCGCAATACGGGAAGCTTCAGGGTGAAAGGTGGATGAACCCACCCCAATCAGTGCCGCAGCAAAAAGTAGGCTGTGATAACTGCCTGCTGTTGCCATCAGTCCAATACCAATGAGCGTGGCAAACATCCCGGCCGGGAGTAAATACGGTTTAGGATGTTTATCGGTATACAGGCCGATCCAGGGTTGTAATAATGAGGCCGTGATTTGATAAACCAAAGCAATCCAGCCAATCTGCGCAAAACTCAATGAAAACTCTGCTTTGAGCAGGGGATAACTTGCAGTGACTACCGCCTGAATCGAGTCATTTAAGAGATGGGCAAATGCGACTGCACCGACAATACCTAACACGAATTTTTGTGGTTGATCCTGTGGTGGACATTGCGCTTGTGGACCTGTGTTCTCAAGCGTCCCTGTATGATTTGCCATGCGTGCTCCAACATGCTGTTTTAGCTTAAATCGTGATATTGAAGAAGGTTTGTTTTTCAGCATTTATATCCTAAACTGAACTGAAAGCGGCCCACAATCATATTTGGGACATATAGTATCGAGTTCAGGCCATTTTGAAGGACCAAGGCAATGCGTAATATTCAGGTCAACGATTTTGAAGATGTCGCCCGTAATGTGATGGCAACGGGCAATGATTATGTGGATGGCCAAATTCTGGCAAGCCATCGTCATGCCCGGGGACAATGCCTGTATGCGATCACAGGTGTATTAACCGTCACGACCAGTAAAGGCAGCTGGGTGGTGCCGCCAAAACGGGCACTCTGGATTCCCGCTGGAATTGACCATGAGGTACACATGGGTGGACTCACCAAAACGCGTAGTGCCTATATACTTCCAGACATTGCAAGCAAGGCAGGTTTGCCTGATGATTGTGCGGTGATCAATGTATCGCCGTTATTACATGAACTGTTATCTAGCGCTGTAGATTTGCCTGCTGAATATGAACTGGGCGGGCGGGATGACTATTTGATGCAATTGATTATTGCAGAAATTGCCTTGATGCCTGAATTGCCGTTGAATGCGCCTTTGCCACAAGAGCCTCGTCTGGCAGCATTATGTCTGCAACTATTAAAAGCACCGAGCTTAGATCATGATCTGGATGAGATAGCTGAACGGGTCGGGATGAGCCGTCGTAATTTCACCCGAATTTTTCGGCAACAGACGGGGATGAGTTTTAGTCATTGGCGGCAACAGGCTTGTTTACTCAATGCCTTGACGCGTATGGAGCTGGGACAGTCGATTACCGAGGTGGCAATTGCGCTTGGTTATAGCAGTAGCAGTGCATTTACAGCAGCATTTAAACGTTCTTTAGGTCAGGCGCCACGCTTTTATATACAGGCCAAATGATCAGGCCAGATGTGTTAATGTATAGGGGCTGGGTTGACTCAATGCATGAGACTTCCTCTGGATTCACGAAAACAATATAAACGATAAAACTATGCTTTCATTATTAAAAGCTTTGGCCCTGTCTCATCAAGGTCTGCACAAAAATGACATATTCGGTGAGGGATTATCCGGAACCCTGAACGCGATTGAACATCTGGGCTATGTGCAAATTGATACCATTTCAGTGGTTGAGCGTGCCCATCACCATGTCTTGTGGAATCGGGTGCCTGGTTATCAGCTGGATCATTTAAATCAGCTGGTGCAACAGCAACTGATTTTTGAACACTGGGCGCATGCAGCTGCTTATCTGCCGATGCGGGATTATCGTTATGCCATACCGTTGATGAATGCAATCCGAAAGGGTGAAAGCCGCTATTTCAGGGCTGATCAGCGTTTGATGAATGAAATTCTGGCACGGGTCAGGGCAGAAGGTAAAATTCAGCTTCGACAGATGGAAAAGCAAACGCGGAAAGGTTCCGCTGGTTGGTGGAATGCCGGACCAAACCGAAAAGCGCTTGAACAGTTATTTATGCAAGGTGACCTGATGATCTGTGAGCGTAACGGGATGGAGAAAGTCTATGACCTGAGGGAGCGCTGTATACCTCAGGGCATCGATCTCAGCACACCGACCTTGCATGAATATGCTGATTATTTATTAAAAATGAATATACGGGCCCATGGCGTATTTACATGGAAACAGTTATTACATTTAAAGGGAAAAGAGCTGCGTCATGTAATGCGTACTGTTCTGGATGACTATATTGATGCGGGTTTGGTGAAGGTTGTGCAACTCGAAAATGGACAGACGGTTTATGCTGCCAGCGCCATATTGGAACATCAGCCCATCCTTCAGCCGGAACTAAAAATATTGTCTCCTTTTGATAATCTGGTGATTCATCGGGAGCGCTTGGATTGCTTATTTGACTTTAATTATCGCATTGAATGCTATGTACCCGCCGCGAAAAGACAATACGGTTATTTTTGTTTACCGCTGTTGTATGCAGATCGCTTTGTGGGTCGTATCGATTGTAAAGTGCATCGACGTGAAAAGCGACTGGAAGTCATTGCTCTGCATTTGGAAGATCCGAATATGCAGGATCGGGAGGCTTTTATCAACGCTTTAGAGCTGGAGTTACAGCGTTTCGCTCAATTTAATCAGTGTATGATGATTGATATAGAAAAGATCCGCCATTTAATGCGTTAAGGTATGCAATTGATAAGTTTGCTTTTTTAAACCTAGCCCTCGAGAGGACTAGGTTTACCTAAAAAGTTCAATCTTAGAGTGCTCAATACCCTAAGCTTTTGGGTAAGAAGAACATAAATTCTCCTGCATGAATACATTGAACAGATCAGTATATTCAAGCCATCATCGCGTAACGCTACCCCATGATGTTCAGTCGTATCCTCTTAAGAGTTCTGTGGATCATATTGTTTTTCCTTGATAAACAGTGCCGGAATCACACCACAGATCAGGTAGGCTGCACCCATGACCACAAAACCCAAACCGATCGAACCGCCAGAGGCTAAAAAGCCGATGGTTGCTGGCGCAATTGCGGCACCTAAACGACCGACATTGTACGCACCACCAATCGCGGTACCACGGATAGCAGTAGCAAAACTCTCTGTCATATAGGTTGCATTTACGCCGTATGGGATGCCATATAAGAAGCCGAATGTGACCAGTAAAAACAGAATATTGTCTGGAGAGTTATAAAACACAATCAGGGGGAGAAAAATCGCAGTGCCAATTGCACCAAAGGCGTAGGTAAAACGGCGTCCCAGTTTATCTGCCATCATACCTGCCAGTACTTTACCCAGAATCATGGCAGTATAGGTGCCGACCATATACGTGGTCATTTCCTTAAACTTCATGCCCAGTTCACTTTCCAGATATGACGGCATCCAGTTATTTACGCCGTAATAACCGAACTGGAGGAAACCTGCGGTTAAAGCCCACAGAATAAACATGTTCCGATTGCGTTTATCTTGAAAGATCAGTTTGAAGGCAGAAGCTTTTTCGGTATTTGCTGGGGCATTTGACTGTTTTAAACGGGACTGCTGCCATGCTTCAGGTTCTGGCACAAGCAGATGCATCAATACGGCAATCATGACCGGGACAATCGCGACATAAAACAGCATACGCCAGCCATGATCAGGAATAATCCAGCCAGCCAAAAGCGTTGCCACAATATATCCCACAGTCCAGCCAGCCTGTAAGGTGCCGAGTACAGTGGTACGATAACGGGTGGGAACATATTCTGCCATGAGGGTATTACAGGCAATATAAAGTGAACCCAGACCAAGTGAAGCAAAGAATCTTAAAATTCCGAATTGCATAAAGCTTTGGGTAAAACCCAAGCCACACGTTAATAGCGAAAAGGTGAGAATAGAAATCACAACGATGCGGACGCGTCCGAATTTATCACATGCCCAGCCGCCAAAAATCCCGCCAATCGCCATACCTGCTAAGGTAAAACTACCCAGCATCCCGGCCTGAACCGAGCTTAAGCCAAACTCTGCCTTGATACTGTTTAAGCTATAAGACAGTAGCATCAGATCGGCGCCATCGACCAGTAGAGCCAGAAAGGCAAAAATAAAAGCAATTTTCCAGGTGCGGGCCTGTACAGCGGAAACGAGTGAGTTGTCGTGTGTAGCCATAATCCATTACCTACATTTGATTTTTTAAAGCACCTTAAGTCGTTTAAAGTGCTGGGGAGTTGATTAAGACGCCGCCCGGATCATGTTTCGGGCAATAATCATTTGTTGAATTTGCGTGGTACCTTCATATAAACGGAACAGGCGTACATCGCGGTAAAAGCGTTCGATGGCATACTCACTGATGTAGCCGGCGCCGCCATGAATCTGTACACAACGATCCGCCACGCGACCGCACATTTCAGTGGCAAACATTTTGGCGCAAGAGGCTTCTGTACTGACGTTTTGCCCGTGATCGCGTAAGCGTGCTGCATCCAGCACCATACATCGGGCTGCATAGATTTCGGCTTTAGAGTCAGCCAGCATGGCTTGAATCAGTTGAAATTCGGCAATCGGCTGACCAAACTGTTTACGCTCAATCGCGTAATTCAATGCATCATCCAGCATCCGTGTTGCTGCCCCGACACTGAGCGCTGCAATATGCAGTCGGCCTTTATCCAGAACTTTCATCGCCGTTTTAAAACCGACCCCTTCGATCCCACCAATCAATGCCGAAGCGGGTACGCGACAATTTTCAAAAATCACATCACAGGTATGTGCACCTTTTTGTCCCATCTTTTTATCGCGTTTACCGAGAGAAATCCCCGGGGTGCTGCTGTCCACGATAAAGGCCGAAATACCACCTGCACCTTTAACATCCGGACTGGTTCGCGCCATCACTGTAAATACACCTGCATGCGGTGCATTGGTAATAAAGCGTTTGGTTCCATTTAAAACATAGCAATCGCCGTGTTTGACTGCAGTTGTTTTTAGGGCGGCAGCATCCGAGCCGGCCTCCGGTTCGGTCAAGCAAAAAGAGCCGATCACTTCACCGCGTGCTAAACGGGGTAAGAAAGAAGATTTTTGTGCTTCAGTCCCATCAATAATGAGTCCACTAGAACCAATGCCATTATTCGTTCCAATAAGAGAACGAAAGGCAGGCGAGGTACGACCAAGTTCGAAGGCGATATAGACTTCTTCTTCCATGGTCAGCCCAAGTCCGTCGTATTGTTCTGGAATGGTTAAACCGAATAATCCGAGAGCTTTCATTTGCTCAACGATATCTTCAGGAATCTCATCTGTTTCAGCGACTTCATTCTCATGAGGAATTAAAACACCTTCAACAAACTGCCGAATCATATCCACCAGCTGGTTCAGCGTTTCCTGATCACGAATCATAGTCATATCCTTTGTACATACAGCTAAAAACAGCCATACGGTGTTCGTAAAATCATCAATATTGATGTGATAGTAATCAAAGAAAAGCCGCAAAACAACATATTTTGAAAATAAATTTCGCAATGCGATATGTTAATTATATTTTGTTTTTTCTAATCTGTTGATTTACTTCATCTATATTTATTGGAAATTAATCATATTTTTTAATGGAAAATTAGGGTTTGATTTTTATAAATCTTGTTTGTATATTAAAAATATATATCGCTATGCGAAACTTTGTTAAATAAGTTTTCATCTGGGAAATGTGCTGTAAATTGAAGGGATAAACATGGGTGCTTTAAATGGAATTCGTGTACTTGATTTGAGTCGGGTGCTGGCTGGACCGTGGTGTGGCCAGATACTTGCTGATCTGGGTGCAGAAGTAATCAAGGTAGAACGGCCAAAGCTTGGAGATGATACCCGATCTTGGGGACCACCCTGGATGAAGGATAATTCAGGACAAGACACGCAAGAGGCGGCTTATTATCAGTCGACCAACCGGAACAAGCTCTCGGTGGCGATTGATATTGCCAGTCCTGAAGGGCAGGAGCTGATCAAGGCTTTAGTTCAGGATAGCGATGTTGTCATTGAAAACTATAAGGCGGGTTCGCTAAAAAAATATGGTCTGGATTATGCCGCTTTATCTGCAATCAATCCTGGTCTGGTTTACTGTTCAATTACCGGTTTTGGGCAAAATGGCCCGCGTGCAGAAGAGCCTGGTTATGATTTTATTATCCAGGGCATGGGCGGGTTAATGTCCATCACTGGTGAAAAGGATGATTTGCCGGGTGGCGGTCCGCAAAAAGTCGGGGTGGCATTTTCGGATCTGGCGACCGGGCTTTATTCAACCATTGCCATTCAGGCTGCGTTGCTTAACCGCCATGAGACAGGTTTGGGACAATATATTGATATGGCGCTGCTTGACGTGCAAATTGCCACCATGGCCAATCAGGGCATGAATTATCTTTCCTCAGGAAATATCCCCAAGCGTTATGGTAATGCACACGCCAATATCGTGCCTTATCAAGTGTTTAAAGCTGCTGATCGGGAGTTTATTATTGCCTGTGGCAATGATACCCAGTTTATTCAGTTATGTAGCAGTATCGGTTTAGCTAATTTACCGAATGATCCCCGGTTTCGACGCAATGCCGACCGTATCCGCTATCGTGAGGAAATCATCGGAATTTTATCCAAGCATTTTTTAAGCAAGAGTGCAGATGATTGGGTTGCTGCCATTCATGCCGCCAAAGTTCCGGTGGGTGTGATCAATAATCTGGAGCAGGCTTTTCAGGAACCACAGGTGCAGGCAAGGGAAATGCTGGTTGAGATGCAGCATCCACAACGCGAAAAGCTGACCGTGATTGGATCGCCGATTAAACTTTCAAGAACGCCAGTCGAGTATAAAACTGCACCGCCTTTATTGGGGCAACATACCGATACGATTCTCAGCCGGATACTTTCACCGGAAAAACTGCAGCAACTCAAGCTGAAAGGAATTGTTGGATAAAACATGCACCCATGTCAAAATGCATCTATATTTTGGCATGGGCTATAGGTGACTATTATTTTGCTTGCCCAGATAAAGCAGAAAATGCTTTTCACTGTTTATTATAGAAAAAATAGATTATAATTTTCGCAGTGCGAAATAAAGAAGTAGATTGGTAGAATCATGAATGATGCCGTAGATGCAGAACAGACAGAAAAATTATTAGCGCCTTTAAGGCATGAACTATTGCATCCGATTGAAGACATGCAGGATGAAAATGACCGTCAATTTATCACGGCTTTAGCCCGCGGTTTAGAGCTGCTACGTTGCTTTACCCCCAAGCATCAACATCTGGGCAATCAGGAACTGGCGCAGATGACGGGTTTACCCAAGCCAACCATTACCCGTTTAACCCATACCTTATCGCGTTTGGGCTATATCAAGCAGGTTCCAAATTCAAGTAAATTCCAGCTCTCGGTTGGGGTCTTAGCTTTTGGTTATTCCATGCTGTCCAATGTGTCGATCCGCTCAATTGCACATCCCTATATGAAAAATCTGGCGGACTATGCCGGTGCCGCAGTTGCCATGGCTACACGTGATCGCCTGAATATGATCTATCTGGATGTGGTACAGGGCAAAGGCAATATGACCATGCGCCGTCAGGTGGGGACCTACTTACCCATTCATCTGAGCTCCATGGGACGTGCCTGTCTGGCTGCCATGCCAGAAGATGAACGGGAGTTTTTGCTGGATGCGATTCGTAGCAAGCATAAAGAGGACTGGATCAAGATTAACCGTGATCTGGATAAGGCCTTTAAGGATTATCAGGACTTTGGCTATTGTTTTTCCGTAGGTGAATGGCATAAGGATGTCAACTCGGTCGCTGTGCCCTTGGTTCATGAACAGCATGGTTTGCTGGTGTTTAACTGTGGTGGGCCAAGCTTTATTATGAACCGTGAAAAACTTGAGGAAGATATTGCACCGCGTTTATTACATATGGTGAATAATATCCGTACCGAGATTAGTTAAGTCTTATCGTTTTAAAAAGCCAGCATCATTCAGTATGCTGGCTTTTGGCATCCCGAATACAGAAAAATAAACATAAAACCGCAAAAACAAGTCCCAGAATACAAACGCCTGTCCAGCCAAAATGTTTCCAGGCATAGCTTCCAGCCGTAGTGCCGAGCGCTCCACCTGCAAAATACCCCGTCATATACAGCGCATTAAAGCGTGAACGTAATTCCTGATTCAGCTTGAATACAATACTCTGGTTGGTGACATGGACTGCCGATAATGCAGCGTAGAGCAGAAGTAAGCCAAGGATATAAAAGAGAAAATGATAGGGAAGCAGGAGAAAGAACAGCCAGCTTAAAATCAGGCCAAGACCACAATAAACCGAAATTTTATGGATATAGCCCTGATCAATAAACTTGCCTGAAAAATTGGCAATAAAAGTTCCCAGAATACCGACGAACCCAAATAAACCAATACTAAAATCACTAAAAAAATAGGGCGCAGGCGCCAACAGCAGGGACATGGTGGTAAAAATCAGGCTGACACAGGCAAAAGTACAGCCCCCGATATAGGTGCGTGTTCTAAGGCGAGGACTATTGAGAAAAATCTGTGGTAGTGAACGTATGCTGGAAAGATAGTTCTCGGATTTGGTTGGGGGAAACAATCCGATATTACGGTACAGGATAATGGCAATGGTCAGTAACAGAAATCCACTCAGCAGATAAATCACATGCCAGTCAAACAGGGTGGACATCAGCCCGGAAAGGGAACGCGCCAGTAAAACCCCCATCATCAGACCACTGAGCAGGAAGCCCACTACACGTCCGCTCTGCTGGATCGGAACCAGACTGGCGGCAAGAGGTAATAACAGCTGTGCCGAACTGGAGAACAGGCCGGTAATGATGGTTCCCAAGATTAAAAGATAAATATTAGCGGCAAAACCACTGAGAATCAGTCCGAATGCTGCCAGTAACATGAAGCTAAACAGCAGTTTACGTTTTTCCAGAATATCGCCTAAGGGCATCAGGAAAAGCAAACCACAGGCATAGGTGATCTGCGCCAGTGTGGGTACCCAGGCCGTGGTGGTTTCATCCAGATTCATGCTCAGGCCAATCGAATGAATTAAGGGCTGGCTAAAGTAATTGCCGCCGGTACAGATACCTGCTGCAATTGCCATCAGGATGATGGTCGGGGTATAGAGTGCATTTTTCATCATGTCTATTGTCACAATGAAATTGGCATTTTAATCCTCAACCATGATCAGGCATCGCTCAATCTGGCTGTATTAATGCGTTTCACTCAAGGCATCTTGAATGTTATGCACCATATGGATTAAACGTGGCCCAATTTCACCTTCGAGTTTTTCCGGATTTAAATGGAAACTTGGGGCGCCGCAGTTAAACACATAAAGACCGTGTTTCGAGCTGACCAGAGGCACAGCGACCGAGTTCACTTCTTTATGCCATTCACCTAGAGACAGGCAGTAGCCATAATCCTGATAATCACGGAATGCCCGTTCCAGAGAACGTTTGATTGCAGGCCAGTTTTCAGGATTTTTCTGTTTAAGCGCATCAAGTAAAAAATTACGTTCACGTTCAGGAGTTGCGGCTAAACAAGCCCGTCCCATCGAACTACTGTGCAGTGGTAAGGTTGATCCGATCGGGCGACGCATATTTAATGCGGTTTCGGTCTGGACCACATCGATATACACCATATTCAGGCGGTCACGTGTGGCCATGGCCACAGGTGCTTGAACATACTGACTCATCTCTTCCATATATTGATGCGCAATATTACGGATGGAGATATTGGACAGGGCGGCATAACCGAGAGATAAAACCCCAATATCCAGTGTATATTTGGTTGAGCCCGGCAATTGTTTCAAATAACCCAAGGACACCAAAGTATTGGTAATACGGGCAATGGTGGGTTTGGGTAAACCGGTCATCTTGGCCAGTTCCTGATTGCCCAGCACTTGATTGTTGACCGAAAAACAGCGTAACAGTTCCAAACCGCGTGCCAAAGAGGCGATAAATTGCGGATTATTTTCCCGATGAATATGTGAAATCGGATCTAGGCGTATCTCATCAAAATTTATGGGTTGTTCAGTTTCTGATTTCTGAGACATTCGATCCTCAAATATAATAAAGCAATAGCTTGCCATTATATTTCGCTCTGCAAAATAAATCCATTCATCACTGTGTCGTTGTGATGAATGGAGTGTCAATGACATGATTATGAGACGTTTTCAATCACCATGGCCAACCCTTGACCAACCCCTATACATAGGCTGACCACAGCATATTTCTTGTTACGGCGTATCAGTTCACGTGAAACTGTTAAGGCAAGTCGGGCGCCAGAAGCACCGAGTGGATGTCCGATTGCAATGGCGCCACCATTCGGATTGACACGTGAATCATTAAAATCAACATTCAAGCCTTTTAGACAGGATAAAACCTGTGAAGCAAAGGCTTCATTAATTTCAATAATATCCATGTCATCTAAAGTCAGGCCAGCACGCGCAACTGCTTTTTTAATCGCTTCGATCGGGCCTGCACCCATAATGCGTGGCTCAATCCCGGCTGCTGCTGCTGACAAGATTTTTGCCATTGGTTTTAGGCCATATTTTTGACCTGCTGCTTCTGAACCAATCAAGAGGGCTGCTGCACCATCATTAATCCCTGATGCATTACCCGCAGTCACTACGCCACCTTCAAACAGTGGTTTTAGTTTGGTAAGGGCTTCAACCGTAGAGCTTGGGCGAGGATGCTCATCTTCTGAAACCAGTTTAGGCGGTAATTTTTTACCCTGAAATACCTCAATCGGCGTAATTTCATCGGCAAAGAAACCTTCTTCTTTGGCTTTTTGATATTTGGCTTGTGATTGAGCTGCAAATAAGTCTGCTTGCTCACGACTGATACCAAACTCAGCCGCAACGTTATCACCAGTTTCTGGCATTGAATGACCGCCGTACTGGGCAATAATCTTTTTATTGGGAAAGCGTGAGCCAATGGTAGTGTCATAAAGTTTAGCATCACGGCTATAAGCACTTTCCGCTTTGCCCATGACAAAAGGTGCACGTGACATACTTTCTACACCACCTGCGATATACAGATCGCCTTCACCACAGGTAATGGCACGTGCCGAGTCGATTACGGCACCCAGACCACTGGCACATAAGCGGTTGACTGTCTGGCCCGGCACAGTGACAGGTAATCCCGCAAGTAATAACGCATTCCTCGCCACATTACGGCTATCTTCACCCGCCTGATTGGTATCACCTAAAATCACATCTTCAATATCAGCACCCGGCACAGCAGTTTTTTCTAGCAACTTTTGAATGACTGTTGCGGCTAAATCATCAGGACGAATGGAGGCAAGTTCACCGGCATGACGGCCAAAGGGACTACGTAAACCATCATAGATGTAGGCATTTAACATGGAGAAATTCCTTTTCAAGACTCATAAGTAAAAGTAAGAGGTAAATGAAGTGCGACACGACGCTGTAACCACGGACTAGGGCGGTAACGCGGGTCATGCGTAAGTGCTGTTATACGGTTCAAAATAAGTAAGATTTTTTGGCTGCCGACTTGATCACCCCATTCAATTGGGCCAAATGGATAGCCTAAGCCAAGACGTACCGCGGCATTAATGTCATCTACCGTTGCAATATTTTGCTGGGCAATATCGCAGCCTAAATTAATGACCATTGCTAAAACACGTTGTGCAACAAAGCCGATACTTTCAGCAATCATGCTGACCATCCCGCCATCCAGATTGAAAATAGAGTGAGCTGCCTGACGGTATTCAGGTTTGGTAATCAGTGATGGCATTAAAGTACGGTGCTTGGCAATACCATAAAGCATGTCTATCGCAATCGCCTGTTCAGGGTTAACCCTTAAGCGTATAGCTGCTTGAGTTGTATCTTCCCCATAACAAGCGAGTAAACATAAGCTATCTGTTTGAGGTTCGGAGTTGGTGTCTATGTCGATATTTTGCTGGGTTAAATAAGCTTCGAGCTGTTTTTTATCTTCAGGAAAATCGGCTGCAATCCAAACTTTAGGGTATTGTGCTAAACGCTCTACAAACTGGGCAGGTTGTTCACCTGTTTTTTCACCCGTTGCATAATTATAAAAACCTTGCTTGACCTTACGTCCAAGCTGTTTTGCTTCCAGCATTTGTTTGGTCAGTGGATTGGGTTTATAGCGGGCTTCTTCATAATATTGATGATAAATCGACTCCATGACCGGATGGGAAACATCCAGTCCTGTGAGATCCATCAGTTCGAATGGTCCCATTCTAAAACCGACACCATCGCGTAAAATACGGTCAATTTCACTGATGTCACAAACATTTTCATTTAAAATTTTAAGTGCTTCCGTGCCATAAGCGCGACCAGCATGGTTAATGATAAATCCAGGCGTATCCTTGGCCACGACAGGACGATGACCAAATGCGCGAGACAGTTCAATTAATGCTTGAATAATCGCCGGATCGGTTTTCAAGCCTTGAATGACTTCAACCACTTTCATGAGCGGAACGGGATTAAAGAAATGAAAACCGGCCACACGTTCAGGTTTATTACAGTTCGCGGCAATTGCAGTAATCGAAAGAGAGGAGGTGTTGGATGCTAAAATGGTGTGTTCAGAAACCACTGCTTCAAGCTGCTGCATCAAACTTTGTTTGATATCCAGACGTTCAATAATCGCTTCTACAATCAGGTCACAGTCTTTTAAATCTTCCAGTTGATGCGCAACAACTAAGTTCTTGTTTGCTGCAGCCGCCTGTTCAGTTGTAATTTTATTCTTATCCACCAGCTTCTGGAAAGTTGCTGCCAGTTTATCTTTTGCCTGTTCAGCTGCACCTGCTTTGGTGTCGTATAGATAAGTGATATGGCCTGACTGGGCAGCAATTTGGGCAATTCCGCTGCCCATAATCCCGACACCAATCACAGCCATGCTTTTAATATCATAAGTCATGTCGATCATCCTGATGATTAATCTATATTTGAAATTAAACGGAAAAATAGGGTTGGGTGATTTAGCTTAGGCATTGTTTATCACCATCAATCGGTAAGATTTGGCCTGAAATTGAACGTCCGCTATCTGAGGCCAGAAACAGGCATAAATCTGCAATATGTTTTGGATTGACAAAGTATTTGAGTGACTGATTTTTCAGTGCGTTTTGAGTCACTTCTTCAAGTGAGGTATGGGCTATATCGGCACGGGCCTGTAATACACGCTGAACCCGATCACCATCGACCGCACCCGGAAGAATGGCGTTGACCCGAATATTGTCAGAGCCAAGTTCCATGGACAGGGTTTTGGTAAAACCGATCAGCCCCCATTTTGAGGTTGAATAGGCCAAGCGGTATGGATAGCCTAAGCGGCCAGCAATTGACGACATATTAATAATTACGCCTGCCTGTGCTTTTTTTAAATAGGGAATGGCTGACTGGGTAATTAAAAAAGTACTGTTCAGATTCAGGTGAATGACCTGATTCCAGTCTTCAAAACTTAGCTCATCTGCGCCAACAGTCGGGCCTGAGATGCCCGTGTTGTTGACTAAAATATCAATTCCACCAAGTTTTTGAACTGCTTCGCTAAACATCAGTTTAATTTGTTTTTGATCAGCCAAATCACAGCTATGTATATGCAGTTTTGGATAGTCTTGTTGAAACTGTTCTAGGCTTTTAGTACTAATATCACAAACGAAAACTTCATCATGATTATTTAAAAATGCTTCGGCAATGCATCGTCCAATCCCGGAACCACCTGCACTAATCAATACTTTTCTGCTCATTATCATTCCTTTGTGATTATCGTTTTAAATTATTTACCTTGATAAGACGGTTTTCGTTTTTCAATAAAGGCTTGAATACCCTCGTTTTTATCTTCAGTCGAAAATAAGAGCTGGAATGATTTACGTTCGAGTGCCAGTCCGGCATTCAGCGGAACGTCTTCGCTCATCAGCGCAACTTCTTTAATTTGTTGCAGGGCAATAGGCGGCATTTTGGCTAGGCTTTGCGCCATTTGAATCGCAGTTGCAATGGTTTGGTCATCTTCAGTGACTTGTGAAACCAGGCCTATGCAATAAGCTTCTTCTGCCTTGACCATTGCACCTGTCATGATCATGCGCATGGCATGAAATTTCCCTACAGCGCGAAATAAACGTTGGGTACCACCAGCACCTGGCATTAAGCCGACTTTAATTTCAGGTTGACCAAAGGTTGCGCCTTTACCAGCGATAATAATGTCAGCATGCATTGCCAGTTCACAGCCACCACCAAGGGCATAACCATTTACCGCAGCAATGACAGCTTTCGGACATTGGGCAATTGCATTCCAGTAGCGCTCGGTATGGCGAAGTAACATTTCAGTTGATGTGGCTATTGCCATTTCTTTGAGATCTGCTCCCGCTGCAAACACTTCTTCACCCCCTGTCAGCACAATGGCATGAATATCATCATTGAAACTTAACTCGGTGAACGCCTGAGCCAGTTGCTTGCGGACTTCTGTATTCAGTGCATTTTTGGCATCGGGACGGTTAATTTTGACAATCGCCACTTGCGGAGTGGAATAATCAAGCTCAATGAAATTATTCCCTGTTATTTCGCTCATTTTTGAATTCCTTGTTTCGCAGATCAAAACTATATTGTTTTAATCATGCTTATTTTGAAATTTATTTCAAGCATTTTTTATTTTTCTCCGCTGTGTTTTAGGGTTTTATTCACATAAGTATTTGATATTTAGTATTGGTTGATTTTTAAATTTCGTTTAACGAAATTAATTTTCAAAAAAACTTGAAATTTAGGTTTTTATTCTCGTACTATGAAACACATCCACAGTAAACAAGATTTAAAACATCGTCTCTGCAATCAGATGGGAAGTAGCTCTGAGGAATACGATGTAAGTACATAAAAAGGGAGATCACAGATGATCCGTGATGAAGGGATGTTGCAGCAGTTGCTTACAACAATTCGCGACTTTGTAAAAAATGAGTTGATTCCGCGTGAGCATGAAGTTGCTGAGCAGGACAAGATTCCTGATGACATTGTCCAGCAAATGCGTGAGTTGGGTTTATTCGGACTCACCATTCCGGAGGAATATGGCGGCTTAGGAATCACCATGGAAGAGGAGGTCAATGTTGCATTTGAACTTGGACAAACCTCACCTGCATTTCGTTCCTTGATTGGGACCAATAATGGCATTGGTTCTAGCGCGATTCTGATTGATGGTACAGAAGAGCAGAAACAAAAGTATCTGCCACGCTATGCCAGCGGTGAAATTATTGGTTCATTTTGTCTGACTGAACCTGAAGCCGGTTCAGATGCTGCCTCTTTAAAAACCAGTGCAGTCAAAGACGGTGACTTTTATATTCTAAATGGCACCAAACGTTTTATTACCAATGCACCCCATGCGGCGACGTTTACCGTTATGGCCCGCACCAATCTTGACATTAAAGGTGCTAGTGGTATTTCTGCTTTTTTGGTTGAAGCAAATACACCAGGTATTAGTCTGGGCAAAATCGATCAGAAAATGGGGCAAAAGGGTTCTCATACCTGTGATGTGATTTTTGAAAATTGTCGTGTACCTGCCACTGCACTGATTGGTGGCGTCGAAGGCGTTGGTTTTAAGACCGCCATGAAAGTTCTGGACAAAGGTCGACTACATATTGGCGCGTACAGTGTGGGTGTGGCAGAACGTATGCTGGACGATGCACTACGATATGCCATCGAACGTAAGCAGTTCGGTCAACCGATTGCCAGTTTTCAGTTAATCCAAGCCATGTTGGCCGACTCAAAAGCCGAGATTTATGCAGCCAAATGTATGGTGCTGGATGCGGCTCGCCGCCGTGACCAAGGTGAAAATATTAGTACAGAAGCGTCTTGCGCAAAAATGTTCGCCACTGAAATGTGTGGGCGCGTGGCTGATCGCTGTGTACAGATTCATGGAGGTGCGGGTTATATCAGTGAATATGCAATTGAGCGTTTTTACCGCGATGTACGCCTGTTCCGTTTATATGAAGGAACAACGCAGGTTCAACAATTAATTATTGCAAAAAACATGATTCGGGAAGCGACGACCTAATAAAAAATCAAGTGCCATGAGGCAGGGGATGCCTCATATTCTTGCTGAGGATATGGACATGACAACAGATACAGCTACACAAAAAATTGATCGCGGGGAAGCGATTCAAACACCTAAAAAGATTTGGATTACCGCATTTATATTCGCTTTTTTAACATTGTTATGTGACGGGGCAGATTTAGGTTTTTTGGCATTGAGCCTGACCAGTCTTAAAACAGAATTTCATTTAACGGGTGTACAAGCTGGAACATTAGGCAGTTTAACACTTTTAGGTTCAGCAATTGGTGGCCTGATTGGTGGTTGGGCCTGTGACCGCTTTGGTCGGGTCCGCATCATTGTATTCTTTATTGCTTATTCTTCAGTTTTAACTAGTGCGCTGGGTTTTACTGATTCTTATCTGCAATTTGCAGTTTTAAGAACTTTCGGGGCGATGGGCTTAGGTGCGCTCTATATTGCCTGTAATATTTTAATGTCAGAAATGGTGCCAACCAAACATCGCTCGACTGTTTTGGCTACTCTCATGACGGGTTATACCTTAGGTTCTTTGTTAGCGACTTTATTAGCGGGTCATATTATTCCTGAACATGGCTGGCGCTTCCTTTATTGGATTGCAATTACGCCTGTGGTGTTGTCAGTTTTAATGCACTTTTGTGTACCTGAACCTGAGTCTTGGAAAAAAGCACGTCAATTAAAAGCGCTAGAAGTCGCTCAAAGTAACCTACCTAAAAAACGTCAAAACCCATATCTTGAAATTTTAAGAGATAAGAAACACGGCACCATGTTTGTACTTTGGATTATTAGTACAGGTGCATTGCAGTTCGGTTATTACGGCGTAAGTAACTGGTTACCGGCTTATTTAGAGTCTGATCTTGGCATCAAGTTTAAAGAAATGGCCATGTATATGGTCGGTACTTTCCTGATTATGATGTTTGCCAAAGTAATTGCAGGGATTGTTGCCGATAAATTAGGACGTCGCGCTGTATTTGCTTTTGGAACCATTGGTACAGCCTTATTTATTCCAGTCATTGTCTACTTAAATACACCAACGAATATTTTATGGATGATGCTGTTCTTCGGTTTCCTTTACGGTATTCCTTACGCAATTAATGCCACCTATATGACAGAAAGTTTCCCGACCTCTATTCGGGGCTCGGCAGTGGGTGGCGCTTATAACATTGGTAAAGTACTTTCTATTTTCTCTCCATTAACAATTGGTTTTCTATCTCAAAATGGCTCGATTGGTTTAGGTCTATTAGTGATGGCGGGTGCTTACTTTATCTGCGGCGTAATTCCATTGTTATTTATTAAAGACCGACTATTTAACCCGCAAAAAGCAGAGTGATGGCTTGCGCTGTTACTTCAATTGAAGGATGAAAAAGGATACGTGAGATGATAAATAAAATCACAGCGAATATCGAACCGATTTTAAACGCAATTCCAGATGGTGCAACCATCATGACCAGTGGTTTTGGGGTTACAGGTCAACCTGCAGAGCTCATCGAAGCCTTAATTGATCTGGGAAAAAAAGAGCTGACCATTGTCAATAACAATGCCGCTTCCGGTGATCGGGGATTAACAAAATTGATCATCGCCGGATGTGTAAAGAAGATGATCAGCTCATTTCCAAAGTCAGCAGGTTCAACAGTATTCCAGGACTTGTATCGCGCAGGAAAAATCGAGTTGGAACTGGTACCCCAAGGCAATCTGGCATGCCGTATCCAGGCCGCAGGTGCGGGTTTAGGGGCAGTTTTTACCCCGACAGGTTATGGAACCAAAATTGCTGAAGGCAAAGAAACCCGCAGCATTAATGGGAAAAACTATGTGCTTGAATATCCGATTGATGCTGATTTTGCCCTAATTTATGCCGACAAAGCCGATCGTTGGGGCAATTTAACTTATCGCAAGGCGGCACGAAACTTTGGGCCGATTATGGCCAAGGCTGCAAAAACCACCATTGTTCAGGTTAACGATACGGTTGAGATAGGAACACTCGATCCCGAGTGTATTATTACCCCAGGAATCTTTGTACAACATGTTGTGAAAGTAGGAGATATCTAATGTCAGTTCAAAAACGCTCTCGTGAAGAGATTGCCATGTTGATTGCACAGGATATTCCTGAAGGTGCATATGTCAATCTGGGCATTGGCCTTCCCACCAATGTCGCCAAGTATCTGCCTAAGGATAAGGAGATATTCCTGCATTCTGAAAATGGTGTTTTGGCTTTTGGGCCACCTCCACAACCTGGCGAAGAAGATGAGGATCTGGTCAATGCTGGCAAGGAGTTGGTGACCTTACTGCAGGGTGGCTGTTTTATGCATCATGGTGATTCGTTCGACATCATGCGTGGCGGGCATCTGGATATTTGTGTCATTGGTGCCTTTCAGGTTGCGGTCAATGGGGATTTAGCCAACTGGCACACCGGCAAAGCTGATGATGTACCTGCTGTAGGTGGGGCAATGGATTTGGCTGTGGGCGCTAAAAGTATTTATGTGTATATGGAACATGTGACTAAAAAAGGTGAGGCAAAAATTGTTGAAGCACTCACATATCCCATCACTGGCGAGCAATGTGTCGACCGTATTTACACCGATTTATGCATTATTGAGCTCAAAGATCAGCAAGCCTATGTCAAGGAAATGGTATCAGGTTTAAGTTTTGAACAATTACAGGCGCTGACAGCCTGTCCATTGATTGATGCGCGAGTGGCTTAACTGAAGCACACGGAAACAACTATCTTAAAGGATTAAAAGATGAAAAAACTCATTTTAGCGACAGCATGTGCTGTCGCTTCAGGGACTATTTTTGCCAATACGGCAACCACGACAGAACAAAGGATCAATCTGTTAGAAACCGAATTGCAAAAATTAAAGGCAGAGCTGCAAGCACAAAAGCAGACGCAAAATAATTTGCAGGTTAAACAGGCAAAAATTGAAGAAAATGTAGAAAAAAATATCACTGCCGAGACGGCAAAGCCGATTGCACCGTCATGGGTGACCTGGACCGATAATGTAAAGGTGTATGGAATCGCCCGGCTGGATGCCGCAGTTGATTTTAAATCCTCACCCGATTCCGGCGGAAGAACCACCAGCAGTATTTATCGGACTCCATTTGAAAATGATAAACGCGCGAATCATTCCCGTTCCGATGCAAGTATTAATGCCAGCCGACTGGGAGTATATTTCAATAGTCCGGACAAGGCGGTCACAGGCAATGTCGAAGCTGATTTCTTTGACAGTTCCAATATGGGAACGGGAGATGGCAAGTTCCGTATTCGCCATGCCTATTTTACCTATAAAGACTGGACCTTTGGTCAAACCTGGTCATTGATGTCCAATATGGAAACCCGAACCGAGTCCGTGGACTATACTCAGTTTATGGGGACGTCATATACCCGTACGCCGCAAGTGCGTTATGACTGGAAAATTGATCAGAATCACGACCTGAAAGTTGCTTTGGAGCATACCGGGTCACGGGTTTCCGCTTTTCCTTCATTGACGGGGCGATATACCTTTAAGCAAGGCCCTCTGACTGCATTGGCGCAAGGTTTCGTGAACGAAAAATCAGTCGATGTAGCCAAAGATACGGTCAAGAAAGTCAGTTGGGGCGCTGGAACAGGATTAAAATACCAATTTGATCCGCAACAATCTGTTCAGGCGAATTATCAATATATTGTAGGGGATCAGAAGTTCATGCCTTATACCACGCAAAGTGGTTTGGCAAATGCAACTGCATTGAATGCGGCAGGTGATTTCTCTTTAGATCAGGATAAAACCGATTTGCTGATGAATAAACTGCATAGCTTTAATATTGGTTATTCGTATAAATTCAATGATCAGTGGCGTAGCAATCTATCTGCTTCTTTATTTGAATATGATGACAATACTGAATATGCCAAGCTGAATCAGGATGCGAATAAACGTTTAACCGATTATGCTGCCAATATCTTTTACTCACCAGCCGAGCAAATTGATATCGGGCTCGAATATCATCAGGGCAAACGTGAAGTATTTGATGGCAGAACAGCGGATGTATCGCGTCTTAACTTTGTATCCATGTACAAGTTTTAAAAATAGGACAGGCTAAATGGAAAAAATGGTTCGGCCCGACACAGACACGATATTGTCAAAAAGTTTTATTTTCATCATGGCAGTGACATGTGGCCTTTGTGCAGGGTCGAACTATTATAACCAGCCTCTGATTTATTCAATTGCTCAAGCCTTGCAGGTGAATGCAGAGCAGGTAGCGTTTACCATCGTCATTGGCCAACTGTCTTATGCAGTTGGTCTTTTTATTCTGGTTCCGCTTGGGGATTTTTTTGAAAAGCGGCGCTATATCTGTGTGTTGATGTGCTGCACCGGATTTGCCCAAGTGGGCTTGTCGTTTAGCCAGTCCTTGCCAGTACTGTATGGTTTCACCTTTTTAGCGACCTTCTTTTCGATCGCAACACAGGTGCTGGTCCCATTTGCCTCAGGATTGGCGAGACCTGAAAAAAGTCCGCAAATTGTAGGGACCTTAATGAGCGGTTTATTTCTGGGGATTTTACTGGCCAGATCGGTTGCAGGGTTACTATCTACAATCTGGTCGTGGCATGCCGTCTATTTATTAAGTGGTTTGTTGATTTTAGCGTTTGCAGTAGTGATGTGGTTAAAGTTACCCGATGCCCGAAAATCCCATCAATTAACGGTTCTACAAATTTATCGTTCTTTATTTTCTTTGGCGACACATCAACCCCATTTACTCCGTCGTGGTCTGGCGGGCGGAATTGGCTTCGGTATTTTGGCACTGATTTTTACCACGATGACTTTTATTTTGGCGAATGAACCGTATCACTTTAACGATTTCCAGATTGGTCTTTTTGGTATCGTTGGACTGGCAGGTGTTTTTGCAACGCCGTGGGCGGGAAAGCAGATTGCAGCAGGTGGGGAAAATCGGGTCGCACTTATTTGTATGTGGTTACTGATAATCGCATGGATACCGCTGTATTTTGCCCAGCAGTCATTATTTGCCTATGCCATCGGGGTTATTCTGGCTTACTTTGGTTTGTCTGCCTTTCATGTTTTAAATCAAAATCTGGTGTACCGGATTTCCGCAGAAGCACGTTCCCGTATTAACTCGATTTATATGACCCTGTATTTTGGTGGCGCAGCATTAGGTTCCTTCATTGCTGTGTATGCATGGAAACATTGGGGATGGCCGGCCTGTGTAGCTTTGGGGCTTAGCATGGCTGTGATCAGTTTTATGATTGATCGTCTGGATTTTCGTGCAGTAAAGAATGCTGAGCTGGAGAAGCAAGCCTCATAAAGAGGCGCTTTCTTTCTAGGCCTTGCGAATAATCATTAAAGTCGCAGCAGCAAATGCATACACTTTTCCATTCTCATCGACAATTCTACCTTCAGTCGTAATGATATTTCGTCCGGCATTAATCAATTCGGCCTGCGCGTAATAAATACTATCAACTTGCATAGGACGAATCATTTTTACATTTAAATCAATGGTTCCATAGCCAACGCCATGTTCAAGTAAGGTATGTGCTGCACTCCCGGTGACAGTATCCAGCGCTGTTGCACAAAAGCCGCCATGCACACCACCCTGTATATTTCGATGTTGCTGTCCAGGGGTCACTTTATAAGTCGCTTTTCCTTTTGAGACTTCGACCAGTTCCATGGGAATGGTGTGAGCCATGGGAGAAGCAGAGACCTCACCATTTTTTAAAGCAGTTAAAAATTCAAGACCAGTGTATTTCGGGTTATCCATAAATCATCCTTGCAAGTCTAAGCAATCTCATCAACATACTATAATTTAATTTTTTACGGAATATAATTTCGTAAAGCAAAATTTTATTTTCAGCTTTATTTTTTATGGAAATGCATTTTAGATTTATATTTTTATATTTATACAGTGTCTTACGATTTTTTTAATGTGAATCTGGAAGTGGTTTTACAAAATTAAAGCTATTAAAATGAAAATAAATTTTGCAATAAGAAATTTATTTGATATTTTTAAAGTCAGGAATAAGAAAAGTTCATTCAGGATTATCGCTTGATTGCATCTTGGTGAAAGATAGATAAGGAAAAAACCATGCCTTTATACAAAGCTCCTCAACGCGATATGCAATTTGTGCTGCATGAATTGCTTCAAACCGAACAAAACTACCAAAAATTATCTAAATATCAGGATGTCGTTAGTCGTGAACTGGTGGATCAATATTTAGAGGCTGCAGCAGATTTTTGTGAAAATGAGTTGGCACCGATGAATCAAAATGGCGATCAGGAAGGTTGTCATTTAAACCAAGGGGTAGTCACCACCCCGAAAGGCTTTAAAGAAGCTTATGATAAATATGTGGAACTCGGTTTTACTTCACTCACAGCCGATCCTGAATATGGCGGTCAAGGTTTACCGACACTGCTGCGTATCGCGATTTCAGAAATGTTGTGTGGCTCGAACTGGGCGTGGGCGATGTATCCGGGTTTATCCCATGGCGCGATGCGCACCATTGAGCATCACGGCACTGAACAGCAGAAACAGCTATTTTTAACCAAGTTAATCACAGGTGTCTGGACCGGCACCATGTGTTTGACAGAGTCGCATGCAGGGTCTGACCTGGGGCTAATCCGGACGAAAGCGCTACCCAATCCAGATGGAAGTTATGCCATCACGGGGGAAAAGATTTTTATTTCTGCAGGGGAACATGATCTTTCTGAAAATATTATCCATATTGTGTTGGCACGTTTACCGGATGCGCCTGCGGGTACCAAAGGAATTTCGCTGTTTATTGTGCCTAAAATGAATGTTGATGATCAGGGAAATCTACAAGGCCGAAACAATGTGATATGTAGCGCGATTGAACATAAGATGGGAATTCATGGCAATGCCACCTGCGTTTTAAATTTTGATGCTGCAAAAGGTTATCTGATTGGCCCTGAAAACCGTGGGCTAAACTGTATGTTTACCTTTATGAATACCGCCCGCATTGGCACGGCTGTGCAAGGACTGGCTGCATCCGAGATTTCTTTCCAGGGTGCTTTAGCCTACGCCAAAGATCGTTTGGCCATGCGTTCTTTAGCGGGTGCAAAATGCCCGGATCAAAATGCAGATCCAATTATTGTCCATCCTGCTGTTCGCAGCATGTTAATGACCCAAAAAGCTTTCTCTGAAGGAGGGAGGGCGTTGGCTTATTTTCTGGCGCAGCATGTCGATATTGTGGAAAGTTCCAATGACCCGGAGCAGTGTGAAAAATCAGATCATTTACTGGCCTTGCTAACGCCTATTGCCAAGGCTTTCCTGACTGAATCGGGAAATGAGTCTGCCAAGCATGGCATGCAGATCTTTGGCGGGCATGGATTTATTGTTGAGCATGGCATGGAGCAGATTGTGCGTGATGCAAGGATATCTACCTTGTATGAAGGCACTACTGAAATCCAGTCTTTAGATTTACTGGCACGGAAAGTATTGAAGTCCGAAGGCAAACTGTTAAAAAACATGACCGATTTAATTGAGCAGTGGATTATTGAGCATCAGTCCAATACAACCCTGTCAGTTTACGGGGAAAAACTCACTGAACTGAAGCAGCAATGGTTATCGCTGACCCGCGATATTGCACAAAAAGCCAAGCAAAACCCAGAAGAAATTGGTGCGGCTTCGGTCGATTATCTCTATTTTTCCAGCTATGTGGTCTTTGCCTATCTTTGGGCACGGATGGCTCAGGTTGCTCAAGAACAGTTGCTTGCAGGAACGACAGAAGAAAAGTTCTATCAGGCCAAACTCACGACAGCCAAGTTCTTCTTTCAGAAATTATTACATCGTACCCAAGCACATGCCGCTGCTATTGCATCTGGAGCTGAGGCTGTGATGGAACTGGATGCAGCGGCTTTTGCATTCTAAGTCTGTGTGGAACGGTCTGGATTTATTTAGGAGTCTAAACAGAAATGGAATTTGAACATATTTTGCTTCGTCAACACAATCGGGTCGGTTATTTGACGCTGAATCGTCCAGAAGTGCTGAATAGTTTCAATGAACACATGCATCGTGAAATTGCAGCAGCCTTAGATCTGTGGGCAGTTTCCAAGGAAATCAAAGTGGTAGTCATCTCTGGCGCAGGCAAAGGTTTTTGTGCTGGACAGGATCTAAGATCACGGGGGATGGATGTTATTGCTGCGCCGGATTATGATGCAGGCGCAGCTTTAGAAAAACTCTATAATCCGCTGGTACTTAAAATTACAGACATGACCAAACCCGTCATTGCTGCGGTAAATGGCGTCGCTGCCGGCGCAGGTGCCAATCTGGCATTGGCCTGTGATTTGGTGGTGGCTAAACAGTCTGCTGTCTTTATACAGTCTTTTTGCAAGGTTGGCCTGATCCCTGATGCGGGGGGAACATGGAATTTACCGCAACTGGTCGGTTTGGCCCGTGCCAAAGGGCTGACCATGCTGGGAGAAAAGCTTTCTGCCAAGCAAGCCCTGGATTGGGGGTTAATCTGGGAGGTCTATGAAGATGAGCTGTTCGAAGCAAATGTCACCGCATTGGCTGAACAGTTGGCCGAACGTCCCGGTAGTTCAATTGCATTGATAAAAAAAGCGTTAAATCATGCTGCAGACAACACGCTTGCTGAGCAGTTGCAACTGGAGCGCGAATTTCAGCGTATCGCAGGACAATCAGACAATTATAAAGAAGGTGTGGCCGCATTTATGCAAAAGAGGAAACCTGACTTTAACTAGATGCATTGACTATGCATGGCCTTTACATCTAAAAATGAAAAAGAGTATTTGCTATCGGAAGCACTTAAATAGGGAGATAACATGAGTTTAAAAGACATGGTTTCGACAACCGAATGGGACGCGCGTTGTCAGTTAGCGGCTTTATATCGATTGATTGCCTATTATCGGATGACGGATCTGATCGATACCCATATTAGTCTGCGTGTACCTGATGAGAAGGGGCATTTTCTGATTAATCACTATGGCATTCCATTTGAAAAAATGAAAGCCTCGGATCTGGTGAAAATTGATGGTGCAGGCAATATCGTAGAAGATTATGATCAAGGTAAAACAGTCAATGTCGCCGGTTTTGTCATCCATTCCGCATTGCATGCTGCGCGTGAAGATATTCACTGTGTCATTCATACCCACACTGCCGATGGAATTGCAGTTTCAGCACAGCAGCAGGGTTTGTTGCCCATCTCACAACACGCACTGAAATTTTATAAAAAAGTCAGTTATCACCAGTATGAAGGTGTCGCACTATCGACTGAGGAAAGAGTACGGCTGGTTCAGGATCTGGGCAATCATCGTGTCATGATTTTAAGAAATCATGGCCTGCTGGCAACAGGGGATAGTGTGCAGCGTGCTTTTCATGAAATTTATTTTTTAGAGCGAGCATGTCAGGCCCAGATCAAGGCGCTTGCGGGTGGGGCGCAATTGCATTTTCCTTCCGAAGCAGTGTGTGAACATACAACCCAGCAGTTCGAATCTAACGGTGTTGAAAAAATTATTCTAAATGCCTGGAACGCCGCCTTGTCTTTAATTGAACAGCAGCGTGAGGAATACTGTACATGATTGTAATTGCAACCACGGTGCCCAAGGTTCAAAAATGGCTTGAAGATGCATTTTTACAATATGCTCCACCAGGTTCGTACTGTCTGGCAGACAGTGAGCAGGCTCAATTTGCCACCACGGCAGTTTCATGGTTTCCCGATCTGGATCATCTGGAGAAGTTACCTAAATTAAAACTGATTCATTCAATGGCCGCTGGCGTTGAACACCTGAATCTACAAAGAATTGGGTCACAATATAAAGTATGTCGGGTGGTCGATCAGCTCCATCAACAAGGGATGTTCGATTATCTGCAATGGGGTGTTTTATATTATCAACGGTTCTTTGATCAGGCCTTTGCACAAAAGCAGCAACAACGCTGGCGACAATATCCGCAACGAGCGCATGCTGAAGTAAAAATCGGAATTATGGGCCTCGGGCAAATGGGCGCCTATATGGCGAAACAGTTTGCCGCACTGGGTTATCAGGTTGCTGGCTGGTCTCGTAGTCCTAAACAGATCGCACAGGTCACATGCTATGCCGGTGCTGAAGATTTTCATCAGTTTTTAGCACAGGCGGAAATTCTGATTAATTTATTGCCACTTACGGAAAGTAATCAGGGGATTTTATCAAAATCTTTATTTGACCAGCTTCCTGAACAGGCCTGTATTATTAATTGTGGTCGTGGTCAGCATCTGGTTGAGCAGGATTTATTAAATTATCTGGATTCTGGACGTTTACGTGGCGCGATTCTGGATGTTTTTACCAAAGAGCCCTTGGCTGAACATCATCCACTTTGGCAACATGAAAAAGTGGTGATCACGCCGCATGTTGCTTCACATGCACCCTGGTCAATTGTGGTGAATCAGATTTTGGAAAATGATCAACGGGTGATGCAGGGCCAAGCTTTGTTCAATCAGGTGGATACCTTAAAAGGCTATTAAATCGGGGAAACGGCTATTTGTGTGGACGATCATTTATTGCAATTGATTTTGAATCGGCTGGCGGAGCCACTCCCTTGTGTTGGGACCGACTCAGCCAGTGATTTTTGTTTTTTTAAGTGTTGTTATTCAGATGAGTTGATAGCTCATCCCAGCGTTGGTTTGCGGATTGCATCGCCTGCGTTTTAATATGGCCAAAACCACGTACTTCCGCTGGAAGCTCGGCAATCTGTGCAGCCACCGTCAAATCATACTGTTGTGGTGCTGCAACTAGTGCTTTCACAAATTCAATGTAGCGATTACGCCAAGCATGTTCATGTTGGCGTTCTTCCTGACGTGCAAATGGGTCTAGGAAGGTTTCACGCAGCCATTGTAAGCGGGCGAGTAACATCATCGGGAAGCGCATCCAGTAACCAAAAATGCGTTTGCGCACGTTGGTACCCAGTGTCGGTGGGGCAAGGTGATAGGATAAACGTACGCCACGCCCGAACTGTGATTCGATTGATTTTTTAAAGCTGGCACCTGTCAGCAAGCGGGCAACTTCATACTCATCTTTATAGGCCATGACCCGATAAAGCTGTGTGGCAATCGTGGTGGCCAGTTCTTCTGGCAATACCTTCGCGGCCTGTTGTGCAAGATTTCGGTATGTATTGGCATACGCATCATTCCAGTAGTCTTGCAAACGGACCGAACGATCATCGATCAGTTCTGGCAGTGTTTGCGGCACATGCTGTTTAGGTAAGCTATTCAGTAGTCGCTTGGCCAGATCCGGATCGCTGGCGAGATGGCAACCAACGCGGAATGCTTCCAGATTCTTTTCGACTGCCGTACCGTTCAGTTGAATGGCTTTTTCAATGCTCTCACGCAGTAATGGAATCTGCCCCGATTGCCATGCCATTCCCAGCAAGAGCTGGTTGGCAAAGATGGCATCGCCCAAGACCTGTGTCGCAATACGTGCAGCCGGTAAAGACACCAGTTTGCCCTGATCAACACGACCACGCAGACGGTTGATCAAATCGGTAATCGGGGCAAACCAGTCACGTTTATTGATAAAGTCAGAGGTTGGGGAACCATCTTCATTGACGATCACCATCGCATCCGGTTTTAAACGTGATAGGGCGGCATTACTGCCTGCCACCACGGCATCGGCACCAATCAGAAGATCACATTGACCGGCGGGAATTTTGGTTGCAGAAATTTGTTCATCGTCTGAGGCCAGTTGTACGTAGGAATACACCGTACCGCCTTTTTGTGCTAGGCCAGCCATGTCCATGACGCGTGCTGCTTTACCTTCCAGATGTGCTGCCATACCGAGTAAAGCCCCGACAGTGACCACACCGGTCCCCCCCACACCACCGACCATGATCCGGCTTGGTGTACGATCGAGTTGAGGAAGAATCGGTCGTTCAGGCCAGCCTGTGGCAAAACCTTCAAACTTGTCGGGACGTTTCATATCACGGGTATGCACAGTCACAAAACTTGGGCAGAAGCCTTCTACACAGGTAAAATCCTTATTACAACTGCTCTGGTTAATTTGACGCTTGGTGCCCAACACGGTTTCGACCGGTTCAATCGACAGGCAATTTGATTTTTTCGAGCAATCACCGCAGCCTTCGCAGATATCGCTATTGATATAGAGACGTTCAGCGGGATCCGGATACATATCACGTTTACGGCGACGACGTTTTTCGCTGGCACAGGTTTGCACATAGACCAAAGCGGTGACACCTGAAATATCACGCAATTCACGTTGCACCGCGTCCAGATCATTGCGGTGGCGGATTTCTACATTTGGCGCAAGGTGTTCTTCTGCATGAATCAACGCTGGCTCATCCGTTACGATGACCTGTTTTTTAATGCCTTCGGCATCCAACTGACGCGTGAGTTGAGCGACACTCAAATGTCCATCGACATGCTGACCACCCGTCATCGCAACCGCATCGTTATAAAGGATTTTATAGGTGATATTGATATTGGCTGCAATGGCTTGCCGAATCGCCAGATAACCTGAATGGAAATAGGTACCGTCACCAAGATTGGCAAAAATATGCTTTTCATTGGTAAAGTGCGATGCACCCGCCCAACTCACACCTTCACCGCCCATTTGCGAGAAGGTTTCCGTCCCACGATCCAGTGACACCGCAATATAATGACAACCGATACCGCCTAAGGCGCGACTGCCTTCTGGAACCACCGTGGACGTATTATGCGGACAACCGCTACAGAAATACGGTTTGCGGTCTGCCAGATCCAGCACACGGCGGGACTCCTGTTCTGCTTTTTGTAATAGATCGATGCGATTCTGAATTTGTTGTCTTAAATTCTGTGGTAGATCAAGTTGTAGAAAACGTGCCGCCAGCATTTTGGCAATCGGTTCAGGCTGGAACTCATAATGACCAATCAGCGGCGCTTCTTCAATTGAGGTACTCCATTCACCTTTACCATGAATTGCTTTGCCGAAGACGTGTGGACGTTGCTGATCAGGCAGGGAATACAGTTCATCCTTGATTTGTGATTCAAGAATAGGGCGTTTCTCTTCAACCACAATCAGCTCTTGCAAGCCCTTGGCAAATTCACGGATCCCTTGTGGCTCTAAAGGCCAGATCAATCCAACCTGATAGACCCGTAGCCCAAGCTGTTGTGCGGTTTCGTTCTCAATCCCTAGAATGCGTAAGGCTTCAATGGTGTCGAGATAGCCTTTACCGCTGGCCACAATCCCGATACGGGCATTTTCGCACGGCCAAGTAATCTGATTAAGCTGATTGGCGCGGGCATAGGCCAGCACAGCGGGTAAGCGATGTTGATACAGACGCTGTTCTTGCTGGATGCCATGATCCGGCCAGCGGATATTGACGCCGTCTGCAGGGAAGTCCACATCTTCTGGGATCACGGGGGTGACCCGATCTAAATCCACATTGACAGAAGCAGAGGTTTCTACAATTTCACTGACCAGTTTCATTGAAGTCCATACGCCAGCAAAACGTGACATTGCAACCGCATGTACACCCAGATCAAGAATATGTTGCACCGAGGTTGGATAGAAAATAGGAATGCCACAACCGATCATGACATGTTCAGACTGATGGGGAACGGTAGATGATTTACAGGAATGGTCATCACCAAATAAAGCGACCACACCGCCATGTTCAGCTGTTCCAGCCAGATTGGCATGACGCAGCACATCGCCGGAACGGTCTACACCAGGGCCTTTGCCATACCACCATGAGGTGACGCCATCATATTTTCCCTGACCTGCCAGATTGGCTTGCTGGGTGCCCCAGATTGCGGTTGCTGCTAAATCTTCATTAATACCGGGTTGAAAAACGACATGATGATCTTTAAGTATGCCTCCAATTTGCCAAAGGAAATTGTCATAGTTACCGACTGGAGAACCGCGATAACCTGAAATAAAGCCGGCAGTGTTCAATCCGTTCAATTCATCACGGCGCGTCTGTGCTAGAGGTAACCGAACGAGTGCCTGAATGCCTGTCATATAGGCTGAACCGTGATCACTGATATATTTATCGTCCAGTGATACATCTTTAGTAGCGATCATTTTTGAAGTAACTTTTGTCGCTATATTCATTTATGTCTCCTTAGAATTGTATGTAGTTTTGACTACTTTCTTTTTTCAACATCCGGTTGAATATTTGGAGTAAGTACATATTTAAAAAGAATGATTGATCAGCGGCGTTCGCTAAAAAAACTGTTCAATCAATGTACATATTTGTCATTGTGGTTGATCCAAACTGGTGCAACAATGCGTAATTTAGAAAAAGATATTTACGTTATGCGCAAAAATCTTGATGGTGGACTTTTGCATGCCATGCATGCCTTCCTGAAAGTGATTGATAGCGGGAGTTTCACGGCTGCCGCTGAACAGATGGAACTGACAACTGCGCAAGTTTCGCGATTAATTAGCGAATTAGAAGGGCGCTTAGGTACAAAACTACTACAACGATCAACCCGCCAACATGCCTTGACCGAGATTGGCGAGACCTATTCCGAGCAGTGTCGACAGGTGCTTGCCATGGTGGAGGAAGCTGAAGCGCAGGCAATGGGCATGGCCACCAAGCCGCAGGGCCGATTACGGGTGCTGAGTATGGCGAGTTTCGGTCATCATTATCTGGCACCGATGATGGCGGAGTTCTGTCAAACCTATCCCGACCTGACAGTTGAATATCGAACCTCACAAAACGTACCCGATCTATTGGGTAAGGGCATTGATGTCAGTCTTTACTTGACTGAATCTCTGGCGGATTCAAGATTTGTGGCGCGTCGCATTGGTACGATTTTTTCGGTGTTGTGTGCTTCGCCTGCCTATCTGGAAAAGCATGGCGAACCTCAATCACTGGATGATTTGCAGCAACATGCCTGTTTACGTCTGGTCAATCCTTCGATTACACCACAGTGGCATCTGACCAGTGAAAATAGCTGTTCGTATCAGATTGATATCAATGGCCCACTCATTGCCGATACTCCTGAATTGCTACTGGATGTGGTGCAGCAGGATATGGGTATTGCCTTGTTGCCTACCTTTTCCTCCATCGATGCAATTCGCACAGGTCGATTACGCCGTATTTTACCAGCGTGGCGTTCTCCCGATATTGGCGTGTATACCTTGCTGCCGTCACGGGATTTTGTCGATGTCAAAACGCGGACATGGCTGGAGTGGGTTGAGCAACATGTTTCTCCAAAAATACAGCAAGATACCGATTATTTTTTATAAATTATTTGAGGTGTGGTAGTAAAGAAACCCAAAATAATAAGGATTAAAATTAAAAGTAGAAAATGCTTCTTTAGAAAGAGGCATTTCATACAGAGATAAACCATAAATTTTAAAAAAATTGCATGAAGAATTTAATCCCAATTCCTGAATGAAATGAGATAAAGATAAGAGAGGATGATCTGGTACTTTGCCTAATATTAAGCCTTATACCAGATGCTGGGCTATTTTAATTTATGATTAGGCACACTTGGTTTGCCAATAGGCATTGGCATAATTCGACAAGCTTTTTCGGTTGAGTACCTTGCTAATATTCTGGCTGGCCTGCATCAGTTTTTCCAGATCAATGCCCGTTTCGAAGCCCATATGAGAGAGTAGATAAAACAGATCTTCGGTCGCTACATTACCAGAGGCACCTTTGGCATAAGGGCAGCCACCTAGTCCTGCAAGAGACGAGTCAAAAACACGAATGCCTTGCTGTAAAGACTGATAAATATTGGCAATCGCCATGCCGTAGGTATTGTGGAAATGCCCAGCTAAAACGGTGCTGTCCAGTTCAGCCAGACAGGCTTGCCAGACTTTTTGAACGCGATCAGGCGTTGCGGTGCCAATGGTTTCACCTAAAGACACTTCATAACAACCCATGTCATACAGTCGTTTTACAACTTTTACCACTTGCTCCGGAGCAATTGCGCCTTCATAGGGACAATCGACAATACAGGAGACATAACCGCGCACACGGATATGCTGTGCTTTGGCTGCACTTAGCACATCCGCGAATTTTTCAAAGCTTTCATCAATAGAGCAGTTGATATTTTTACGGGTAAAGCTTTCCGAAGCGGCGGTAAACACCGCAACCTCTTTACATCCGACCGCTTGAGCAGTCTCAAAACCTTTGATATTGGGCGTGAGCAGGCTAAATTGCACATCGCTAGTTTGGGTGAGTTGCTTAAACAGCTCGTCACTCTGTGCCATTTGTGGTACCCATTTTGCCGAGACACAGGAACCCACTTCAATCGATTTCAGGCCTGCATGAATCAGGTCATCAATGAAGTTTAAGCGTTGTTCAACAGTTAAAGCCTGCTTTTCGTTTTGCAGGCCATCTCTGGGACCGACCTCCACAATTTTGACAAACTCACTCATGCAACTTCCTCCTGCGCAGGCTGAAATTCCACAAGCTCGTCGCCAGCTTTGACCTGATCACCCACCTGGAAATAGGAATCTACAATCAAGCCGTCTTTAGGCGCACGGATGGTATATTCCATTTTCATGGCTTCAAGCGTCATCAGAATATCGTCTTTCTTCACGCTATGATTTGCGCTTACCAGCACTTGAGTGACCACACCCGGCATTGGTGCTTTTAGGTGGCCTTCATCGGCTTGGTGATCTGTCTGATTAAAGTCTTGGCGAATATAAGCAAACTTATAGCTTTGTCCATTCTGGAACAAGGTAATTCCTTGCTGATTTTGGTTAAAAGACAGCTTTTGCTGAGACCCGCCAATTTGAATAGAGGCGGTGTGTGTATCAATCAATTGACCAGAAATCGGGTAGCTTTGACCGTTATATTCTGCGGTGAAGCCATCTTTATTTGAGGCAAATTTAATTGTAATAGGCTGATCTAAATAGTTCAGTTTAATACTGTGCTGATAAGCAATATTTAAACGCCATAGGGGTTGAGCTTGCCAAAGCTGTTTCTGGCTTAAGCAATTGCTATCGAGTTTGCTGAGAAACTCAATAAATGCTGCTGCGACGATAAGCTCAGGTTTTGTCTGTTGTATGTTAAACAGAAAATCATGTTCACGTTGAATCAGGTTGGTATCAAGCTTGGCTTGTTTAAAGGATTCGCTGCGAACAATTTTTTCCAGAAAGGCAATGTTGTTGCCTAAACCATCGACATGGAATTGACTTAAAGCATGCTGCATTTGAATGAGTGCCGCTTCACGGTTTTTACCCCATACGATGAGTTTGGCAATCATTGGGTCGTAATAGGTCGTGATTTCATCGCCTTCAACAATACCGCTGTCGACACGCACATATGGGGTTTGCGTTGGGTAGTGCAGATAGTCAATTTTACCAATGGCAGGTAAAAAACCTTTTTCTGGTTCTTCGGCGTAAATACGTGCTTCGAGCGCATGGCCGTGAATTTGCAATTGGTTTTGTAGTTTAGGCAAAGCTTCGCCATAAGCCACACGAAGTTGCCATTCAACCAAGTCTTCACCTGTAATCATTTCAGTGACAGGGTGTTCGACTTGTAGGCGGGTATTCATTTCCATGAAATACGCGGTGCCGTCTTGTTCCACAATAAACTCAACCGTACCTGCACCAACGTAATTTACCGCACGTGCAGCATCAATTGCAGCTTGGCGCATAGCATCTAGCTTTTCGCTTGGCATTTGTGGAGCAGGGGCTTCTTCGAGTACTTTTTGATGGCGACGCTGTACCGAACAGTCGCGTTCAAATAAATGCACATAGTTGCCGTGGGTATCACCAAATACTTGCACTTCAATATGGCGAGGTTGAATCACATAACGCTCAATCAAGACGTCATCATTACCAAAGCTCGATTTGGCTTCGCGTTTACACGAAGCTAAGGCATGCAGAAAATCTTCACTGCGCTCAACCAGACTCATGCCTTTACCGCCGCCGCCAGCACTGGCCTTGATTAAAACTGGATAGCCAATTCGGTCTGCCTGTTGTTTTAAAAAGTCGGCATCCTGGTTGGTTCCGTGATAGCCCGGTGTTAAAGGAACACCTGCTTTTTCCATTAAAGCTTTAGAGGTTGCTTTTAAACCCATCGCTAAAATGGCATCTACTGGCGGGCCAATAAAGCAAATGTTATGTTGTTGGCAAGCGAGCGCAAACTGGTCATTTTCAGACAGGAAGCCGTAACCCGGATGCACCGCTTGGCTACCGGTATCAATCGCTGCCTGAATAATACGATCCACCTGTAAATAACTTTGTGTTGCAGGGGACTGACCAATATAAACCGCTTCATCTGCAAGTTTGACGTGTTGTGCGTTTGCATCTGCATCTGAATACACCGCAACCGTTGCAATCCCTAATTTTTTAGCTGTACGAATCACACGGCAGGCAATCTCGCCACGGTTCGCAATTAAAATCTTTTCAAACATGATGATCGTCCTTAATTATTGTTATTCGAATTAGAAACCCAAGCAGGCTGCTGTTTATTTAAAAAGGCACTCAGCCCTTGTTTTGCCTCACTGCCTTGACGAACTTGAGCAATATGATGGGCTGTCTGTTGCAGCAAATCATTGCTCATGGTCTGGTTGCTCACCATTTGAATGAGTTGTTTTGAGGCCGCTTGCGCATAAGGGCCACCGAGTAATAAAGCATCAATAATTTCTTGAACTTTTTTATCCAAGTCTTCAGCATCTGCTACTTCATGGGCTAAACCAATCTGTTTGGCTTCACGTGCCGAAATTCGCTCGGCTGTTAAGAAGTACCGAGAGGCTTGTCTTGCACCAATTGCCCGAATCACATAGGGACTAATGGTAGATGGAGCAAGCCCTAAACGCACCTCAGAAGTTGCAAACTTGGCATCGGTGCTGGCAATGCAAATATCACATGCTGATGCCAAGCCCATACCACCACCAAAGGCAATACCATGTACACGGGCTATAGTCGGTTGTTTAAGGGTTGCGAGTGCTTCCAGCATTTGCGCCAGTTTTAATGCATCGGCTTCATTCTCTGCTGAAGATGCCTGACCTGCCTGTTTCATCCAGTTGAGGTCGGCACCTGCCGAAAAGCTTTTGCCGCGACCTGCTAAAACCACAACACGAATATCATCACGTGTATTAATTTGCTTAAAGCAGGCATGTAGTTCTTCAATGACGGTTGTATTGAAGGCATTGTGCAATTCAGGGCGGTTTAGCCACACATAGGCAACCTGATCATGTTGTTCGAGTTGTAAAAATTGATAGCTCATAGACACCTCTTACATGCGGAACACGCCAAATTTGGTTGGCTGGATCGGGGCATTCATCGCAGCAGCAAGACTTAAACCCAATACATGACGGGTTTGCGCAGGGTCAATGACACCGTCATCCCAAAGGCGGGCAGAAGCATAGTATGGGTGACCTTGGCGCTCGTATTGTTCACGAATGGGTTGTTTAAATTCATCTTCTTGTTGCGCAGACCACTCGGCACCTTTTTGCTCAATCTGATCACGTTTTAAAGTCGAGAGCACGCTTGCTGCTTGTTCGCCGCCCATCACTGAAATACGAGAGTTCGGCCAAGTCCATAAAAAGCGGGGTGAATAAGCACGGCCGCACATACCGTAGTTACCTGCACCAAACGAACCACCAATAATCAAGGTGAGTTTTGGTACATTTGCAGTGGCAACTGCCATCACCAGTTTGGCGCCATTTTTGGCAATCCCTTCATTTTCATACTGGCGACCCACCATAAAACCGGTAATGTTTTGCAGGAATAACAATGGAATATTGCGCTGTGTACAGAGCTCAATAAAGTGCGCACCTTTTTGTGCAGACTCAGAGAATAAAATACCGTTATTGGCAATAATCCCGACTGGCATGCCGTAGAGTGAAGCGAAACCAGTAATCAATGTAGAACCAAAGCGCGCCTTAAACTCATCAAAACGTGAGCCGTCTACAATACGGGCAATTACTTCACGGACATCAAACGGTTTACGTGCATCACTTGGGACTACGCCATAGAGTTCCGATGCATCAAACAACGGTTCATCAACTTGTTTATTTAAGGCATTTGGCTTTTTATTGAGGTTCGCGACAATGTTTCGTGCAATCGCAAGCGCATGTTCATCGTTTTCAGCTAAATGGTCAGCTACACCCGAAAGACGTGTATGCACATCACCACCGCCTAAATCTTCACTACTGACCACTTCGCCAGTCGCAGCTTTGACCAGAGGCGGGCCGCCTAAGAAAATGGTGCCTTGATTGCGGACAATAATGGTTTCATCGGACATGGCAGGGACATAGGCACCACCAGCGGTACAACTGCCCATCACCACCGCAATCTGGGCAATTCCCAGACTCGACATACGGGCCTGATTATAGAAAATTCGTCCGAAGTGATCGCGGTCAGGGAAGACCTCATCCTGCATCGGTAAGAACGCACCGCCTGAATCGACCAGATAAATACAAGGCAAATGATTTTGTTCGGCAATTTCCTGGGCACGTAAATGCTTTTTCACAGTCAGGGGATAATAGGTGCCACCTTTAACTGTTGCATCATTGGCGACGATCATGCAGGTCACACCGTTGACTTGTCCAATACCTGCAATCACGCCCGCAGCAGGAATATCATCTTCATAAACTTTGTAAGCAGCCAACTGACCAATTTCTAAAAACGCGGTACCCACATCAATCAGTTGATCAATACGGTCTCGTGGCAGCAGTTTACCTCTGGCGAGATGCTTTTGGCGGGCATTTTCACCACCACCAAGCGCCACTTTTTGAGCAACCTGTTGAAGGTCTGCAACCAAGGTCTGCATGGCTTGCTGGTTGGTTTTGAAGTCTTCACTTCGAACATTGATCTTGCTGTGTAATTGGTTCATACGCTGCATCCTGATTTATCATTATTATTTGGTTTCATTGAACAGTTCGCGGCCAATCAGCATACGGCGAATTTCAGAGGTCCCTGCACCGATTTCATAAAGTTTGGCATCACGCCATAAACGGCCTGCAGCGTATTCATTGATATAACCATTGCCGCCTAAAGTCTGAATGGTTTCACCTGCCATCCATGTGGCTTTTTCAGCCGCATATAAAATGGCACTTGCTGCATCTTTACGTAAGCTACGGTCATGATCAGCTTTGTCACAAGCTGCACCAACCGCGTAAACCAAAGCTTTACACGCCAGCCAGGTGGAATACATATCGGCCAGTTTGCCTTGCATAAGCTGGAATTCACCTAAAGCCTGACCAAACTGTTCACGTTCATGTAAATAGGGAATCACCACATCCAGACAGGCATCCATAATGCCAAGCGGGCCGGCACTTAATACAGCACGTTCATAATCCAGACCACTCATCAGTACTTTGGCACCGTTACCGACACCGCCCAATACGTTTTCGGCAGGTACTTCGACATTGTCAAAAAATAGCGGATAAGTATTGGAACCACGCATACCGAGTTTGTCTAAATGGCTGCCATGACTAAAGCCTTTCATGTCTTTTTCAATCAGGAAGGCGGTCATGCCTTTGGCACCTGCGTGTGGATCAGTTTTGGCATAAACCACCAGTACATCGGCATCACCGCCATTGGTGATCCACATTTTCGAACCATTGAGAACAAAATGATCACCTTTTTGCTCGGCACGCAGTTTCATGCTGACCACATCGGAACCTGCATTCGGTTCTGACATTGCCAAAGCACCGACAAAGTCACCTGAAATCAGTTTTGGTAAATATTTCTGTTTCTGTTGTTCGCTACCATTGCGGTTAATCTGGTTGATACACAAGTTGGAATGCGCACCATAAGAAAGCCCGATGGAGGCAGATGCGCGTGAAATTTCCTGTAGCACAATGATGTGTGCCAGATAGCCTAAATTGGTGCCGCCGTATTCTTCAGAAACGGTAAGACCGAGCAGGCCCATATCACCAAATTTTTTCCAGAGCTGGGCCGGGAATAGATTGTCCTGATCAACTTGCTGGGCAATGGGTGCAATTTCCTTTGCACAAAATGCAGCTACTGAATCTTGTAGCGCAATTAACGTTTCATCCAGACCAAAATTCAAGCTACGTAAGTTCATTGTATCGTCATCCCATTGGTTATATTTGTTGTTCCAAAAAGCGTTGTTGTATGTGCTTAAGAAGTACCATACAATGATTTTTTGAAAAAGTGAATACTGATTCATAAAATGATTTACAATTCATTTTATTTGGTAGAGAATAAAATTCATGAGCTATAAACGATCATCTTTGATGCAGGAGCGGATGGAACAAAATCGCAAAGCGATTTTGAGTTCAGCCAGAAAATTGATTTCGGAGGGAGGATTCAAGGACGCACAGATACAAACCATTGCTGAGCAAGCAGGTGTTTCAAGTGGGCTGGTGTATCGTTACTTTGATAATAAAAGTCAGGTGCTGATTGAAGTTTTATCCGAGGCGATTAATACCGAACTATTGGTAATTGATTCGATTACCGAAAGTAATTTAAGCGCACAGCAGAAATTACATAAGGCTGTTACCAGCTTTGTAAAACGGGCACTGAATAGTCCTCAGCTGGCCTATTCACTCATGTTTGAACCTGTTGATTCTACAGTTGAACATGAGCGTTTCCGTGTGAAACAGCTGATTAAACAGAGTATTAAAAAAATCCTTGCAGATGGAAATGCAAGTGGTGAGTTTGTGCTGGAGGATCTTAATACCGCAGCGCTGTGTGTGGTGGGTGCCATGACCTATGTGGTGGTTGAACCTTTAGATCCAGCGCAAAATATCAAGTTTGATCAGCAGTATAAAAACTATTTTTCCAAGCAGATTGCTGACTTTTGTGTGGATGCGGTGCAGAAAAAGTAAGGCCAACAGCATCATTAGAATGACACAACAGGATGTTGGAAAAGTAGCTGTACTCAAAATAATTAGATGACTGAAAACAGAATTACAAAGAATCAAGGAGAGTGATTCAATGCAACAACAACGGTTAAGCTATGTCTCTGGAACCAGTTCTCAGCCCCTGTTGGGGATGACGATTGGAGAAAAATTTGATCAGGCCTGTGCGCAATATGCGGAGCAGGAGGCCATTGTCAGTGCTCATCAGAACAGACGATTGAGCTATAAGGCATTGCAGGATGAAGTCAATGCCTTTGCCTGTAGCCTGTTAAAACTGGGATTAAAAAAGGGCGATCGTTTAGCGATTTGGTCTCCGAACTGTGTGGAATGGACCGTGACGCAGTTTGCAGCCGCAAAAGCCGGCATTATTCTGGTCAATCTGAACACGGCTTATAAAAGCCATGAACTGGAATACGTACTGAACAAGGTGGCCTGTAAAGGGTTGGTCATTGCAGCGCAATTCAAGACCACAGATTATCAGGAATTACTAAGCAAGATAGCACCTGAACTGGCATTGAGTACAGATAAGGTACTTCATTCAGCACGTTTACCGCATTTAAAATATGTGATCAAAATTGATGAGCAGCAGCATAGCGGTATTCACCGTTTTAGCGATCTGGTCGAACAGCCGACACCCCAGCAACTCGAGCAGCTACATGCTTTAGCCCAGCATTTGCAGTTTGATGAAACCATTAATATCCAATTTACTTCCGGTACCACAGGAAATCCGAAAGGAACCATGCTGACCCATCACAATATTCTCAATAATGGTTATTTTGTCGGTGAAGGCATTGGTTTAACCCCGCAGGATCGGGTCTGTATTTCGGTGCCTTTATTCCATTGTTTTGGCATGGTCATGGGGAATCTGGCTTGTATTACCCACGGTTCAACCATGGTGTATCCAGCTGCCGTTTTTAATCCGCTAGAGTCTTTAAAAACCATCCACCAGGAAAAATGCACCGCAGCTTACGGGGTGCCGACCATGTTTATTGCCATGTTAGAGCATGAGCAATTTACCGAATTCGATTTATCCAGTTTACGTACCGGTATCATGGCAGGTAGTCCATGTCCACGAGAAATCATGCAGCGGGTCATAGACCGCATGCACATGTCTGACATTACCATTTGTTATGGCATGACCGAGACGTCACCGGTCAGTGTACAAAGTTATATTGATGATTCCATTGATAAACGGGTCAGTACAGTTGGACATGTGCATCCGCATCTGGAAGTCAAAATTGTCGATCTGGCAGGCGAGATTGTTCCGCAAGGTGTGCTGGGTGAACTTTGTGTCCGTGGCTATTCAGTCATGGCAGGTTATTGGGATGAGCCTGAAAAAACCAAAGAGGTCATTGATGCGGCAGGCTGGATGCATACCGGTGATATCGCAGAAATGGATCAAGACGGTTTTATCAAAATCAAAGGCCGCATCAAGGATGTGGTGATCCGTGGCGGGGAAAACCTGTTTCCGAAGGAAATCGAAGATTTCTTATATACCCACCCCGATATTTCGGATGTTCAGGTGATTGGTCTGCCAGACAGCCGTTATGGCGAGGAACTCTGCGCCTGCATTATTTTGCATGAACATCACCAATGTGATGAAGACAGTATTAGACACTTCTGCAAAGAACATATTTCACATAATAAAGTGCCACGCTATGTCAAATTCTTTGCTGAATTCCCCATGACAGCCTCAGGTAAAGCACAGAAATTTAAATTGCAGGAAATCATGCGTGCCGAGTTAAACCTGACAGCAGAAGTCTTTGATTAAAATTAAGCGCGATGGGATCACTCAGGATTTTAGCGATTGCTGAGTGTCACGTGACTAAAAAACAGGGGATGAAATGGCCAAAGATTTTAATAGCCACAAAGTGGTGGAGCGTTATGACGATCATATCCGTTGTCTGATTCCGGGCTACGAGCTGATGCATCAGCAAGTCGATGCCATTTTACAGGCCAGTTTGAGAGGTGATGCGCATATTCTGGTGGTGGGTTGCGGCACAGGTTATGAGCTGGAATATCTACTGAACAAGCATGCGAGTTGGTCTTTTACCGCTGTTGATCCTTCTCTCGCCATGCTGCAAAAGGCTCAAGCGCAAATTCAGGCAATCGGGCAGCAAGCTCGCGTTAACTTTGTACATGGAGAGACAACTTGTTTATCCGAACTGCAAAGGTTTGATGCCGTACTTTGTATTCTCGTTGCTCATTTTATTGCGCATGAGAACAAGCCCGCTTTCTTTTTTGAGATGGCAAAACGCTTAAAAAGCAGTGGCATTTTATTGACCTACGATCTGATGCATTGTGAAGACACAGTGCAAATGAAAGCCTTACCGTTGTTATGCCAGGCCAATGGACTGAGCGCAGCTCAGAGTCAGGCGATGATGGAACGTTTAGGACAGGATTTTTACACGCTGTCTTTCACGAATTATCAGCACCTGCTTAGTCATGCCGGTTTTAGCAATGTCCATGTTTTTAGCCAGACCTTGGCCTATCAGGGGCTGATTGCACAGAAAAATTAAGCTGATCAATGGCGATTGTCATGTTTGGACAATTCGGCTTTGGCTTGTGTTGCCATTTAAGAATAGAAAGACCTCGCAAGGATTAAAACAGAGGAGGTGAAACCAAATAAATCAAATGGTGTTGATTTTTAAAATAAAAAATGTGCTGTGAAATTGCCTTTCAGGCAAAGGAAAAACACAAATAAACAATGATCTTAAAAGGTCGGGAAGATCTGCGAACAAGGAAATTGATTTAAATGGATAAGTTTATTTTAACGGTACAAAAAAGCCTGCTGGCGCTGTCAGTTATAACGGTGATGTCACCTGTTTATGCAGCAACGGATCAGGCCGAAATTGCGCAACTCCGACAGGAAGTACAACAATTAAGGGCGATGTTGCAGCAATATGTGCAGCAAAAAGCTCCTGTACAACCTGCCAATCCAGTGGCTGTGACGGCTTCACCCCAAGTAATGGAGACAACAGCCCCTAAGCTGAATCTGAGTAAAGGCGGTGCAGAGGTCAATTTATATGGTTATATCCGTGCCGATGCCTCTTATCAGGCCAAAGGTGCATCGACCATGTATAACAATATCAGTGGTGTGCCACTGGAACACACGGCAGAGGAAGCGCAGCAAAAAGACCGTTTACACTCAACCGTCAATGTTACGCGTCTGGGGCTAAACTTTAAAACACCGAGTGTCGCTGGTGAAGTTGGCGGTAAGCTGGAAATGGATTTCTTTGGGGGTGCAACGCGGGATCAATTCCGTATCCGTCATGCGTATATCACTTTGGATCAGTGGCTGATCGGTCAGACCTGGTCGACGTTTATTGCACCTGAATACTATCCAGAAACGGTGGATGCCGGAACTTTTGTGGGCGGTGCCTTGCAACGTTCGCCGATGCTGCGCTATAGCGATAAGCTCTCGGCAAACACCAGTTTTGCGGTCGCGATTGAAGATCCAAAATATACTGCAACTTCAGATCCGGACAATGAAATGCGTATGCCAGCCTTGGTGGGACGCCTCAATCATAAATTTGACAATGGCTCGTTATTGTCAGGCCGAACGTTTATGGCTGAGAAAAAAACCAGTACGGACAAGGAGTGGGCATGGGGTGTCGGGCTAGGGGGCAAATATCAATTGAGTCCGCAAACCTTTTTAAAAGCTGATTATTACCATGTCAAAGGGGATGGTCGCTTTCTGCTTTGGGCCAATAATAGTTATGTGATTGATGATCAAAATAATATTCAGAGCAACGAGTTCGATACGATTTCTGCGGGCATCACCCATCAGTTTAATTCCCAGCTGCGCTCCACTTTAGGTTATGGCTATATGAAGGCCAAGGATGACAATCGCTTTGCTGAAATCCAGAAAAGCAATCTCACCCAGAATAAAGAATTATGGCAGGGCTGGATTAATGCGATGTACAACCCGTACAAGCCAATTACCTTGGGCGTGGAATATGTCTATGGCGAGCGTGAAACCTTCGACGGCCGTAACGGGATTGATAATCGCGTTAACATGATGGCGAGTTACGACTTTTAATTAATGATTTGAATAATATTGTTTTTCTTTAGGATGCACTATGTTGTTTTAAAAAATAAACAGGGATTTATCTCATTGAGGAGATGTATAAATGACGGATTCGAGGCTGAATGTCAATGCAATCATTGACCAGGCAAAATTTACCCCTTTTCACTGGAGTATTTTGCTCTGGTGTTTACTGATTATTATTTTTGACGGTTATGACTTGGTAATTTATGGTGTAGTTTTGCCTGTGCTGATGCAAGAGTGGTCACTCACAGCGGTACAGGCAGGTATGCTGGCCAGTACTGCGATATGTGGAATGATGATTGGTGGCATATTTTTTGGTGCTTTGGCTGATAAAATTGGTCGAAAAAATGTCATCTTGATTTGTGTGGCTTTTTTTAGTGGTTTTACCCTTTTAGGTGCTTTTGCATCAAGTCCTTTTGAGTTTGGTGCCTTGAGATTTTTGGCTGGTTTGGGTATCGGGGGGGTAATGCCGAATCTGGTGGCATTAACCTCTGAATATGCACCAAAGCGCATACGCAGTACCTTGGTGGGGAGCATGTTTAGTGGCTATGCGATTGGTGGAATGATTTCTGCATTGCTCGGCAGTTATCTGGTAGAAAGCCAAGGCTGGCAAATCATGTTCCTTATTGCAGGCATTCCCTTACTATTATTACCGATTCTATGGAAGTTCTTACCCGAGTCCTTAACCTTCTTGGTTAAAACTGGCAAGACTGAGCAGGCTTATACCATTATCCAAAAAATCGCACCCGAACAAGCATTAAGCCGCAATACACGATTATATTTAAATGAAGATAATCTGGTGACAGGGAGCTCTGCTAAAGCACTATTCCAGCAAGGTCGTGCGCTAAGTACATTCATGTTCTGGGTATTATTCTTTATGTGCCTGCTGATGGTTTATACCCTAAATAGCTGGTTACCGAAACTGATGCTGGCAGCAGGTTATTCATTAGGCAAAAGTATTTTATTCCTGCTGGCGTTGAATGTCGGTGCCATGATTGGTGCGATCGCTGGAGGAATCCTTGCAGATAAATTCCATTTGAAGCCGGTGATTTTAACCATGTTTGTTGCTGGCGTTTTTGCGTTGCTAGGACTGGGCTATAACTCGCCAGTATATGTTTTATATGGTTTGGTGACAGTTGCGGGGGCAGCAACAATTGGAACATCAATCCTGCTTTATAGTTATGTCGCTCAATACTATCCTTTAAGTATTCGTTCCACGGGTATTGGCTGTGCTTCTTCAGTAGGGCGACTGGGTGCAGTTGTTGGACCAATTTTGACTGGAATATTACTGAGTTTAGGGCTGCCACATAAACTCAATTTTGTGATGATTGCCATTCCAGCCATCATTGCGATCTTTGCTATATCAATGCTAAAACGGCATGAGTCGGATCATGGCAGTAAAATGACAGACAACTCCAAGATAAAGGTTGCAGAAACAGGCGAAGCTTAACCTGCATTATTAATCTCTGGAACAGGAAAGTCGATGGTCTTTGCAATCGGCTTTTTGCTTTGTCTAAAAATGCACTAACTTAGCGGTATAATTCTGGTTTTAAGAATATCCATAAATGCTTTTAACACCATATTGTAATTTTTGCCTTTATGGGTAATCAGGCAAATCGGGGTGCTATGATGGATGACCTGTTGCAGAACCGGTTGCATAAAACCATCATCGACCCATTTCTTGGCATAGTGATCGGGCAGGAAGCCAAGAAATTTCCCGGTCAGGATCATAAAAGCAATCCCTTCACGGTCACTGGCAGTGGCTGAACAGTCCAGAAGTTGATGTAGTTTAGATGCTTCTGCGGTTATCGCATAATTCGGCAACACCGCTTGCCAGTTATTCAGATCCTTCGATTTGATTTCATCCAGATGATTAAACAAAGGATGATTTCTGCCGCAATACAGAAATGACTTTTCTTCATATAAATGCAAATAATCCAGTCCAGACAATGGCGTCACCAGAGGAATCACGCCCGCGTGTAAACGGTTGTCCAGTACCCGGCATTCGATATCGGAAAGGGTGCTCATACTGATATTAATCACCACTTCTGCATTTTCTTCCGCAAGTTGGGCCAGCGTATTGGTGATATACAGACTGGGCATGGTTACCAGATTATTAATAATCCCGATATTAAATTCTCCCTTGAGCTGGTTGTGCATCTGGTTGATTTTGGCACGGAAGTCTTCAATCGAAGCCGTTAGAACTTCGATATATTCCAAAATTTCCCGTCCTTCGTCGGTGAGGGCAAAGCCCGCACGTCCACGTTGACACAGCCGAATACCCAAGCGATTTTCCAGATCACTCATGTGCAGACTGATGGCTGAACGACTAATCCCAAGAATACTTTCAGCGGAACTAAAACTATGGCAGTCACAAACCGTTTTAAATATTTTAAGAAGTTTTATATCAAAATCAGTCACTTGATTTAATTTTTTCGGTTTCATTTAGTTTTGCTTTTTTATATCTAAACTCAAGACAATTTGAATTTATCAAAACTATTTGGCTCTGTACACTCCAGAGATAACCACAAAACAAGAAGAGTGATTATGTTTGATATCGATACCGCAAATGACCCTGATGAAGCATTGGAAGCAACCTCGCCAAGCGCCCAGATGAGCCTCAATTATCAAGCACACTGGATGCCATTTTCTGCCAACCGTAACTTCCATAAAGACCCACGTATCATTGTGGGAGCGAAAGGCGCCTATTTAGTGGATAGCACAGGCCGTGAAGTCTATGACTCCTTGTCTGGGTTATGGACCTGTGGGGCAGGGCATACTTTGCCGGAAATCCAGCAGGCGGTGAGCCAGCAGTTATCAAAACTGGATTATTCTCCTGGCTTTCAGTTTGGGCATCCCTTGTCGTTTCAACTGGCAGAAAAAATTATTCAGCACATGCCTGAAAAATTACAACATGTGTTTTTTACGGATTCTGGATCGGAATCAGCTGACACTGCAATCAAGATGGCGCGTGCCTATTGGCGGATTAAGGGGAAACCTAGCAAGACCAAACTGATTGGCCGTGCGCGTGGTTACCATGGCGTCAATGTCGCAGGAACCAGCCTTGGCGGGATCGGAGGCAACCGTAAAATGTTTGGTCAGTTGATGGATGTGGATCATTTGCCCCATACCTTGCAACCCGACTTGAGTTTTACCAAAGGCTGTGCAGAAACAGGTGGGATTGAGCTGGCAGATGAAATGCTCAAGCTGATCGAGTTACATGATGCGTCCAATATTGCGGCTGTCATTGTTGAACCTGTATCAGGATCTGCAGGCTGTATTGTGCCACCCACAGGTTATTTAAAACGACTTCGGGAAATCTGTGACCAGCACGATATCTTGTTGATTTTTGATGAGGTCATTACCGGCTTTGGTCGTATGGGGAAATGGACCGCAGCCGAGTATTTTGGTGTCGCCCCCGATATTCTGAATTTTGCCAAACAGATTACCAATGGAGCAATTCCACTCGGTGGGGTTGTGGCAAGTCATGACATCTATGACGCGTTCATGCAGCAAGATTTACCTGAGCATGTGGTTGAGTTCACGCATGGTTATACCTATTCCGCGCATCCGGTCGCCTGTGCAGCAGCTTTAGCCACACTGGATGTATTGGAAAAACAGAATTTATTGGCACAATCTGCGGCATTGGCACCAAGCTTTGAAACGCTACTACACGAATTAAAAGGTGCACCACATATTCTGGATATCCGTAATTGTGGACTGATTGGTGCTGTACAACTGGCGCCACGCGATGGTGATGCCACGATCCGAGGTTTTGAACTTGGAATGAAACTTTGGAAAGCCGGTTTCTTTGTCCGTTTTGGCGGAGATACCTTACAGTTTGGCCCAATGTTTAATAGCACCGAGGCGCAATTATCAAGATTGATGAATGCGGTTGGCGATGCACTTTATCAGGTGAAATAAATTCAATTTTTAACTCAAAAGCAAATCAATCGGAAGACATGATCCCCTACAAGGAATAAGAGATGAATAACTTAGAACATTTTTCAAGTGAAACGACGCATAGCCATGACGGTCAAGCAGCCCAGGCAACACAGGTGCTTGGACATTTTATTAATGGAAAGATGGTGTCCAAGTCTGCCAAAAGACAGCCTGTTTATAATCCGGCAACGGGTGAAATCAGTAAAGTGGTTGAAATTGCAGATTCTCAAACGGTGAATGACGTGGTTCACGTGGCAGAGCAGGCTTTTCCGGCATGGCGTGACACACCAGTAATCAAGCGTGCGCGCGTGATGTTTAAGTTTAAACAGTTACTGGAAGAAAATGCTGAAAAAATCTGTGAATTGATTGGAGAGGAGCATGGCAAGATTTCCCATGACGCGAAAGGTGAACTGCAACGCGGCATTGAAAATGTGGAATACGCCTGTGGTGCACCAGAGTTACTCAAAGGTGAATATTCAAAAAATGTCGGGCCAGATATTGATTCGTGGAGTGAATTTCAGCCATTAGGCGTAGTTGCAGGTATTACCCCATTTAATTTCCCTGCAATGGTGGCGTTGTGGATGTTCCCGATGGCGCTGGTCTGTGGTAACTGTTTTGTATTAAAGCCTTCAGAAAAAGCGCCGTCAGTGGTCTTATTCCTGGCTGAATTATTAAAACAGGCCGGGTTACCGGATGGAGTTTTTAATGTCGTCAATGGCGACAAAGAAGCGGTTGATACCTTATTGAACCATCCAAAAATTCAGGCGGTCAGTTTTGTCGGTTCAACCCCTATTGCTGAATATATCTATCGTACGGCCACGGCAGCAGGCAAGCGTTGTCAGGCCTTGGGCGGTGCAAAAAACCACGCGATTATTATGCCCGATGCAGATATTGATAATGTAGTGACTTCATTATTAGGTGCTGCTTTCGGTTCTTCCGGCGAGCGTTGTATGGCGCTTTCAGTCGCTGTAGCGATTGGTGATGAAGTCGCAGATATTGTGATTGAGAAGCTGACCCAAGAAATGCAGAAATTGAAATTTGGGCATTATGCCGATAGTAATAATGATTTTGGCCCCTTCATCACGCAAGCCCATAAAGATAAGGTGCAAGCCTATATTCAGAGTGCAGAACAGCAAGGTGCCAAAATTGTGGTCGATGGCCGTGATGCCAAACCTGCTGGTTATGAAAATGGTTTCTTTGTCGGGCCGACCTTGATTGATCAGGTCACACCGAAGATGACCAGCTATCAACAGGAAATTTTTGGGCCCGTATTGCAAGTGATGCGGGTGGATACCATGCAGCAAGCCATGCAACTGATCAATGAGCATGAATATGGTAACGGGACCTGCATCTATACCCGTGATGGTGAAGCCGCCCGTTATTTTAGCAGTCATATCCAGGTCGGTATGGTCGGGATCAATGTGCCTTTACCCGTTCCAGTGGCCTATCATAGCTTTGGTGGCTGGAAGCGTTCATTATTTGGTGATCTGCATGCCTATGGCCCGGATGGCGTGCGTTTCTATACCCGTCGCAAAACCATTACCCAACGCTGGCCTTCTGCGCAAGTCCGTGAAGCCAAACAGTTCGCGATGCCAACTTTAAATTAATTTTTGCATCAAGGGAAAACCTGAGTTTTCCCTTTTTCTTTGGATAGGAATTGAAACATGTCGTGAACCAACCTAAATTATTTTAAGGAATAAAATATGGATAGCGTTAAAACAAAAAAATTAGGCGAAGGACTTTCAAATCGCCACATTACAATGATTAGTATCGGCGGTGTGATTGGTGCAGGTTTATTTGTCGGTTCATCGACGGCGATTGCCAAGGCAGGTCCTGCAGTGATTCTGGCCTACCTGACCACCAGTATCATGGTGTTTCTGGTGATGCGTATGCTCGGAGAAATGGCGGTATTGGAACCCGATACCGGTTCATTTTCAACTTATGCACGGAAGGCGATAGGTCCCTGGGCAGGATTTACAATTGGCTGGTTATATTGGTGGTTCTGGGTATTGGCGATTCCTGTCGAAGCAATTGCGGGTGCGCAAATTTTATATTCATGGTTTCCTTATTTTTCGGTTTCCACTTATGCCTTCTGTTTTATCGTTTTTTTGAGTCTGGCCAACTTTTTCAGTACCAAAAGTTTTGGTGAATTTGAATTCTGGTTCTCTTTAATTAAAGTGGTTGCCATTATTGGATTTATTATCATTGGTATATTGGCGATTTCCGGGTTCTGGCCTTTAGCGCAAAATGTCAGCGGTGTTGCCAATTTATACAACAATTCGGGATTCATGCCACATGGCGTTGGCGGCATTTTAGCCGCAATCCTGATTACGGCATTTTCATTTTTCGGTGTGGAGATTGTGTCGATTGCGGCAGCAGAATCGTCTAATCCGCAACAGAAAATAAGACGGGCCACCAATCTGGTGCTGTATCGTATTATCCTATTCTTTGTGGTCTCGATGTTTATTGCGGTTGCCTTGGTCGACTGGCGCTCACCAGATTTGCAAAAGTATGGCACTTTCCAGTATGTCCTGATGAGCCTGAATGTTCCCGGAACTAAACTTATTATTGATGCAGTCGTATTTATTGCAGTCGCAAGCTGTATGAATGCGGCGATCTATACCTCCTCGCGTATGTTATTCCGTTTAGGTACCCGTCATGAAGCACCGAGCAAAGTTACCCATATCAATTACGCGGGTGTGCCTGCAGTTGCGGTGTTCTCCTCAACATTTATTGGTCTCATTTGTTGTGTCATCAATTATGCATTTCCAGGCAAGGTGTTTGGGTTGTTACTCTCCAGTACCGGTTCAATTGCATTACTGGTCTATCTGGTGATTGCTTTTTCACAACTACGCCTAAGAACAAAACTGGAGCAAGCTGGCGTGGAAGTGCCATTTAAAATGTGGTTATTTCCGTGGCTAACCTGGTTCGTGATCCTCATTATCCTGAGTGTATTGGCTTATATGTTCTTTTCACCGCAGTATAGCTATGAAACCACCTTATCCTTGAGTGTCACCATAGGCGTGGTGATTTGTGGACTGATTGTGACCCGAAAGAAGAAAACCACTAGAACTGTGGTGATGCATCTGGATTGATATCAAGAGAAGCAAAATAGAACCTTGTCTTGATCGGCTAAGGTTCTATTTTTATATAAAAATGAATGATCTGGTGGGCTCGTTATAATAATACTAAGTGACTGAATAATTAAAAATATTGTCTTGCAAACATACGGCACTCGGCGATCAGGGCCAGCAGATTTGGATCGCGCTCTTTACTTTTAAGAAACACCAGACCAATTTCCTGTTTGATCTGATAAGGGGCCTGTAGTGGAATAAGTTTGACCGAGCTTTCATAAATTGTTGAGATGCGCCCCGGCAACAGGGCCAAGCCTACACCCGTGCTGACCATACTGATCAAGGTAAAAATATCACTGACTTGTAAAAACACTTTGGGATCGATGCCAGCCTTTTCAAACAAAATGTCCGAATCATTGCGCGTTGCAAAGCCTTGTGAAAGGGTTAAAAATTTTTCGTCTTTCAAGCTACTCAGGTCGATATTGTCCAAGGTCGCCAATGCAGAGTTTTTATTGACAGCCAAATAAATATTGTCCTGAAACATCGGCAGTTTTTCAAAATCAGCATCGCAGGTGGTGTCATTTAGCGCCACAATGATGGCATCCAGTTCTGTCGATTTCAGTTTCTTGACCAGATCCAGATTTGAGCTGAGCAGCAACTGGATGTCCAGTTCGCCTCGTCTTAATTTCAACCCGCTAATGACATTGGGAATGGTATTGACCGTTAAGGAATAGAGTGAACCCAGTTTTAAAATTTTTGCAGCAAAGCCTGCTGCTTCACGGGTTTTATTGACAGCATTGAGCAGGTCCTGGACCAGTTGTTGCGAATGCTCCTGTAACACGTAGGCACTTTTCAGGGGGATCAGGTTTCGTCCTTCATTTTTAAATAAAGGACAACCCAGAGAACTTTCCAGTGAATGCAGGGCCTTATGCACACTGACATTACTGATTTGCATTTCATCAGCAGTTTTTGACAAGTTGCCATGGCGCATAAACGCTAAAAAAATCTGGATTTTTTTCAGAGTCAGTTCTTCTTCTATTTTCATGCGCACATCTAGATTAAAATAATGAAAACAATTGTATAGACTTAATGACAGGCTTGGGTAGCAGGATTGTTTCTTATTGAAAAGCTGATAGATCCTACGCACAAAACCTGTTTTAGAAATATAACCCGATCGCTCAACTGAATTTTAAGGACCTATGCTTTAAAGCAGGAACAATACTGACTTGATGTGCCAGTATTGTCCTGAGATTCTACTGATTCAGATAATTCGTTACTGCATTAAAGAACAGGGCATTTTCATTTTCAATTTCAGCCGATGGACGTGCAGAATCCCAGGCACTCCATTGCACCATCACAATATTATTTTTAGGATTAATCGCCATGCGTTGCCCGAATATACCGCGTCCCCAGAAGGTCGCATCCATATTTTTCGAGCTTAAGGGTGTGCCTGAGGTTGGATGATAATTCCACCATTGATAGCCGTATTGACCTTTAGGATATTCTGGCGTGACCGAATTACGGGCTTGAGTCCAGTTACTTGAATCTGCTAACCAGTGATCCGGAAGCAGTTTTTGGCCATTAGACAGTTTTCCTTCTCTAGAAACGAAAAGTGCAAATCTTGCATAATCTCTTAATGTGGCATTAAAACCGTGGCCACCCATATCAGTCACATCACGTTGATAGGAATGCCATACACCTTCACGTTCCATGCCTGCTTTTTTCCATAGATTGTCCTGTAAATAGGCAGCAATATTTTGTCCTGTCGCAGCTTCCAGTACTTTACCGACCAACCATGCACCGCCAGTATTATAAGACCACACTTCGCCAGGCTTGTTTTTTGCTTTTACATTTTTAACCAGCTGATATACACATTCATCCGGATTGATTTTGGCTTCACAGTAAGTCATGTGGGCAAAATCAGAGACTGGGTCGGTATAGTCTTCATTCCATTCTACTCCAGAGGTATGTTGCAAGATTTGCTTTAAGGTCACGTGTTGCCAGGCAGTACCTTGCAAGTCTGGAAGATATTTAATTATTGGATCATCAACAGAATCGATCTTTTCTTGTTGAATGGCAATACCTACTAAGGTCGATACTACAGATTTGCCAATTGAGCGAGAAGTCCAGAGCGTAGTTGGTGTATTACCGTGCCCATAATATTCAAGTGCAACCTTGCCATCTTTCAAAATTATTAATCCGGTCACATTCTGATTTTTTAAATATTGATTTAGATCATATTTTTTATTATTTATGCTATAGCTTATGGTGTTATTGTTTAAGTTAGACTTACTTTTTGGAAGTGTAAGGGTATTTTTTCGGTCGGGTCTGAAAACGCTACCATCATACAGTTGGTACGTGTTTCTAAAGCCAATGATCCTGTCATTTTGCGACCAGGACAGCATGTCATGGGCAGCAGGTAAATTTTTATCAAGGGGGGAAGGACAATCCTTTAGACCTAAACTATTACAATCATATTGAGCAAAAGTAGTCGTTGTCATCATAACTGTTCCAAAAATAAAACCTAACTTGATTGCTGACATTTTGTTTTGATTCCTTAAAAATATATTTTTCATTTTCATAATCCTTTTAATTTTCCCTTAAAAATAAATTATGAAATTTTTAACCTATAGTTTAATTAATAAAATATAAGGTTATCGGATCAACGTGGTGGAACTCCTTTTTTTCTGAGCTTTGAAATTATGGTTATTTATTCTTGCAATCAATAAACCGATTTAAATGATTATTAACTTCAAGCTAATATTTTACAGATAAAAGTGTGGTCACTAAGTCCTTATTTAATGACCATGTTGAAATGATTTTATTTAAAAATATTGTTTCTATGGATAAGCATTACTGCAATCGCTGTGGCTAAAATAAATGAGATCATGAAAGGGAAATATTGTATTCCTAAGGTTTCTAATAAAATCCCACCGATGATGCCACTACAGGCAAAGGAAAGATTAAAAACCGTAACTAACAGTGATTGTGCGACATCTGCATAATGTTGTGCAGCATTGGCAAGGACAGTTTGTAGTAAAGTGGGGGCACCACTAAAACTTAGACCCCAAATTACAGTAAAAAGGGCAAAAAATTTTAAATCTAGGAGATGAAAATAAATACTGAATAAAACTGAGATAAGCAGAAAAGCCCCAAGGCTGATGAATATGAGTTTTTTTAAATATTGATCGACCAGCATTCCAACGAGCCAAATCCCGATTAGAGCAGCCAGACCAAAAATAAGCAGAACAAAGTCAAGTTGATAGGTTAAACCTATAGCTGCCAGTAATGGAGCAATATAGGTATACAACAAGTAATGTGAAAGGATCCATGCCATGACCAGAAACAGGATTGGACCTAAGCCAGGTATTTGCAGCACGGTTTTTAATGGAACATGCTGTTGACGAGAGCGTTGATGATAAGAGGGTACCCGGAAAAAGATCCAAAGAGCCAAGAGGATTGCGATAAGAGATAAAATTATAAAAATATTACGCCAGCCAATGAAGTTGCTTAGCCAGGCACTCATGGGGACTCCCAAGGCTAAAGCCAATGGAATGCCGAGCATGGCGAGGGCTAAGGCACGACCTTGTAATTGCTTTGGGGCCATGCTGCGTGCATAAGTTGCCAAGATACTCCAGGCTAGTCCTGTGGCTAAACCAATCAGAAAACGTAGTAATAGGACAAAAATGAAATTGTGAGATAAAGCGGTTAAAAAATTACATACGGCAAAGGTGATTAAACTTACCAGTAACAGATGACGTTGCTGAAATTTTTGAGTGAGTAAGGTTAAAGGAATCGCCGAGATTCCAGCACCTAATGCACACAAGGTAACGGTTTGGCCAGCCCATGCCTCATTGGTCATGAAACCCGAGGCAATCTGGGTAAGCAAGCCTGCAGGAATGGTTTCGTTGGCTGTGGCTAAGAAACTTGCAAGCATCAGGGCTAGCAATGGGGCGATTGGCAGTTGTGCCAAATCATTAATCGTTGTCGGTTCAGTATGAGAAGGGTGCAGCTGTTGTTTCATAGATAATATACAAGATAGCATTGCAGATAGTTTGATCGATTCGCTGCAATTTGATAATGTCTCTAATAATGAACTAACTTTCTAATCTAGATTTAAAATGGCGACTGATCGTTTAGGTGATATGCGCCTCTTTGTCGAGGCAACAGAATTAAAAAGCCTGTCCGCTGCTGGGCGTAAAATGGGCATTTCTCCTGCTGCCGCCAGTGCCCGACTGATCAAGCTGGAGTCATCACTTGAAGCCAAGTTATTTGATCGGACAACGCGTAGTTTAAGGTTGACCGATGAAGGGCAGGTTTTTTTAAGGTATTGTCGAATTGCCTTACAAGCTATAGATGATGCAGAAGTTGCCTTGCAAGATAAACAATCTACAGTTAAAGGGAAGATCAGGATTTCTGCAGCTGTAGATTTAGGGCGTAACTTGCTCAGTCAATGGATTGAGGAGTTTAGTTTCATTTATCAAGACTTGAGTATTTCTCTGACCTTGACGGACTCAAATTCCAATCTGATCCATGATGATATCGACATTGCCATCAGATTTGGCCTACCAGATAATGATTTGCTAGTGGCTCGTTATCTGGCACCCAACTGGCGAGTACTTTGCGCGTCACCTGCCTATCTGGAAAAATATGGAATCCCTGAACGTCCTTCGGATCTGGCCAAACATAAATTCATTGTGCTGACGACAGAAAATGGCCCCTTGAATGAATATTATTTTAATTTTGATCAGCAAAACTTAAAATATACTGTACATATGGAGACTGCCTGGGAAACTAATGACAGTGTTCAAGCCCGTATGTGGGCACTTGCAGGCCATGGCATCACCAGAAAAATTATCTGGGATGTCGCTTCGGACTTAAAAAAAGGAAATCTACAGGCGATTTTAACGGAAGGCATCGTCAGGGAAGCTGGTATCTATGCGGTTATGCATAAGAATAAATATATTGCGCCGAGAATCCGTTTTTTTCTAGATTTCTTAATTAAGAAATTTGAAGTTTTGGCACCTCATATTTTAAACCAGCTTCCCCAGCCTAAAAGTTGATACTTTTAATGTAATTGAGCGACGTATCCTGAGCTGCTTTTTTGATCGCGGATATAGTCTCTAGGATTTTTACCCGTCCAGCCTCTAAATGCTCGAGAAAAAGCATTGATATGGCTATATCCCAGAATGTCCGAGATTTCCTGAATACTTTTATTGGAAGAGATTAATTGTTTGGTCAGCGCAAATTTTTTGGTCTGAATCAACGATGAAAATGTGGTATTGGCGAGCATCAGTTCTCTTTTGAGTACCCTTTCAGAGACGCGTAGTTTTCTAGCTGTATCTGTGAGTGTCGGAAAGCCTTCGTTGGGGATAAGCCTGATATTTCTATTCACTAAAGAAACAATTTTATTATCTGGCTCTTGAGAAATTAAATATTCTTCTTGAACATGCTGAATCGCAAAATGATAAGCTGATTTGGAACTGAATTTGAGAGGGAGATCAAGACATTTAAGATCGAAAATGATTTGGTTCTTGTCTTGATTGAATTTAAATTCTGGAAGGCGCTTTTCAAATAGAGAATGATAATAATTTTTCCCCCACTTGACCCGTACCTGCATACCGGTAATTTCATACTCTGTAATTTCTTTAAGATTTGTGATGATATTCACAATCGCTGCTTCTGTTAAGAACTGACTAATGGCCTCCTGTTTTTCGACTTTTATGTGCTTCTCTAATTGATAAAGTGGATGTATGGTCATGATTAATTTATCATTCTTATTATAAATATTCAGTTCCATCTTATGAAGACGGATATTAAAATATTTTTGTAGATCAAGAATTACGTTGCCAAGAGTATCATTTGAAAGCATGGCAAAACCTAATGTTTCATGTGATGTCACACGACAGTTAAGGCCAAACCTATATCCAATACCTTTGTCAGGTACAAGTTCGAGGAGATAAGAAATAATACAAACCCAGTCACTAAATTTTATTTTTTCAGGAAGATGTTCTTGATCAAATAAAGACAAGGGAAGTTGGCTTCTCTTTATGAGTTCCTGTTTTGAAATACGAAACTCCGCAGCAGTATCAAGCAGAATGTTAAGATAATTACTGTGAATCATGCAGGTATGTTCTTTCATAAGGGATCATATCAGCCAAGAAGGGCAAATAAACTAAAAATTATTTTTATATTAGTCGTTCTGTTTTGAATCGATAATACTGCCTAAAATTGAATCACTTTCAAATTTGAATTGTATAATCCATCATTTCTCCCTGATGTTTTACGGCCTGTGTTTGAGCTGTAAAGTTTTAATGAATTTTTCATATTGCCTTTTTTTAGTCGCTATGATGCATTTTCCAAACGACCTCATAGGGTCTAAAATTAAAGGAAGTTGTCATGAATAAATTGATCAAAAGCGCTATCGTAACAACCAGCATGCTTGTTTCTGCCTCGGCTTTTGCTCAGACTGTTGGTGCGCATGTAAATGGCTCGGCTCAGGCAAATGTTGAAACTGGCCATTTAGTAAATGGTGTGACAGGCGCAGTAAAAAGTACCAGCCAGAATACGATGAATGCTGGTGTAGGGGGAGCACAAAAAACACTAGGTACCGCGAGAGATATTGGAACTGGAATTGCGCAGCAGACGGCAGCAAGCGTAAAAAATGCCCAGAATGCAGCCAATGGTTCAGCTCAGGTGCAAGTCAATGCAAATGGTTCTGCTAACGGTGCAGTCAATGCAGCTCATACTGCGAAAAATACCCTGCAAGCAGGGACGAAACACGCTCAAGCGACGATGAGCACAGCAACTCAAGTGGGCTCAAACGCTGTTACTAAGACTGAAAATGCGATGAGCAAAACAACAGCGTATGGCGCTGGTTCAGCCAAGGCTGCCGGGAAAGTAACTTCAGATACAAAAGCACGCTTGAAGAAGAATGCAGGATCTCAACAAAAGAAGTCAAAAAAACTTAAATCAAATGCTCAAGCACGTTTAAAATCTAATCTGAACAGCCAGTTGAAGAGCTCAGCGCAAAGCCAGCATAACTCGAGTGCAAATACAAAATCAGGCGTAAATACTAATCTAAAAACTAAAATAACAGCAAACGTTGATTAATTTTATTCAAACAAGAAGCCTTGAATAAGGTTTCTTGAAATTTATGAAAAATGATAAATATTGTGGAGAGGATCTGGCAATTTTTAAAGCTTATAAAATTTGAAAAATCAATGGATTATTTTGTTCAGTGTCAATATCTGTAAGACTAGATTGTGTGCAAAAATTGAATCCGGATAGAAAATTTTAACTTTCAGCTTATGTATTTTACATAGAATAAATAACGACTGGTATTTGCTTTACTGTTTGAAGCATCAAAAAATGTATTCTATTTTATAGCGGTTTATCACTTATATTATTAAAGTTTTTAAGAAAAAAAGAACTGTCCCTTTTTGTTTGTTTTTGATGTTTAAATCATATTTTATTGTGGATCATTGAATATAAAAAGACCATGATGTTAATTTTTAATGTTTATGCTGTTAAGTATTGCTTGACTATTTTTATTATCATATTTTTATTTTGAGTTTGATAATGAAGAAATGGGTCTGTAAAAAGTGTGGTTTATATAAAAAAATTAATCCTGGTGAAATCAAGTCGGGGCAGAAAGTTTTTTTTATAAAGCGTGATCAGCATCTCAATAAATTAAATGAGAAAATAGCGAAGGGAGCAGTTTTAAGTCGGAATGATAACTCATTAATTATATTGAGTAATAATGTTTTATTTGTAGTGAAGGATAGTGATGCCTATCCAGAAGATGCACCCGTATATTTTATCTATAATATGTTTGGTGTGTGCGAGTGTTAATATTTGAGATATAACTGGCTGACATGTCTCTAGATGGAATGGCACAAAAAGTCAAATTGATAGATAAACGTCAAGATACATTTTATCGGATCTATATAATTGAGAGTTCAGTTTTTCAAAGTTGCTTACTAAGCGTATTCAACTGTAGGAATTTAATCCATTAAAACTAAATTAGCTCAGAATCTTAGTGCTCACATTCCTGTTAGAAGAGAATGAGATAATTTTATACTTGCCAGGGCAGAAAAGGTAGAATAGATATGATCAAATATATAGTGATGAAACAACAGTTTAATGCCTCTTTAGATTTGGTTTTTCCTATTTTTTGCAAACATAGAACATTTAATATTATCTTGTGGCCATTGCATTCTGTCCTGTTTAAAAGTGCTCAAGATCCACAAAATAGTGATGGTATTGGTTCGATCAGAAAAATGGGAATTGGACCTTTTAAGTTTATTCAGGAAGAAATTACCAAAATGATCCCCAATCAGATGATTGAATATCAAATGTTAAGGAACTGTATGTTTTCTTTTCATTTAGGCCGTCTGGAATTTGAAGAAAAAGAGGGGATTACCTACGTAAGCTATACCATCTGGTTGCAAAGTAAAATCCCTTTACTTGCAAAATTGGTCTTGGCTCAACTCAAATGGTCAGCTACCCGAGGATTAAAAAAAGTCGCAGCACAAATCGAGCAATATAAGCCTCAATGATCATGGTAGGAGTACATGATGATTTGGTATGCCTGAAAATGGCAACTCTACGACAAAAGTCTATTAAACTCGATAGATTAAAATATTAAGCCCATCATCAGGCTTTCAATATCCAGCAAGAGGGAAAACGATGGATCTCAGCAATAAGACGATTATTATTACTGGTGCTTCCAGTGGAATTGGTGAAGAAGCGGCGATTCAACTTGCACAAGCAGGTGCGAAAGTTTGTCTTATTGCACGCCGCACTGAAGAACTGCAACGCATACATTCAGTTATTCAAGCACAGGCAGGGCAAGTATTTATCTACCCAGCAGATATTACGGATTCGGCGCAGTTAAAAACCTGCATCGCCTTGATTTTAGCCGAGCATCAAAAGGTTGATGTGCTGGTGAATAATGCAGCTCGATCAATTCGACGTCCTATACTCGAGTCACTTGATCGTTTACATGACTACGAGCGCACCATGCAGATTAATTATTTTGCTGCGGTGAATATGACCCTGCATATATTGCCGCATTTTCTGGAAAATGGTGCAGGGCATATTGTTAATATTTCGACCATGTCAACGCAAGTTCCCATTCCTTTGTTTTCGGCCTATCTGGCCAGTAAATCCGCGCTTGAATCTTTTTCCCGCTCTTTGTCAATGGAGCTTAAGGACAAAGGCGTTGATGTCAGCATTGTGTATTTTCCGATGGTTAGAACACCAATGTCATCTAAAACGGCGATTTATAAACATATGAAAATGCTGGATACAGCAACGGCAGCAGGATGGATTGTGAAAGCGATTACTGAAAAATCCTATCGTGTTAGCAGCAAGACAGGGTTGGTGGCCAATGCACTTTTAAATACCGTACCAACCTGGATGATGAATCTATCCCGACCATTGTTTCAGCGCATGGATAAACGTTTAAAAAATAAATTGGAAGCAGATCTTTAAGCCAAAACCAGAACTTGGCAATTCCGAGTTAAAAGAAAAGCAGCGAAAGCTGCTTTTTTATATTAATAGATAAATTTAGAAATCTTGTCTGCAGTCTGAATGACTGCTTCGGCAACTTCATTTCTAAAATACTGTTCATCATAACTGCCAAGCGGACAACTCACGGATAAAACTGCGGCCATTTTACTGGTGGATTGTTTATAAATCGGCGCAGCGCAAGCAGCCATATCATGGTTATAGTGGCCCCAACTCACCATAGAACGTTGTGTCTTTACAAAATGGAGACGCTGTAACAGCTCTTTGAGATTTTTCGGGGTAAGTTCAGAAAAAGTGTCCCATTGATTAAAACCTTTATAACGCTCTTTAATTTCGGCTTCAGTTAAATCTGCCAATAGCATTTGCCCAATTACGGTTGCATGTGCAGGCCAGCGTGTACCCAGACCGATGTTGCTGGTAAATGTGCCATTGGACTGAATATTGTTGATAAAAACAATATGTGTACCTTCCAGAATTGAAAGATGGACTGCAAGCTGGGTTTGATCACGCAGCTCTTTCATTAATGGTGTGGCTAAATCCAGTAAGGACTGTCTGGCTAAGCTATTAAAGCCAAGTTCCATGACCTTTGAGTCCAAAGCATAGGTTTTCTGTGAGGCTTTGCGTAAAAAGCCACAAGACTCCAGCGTATAGATCAGGCGAAAAGCGCTGGAACGGTTAACATCCAGAATTTCGGCAATTTCGGTAATGGTCATTTCTTGGGTTTGCTGGTTAAACGCTTGCAAGATTGCCAAACCACGCACTAAGCCAGGGACTAAATAGCGTTCTTCATTTTTTATTGCATCAGATTCTTGGGAGTCTGTTTCAATGCTTGAATTCATCTGTTCAATTTTCCTATCAAAAAAGCACACTGCTGTACATTTCGTTTTCTTCGATTTGTATTGTAACTGCAATTAGATTTATAAAATATTTTTTTATATATAAAACAAAATTTTTTTAGTAAAACGTAAAAGAATGTGTTTTAAAATTCAAGATATTGAATTTTATAAATATATTTAATTTGACAGAAAAAACATCATGGGAGTATTCTTATCTAAAGTTTGTTATATCAAATAATGTTTTATATATAAAACAAATGAGGATGCAAGGATGAGTTGGATCTCAGTTTGTCAGCAAGACGACATCACCGAAGACGAGCCGAAAGCCATTGAAGTCGACGGTAAGAAAATTGGCGTATTTTTCATCGATGACAATTATTTTGCTATCGAGAATGTTTGCCCCCATGCCTATGCCTTGTTAACCGAAGGCTTTATCGAAGATCAGACCGTGGAATGCCCGTTGCATGAGGCGATCTTTGATATCCAGACAGGTGAGTTGAAGAGTGGGCCGGGATGCCGTGATTTGTGCACCTATCCGGTACGGGTTGAAGGGCAGGACGTTCAAATTCAACTATAAGTTTATTTTTAAGGATGGAATCTCATGAAAACTTTTAATGAGAAGCTAGCGAACTGGATTCATGCCACGCCAGCAACCGAAGCAGGGATTAACAATATTCAGATACCGGGACAGGCAGAGTTGCTGGTTTGGCAAACGCGTTATAAAGAGCCAACGGTCTATGAACAGGATTTTGTTCAGCATCTCATCAAAGCCTTTTCTACAGGCGTCACTGAACTCACAGATTTAGTCCAGTCTTTAAACCAGCAAGGTTTTCGCTGTGAATCTGGTGAGCTTTGGACTTCTGAAAAGTTCTCAGAAGAAATGCAACGTTTAGGTTATTAATTCAAGGAAGAATAGTGATGAACGCAGCAGTATCAGTGACTCCAAGTGTAGAAGAGTATTTAGATTTAGGTTTACGTGATCAGTGGCATCCTGTGTTAGCAAGCTGGGAAGTGGCTGCAAATCCAGTCGGTATTACCCGTTTAGGTGAAAATATCGTGGTTTGGCGTGACGCAGAAGGTCAGGTGCATGCCTTGGAGGATCGTTGCCCGCATCGTGGCGCACGTCTTTCTTTGGGCTGGAATCTGGGCAATCGTGTGGCTTGCTGGTATCACGGTGTTGAAGTTCGCCATGATGGCGTGGTAGAAGATGTGCCTGCGGTACATGATTGTCCAATGAAAGGTACTTCATGTGTCAAAAGCTATCCTGTGATTGAACAGCATGGTGCAATTTTCATGTGGTTCGGTATCGATGCCAATGAAGAACCTAAGCCGCTAGATTTTCCTGAACAACTGGCAAGTGAAGAATGGAGTTCATTCTTATGTCAGGCGGACTGGAAAGTGAATCATCAGTATGCGATTGATAATGTCATGGACCCGATGCACGGCAGTTATTTGCATTGCACCTCACACTCAATGGCAGAGGGTGACCGTACGGCGGAAATGAAACATCGTTCAACGCCAAATGGCTTTATTTTTGAAAAAGAAGGCCAGGTTGGTGTGAATTTTGACTGGGTTGAATATGCCAATACTGGTGCAAGCTGGTTACGTCTTTCAATCCCGTATCGTAAAGACTTTGGTCCAGGCGGCGAGTTCTGGATTGTGGGTTATGCCACCCCGATTGATGCCAACAATACCCGTGTATTTTTCTGGCGCTGTCGTAAAGTTAGTGGCTGGCAACGTAATGTGTGGCGTTTCCTTTACCGCAATCACTTAGAAAAATTGCACTGGGATGTATTGGAACAGGATCGCATTATTTTAGAAAATCTTGCACCGAATGCCCGTCAACACGAATTCCTGTATCAACATGATGTTGGTCTGTCCCGTTTACGCCGTTTAATGAAAAAAGAAGCGGAAAAACAGTTAAAGAAAATTGCAGCATTGAATACCTCAAACCGTATTGAAATGCAGGAAGAAGTTCATGGTTAATGTCGCATTGTTACAGGACAAAAAAGTCCTTGTCACAGGTGCGGCAAGAGGCTTGGGTCGAGACTTTGCACAAGCGATTGCGGAAGCAGGCGCTCAAGTAGTCATGGCTGATATCTTGACTGATCTGGTACAAGAAGAAGCCGCTGCTTTACAAGCACAAGGCTTTAAGGTTGATGCGGTCAGTATTGATCTGGCAAATGCCGACTCGATCCAGCAAGCAGTTCAGCAAGCGGCTGAACGCATGGGCGGAATAGATGGTCTGGTGAATTGTGCCGCACTGGCAACCAATGTCGGTGGTAAAAGCATGATGGATTATGACCCTGATCTCTGGGATCGTGTCATGAACATCAATGTCAAAGGTACCTGGTTGGTGACCAAGGCTGCGGTGCCTTATCTCCAGCAATCTAGTGCAGGCAAAATTATTAATGTGGCTTCGGATACTGCTTTATGGGGCGCACCGAATCTGATGGCCTATGTGGCGAGCAAAGGTGCATTAACCGCCATGACCCGTTCCATGGCGAGAGAACTTGGACCGTTCAATATCTGTATCAATACGCTTTCACCGGGACTGACTTTGGTCGAAGCTACAGCCTATGTGCCGCAAGAACGCCATGATCTCTATGTGAATGGCCGTGCGATTCAACGTCAGCAGTTACCACAGGATTTGAACGGAACAGCCCTTTATCTACTGTCAGATTTGTCCTCGTTTGTGACAGGACAGAATATTCCGGTAAATGGCGGTTTTGTCTTTAATTAAGGAGTCATCTCATGATTACAGGGATTGAGATTTTAAAGTTTGGCGTTGAAGACAGAGCTGCTTCGAATAAATTTTTGGCAGATTTCGGTCTCAAGCAAAGCCAGTCGGATATTGAAGGGACTGATCTTTACCAGACCCAAAATGGCAGCAAGATTTACTTATATGATTGCGATGACCAGCGTTTACCAAAAGCCATTGAGTCAGGTTCAACGTTACGTGAAGTGACTTGGGGGCTAGATGATGCGGCACAGGATTTGGCAAATTTAGCAACCGCTTTAAAGGATGTAGAGGGTTATCAGGCCACTGCGGACATGGTGCAGTGTCTGGACCCGAATGGCATGACCATTCGCTTTCAGAAAAGCTTTACCCAAGATCTACCTGCCTTAAAAACAGAAGGCATTAACCAGTACGGCAACGTGCAGCGTGTCAATGCAGCCAGCCCTGTTTATGACAAGGGGCAACCGGTCGCAATTGGTCATGTGGTGTTTTTTACCCCTGATTTAGCAAAGACGGAACAGTTCTATATCGAAAAACTTGGTTTCTTCTTATCAGATGCTTATCGCAATCGTGGTGCATTCTTACGCTGTCGCGGTAAAGGTTTCCACCATGACCTGTTCTTGCTTTCGGTGCCAAATAAACCTGCTGGACTCAATCATGTCGCATTCGTCGTTCGTGATATCCATGAGGTGATTGGTGGTGGATTGCACATGAACCGTTCTGACTGGTCGACTTTCATTGGCCCGGGGCGTCATCCGATTTCTTCAGCTTACTTCTGGTATGTCAATTCACCGCTGGGTGGCGCATTTGAGTATTACACCAACGATGACTACCTGACTGAAGAATGGCAGCCACGCATCGAAGAACATCGTCTGGAACTCTTTACAGAATGGGCGATTGAAGGCGGTCTGGATGATCAGACCCGCCGTCAGATCAAACCTGTATAAGTCCGGTTGAGCAGGGAGTGCAAGCGATGGAAAGAATTGTAATTGTGGGTGCAGGACAAGCCGCAGGTTGGGCCGTCAGTACCTTGCGCCAGAATGGTTATGCAGGTGAAATTCATGTGGTCTCTAATGAAGACCGTGTGTTCTATGAACGCCCGCCATTGTCAAAACAGGTACTTTCAAAAGAAGCCACTTATGAAAGCTTGCATCTGTTTTCTCCAGAGCAGGTGCAGGATTTTAATATCCAATGGCACAAGCCAGCAGTTGCTACTCAGGTAGATCGCCAGCAAAAGCAGGTGGTTCTGGAAAGCGGTCAGGTTTTACCGTATGACAAATTGTTGATTGCCACAGGTAGCCGTGCGCGTGTTCCTGTGAATACGTGGCAGTTTATTCCCAATGTGGTGACTTTACGTAATGTTCAGGATTGTGAGCGTTTAGCCGAAATTTTGCAGCATTCGCAAAAGCTGGCCGTGATTGGTGGTGGCTGGATCGGTCTGGAAATTGCAGCGACAGCACGTAAACAAGGCAAAGAGGTTCATATTTTTGAATATGGCGATCGTCTGTGCGCGCGTAGCGTCAGTCCCGATGTCTCTGAGTTCTTGAAAAACATGCATGAGCAACAAGGGACACAGATTCATTTAGATAGTAAAAATCTGCATTTGATTGAAGCCGGTCAGCAAAAAGTTGAAGTGGTGAATCATCCGAATGCAAGTGAACTGTTCGATTGTGTGGTGGTCGGTGCTGGTGCAGATATTGCTAAAGAACTGGGTGTCAACGCAGGTCTGGACGTGAAAGATGGCATTGTGGTGGATGGTTTTGGACAGACGTCTGACCAGGATATTTATGCCGCAGGTGATGTAGCGATTCATCCGGGTCTTGGCTATTGCATCCAGTCTTGGGCCAATGCACAGAATCAGGCGATTGCCGCAGCAAAATCAATGCTGGGCATCGCAACCGAATATAGCGATATTCCGTGGTTATGGTCTGATCAGTATCACTTCAATATTCAGATATTAGGCACCTATCAACCTGAAAAAACCGGGCAGATTGTGGTTCGTAAAAGCGCAGATGATCAATGCAGCTATTTGTATCTGGATGATCAAAACCGTTTACTCAACATGATCGCCATTAATGATTCAAAACTGGTCAAACTGGCAAAGCGCTGGATGCAGTCGAATACCGTGTTAGACCCAAACTTATTAGCAGACCCTGAATTTAATGTCATGAAATTAAAACCATAAACATTAAATCCGGTTCATGACTCAATCAAAGGGATGAAGTATGAGTAATGAAGAGAAAAGTGGATTAAAGCATTGGGTTCCTGCTTTTGTCCTGATGGTATGTGTCGTACTGGCATTCTTCGACAAAATCAGTATTGCCGTATTATTTGCCGACCCGCACTTTCAAGGTGCCATGGGAATTGCACAAGATAAGGCCAAGTTGGGATGGCTGATGACCAGCTTTCTCTTAGCCTATGGTTTTTCCTCGGTATTCCTGAGTTTCCTCGGCGATATTTTTAATCCGAAGAAAATGCTGTTCTGGAGCGTCGCTTCGTGGGGCATCCTGATGTTCTGCATGGGCTTTACCACCAACTATACCGGCATGCTGATTTTGCGGGTTTTGCTGGGTTTGGCTGAGGGACCATTGTTTGCACTGGCGTATGCCATCGTTAAACAGACTTATACCGACCGCCAGCAGGCACGTGCTTCGACCATGTTCCTGTTAGGAACACCAATTGGTGCATTTCTGGGTTTTCCCATTACCGCAGCGGTACTTGCGAAGCATGACTGGCACACCACCTTCTTTGTAATGGCGGGTTTAACGGTGATTGCACTGCTGGCCATTGCATTTGGTTTGCGTAATTTACAACTCAAGAAAACCATTGAACTGGAATCGAGCAGCAAGCGTTTGAATTTCAAAGGTCATATTCACAATACCAAGCTGTTATTGCAAAACCGTGCTTTCTGGCTGGTATGTATTTTTAATATTGCCTTGATGACTTATCTGTGGGGCTTAAACAGCTGGGTACCTTCTTATCTGATTCAGGACAAAGGCTTTAACCTCAAAGAGTTTGGTATTTATTCAAGCTTGCCATTTATTGCCATGCTGATTGGTGAAGTGATTGGTGCTTTCCTTTCTGACAAGTTAGGCCGCCGTGCTGTTCAGGTCTTCAGTGGACTGTTGGTGGCAGGCATCTTTATGTATGTCATGGTCATTATGACTGACCCAATTCTCGTTATCGCGGCCATGTCTTTAAGTGCAATGGCGTGGGGCTTTGGTGTCGCAGCTGTATTCGCCTTACTTGCCCGTGTCACCACTGCCGATGTGGGGGCAACTGCGGGTGGAATTTTCAACGGAATGGGGAATTTTGCCAGTGCAATTGCACCTGTTCTGATCGGTTACATCGTGATGCAAACCCACAGTTTTAATTTAGGAATTACTTTCCTGGCAGCCGTCGCCGTGATCGGATCGTTTTTCTTGGTTCCTTTATTGAAACGCTATTAATCAAACTATTGAACAAAAACCTAGGAGTTAAAACATGACTACTCAACAATTTGAATCATGGACACAACCTGAAGGTACAAGCTTACAAGACTGGTTAAATACCCGTATCGCACGCTTTGAAACACGTAAATATGATTTCGATGCCTTGAAGTTTCAGGCAGATTACGACCCGAAATATCGCCGTGCACAAATGCGTTATATGGGTACTGGTGCAACAGGTGTGGTCAATGATGGCAATACGGTTCCAGCTGAAAACTTTACCTTTTCAACTATGGTGCTTCCAGCACAGTGCGAAGGGCCTTTGCACATTCATCACGATGTGGAAGAAGTGTTTTTCATGTTACGTGGCGAAATTGACCTGTTCATTGAACATAACGACGAAAAATTCGAGACCCGACTGAAAGAGCGTGACCTGATTTCAATTCCACCGGGTATTTATCGTGGCTTGTTTAATCCGGGTCAGGAAGATGCCTTGATGTGTGTGATGTTGGGTGCGGGTAAGCCGACCATTCCGAACTATCCACCTGAGCATCCATTGTCTCAAATCAAACGTTAATCCGATTGATTTCATAACTGTAGAAGGAATGACATGATGACCCTGACTGAGCGCTTAATTCACTATCCCGTTAAAACCGTTGTCGTCAATGGCGCTGTGCAGGCTTACCGCGAAGCAGGTCAAGGCCAGCCGCTGATTTTGCTACACGGGATTAGCTCGGGTTCAGCATCCTGGATTAACCAGCTAGAGACACTCAGTCAGCATTTTCATGTCATTGCCTGGGATGCACCGGGTTATGGCTTATCCGATGGCTTAAGCACAGATCAACCGGATGCAAGTGATTATGCAGAACGTGTATTGGGGTTGATGGATGCGCTGAACATTGCAAAAGCCATGCTGATTGGTCATTCATTGGGTGCATTGCAAGCCAGTGCATTTGCCCATCTTTATCCTGAACGGGTACAGACTTTAGTGCTTGCCAATGCGGCACAAGGCTATCAACGTTCCGATGAAGACACCAAAGCACAGGTCTATCAAAAACGACCAAATATGTTGAAAAGCTTGGGCAATGCAGGCATGGCAGCCAGTCGTGGTCCGCATTTGATTTATAAACAGGACCCTCAGGCACTGGCATTGGTCAGTGAAGTGATGGGGCAACTGACATTAGACGGTTTTACCCGAGCATCTTATTTGCTGGCGTATGACGAAATTCGAAATTATTTAACAGAACTGACAGTTCCTTGTGTGGTCATTGCGGGTGACAAGGATGGAATTACACCTGCGCAAGCGATCAAGGAACTGGCTGTAGAAATGCAATTGAGCCGATGTCATCTCATTACCGATGCAGGTCATCTGAGTTATGTCGATCAACCTGAACAGTTTAACGACATTGTTTTATCGGCGCATTAAGACTTAAACGAGAGATATGGATATGAGCTTCCAAGTTGAAGGAAAAGTAGCAGTTGTCACAGGTGGCTCGTCAGGCATTGGTTTGGCTGCAGTCGAAATTTTAGTTGCAGAAGGTGCCAAGGTGGCGTGGTGTGGCCGTGATGAGCAGCGTTTGGCAGCATCAAAACGATATATTTTAGAACAATATCCGCATGCCAATATCTTCACCAGCGCATGCAATGTCTTGGATAAACAAGATGTGAAACGCTTTGCCCAACAGGTCCATCAGCATCTGGGCAATGTCGACATGCTGATCAATAATGCAGGTCAGGGCCGTGTGTCTAATTTTGAAGATACTCAGGATGAAGACTGGATGAAGGAAATTGAACTGAAGTATTTCAGTGTGTTGCATCCTGTGCGGGCATTTCTGGAAGATTTAAAACAGTCGGCTTGCGGGTCGATTACCAATGTGAATTCTTTGCTGGCCCTGCAACCTGAACCGCACATGATTGCGACTTCATCTGCACGTGCGGCATTGCTGAACCTGACCCATTCACTGGCGCATGAATTTACCCAGTACGGCATCCGGGTCAACTCAATCCTGTTGGGCATGGTGGAGTCGGCCCAGTGGAAACGCCGTTTTGAAACCCGTTCAGACCTCAATGCAACATGGGAGCAGTGGACTGGCAATATCGCCAAAAACCGTGGTATTCCAATGCAACGTCTAGGCAAGCCGGAAGAACCGGCACGTGCCTTGGTGTTCCTTGCATCACCTTTAGCATCCTATACCACAGGTTCGACACTCGATGTCTCTGGTGGATTTAATAAACATTTATAAGGTGTTCCCATGAAACAGTTGATGATGATCGGTTTTGGCGCCATGGCAGCAGAAGTGTATGCGCATATGCCTCAAGACCTGCAACTTAAATGGATTGTGGTCCCTGCACGCAGTGTCGAAAAAGTACGGGCGCAGGTTGCGGCTGATGTACAGGTCATTTCTTCAATTGATCAATGTCAGGGTACACCGGACTATGTGATTGAAGTGGCTGGTCAGGCAGCGGTGAAAGAACATGCGCAAAAAGTGCTGGAAAAAGGCTGGACCATTGGCCTGATTTCAGTGGGCACTTTGGCGGATAACGAATTTTTAATTCAACTGAAAAAAACTGCAGAACAACATGATGCACATCTGCACCTTTTAGCAGGTGCAATTGCCGGGATTGATGGTATCTCTGCAGCCAAAGAAGGCGGTCTGGAAAAGGTCACTTACAAGGGCTGTAAGAGTCCGAAAAGCTGGCGTGGCAGCTATGCAGAACAACTGGTCGACCTCGATCAGGTCAGCGAAGCAACGGTTTTTTTCCGTGGCACAGCCAGAGAAGCTGCCTTGAAGTTTCCAGCCAATGCCAATGTGGCCGCCACAATTGCACTGGCTGGACTGGGTATGGATCAGACCCTGGTGGAGCTGACGGTTGATCCAAATATCAACAAAAACAAACACACCATCGTGGCGGAAGGCGTGTTTGGTGAGATGACCGTTGAACTGGTGGGGGTCCCATTGGCGAGTAATCCCAAAACCTCAACCTTGGCTGCATTAAGTGTCATTCGCGCTTGCCGCAATAGCGTTGAAGCAATTCAGATTTAAAAGGATTTGATCATGGTAAAGGAAATTTATATCGCAGGTGAATGGCGATTAGGTAAAGGCGCTACGATTCAAAGTTTATTTCCAGCAGATCAATCGGTGAATGCTGAAATATCAACGGCGAGTCTGGACGATGTCAATGAAGCCATCGAAAAGGCAGATGCGGCTTGGCGTAAGGCGGAATGGCGCAACAGCATGCCGCATGAACGTGCCCGTATTTTATATAAAGTGGCCGACATTATTGAAGCGCGTGTGGATGAGCTTTCAAAGTTGCAAACTCGTGATAATGGCAAGCCATTGGCTGAAACTCGTGCCTTGACCCTAAGTGCAGCGGCAACAGCACGTTATGTAGCTGCAGCGTGTGAAACCTTAAATGATGAGCTGACCACGCAACGTACCGCAGATTTCATGACCATGAGTGTGCATGAACCTGTGGGCGTGGTCGCTGCAATTACCCCGTGGAACTCGCCAATTGCCAGTGAAGTACAAAAATTGGCACCTGCACTTGCGGGCGGTAATGCAGTGATTCTAAAACCTGCGGAAGTGACTTCTTTGATTGCATTGGAACTCGCCAAAATCTTTGAAGAAGCAGGACTACCGAAAGGTTTACTCAGTGTACTGGTCGGACGTGGTTCGGTGATTGGTGATGCAATCGTAAAGCATCCTTTGGTACGTAAAATTTCATTTACTGGTGGAACCACCACGGGTCGTCATCTGGCACATTTAGCAGCCGATAAACTGATCACCACCTCTTTGGAATTGGGTGGAAAGTCTCCAACGATTGTATTGCCAGATGCAGATATTGAACTGGCAGCCAAGGGCGTGGCTTATGGCATCTTTAGTTCGGCTGGACAAGCTTGTATTGCAGGTTCACGTTTATTTGTACACAGCAGCATCTATGATCAGTTCCTCAATCGTCTGGTTGAGATCACTAAAGGCTTACGTGTTGGACATCCTGAAACAGCAGGCGTACATCTCGGGTCTTTGATTAACCCGAAGCATTTGGCTTCTGTCGATGCCTATGTACAGCTTGCGAAACAAGAAGGTGGACAAGTCCTTGTGGGTGGTCATGCCTTAACCGAAGGTGAGTTTGCCAAAGGTAGCTATTACTTGCCAACCATTATCACGGGCTTAAGCAATTCAGCACAAACCTGTCAGGAAGAGATTTTTGGTCCTGTGCTGGTGGTGATGAAATATGACGATGAACAAGATTTGCTTGCCCAAGCCAATGACAGTTGTTTTGGTCTTGCCGCAGGCATCTGGACGGAAAACTATCGTAAGGCATGGCAAATTGCCCGTGCTTTAGAAGTGGGTACGGTTTGGATCAATACCTATAAAAAATTCTCGATTTCAGCGCCATTTGGTGGCTTTAAAGAAAGTGGTATCGGGCGTGAAAAAGGTCGTTTAGGCATTTTGTCTTACATGCAACAAAAAAGTATCTATATGGGATTAAGCGAGCAGCCAAATCCTTGGGCGAATTAATACATTCATGGAATGAACAGTTTTTGAGGAATATATAAATGACAGAACGTGTAAATGTCGGCGAAGCCATCGCCCGTGTTTTAGAAGCACACCAAGTAGACAGTATTTATGGCGTGATCTCGATCCATAACTTACCGATTGCTGATGCAGTGGGTCGCCGTGAAAAAATTCGTTTTGTGGCGGCACGCGGTGAAGCAGGTGCAGTCACCATGGCCGATGGTCACTCTCGTTTTAAAGGACTCGGTGTGGCGCTCACCAGTACCGGCGCGGGTGCAGGTAATGCGGTCGGTTCACTGATTGAAGCGATGAATGCAGGCAGTCCAGTGTTGCATTTAACCGGACAGGTGGAACGTGAATATTTGGATCGTGATGCCAGTTTTATTCATGAAACCAAAGATCAACTGACCTTCTTGCGTGCATCGAGCAAAGCTGCATTTCGTATCACCAGCCCTGACAATGCGGTGGGTGTGATCCGTGAAGCGATTCGTGTCGCCACGACAGTGCCGATGGGGCCAGTCAGTGTTGAGTTACCGATTGATGTACAGGCAGCCGAAATCGATTTGCCATTGAACTTAGGGCCAGTGAAAGCACTGGAATTGCCACAGGCTGAACAGATCGAAGTTGACCTGATTGTCGATGAACTGAAAAAAGCCAAACGTCCAGTGTTCTGGATCGGTGGTGGTACGTTGAACAGTGTGGCAGAAGTCAAGGCGATTGCTGATCTTGGTATTCCTGTGGTGTCATCAACACATGCGCGTGGCGTATTGGCCGATGATCATCCACGTAGTTTAGGCGCATTCCATAACTCGGCTGGCGTAGAGCAGTTGCTTAAAGATGCTGATCTATTAGTAGTGGTGGGTTCACGTTTACGTAGTAATGAAACCAAGACCTATTCAGTGCAATTCCCTGACAATATTATCCAGATTGATGCCAATCCAGTCGCACAACAGCGTAATTACAAAGTTCGTAATTTCATTTGTGGTGACGCCAAAGATGTGCTGCAACGTGTATTGACGGGCCTGCAAGGTATCTCAAAAGTTGACGCAGATTATGATGCAGCAGTGGCTCAGGCAAAACAGGCTGCGATTGAAGCTTTACGCAAGCAGCTTGATCAATATGCCTTGATCTGTGATCACTTACGCGCTGCATTACCACAAGACGGTATTTTCGTACGCGACATTACTATGTCAGGCAGTACCTGGGGCAGCCGTTTATTCCCGGTACAGGCACCGAATCAAAATATTCACTCTTTAGCAGGTGCCATTGGTTTGGGGCTGGCGACTGCGATTGGTGCTTCGATTGCCAATCCTGATAAAAAAGTCATTGGCTTGGTCGGTGATGGTGGTTTAATGTTAGGCATCGGCGAAATCGCAACCATGGCGCAAGAAAATACCAATATGGTGCTGATGATCATGAATGATGGTGGCTATGGCGTGATGCGCGGTATTCAAAACAACTACTTCGGTGGTCGCCAGTATTTCAATGAATTGCATACCCCAGACTATAAGGTTTTAGGCGAAGCGATGGGCGTGAAGAGCTGGAAAGTGGGCAGTGCTGATGAATTCAAGACCGTGATTCAGCAAGCGGTTGCTTTTCAAGGGCCAAGTGTGATTGAACTGGATATGCATTCAATTGGGCCATTGAACTTCGCAGGTCCACCACAGAAAAAACTGTACTAATCCCACTGAGCATTGGCAGTCCGTGCTGATGTGAAGACCGCGTTATGGGCAAAATTTTTTGCCCATAACGCAATAAAAACTATGTTTTATAGGTAAAACAACAACAAGACCAACAGGATCGTTGGGACGAAAGCGAAGGAACAACCGATGAAAAAGACAGTGATGGTCGCGATGCTTGCTGCATGTTATTTGGGTACACCATCCCAGGTGTTTGCACAAAGCTCAGCCCTAGAATGGAAAAGTGAAGATGGAACTGATTCAGTTAAACTCGGCGGGGTGGTGCGACTGAATCAGCGTTATGAAGCTTGGGAAGGACCGAATGGCGGATTCGGTAAGCTTTATTTTGATATTTTCAGGGTTGACCTGAAAGGCAAGTTTGACGATGCCTATTTTAATGCCAGTTACCTGTTTCAGGATCAGGAAAAGCGTTCGGTCGAGAAAGCCTATGTGGGCTATAATTTTGATCAGAACAACAGTATTGAAGCTGGTCTGGTGTACAAACCTTTTGCGATTTATCCTTATCCGCAAAATGGCTGGACTTACCATATTCCGTTTTTCCTGGGCTATGGCAATAATATCGCACCCGGATTGAACTGGAATTTTAATAACAAGGACTGGGATATCAAGCTGGGCTATTATCCGCAGATGCTGGATACCAGTCTGCGCTATTCGCCTGAAAGTGCCACTTATGATGATTTGGCTGAAAATGCTTTCCCAACTCAAAAAGCCTACCAAAATGAAAAGCGCCATCAGTTTAACACCCGTATTGTACGCAAACTTGAAACTGAATTCGGCAAGCAGGAATTTGGTGTGTCGGGTGCGATTGCGCAACTGCATAACAAGACTACCGATAAGAATGGTCAGTATTATGCGGTCGGTCTGCATAGCGACAATAATTATAAGCGCTTTAATTTACAAAGCTCGGTGATTCATTATCAATATGATGCCAAAAACCCAGATGGCGTGAGCAATGATGTGACCTTGATGGGTAATAATGGATTTACGCCTGCATATTTTATTGCTTCGGAAGCCACTGTTGCCAGTTTAAATCTGGCTTATACCTTGCCTGTGCAGGATATGGGCAAACTCAAGGCCATCCGTTTCTATAATGACTATAGTTATATGGACAAGAAACGTGATGACTGGTCAGCTTCACAAATGAATACCACCGGGATGATGTTTATTGCTTCACCGTTTATGGTCTGGGCCGATTATACCTGGGGTAAAAACTCCAATATTATCGGTGGGGCTTCTAATGCCACAGGTTATACCTCAACGGTTTCACCCTATAGTGACCAATGGTTATACCGTATCAATCTCAATATAGGCTTTAGTTTCTAAGATTTATTCATTACGTTTCTAGAAGGAGTGAGTCATGGCCATGATTCACTCCTTTTACTTTTTAAGCGTGGGTTAGGGAAGATGATTTTTTCGATATTCAGAGGGAGATACTTTTTCCCATTGTTTAAAGGCACGGCTAAAAGCACTTTGCTCGGCATAACCCAACAATAACGCAATTTCCGTCAGTGAGAGTTCCGATTTAATCAGATAAGTTTTTGCCAGTTCTAAACGTATACTTTTAACCAGATCACTGTATTGCAAATTATAGCTGCCCAATTTACGATAAAAACTTCTTAAGGATAGTTTCATCTGTCTGGCAATATGCTCTGCAGAGGGTTCGCCACTCTTGAGCATATTGACGATGAGCAACTGTAGATCTTTCAAAAAGGTATCCGGGTTTGGGATACTTTTAAGTAAGGCTTCAGCCTGTTGATCCAATAGTTTTTTGAGATGAGGATCGCTGCTCGGAATCGGTAGATGCAGGATTTCGAGTGGCAGCCATAAGCGTAGTACTTCAGAATCAAAGCTGACAGGGCAGCCATAGACCTGTTGATAAGGCGTACAGTCTGCTGGCGCCACAGCTGAAAACTCTATTTTTAAAGGCTGGATATCGGGACGATGTAAAATTTTTCGAATTGTACTGATTACACCAGAAATTAGCACCTCATTGGAAAGTTGGGAGTTTTTATGCACCACTGGGGTCCAGCACATACAAAAGCTGTCTTCTTTTTGCAGGATTGAAAAGGCCGCTGAATTTTGTAAAATTGGCTGAAAATTCTTGAAGCAGTTTAAAAAACTGTTCAGATTAGGATTGGAAAGTGCCAAATAGCCTAAAATATGAATATGGTGTGGTTCAGCCAATTCGCCAATATAGTGCCCCAAAACTGGTGTCGGATGTTGCTGGTAGATTTCTTCTAATAATTCCCACCATTTACTTAGCGGCATTCGTTGTTGATGAGCATATTGTTGACTCAATTCATCGAGTTGGGAATTGGACATATTTCTTTGTTGTAAATACTTTGCAATCAGTTCTAATAGAACCGAGGGAATACTTGGTGTTTCGGTCATAAATGCTCTGCTGATATCAAAGTCAAATCCTTTAACTTCATGTGAATAAAATATAGGATTGATCAGATTTTTTTATTTACCTGGTTATTTTAACGTATTTACTCACATTCAGCTTTATCATCAAAGGACAGAATACTTTTATTTAGAGTTGGAGAAATATTCTATTAAAAATCAAAATATTATTAGATGGTTGAATAAGTAAATTGTGTTGATTTGACTTATCTTTCTTCTCCGTGGCATTTACTGTCAAGTTTTTAGTACTAAATTTAATTATTTTCCAAGGATATGTCTTTTAAGCCTACTTGAAATGTATTGAAAGGCTTAGCGAGTAAAACTTTATCTCTTGGAGTGGAAAATGTCAGATTTAGGTCAAAATGGGAATACTAAAGCTTATTCATTTGATGTGGTGATTATAGGTGCCGGTTTCTCAGGGATTGCAGCAGGAATAAAACTCCAGAAGGAAAACATTCATAATTTTATTATTTTGGAAAAATCCAATGAGGTTGGGGGCGTTTGGCGTGAAAATACTTATCCAGGTTGTGAATGTGATGTACCGTCATCCATCTACTCTTATTCATTTGCCCCGAATCCCAATTGGAGCCATATTTTCTCGAAACAGAAAGAAATACAGCAATATATTAAAGATGTCTCCAGCCGCTTTAAAATGGATCAACATATTTTATTCAATACCGAGCTATCTACTGCGGCTTGGTCAAATGAGCAACAAGTCTGGTTGATTGACACCAATCAGGGACGCTACACCGCCAAGTTCGTATTTTTTGCGACCGGGCCTCTAAGTGAACCCGCAACTCCAGCTGTTAAGGGCTTGGAGAGCTTCAAGGGAAAGGTATTTCATTCTGCACAATGGGATCACTCGGTTGATTTAAGCAACAAGCGGGTTGCCGTCATTGGAACAGGTGCATCCGCGATTCAGATTATTCCTGCAATTCAGCCCATCGTTGAGCGACTGTATGTATTTCAAAGAACAGCACCGTGGGTGATTCCAAAACCGAATCTGGTATTGAATGAAAGTTCTAAAAATTTACAGCAAAAAGTCCCTTTTACCATGCAATCGCTGCGTAAAGTCACCAGCATTTCCATGGATATGTTCAGTTCAAGTGTCAATCAACCCAAAACCTTGAATGTATTGGGCAAAGGATTGATTAACTGGATGCATTATCAGGTTCAGGATCCAGTACTGCGTACAAAGCTAACTCCTAAATTTACTTTGGGCTGTAAACGGATTTTGTTTTCCAATACTTATTATCCGGCCTTGGCTGCAAAAAATGTAAATCTGATCAATCAAGGAGTGAAGGAGATTACCCCTAAGGGGATTTTGGTCGATGGGCAAGAAATCCAACTGGATATTATTGTCTGGAGTACCGGTTTCGAGGTCGCAAAACCGCCGATTGCGAAACGGATTATCACTAAAAAAGGAACTTTGCTGGATGACATTTGGTCAAAACAAACTGTTCAAGCCTATAAAGGCTGTGTGATCAAGGATTTGCCAAATGCGTTTATGTTGCTTGGACCGAATAGTATTAGCTATAACTCTTTAATTACGGCAGCTGAAAATCAGGTGAACTATGCGGTTCAGGCAATTCGTTTTGTACTGGATAATCAATTGGCCAGCTTTGAAATCAATCATTTCGCGGATGATCAATTTAACCGTACATTGCAGAATAAGCTACATGGCACGGTATTTAATCAAGGTGGTTGCGCAAGTTATTATCTGGATGAAAATAAAACCAATGTGGTTAATTATCCTTGGACCATGCAATATATGAGAAATGATCTGGAGCACTTTGATAGCAAGAATTATAGATTCCTTTAAGGTTAACGATAAAAAAAAGCCTTATGTCATTGCATAAGGCTTTTTTATTTAATCTAGAATTAAAAAAACAGGCACTTGATGTGCCTGAGAAAAGTGACCAACTTTGCTTTAACAGACGCGGAGCCTGGTTAGGGCTTTTACTGCAGCAGAGTTATTAATCACTTCTAAGGCCTTAAGTGTATCTCCCTCATCGTAGGGATGATAACTTGGTTTCACCCAATGCCTTAAACTAAAGATCATGGAGAAGAAACTTGGGACCTGTTTGCTACGGGCATTTTCAATTGCGGTTTGACCCAAAGAACGCAGTAAACCGTACTGGCTATAGCGCTGGGCCTGTGTATCTTGCTGTGCTAATTTCTTAAAGCATTGATAAATCGCGAGGGTAAAGCCTGGCGCAACACCCATCATGATCATCTGGCGCTGTAAATAGGCAAAAGTTTTATTGTCTTCACCACATAAATGCATATACAGATCAAAAGCGACACTACGGTGCTCAACCTCTTCCGCCAGATGCCAGGTCATCAGATCAGACATCATCTCATCGGCAGTTTTGTTTTGCCAAGGTTGGTCATCCAGACACCAGGTTCCCAACATGGTGGTGAAATGCTCGACTGCTGCGGCAATGCCGACACGGACGGTTAACCAGCGATAAGCCAGATTTTGCGGTAATGCCAAGCCCAAAGGCGCTGTATTGAGTTGCTTCGATATTGTATCTAGGGCAGCAATAAAGTCATCAATTTCATAGCCATAATGTCTTAAATAGTCTTGCGCGACTTTGTGGGCAGAGGCATGATGTGCTTCTTGATGTACAAAGCCTTTTACATCAGCACGAAGCTTTTCATCTTTTACATAGGGTAGCGCTTCATTAAAGGCACGACACATCCACAGTTCACCCACTGGTAAAATTAAATGCACGGCATTAATTAAATGCGTGGCAAAAGGATTGTTATAAATCCAGTGTTCAGGGGTTTGGCTAAAATCAAATTGGACACGGCGCTGTTCCAAATAATGGTTTTCCAGTCGTTGTTTAGGGTGCATTACAGTTCTCCTTAATTGACTGCTTTTAGAAAATAATGGCTGAGCTGTTCAGCATTCTGGACCGGAATCCAGTGGGTGGCATCCAGATGAACTTCTTGATAAGGACCAGCAAAAAACTGTTTATTGAGCTGGGCACTTTTTTTGCCAATCGCAATATCTTGATTCCCCCAAATAAACAGGGCTGGCACTTTGACTTTCTTGAAGGTAGAGCGAATTGGGGCCAGTGGCATACTGCGATACCAGTTAATCGCCGCGCCAATACGATCCTCCTGAACAAAATACTGCTGAAAATCGTTGATCTGTGCAGTATTCATTCCCGAATTTTTCAATAAAAAATGGCTGAGCGTCTTGGCTCTTTTAAATAACAGTTCAGGAATGAATGGCAACTGGAAAAAGCCAATATAATAAGAGGTGAAGATTTGCGTACTGCTCAGCATGGCTTTTAGAAATGCGCCTGTATGAGGAACAGAAACCAGCGTTAGATGTTTTACCAAATTTGGGTATTGCAAGGCCAATTCACAAGCAACGATCGAACCCCAGTCATGACCTATGACGTATACAGGCTTTCCTAACAAATCAATGAAAGCTTTGACATCGGCAACCAGTTCACCAATCGAATATTGGAAACGACCTTTGGGAGCAGCAGTTAAGCTATAGCCACGTTGTTCAATGGCAAAAGTGCGGAAGTTATGCTGATTGAGGATTTCACTAGTTGCTTGCCAACTGTGGGCAGTTTCTGGAAAGCCATGTAAAAGAATAACTGGTTTACCATCAATTGGACCTGTATCAATGACCTTGAAAATCAGGTTATTGCGATGATATTCGCTGTATCTTGTGGCTGTTTTTTTTGCCATGGTGATCTACTTATCAAATGGACTGATGTCTATTGATAGTAGTAAGCAGTATCAGACATGTCTTGACAGTAGATGAATGAATTTAACTTCTTGTGCCATGAAACAGATTATTGGCACATGAAGCATATTTTTTGACACTTAAAGACGATTTAATTTTGTCTTTCTGGTCATTTAAAAATCAGAAAGCAGACGCCTTTGAGTGTTCAAAACGTCGATTCAATACTTCGGTCATTTGCTGTAAAAGCTGTGCAACCAGCCCGTCTTTATCCCAGGCATAGATCGAAACTGTCATTGGCTGTGCTTTACCCAACGCAAGATATTCACGTACCCGATAGCCTCGGGTGGTAACCACCGGAAGCAGAGACACGCCCAGCCCGGTTTCAACACCAATCAGTACGCTGGCTAAACTGTTACTGGTAAATGCGATATACCAATGTTGCCGTTCACGTTCGATCTGCTCAAACATATCTTCGCGATATAGCCCACCTTGTGGAAAGGTCACCAGTGGCAGGGGATCAGACCAGTTTCCGCCATGATCAATACTTTCAAACCAAGCCATTTCTTCAGGAAAAGTCGCATGATGATCCGCACTGGCAATGGCTTCTTTCACAATCACCAGATCAAATTGTCCACTTCGGTAGCCTTCCATCAGATCACGACTCAGTCCTGCAGTCACATCTAGCCGAATACTACGATGTTGTTTGCTAAACCGACTCAAGGCCAGCGCCATGTCGGTATTCATAATATCTTCCGGCAAGCCGATATGAATCGGGATGGTGCCTGTTGGATCACCGAGCACGTTCTGAGCCTCTTGCTGCAGTGCCAGAATACGCCGGGCATAACTAATCAGGTATTCACCTGCGCTGGTGAGTTGCATTGGCCGGGCATGACGATCAATCAACTGTTTTCCTGTAGCTTGTTCCAGCCTTGCCAATTGCTGACTGACTGTCGATTGTGTCATGTGCAAGCGTTCTGCCGCTAAAGTAAAACTGCCCGCTTCAATAATCGTGACAAAGGCGCGTAACAAACGTGGATCAAACATCGCAATAACTCATTGTTTGGAATTATTTTTCCATTTAAGACTTAAATAGGTATTCATTATCTTAATACATTTGATTCAATAATTTAATTTTTAAATAGTCATGAATCTCGCTATGCTCAACTCAGAGGTAGATTGACTGCAAGGATGGTATTGATCAACCACAAGGTTGTCGGCATCTTTGCTGCCTTTTTATGTTGGCTAGGAGGAAGTCGATGAACAAATCCTTAATCGCTGCTGCTTTAATCATGGCATTGTCTGCCTGTGGTTATGCCAGCTCAGGAGATACGATGCAAAATAATGCTTTACATCAGGCGGCAGCACAAAATGATGTGGTCCGAATCGAGCAACTCTTGTCTAAAAGTCCAGACATCGATGTGCGTGACTCATCAGGTGCAACCGCGTTAATGATTGCTACACGCGCCAACCATATTCAGGCGGCACAGGCGTTGATCAAGGCGGGGGCTGATGTCAATGCCAAAGATAATATTCAGGACAGTCCTTATCTCTATGCAGGTGGAAGAGGGCATTTAGAGATCTTGACCATGACCTTGCAACATGGTGCAGACCTGAAAAGTACCAATCGTTATGGCGGTACAGCATTGATTCCTGCCTGTGAGCGAGGTCATGTCGAAACGGTTAAAACACTGATTGCGGCTGGTGTGAATGTTGATCATGTTAATCATCTGGGCTGGACGGCATTACTGGAAGCCATCATGCTGGGCAATGGCGATACGCGATATCAGCAAATCGTCGAGCTGCTGATCAAGGCGGGTGCCAATGTCAATCTGGCTGATCGTGATGGCGTAACACCTCTAGCCCATGCGCAGACGCGTGGTTATAAGCAGATTGAAAATGCATTATTGGTTGCTGGTGCAAAATAAAACCGACAGGAGATAAACATGGATCAACATACGGATTTTCTACGTCAGGCCATTGAACTTGCTTATCAAAATAGTGAGGCGGGTGGCCGTCCATTCGGGGCGGTGATTGTCAAAGATGGCGTGGTCATTGCGACCGGTGTGAATCAGATTCTCAGCAGCAATGATCCCACTGCGCATGCAGAGTTACAGGCCATCCGTGCAGCCAGCAAACAGCTGAACTCGGCCAATCTGGAAGGATGTTCGGTGTTTGCCAGTGGACATCCCTGTCCGATGTGTATGGCTGCCATGCGTATGGCAGGTATACAAGCCGTGACTTATGCCTACTCAAATGAAGCGGGTGAACCCTTTGGCTTATCTACCGCTGCAATTTATGCCGACCTGGCCAAGCCTTTTGCCGAGCAGTCGATGCAGATTCGCTATGTCCCTGTACGGCTGGAGCAAAAACCAGATTTGTATGCTTACTGGAAATCATTGGCCTAAATGATGATGACCTCCTTTAATCATCGTCCGATGCTGATCGCAACTGTGGCATTGGTCGGACTCAATTTACGGCCTTTTATGACCAGCATTGGGCCAGTTGCGAATCCGATACGAACAGGAACCAGCCTGAGTTTGCAAGGAATTGCCTTACTCACTTTAGTTCCTATGCTGCTGATGGGAATCATTGCCTTTGTTGGGCCTTCGATACAAAGTGCGCTTGGTGAGCGTAAGTCCATTCTGACGGCTTTAGCAATTATCTGTCTGGGATGTGCATTACGTTTTATTGTGCCGAATGGTGGATTCTTGATTTTGACTGCTGCCATCATTGGTTTAGGTGTGGCGATTGTACAGGCCTGCTTTCCAAGCATGATCAAAAGAGAATTTGCGGATCATCTAGGGCCGATGATGGGGCTATATTCAGCCATGTTGATGGGCGGCGGGGCTTTGGGTGCTTTAATTGCGCCGATAGTCACTAGCGTAAGTGGAGACTGGAAAGTTGGTCTATCGATTTTCACTTTACCCGCAATTGCTGCATTTCTTCTTGCCAGTTGTTTTTTGGCTCGACCTGCAAAATCTCAATACAAACTTCCATCGGTTGGTGTATTCATGAAACAGCCGCGGACATGGTTGTTGATTTTTTGCTTTGGGTTGATCAATGGTGGCTACAGCTCAATCGTGGCATGGCTGGCGCCGGCCTATCAGGAGCGAGGCTGGAGTGCAACAGCGAGCGGTAATTTGATGGCAGTACTGACACTCAGTCAAGCTGCGGCAGCATTGCTATTGCCTTATTTATCCCGAAGCAATCAGGACCGCCGGATATGGATTGGTTTAACTTTGCTCATGCAACTACTTGGATTTGCGGGCTTGGCTTTTATCCCTGAATATCTGCCTTATCTATGGGTCGTGGTTTTAGGGGCAGGCTTGGGTGGCAGTTTTGCCTTACTGATGATTGTGGTACTTGATCATCTGGCTGATCCCGCACATGCAGGACAGCTTTCTGCCTTGATGCAAGGTGGTGGTTTCTTACTTGCAGCGCTTGCGCCGTGGCTACTTGCTGTATTTCACGGTCTCACAGGTGGTTATACCCTTGGTTGGATCTGGCATTTGGCAATGGTAGTGGTGGTGAGCATACTGATGATCAGACTCAACCCAACACATTACGGTAAAGCCATCCGCTTGACCAAATAAATCCGCAGCAGCTGAACAAAGGGAAAATGTCTTTTTGAGCAGCAGCGTGTGCAGTACTTAACAGGGAAGTTTAAAAAAATAAATAGAATGTGACAATTATGGTCATCTATAGACAGAACTGTATAGACATTAAATCGTTTTTTTGAGTAAAATATGGCAAATTTAATGAAATGTTCTATAAAAAATGCTGAACAATATTTTTCAGGCTCTGGAAAGTTTAGGCCTTACAGCACCAAAACGTGCCATTCATATTCAGTTTTCGAATCAAAATTTAAATACCCAAGTTTTCCTGCAACGCATTGATGGCCAGCATGCGCTGAATGCCGGTTTTAAGGCTGAGCTGATCTGTTTGTCGACCAATGCAACCATTCCCCTGAAACAGTTCATCGGCAGCCAGGCCGCCATTGATACCGTCACCGATCAGGGACAACTCAGCCGTGTCACGGGCATTATCACCCAAGCCTTGCAAGGCCAGTCGGACGGTAGTTTAACCCTCTATAAACTCACTTTAGAAGACCCAACCGCACTGTGGAAACAACGCCGTAACAGCCGCGTGTTTATGAATAAAAGCGTACGCGATGTAGTGGAAGTCGTCTTTAAAGAATGGCAACAAAAAAGCCCCTTATTTGCCTCCAGCCTAACGCTGGACCTCAGTGGACTCAGTCAGGACTACGATGTCCGCCCATTCATAATGCAGTCCAATGAGAGCGACTATGACTTTCTTACCCGTTTACTGCGTAGTGAAGGCATCAACTGGCTGGTGGATGAAGCAGAACGAATCGTTCCACAAAGTAGTGCTGCGATTCAGCCGCAAAAACTGCGTCTGATTGATGACAATAGTCAGTATCAGGCCCTGGAACGTCGCCAGATCCGTTATCACCGCAGCAGTGCCACCGAACAATACGATAGCATGACCAGTCTGGTCGGACAACGCTCATTACAACCGAGCAGCGTACATGTGCAACGCTGGCAAGCTGATGCACTGGAACAGGAAGACGGTGCAGGCAGTGTACAAAGCACCCATAAACACAGTGAACAATATGACAATGCCAGTCTGGGGCTGGAACAGGTCTGGCATTTTTCACCTGCCTGGATGCAAGACCTGAATGGTGAAGATGGTGCAACCCAGTCCGGCAATGCCCAGATAGAAAAGCTCAATCAGAACCTCGGACAATACTACGATCTGCAATCCAAACAGTTCGTGGCGAAGACCACCGTCCGTGACACCCATGTCGGTTACTGGTTTGAACTGGCCGAACACCCTGAAATCGATCAACACGATGGCAATGATAAAGAATTCCTGATCACAGGCAAAAACTTTTATAACCAGAACAACTTGCCTAAAGATTTGCACCAGCAGATTCATCAGCTATTGGCCCAAAGTAATTGGCAGCCAAGCCAACAAAGCAATACAGAAGAACGCCAAGCCAATCAGCTGACGCTGCAACGACGTAGCATCAAAACCGTTCCTGAATTTAACCCATTACAACACCGTCCAGCCGCTTCACCGCAACGGGCCAAAGTAGTTGGCCCAAGCGGCGAAGAAATTCACGTGGATGAATGGGGCCGTATCAAAGTCCGTTTCCTGTTTACCCGTAATGAAGATCATAGCCATGATGGCGGTGCAGGTGCCAATGACAACGATACCGATTCAGCCTGGGTCGATGTGCTGCCCCCGTGGGCTGGAGAAGGCTATGGCGCACGCTTCCTGCCGCGTATCGCTGAAATCGTAGTCCTCGCCTTCTTTGATGGCATCATTGCCCGTCCATTTGTAGTGGGACGTATCCACGAAGCCCATCGTAGTCCAAGCAAATTCGACAATGCAGGCAAGCTACCAGACCCCAAAAAACTGGCAGGGATCAAATCGAAAGAATATCAGGGCGAAGGCTTTAACCAGTTACGCTTTGATGACACCACTGGACAGATTAGCGCACAACTGCAGAGCAGTCATGCTGCTAGTCAACTTAACTTAGGTAAACTGAGCCACCCGAAAGATAAAGCGGAAAGTGAAGATCGGGGCGAAGGTTTTGAACTGCGTACCGATCAATGGGGAGCCGTACGAGCTGGAGAAGGTTTACTCGTTTCCACGCATAAACAGGATCAAGCCCAAGGCGAACATCTGGATGCACAGCCTGCCAAGCAGCAGCTAGAAGGTAACCAAAGCAATGCCAAAGCCTTAAGTGAAGTGGCCAAGAACCAGCAGACCGATGAGATTGAATCAGTTGATCAACTCAAAGAATTCGCTGAGCAGATTCAAGAGAAGATCGCCCAGTTTAAAAAATCATTATTATTGCTGAACTCACCTGCGGGTATTGGTTTAAGTAGCAATGAAGATATTCATTTATCTGCGGATGGGCAGATCAATCAGTTTGCAGGCGATAGTATCAACTTAAGCACGCAGAAAAATCTGATTACGCATGCACAAAACAGAATCAGTGTGTTTGCTGCGCAGAATGGGATTAAACAGGTGGCTGCGAAAGGTAAGTTTGAAGTCCAAGCACAGTCGGATGGCATGGATTTACTGGCCAAGCAAGGTATTCAGATTATTTCAACCGAAGATCGAATTGAAATTACCAGTCCGAAAGAGATTGTGATTACTGCCGGTGGTTCTCAGATTAAGCTGAATGGTTCGGGGATTTTCCCCGTGACCAGTGGCAAGTTTGAGGTGAAGGCTGGGCAGCATTTACTGGCCTCAGGCGCAAGTGCAAGCAGCAATGCACCCCAGTTACCACAAGCAAAATCACTAAAAGGAGCGCTACAGTTATTAAGAAGTTATGGGGGAGATAATTTCTTTAAGCAGAACAGCTATAAAGTGATTGATTCTCTGGGTAAGCAACTGACTGGCAAACTGGATGGAAATGGTTTTGCTCAAGTGACAGGTATTGCACCAGGCGCAGCCAAGGTCATTTTTGAAAAAGATGAGACCAGTGCATGGGCATCAAGTAGTGACTTTAAACGTGATTATACTTGGGCAGAGCCGGTAGAAAAAGTTGCCGCCTCATTAAGCAGTGCATTGGGACAGAACATGAAGCAACAGCTGACCAGCAGTTTAGTTTCAATGGATAAAAATAGTCTTAAAAATATAGGTAAAAATACCTTAAATGGTTTGGTTGAGCAGACGGTTGGGCAAATCAAGGATCAAGTCAGTAATACCGCTTTAAGTGCTGTTTCAAAGCAACTGAACCTTAATATTTCTCCAGACCAAATGAAAAGCTTGGCACAACTCGCCATGAATCCGAGCCAGTCGGTTGACATGATCAAAGCACAGGGTGTGGGTTTTGTAAAAGATCAGGCAGCTACAAAATTGGCGGAGTCCACCCAAATGGATTCGATTCTTCAACAAGGCATCGTTGATCGTTTTCATGGTCAGAACAATGGTTAGGACAGATTTTAATTCACGCGCAGCAATTTAAAAAATAGATGTATTGAAATAAATTAAGGGTTTGAGATTGATGGCTACGGAAAAAACACAACAGGCAACAGATCAAAAAGCGTCGAAGGTTGAACTTGCTGTTTTTAATTTGGACAGCGTACACACGGTAACTGACCTGCAAATGATTGCCAAGCAAATCCAGCTTTATTTACAGGTATGTGGGAATACCAGTTTAGAACAATTACAAGGGAGTGCGAATACTGCAACGGTAGCCAATATTTTTGCTTTAACAGGCAGTGTGCTGGATTTAATTTTATATGCGACCGACAGCAAGACAGAGGATGCTGCGGTACAACAGGGTGCATTGCTCGCTGCAAATTTAATTGGTTTATTTGCTGAACCAAGCAATGAAGCACATGCGCGTATGGTATTACGTCCGATGTTTGGTCTAATGTCGCAATGTTTATATCCAGAAAATGGAAAGATTAAAGACGCGGATATTAAACGCTTGGGCCTGCATCTGAATGCGATGGTCGCAGGTGATTTAGAAAAGTTTTTACAAGAAACGCAAGCCAAATTAGCGACCTTGCTCTCACAGGCAACGATTTTAGGAAGTAGTATTCTTACGAGTTTGTCCGTGCCTGCGACAGCAATAAGTGCGGGCATGACTGTAACGTCGGCAGGTGCGACAGCCGAGAAAAGAGACCCCCAACTTAAATTTAGCAATTGGGCTGCACCTCTTATTGATTTAATCGGTAAACCGAGTCAGGCAGATTTAACCCCTAAACTACAACCAAATATTCAAACACACCTGCAACAGAAAGCAACACAAGCAATTGCAACTTTAAGCCAGACCTTACAGCAGCAAGCCAATGCAGGGCAGAAATACAGCTTGGCTTGGTTATTACAACAAACTTTAACTGCGATTCAGGCCAGCGAAAATAAAGGCAATGCCAGTGTGCCGATTAATCAGACTGGAGAATATGAGCGCCATACCAAAGGGGATACCTTAGAGTTTGTGAGCTTACAGGCGGATGCTTTGAATGCACCGCCTTGTGAAGGTGATGGTTCAGAGACTAGTAAGAGTATCAGTTATTCAATTGGCGCAGAGCGGGTTCAGCATGCCGATTTCTATTTACCGAAAGTTGGTTTTGTATTTAGTCGCCAATATAACTCGCAAATGGATGAGTTTGATCAGGGGATGATGGGTGCTCGTTGGATGATGCCTTTTTCCAATGTGATCCTGCCAAAGCCACAAGGTTATATCTTCATTGATGCGAAAGGGCGTAAACATGCCTTACCATCCACGATTTTGCAGCAGGCTTACACGGTTCCTTTTGAGGGAATGACGGTTCACCCAATTGAAAATGGTGATTTATTATTAAATTTTGGTGGTGACTGGAGTTTCCATTTTCATCAATTTGGTCTTGGCCAGCCCTATCATTTAATCCAACAATTCAATGAAAACACCAATGAAAAAATTAGCCTAAGTTACCTTTTGGCAGATGGTGTTGCTTATCTTCAAGCCATTGATTTCCAGTTTGAACATGCACAGCATCAACTAAAATTAGCCTTTAATGAACAAGTCAAGATTATTGCTGTATTTGTGGATGATCAAATTGAGCCATGGGCACGCTATCACTATGATGCACAAGGTAATCTGATCACAGCTTTCGATCAAAATGGGCACGCACGTCAATACGAATATAATCAGGCGCATCAGCTAACGCGCTATACCGATCGTACAGGCCGTGGACAAAATATTCGCTATGAATCGACGTTGCCAAATGCCAAAGCCATTGAAGAATGGGCGGATGACGGCAGTTTCCATACCAAACTGAAATGGCATCCGCGTTTACGCCAAGTTGCGGTTTACGATGCTTATGATGTACCGACCTATTATTATTTCGATTTGGATGGTTTTACCTATCGTATCCGTTTAGCCGATGGTCGAGAGTCTTGGTATTCTCGAGACGGTGAGAAACGCATCACCCGACAAATTGATTTTGAAGGTCGGGAAACTCAGCAAGAATATAATGATCAGGGCCAACTGGCGAAAATTGTACAGCCGAATGGTGGTGTGATTCGCTTTGCTTATGATGAACAAGGCAATTTAACCGAGACCAAAGATCCAGAAGGCAATATCTGGAAACGTGAATATGATACACAAGGCAATATCAGTAAAGAGATTAATCCTTTAGGTCATGTCACTCAATATAAATACAATAGCAATAATCAAGTGGTGGAAGTGATTGATGCCAAAGGAGGTATCAAGAAAATCCAATATAATGATCAAGGGCAAATGCTGTCTTATACTGATTGTTCGGGCAAAAGCAGTACATGGGAATATGATGAGGAAGGTGATCTAAGTGCGCAGCAAGCGGCAAATGAACAGAAAGTTCAATATCTGTATAGTCTGCAAGGTAAAGATAAAGGGCAACTTCAAGCGATTGTTTATCCAGATGGCTTGAAAGAACTATTTGAGCATGATCAAGAAGGGCGTCTACTCAAACACACCGATACCAATGGCTTAACCACTCAATATCAATACAATACTGTCGGCCTGTTAGAAGAACGCATTGATGCCAATCAACACCGTGTGGGCTATCAATGGGATAAGCAGGGTCGTATCCAAAAACTTATTAACCAGAATCAGGCTGAATACCAGTTTAGCTATAACAAGTTTGGTCAGTTAGTTCGTGAACAAGCATTTGATGGTGAAGAAAAGCAATATAGCTATAGTGAAAATGGTCTATTGTTCCAGATTCGACAACCCAATATTCTGACCGAATTTAGCTATTATGATGATGGACAGATTGCTTCAAAAACTTATACCAATCTGCATACTCACCAAAGCCAGACAGAGCAATTTGAATATAATTTAAATCAACAATTAAGCTCAGCCAGTAATGCTGAGAGCCAAGTTCAAATGTATCGTAACCAGCTTGGACAATTGGTGCGTGAACACCAGCATTATAAGATGTTGAATCTAACGGCTGTACTACGTTATGAATATGATGAACTGGGCAATCTGGTTAAAACCATTCGCCCAGATGGACAGCAGCAGACCAATCTGAGCTATGGTTCAGGACATATCTACGGAATTGCGCTTAACCAGCAGGATGTTGTTTCTTTTCAGCGAGATGATTTACATCGTGAAACGGTACGTTTTCTGGCAAATGGTTTGGTACAAACCAAACATTATAATGATGTCGGGTTATTGATTTCTCAACAGATTGAGCCTGAGCAAGAAACCTCAGATCGACTCCGTTATCAAGCGCATAGACATTATCAATACGATAAAAACTATTTGCTCACCCAAGTTGAAGACAGTCGTTTAGGACAGCTTAATTATCAATATGATCCGATTGGACGTTTGATTTCAACGCAAAGTCAGCATAAAAACGAGAGTTTTAAGTTCGATCCAGCGGGGAATCTGATTGACCCAATCAACCAGACAACACATGCCAAAAACAATTTAATCAAGCAGTATCAAGGCAAGCATTATCAATATGATGTACAAGGCAATGTGATTGAAACCACGCAAAATGGCAAGGTCTTAAAGCTGACGTGGGACAATCATAACCGTTTAATTCAAAGTAACTTAAATGGGCAAGTAACTCAGTATGGTTATGATGTCTTTGGACGTCGTTTATATAAGAAATCATCAAACCAAGACTTCACCTTATTTGGTTGGGATGGTGATTTGATGATCTGGGAATCAAAAAGAAGCACAGAGAATCCTGAGAGTAGCTATACCAAACATTATGTCTATGAGTCTGATAGCTTTGTACCGTTAATGCAGGCGGGTTATCAGGGTTTTATTCAACTGATAGAAACACCTGATTATAGTGAATATCTCAACAAGCCTTATTCGGTTTATAAAGATCCAATTTGGAGCTGCGATACACGTAAGAACCGTGTGGCTTTAGAGCAAACAGCTTTTTATCATTGTGATCAAGTCGGAACACCGCAAACATTGAGCAATGCCGCAGGTGAATGTGTTTGGGAAATTACTCAGGATACGTGGGGGGCTGCACTTGAGATTCAAATGCTCAATAAGGACAATCCATTTGAGCAGAGTAATCTTAGATTCCAAGGTCAGTATTACGATAATGAAACAGGACTGCATTATAACCGTTATCGTTATTATGAGCCGTATAGTGCAAGGTATTTGAGTAAAGATCCGATAGGGTTATTTGGTGGATATAACACTTCTGCCTATGTAAGTGATCCAACTCAATGGGTCGATCCGATGGGATTAATGGCTGAGAATAAGAGTAAAAAAGACCCTTTTAGAATACCTGAGGGTTCTTCAGAATGGCTCAAAACTGAGAATGCACGCCTTGAGCAGCAAGCTCAGCGTGCAAGACAGGTAAAGCTTGCAAATGAGCAAGCAAAACAGAGAGCAGCGGAAAAAGAAAGACAGCAGAAACTAGCAGACGAAGCAAAGGCTAAAAGTGCAGAAGAGTTCTATAGGAGTACAGTCTGTGAAAGCACGCCTAGACCTAGACAACCAGGTGGATTACGCTCAAGAGCAGTATTGGGTAAAAATGCTTATACTCCTTATGTTTGCCCACCAAGTGTTGATTATGCTATTTGTTCAGGCGGTGTTGGTCCATTAGCAGGTGGTGTTGTAATTAATCTTCATGATGGAAGTGTTTATAAAGCTAAAGCATTAAGCCTTTCAACTGTTGCTTCGGGAGTTACTGGAATAATTGAAAATCGAAATAAAAATCCCTTTGAGTTTGGAAAATCAATTTTAAAAAGTGTAACTGCTAAAGGAGGAGGTTGTAGCTTTGGTACAATTTCAAATAAACCCAAAGAAGAAGACACAGCTAATTTTGTCAATAGATGGCTCCCTGGTAGAGGCTTCACTATTACAGGCGGATTGTTAGGTTTAACTGGAGGAGTAACAGTTCCTGATGGGCAAAAGCTATTTTCTACGAAGAGTCAAATTGGATGGGAAAAAGGAATAGGTACAACAATTTTTGATTATTCAGAAACGGAAACTATAGATTTAGATTTTAAATTACCAAATTTTAACAAGGCAGGAAAGAAATGAAATATTGGTTTGTAAGAAGTTTAATAATATTCTTGACTATATGTGTTTCTTCTTGTGCTAGCGTTGAAGAAACTCAACAAGGTAAGTATTTTACACATGTTATTAATCAATACTTTGGGGAATATCAACCAAATGAGAAAATTTGGGTCGATAAGCCAGAAAGTAAATATTCAATTACTAAAATAAAAAAATCAAATCTTTCTTTAAATGATTTTTCTAATATTCGTAAGAAGTTGGAAGTTGATGGTTGGAAACTTATTTCTGATCAAGATAGCTACTATGAGTATTGTTTGGGTGAGAAAATACATATAGGTATACTTTATCCAATACGACCACATCATTACAACCCTGAAGGGCGTGAAGTTAAATATACAGATATTAATGACTGGCTAGTAGGGTTATCTTATGGGGAAAGTGGAGTGAATCAATGTAGAAAAGATGAGATACCCGTAATTAAATTAGATTAATTTAAAAAGATAATTTGAACAAGTTTTGAAATACTGTCTTTAGACGTATTCTTAATATTTTCTTGGAGATAATATTAGTATCTATAAAACAATAGAAATAGAGGCTTGTGCTTCGATTAGTATTTTATTTTTAACTGTAGGTTAAATATTAAGAGTAAATTTATGAAAGTTATTTCAATATTGTTTTTATCTTTTTTGCTGACTGCATGTTCAAATGCTGATGAAAAACACCAAGATCAATATTTTAATAAAGTAATTGATAACTACTTTGGAAACTATGACCCAAAAGAGAAAGTTTGGATTAATAAGCCTATGAATAAGTACGTCACAGCAGATGTGAAAAAATCAAGGATGTCATTTGGTGATTTTGAAAATATACAAAAAAATTGCGAGATGATGGTTGGGTGCTAATATCAAGTCATGATAGTTTTTTTGAATATTGTTTGGATAAAAAGTTATATATCGGAGTGTTGTATCTAATAAATCCAAAGCACTATGGTTATGATGGTGAGGAAATAAAATATGAAAACATAGATGAATGGTCAGTTGGATTGTCTTACAGCGAAGCAGGGGTTAAGCATTGTATTAAAGACGAAATTCCAGTAATTAATTTGGATTAAATGTTTTTTTATATGATAATTGCTTGGATGAGAAAATTTTTTAAAATAAATATTTTGTTGGTTTTTGTTTTGTCTATTTTATCTTGTACAGGCGAACGCGGAAAATCTGAAATGATGAGTTTTGAAGATATCACATCTAAATATTTTGAATCTTATGACCCTGCTTTTGAAGTATCTATTAGGCGCCCTGGAAATCATGCTGGAACAATTTTAATTGATAAGACAAAACTATCAAATGTAGAAATGGATGGGATAAAAAATAAAATAAAATCAGATGGGTGGGTTGAAATGGAAAATTCGGAAAACTATACCTTGTATTGTCTTGGTAATTATCAGCTTATTGGGATTTTGTATCCTAATGATTTGATTGAGAGAAACAAGAAAGGTGAGGAAATTACTTATGAGGATATAAACTCTTGGAATATAGGGTTGTACTATAACAAAAATGGTGTGAATAGTTGTGAAAAAATTTAATCATTTAACATTGATTATAGGTTTTGTTATTTTATTATCAGCTTGCAATAAAGATCTTGAGTCAAAACGGCAGAATGTAAATGAAACAGCCAAAATAGATTACAGTAACGTCTCACCAGATCAATTTAAGGGACAGTTAAGTTTTTTCAAAGAGCAATTAGATAAGGTTTTCAACGATCAGAAATATATCTTAAGAGATGAGGGGATTGCTTTTGCTCCAACACAAAGTTTTTTAGTGGTACAAATTCCAATAGAAGAGCTTAATGAAGAAAGTTATCAAAAAAATATTTTTCCAAAAATTAAGGAAAATGGGTGGACCTTTAATAAGAGTATAAAAAATGCTGATATTTTTTGTAATGGAAAAAAACATCAGTTAGAAGTTATTCGACCTAAAAAATATTCGAAAGAAATTATTAATGAAGAAGATAAATTAACTTTCTCTCCAATTGATAAGGAGTGGAATATTGGTATGTTTTATCAAGAACAAGGAACAACATTCTGTGGTGATGGTTTGCCTATAATTACAATTAAGTAAAATGAAATAGAGCCTAGACAGTTGGTTTATTCTCTTAATTACTTTATTTTATTAAGATTTATTATATAATCTTGAAATATTGGTTTGTATAGCTAAAATAATAAATTTTTTAATTAATTATAAAGGGTAAGTTTTGTCTTCTTTAAAATCTTCTTATATCGCTGGTTTCTGGCGCCGATCATTTGCTTTTCTTATTGATTTATTACTGGTAGGAGGCTTCTGCTGGAGTACGATTCGACTTCTCTCTGAGTTTATGTATCCATTTCCAGTTATATCTATTTTTATTGGATATTTCTTTGTTGTTTTGTATTTCGGTTTGTTAAACAGTTGCTTACATTCTGGACAAACTTTTGGCAAACAGCTTCTAAAAATTAGAGTGACTGACACACATGGGAAAGATCTTGCTGTAGCCCCATCGTTGCTTCGTTCAGCCATCTTGTTTGCGCCATCCTGCCTCGTGTCATTAAGTGGTTATTTTCCGATTTTACTGTTATCTGAATTATTCAACCTATTGTTGGTCTGCTTACAAATCCTGATTATTTATTTTTATATTTTTAACCGACAAAACCGCCGCTCACTTCATGACTTTGTTGCGGGTTCAATGGTGATTAATTTAAAAAAAGATGATCAAGAACAGCAAGTTCCTGAGATGTGGACTAAGCATAAGATTTTTGCAGCATTGATTACCTTGGTGTGCTTAGGTACTGGCATATCTTCTTTCAACCTATTTGATCGTGATAATACTGTTGAAATTAACAAGTTTAAGGACATTCAACCAGAAATTATTCATGTAAAACGGATTTCAGAAACGGATGAAGAATCAGAGACTCAACTCATTTTATTTGATGTACAGATCAATGACCCAGCAAAACTGAATAATTCATTTTTTGCCCAAGCATTCGCAGATCATCTACAGACACTTGAGCCGCAGTTGATAAATGACAGTAGTAACATTTCAATTCTTTTGAGCACAAGGCTTCAATTTGGCTTAGCCTCATCAATTGATTTGAATATGTACTCGGTTAAAAAAACACAGCAAGGGTTAAAAGTTGTAGAAGAGATTTCTACCGTAAATTTTTAAACCATGAAAAAAGCTGAAGCTATCTATGGCATGAATTAAATTTTTTTAATCTGTGTGCACATAGCTTCAGCAACTCGAATTCTGTCCCATTAAACACATTCCGTAAAGACCGACTTTATAGTTTAAGCATTGTTTGTCAGCGTGAATTTCTTCATTTTCTTATGAAGTTAAACAAGGACGTACAACAATGAAAAAAGCACTGCTTCTCTTGGGTTCAATGGGTGTGTTGGCAAATACGCCAGTCTGGGCCGCTGATATCAGTATCGGTGACCCGAAAACCCAAGCGGGTGAACTGAAACTGACAGGTGCAATCCGTACCCGCTATATCCATAAAGACTATATTGTCGAAGCCAATGAAGGCTCTAAAAATGATGACTGGCAACTGGCAGATATCAAAGCGGTACTCAGTTATGAAAACCCAGACTGGATTGCATCGATGGATGTGCGTTGCTACCAGTATGATCGCTTATGTGATGCCCTATTTTTAAAAGATGCTTGGGCAGGCTATAAATTCTCGGATCAGCAACGGCTGACAGTTGGTTTTCAATCGGTTGATTTCGGCTTTGGACGACTGTGGGGCAATAGTTATTATGAAACTTTGTTGAATACCGTTGGACTGGAAGACATTCAAAACCTTGGGGTGAAGTACCAGTTTAAGGACAATCTGTATAACTTCATTCTCGGTTTTTATCCAACTGATGGTGGCAACTACAAAGGTACCTCCAAGGATTCCAGTCGCTATAGCGGTAACTTTGTGCGGGCAGACGATCTGACTCAAGGCACCGATATTGATGAAAAGAATATGTGGGTGACACGTTTATCCCGAAAGTTTGAACTAGATCAATCCCAGAATTTCTCCACGGAAATTGGTGGCTCTTACTGGTATTCGGAGCTGGAAAATAACCGAACCAATAAAGATGGGCATCGTAGTACATGGAGCATTTTTAGCACCACCAATTATCAGGCATGGCAGTGGTTGTTCCTGGCAGGAGAGCAGGACATTAAAAATGCAGATGATCTTTTGCCAAAAAGTTCGACCATTGGCGCATTTGACTATCCTTATCAAGTGGCTAACAAAGGCAAATATATGGCCAATGAAATTAACTACACCTTTGCCAAGCCTTTTCATCAGTTAGAAAATATTAAACCTTATGTGTCGTATAGTCGTTTTTATAAAGATGAAGCAGGCTATCAAGATTCGGATCGCTTAATCGCGGGTCTATATTTTAACTATAAAAAAGTAGGCATACAGGGTGAATATATCTGGAGTCGCAATGACCCAATGACGGGTAGTGGCGCAGATGGACTGGCACAAGGTGACAGCAATCAATGGAATAAATTGTTCTATTTATCGCTGGGGTATTATTTCTAAATCCAGCTTGGAAAATGAGCCAGTCTGTTTGCGATAGACTGGCTTTTTTCATTTAGGTGGTTCTTAAAATCAGCGCCCCGATTAAAATAATACATGAGGAGATAATCCGTACTGCATTGATGCGTTCTTTTAGAATAAAGATTGAGATCAGCGTGGCAAATAAAATCGAGGTTTCTCTTAGTGCGGCAACAATCGCAACCGGTGCAAGTGTCATCGCCCACAGTGCCAAACCATAAGAGAAAAATGAACCGATTCCACCGATTAAACCTAAATGCCAATTATGACGAAAATACTCACCCATCTGACGATATTGCATTTTCAGGGCAAAGATAAAAAAGATCAGTCCGGAGAGTAAGAAACTCCATAGGATATAGGCAATCGCTGATCCTGCAAGACGAACGCCATGACCATCCAGCAAAGTATAACCTGCGATCAGCACTGCATTCAGCAACGCTAAACCAATGCCTTTGCGTCCCGTTTTGGGTGCAGCCAGAATCATCGATAAAATGCCGATGGAAATGGTGATGATGCCTAGCCATGCATTGAATTGAAGTTGTTCATGCAATAACAAGGTACCTAAAACGGCCACAATCAGTGGTGCTGTACCACGCATTAAGGGATAGGTCAGGCCCATATCGGCAACCCGATAGATTTTAGCCACCATGCCAAAATACAGAATTTGTATTGCGGTTGAAGCCAGAATAAAAGGCCAGCTCTCGCGTTGCGGTATTGGAAAAAAGGGCAACAATATCGCAGCTAAGACGGCTGCGGATGCAGTGACCAATACCGTGGTTAAAAACTTATTTGTACCCGCTTTTACAATGGCATTCCATGTGGCATGACATGCCGCTGCAAGTAAAATAAGGCCAAATATTGCCGTGCTCATAAGCTGCCTGTTAATTCATGATCTTGCTAATGTGCATGATGTGGTTGAAAAAAGAAAGCCGGCAGCTTAGCGGGATTATAGAAATACTTTCTCTGTATTTGGATTGATCGGCTCAATCGGTTGGATCAACTGACCACGGCTTAGATTCTGGATATGTTGTAAACGGTTGATCAGTTCATTTTGAATAAACAGGATACAGGTCTGTAGTTTAGACGAGCTTTTTAAACGTGAAGGATACACTGCCCAGACATCGGCATCTTGCCAGTATTCCGGCAAGATATGCTGTAACTGACCGCTAATCAATTCATCCGCCACATCCCAAATCGAACGTAAGATAATGCCATGTCCTTCAATTGCCAACTGGTGAATAATCTCGCCGTTATTGGAAATAAAACGTGGTGTGACATGTACCGACCGATCTTCCGAAGGATGGCGTAATTTCCATAACACTGAGGATTGATCTCGTTCACTGATGGTCAGGCAATCATGATTGCGTAAATCGTCCAGACTTTCAGGCATGCCTTGTTGCAACAAATAGCTTGGCGCAGCGCAGAAAATCCGGAAATTCGGTACCAGTTTTTTGGCAATCATATTCGGGGCAATGTCATTGCCAATGCGAATATCCAGATCAATGCTGTGTTGAATCAGGTCTTTGGTGTTGTCGATGGTATCAAACTGAATTTCCAGTTTTGGATACATGGTCATCAGTTTAGACAAAATGGGCGCAACATGTTTACGGCCAAAACCAAAGCTGCTGACAATGTCGAGATGACCGGTGGGCGTGCTTAAGGGGTTATTCACCAGCTCACTGATTTCATCAAATTCGTCCAGAATATTGGAGACCCGATCCAGAATCAGTTTGCCATCTTCGGTCAAACTGACATGGCGGGTACTGCGGTGGAACAGTTTGCAGTTCAGGTTGGTTTCTAAAATATTGATGCGTTTACTGATAAATGCAGGTGAAACACCGAGCTCCTCCGCTGAGTCGACGAAACTCTTGCGTTTGGCGACTGTGCAAAAAACCTTTAAATCCGATAGGTTAGGTAGATTATTCACGATCCGTGTCCATTGGGGTGATAGTTTTCTTATTGATCATTGCTGCCGAAAACAGCATGTTTACAACTCAGGATATTAACCAAAGGTGTAAGGGAGCGTTATGGCAAAAAAGTATAAAGTTGCCACGATTGCAGGCGATGGAATTGGCTTAGAAGTTCTACCAGAAGGCATCAAGGTTGTAAAGGCAGCAGCAGACAAATATGGCATTCAAGTTCAAATGGATAGCTTTGATTGGGCTAGCTGTGATTACTACCTTGAACACGGCAAAATGATGCCGGATAACTGGTTTGAAGTCTTACAGGAATATGATGCAATTTTCTTTGGTGCGGTGGGTTGGCCTGAAAAGGTGCCGGATCACATTTCACTATGGGGATCATTGCTGCAGTTCCGCCGTCGTTTTGATCAGTATGTGAATTTACGCCCAGTCCGGTTAATGCCTGGAGTGAAATGTCCACTGGCAGGCAAGCAACCGGGCGATATCGATTTTTATGTGGTGCGTGAAAACAGTGAAGGTGAATATTCTGCCATTGGTGGTAAAGCCTTTGAAGGCACTGATCGTGAGTTTGTGTTGCAGGAAGCGGTATTTACTCGTCACGGTGTCGATCGCATTTTGAAATATGCCTTTGAATTTGCCGATCAGCGTGAGGCTAAGAAAATCACGGCTGCAACCAAGTCGAACGGGATTGCGGTGAGCATGCCGTATTGGGATGAACGAGTTGATGAAATGGCGAAACGCTATCCGCATATCAAGGCAGATAAGCAACACGTTGATATTTTAGCGGCACGTTTTGTTCTACAGCCAGAGCGTTTTGATGTGGTGGTGGCGTCGAATTTATTTGGTGACATCTTGTCGGATTTAGGTCCTGCCTGTACCGGCACCATTGGTCTGGCGGCTTCGGCTAACCTGAATCCTGAACGTAAGTTTCCATCCTTGTTTGAACCTGTACATGGTTCAGCACCCGATATTTACGGTCAGCAAATTGCCAACCCGATTGCCGCGATCTGGTCGGGTGCCATGATGCTGGATTTCTTGGCAGATGGAGATGAGCAGGTGATTCAGGCAGGACAGGAGATTATGCAGGCGATTGAGCATGTGTTGGTGCATGGCCCGAAAACACCTGATGTCGGTGGAACTGCCATGACTTATGAAGTGGGTGATGCGATTGCAGCCTGTGTGACTCAGCAAAAAATGGATTTATTCGCGATGGAGTAAGTACCCCTCAGGGAATAGTCACTATCCGAGATGGATTGAATAGATATGGATAATCAAATTACAAAACCTTATACAGATAAGACGCTTGCGATCACCAGTCTGGCCGTTGTATTTACCTCGGTGGCTGGTCTGGCAATCTACTCATCTGAATCAATACAACTGGCGGCAAAATGGATGCAGTGGACCACCTCGGTATTCACTACGCCAGTGCTGTTATTTGCTTTTTTATCAATTATTTTTACCTTCGGTTTGGCCTTTAGTAAATACGGCAAAATCAAGCTGGGTGAAGGCAAGCCCCAATACAGCACCATGTCATGGATTTTCATGTTCATTTTGTCGGGGATTGGGTCATCCACCTTGTACTGGGGCTTTCTGGACTGGGCGTATTATTACCAGACCCCAGGTTTGAATTTGGCCCCTGAATCGGCAGCAGCGCTGAAATACAGCGTGGCTTATTCCTTCTTTCACTCTGGTTTGAGTGCATGGTCGATCTATGCTTTGGCATCAATTTCACTGTGTTATAGCTATCATGTCAGAAAGAACAAAGGCTTGAGTCTGGCGTCAATGGTGGAAGCAGTCACCGGTTTTAAAGCAACGGGCCTGGTTGGACGTGTGGTCGACCTGATGTTCTTGCTGTGTATGTTTGGTGCCTTGACCATTTCGCTGGTTTTGACTGCGGTGACTTTTACCAACATTCTGTCGCAACTCACGGGTATTCCGAATACCTTTATGACCAAAGTCATCATTATTTTAGCGGTATCCATCTTATTTGCGCTGAGCTCGTATGTGGGTATGGATAAAGGCATGCAGCGCTTGAGTCATATGGTGTGTTTGGGCGTGGTGCTGTTTGCGATCTATGTGCTGTGCTTTGGCCCAACCCAGTTCATTATGAATAATTCATTGATGAGTTTTGGACTGATGGCAACCAACTTTGTCGATATGAGCCTGTTTACCGACCCGATGGGCGATGGGAAATTCACCCGTGAATGGACCGTGTTCTACTGGTTATGGTGGATTTCTTATGCACCGGGCGTGGCGTTGTTTGTCACCCGTGTGTCTAAAGGGCGCACCATTAAAGAAGTGATTCTTGCCATGGTCATCGGCGGTAGCGTTGGTTTATGGTTCATCTTTGGGGTATTTGAAAATTACAGCGTTCACAGCTTCATTCACGGCATGGTCAATGTGCCGCAAATCTTGAGTCAGCAAGGCGGTGAAGTGGCGATTGGTCAACTGTTGGGTTTATTGCCAGCAGGCAAACTGATGATGTGGTTGTTCCTTGGCATTATGGTGATTTTCCTTGCGGCACATATGGATGCGGTGGGCTATGCGGTGTCTGCAACCTGTACCCGTGGTTTAAGTGAAGGGCAAGATCCATCTCCGAATGCGCGTTTGTTTTGGTGTCTGATGTTAACCCTAGTGCCGATTGCGATGATTTTCTCAAAGGCGCCCTTAGACACCATGAAAACGGCCACTATTGTGACTGCCTTACCGTTTATTGTGATTATTCTGGTGCAGACCTATGGCCTGGTGAAATGGTTGATTGAGGATTATTCCAAAGTGCCATCGCATTTGATTGAACAGCGCAGCTTTAGTGATCTGGACGCGCTTGAGCATACTGATCCAAATCAACAGATGCAGATTGATATTGCGGCAACCACACTGGCACATAAAAGCAGTCAAAAGGAATTGTCATGACACAGCAGCCGAACACGCGCTATGAGTTAAGCGAAGAAATGCAAAGTCTGGTGTACTGGAGCAGCATTTATTCAGCTGCGGATAATGATATTGATTCAATACGTGCAGCCTATGATGCGATGTGCCGGCATTATACCTTGCCACGCGATGGGTCAGTCCATATTGAAGATAAAACCGTTGTGCATGCGACTCATCCCGTCAATGTTCGGTTGTATTCACCATTAGGCCAAGCACCCGCGGAGGGGTGGCCTTGCGTGTTGTTTATCCATGGTGGTGGCTGGATGCTGGGCAATCTGGATTCACATGAATTTATCACCCGCTATTTATGCCGTGATCTGAATGTTGCAGTGTTGAGCGTAGATTACCGTTTGATACCAGAACATCATTTTCCTGCGGCTTATGAGGATTGTGAAACGGTCTATCACTGGCTACGTGAGCATGGCGCAGACTGGAACATCAATCCAGCGCAGGTGGTATTAGCAGGTGATAGTGCAGGTGGCAATCTAGCCGCAGCACTGGCGGTTCAGTTGCAGCATAGAGGGAAACAGGCCTGCGGACTGGCCTTGATCTACCCATGTTTAGGCAGCAGTTTTGATACGGCATCTTGCCAGCAGCATGCACATGCGCCGTTACTGACGCTAGAGGAAATGCATTATTACCTGAAGGAATATGCACCGAATGCAAGCGACTGGAAAGATACACGTTTAGCGCCATTGAACGCACAGGATTTTTCTGACATGCCGCGCAGTTTTGTTGCGGTGGCTGAATACGATCCACTGAGTGACGACGGACGTATTTTCGTAGACAAGTTAAAACAAGCCAATATTGCTGCCGAGTTTTATCTCGGCAAAGGATTACTGCATGGCAGTTTACGTTTAGTACGGGACTGTCCTGTGGTACAGGATTTATATCAGCACATGCTGAGTTCGTTAAAGCAAATGTTCAAGTGATTTGAACACCAGCCAATTTTGATAAAACGGTCGTTAGGACAAAACAGTTTAATGGAGTAAAACCATGAATGCAGTTGAAAAATTACCAGAAGATTTCTGTTCAAACCCGGATGTCGCATGGACATTCCCCAAAGTGTTCTATACCTCATCTCAGGTGTTTGAGCGTGAAAAAGAAGAAATTTTTGCGAAAAGCTGGATTTGCGTGGCACATGGCAGTGAAGTTGCCCAGAACAATGACTATATTACCCGTAAGGTCATTGGTGAAAACATCATCGTGATTCGCGGCAAAGATAGTGTATTGCGTGCATTTTATAATGTCTGCCCACATCGTGGTCATGAGCTGTTAAGCGGTAGCGGTAAAGCTAAAAATGTGATTACCTGTCCATATCATGCATGGACCTTTAAGCTGGATGGGAGCTTGGCACTGGCGCGTAACTGTGATCATGTCGAGTCTTTTGACAAGCAAAACTCCAGCATGGTGCCGTTAAAAGTGGAAGAATATGGCGGTTTTGTCTTTATCAATATGGATGAAAATGCCACTTGTGTTGAAGATCAGTTGCCTGAATTTGCACAAAAACTGAATGAAGCCTGTGCGGTGATTAAAGACTTGAAACTGGCGGCACGTTTCGTAACGGAAACACCTGCCAACTGGAAAGTAATCGTGGATAACTATTTGGAATGTTATCACTGTGGTCCGGCGCATCCCGGTTTTGCCGATTCAGTGCAGGTGGATAAATACTGGCATACCACTCATCAGAACTGGACGTTGCAATATGGTTATGCACGTTCTTCAGAAAAGTCATTCAAGCTTGATCCATCGGTGAAAGATCCGACCTTTAGCGGTTTCTGGACCTGGCCATGTACCATGTTTAACGTGCCACCCGGTGCAAACTTCATGACCGTGATCTATGAGTTTCCGATGGATGCGGAAACTACTTTGCAGCACTATGACATTTTCTTCACCAATGAAGAATTGACCCAAGATCAGAAAGATTTGATCGAATGGTATCGCAATGTCTTCCGTCCTGAAGACCTGGAACTGGTTGAAAGCGTACAACGTGGCTTGAAGTCACGGGGATATCGTGGTCAGGGCCGGATTATGACCGACAAGCAACGTTCAGGCATCAGTGAGCATGGCATTGCCTATTTCCAGAATCTTGTTGCGCAATATCACAAATAATCGCGTATCAGCTATTCAGTCATTTAAGGTACGGGACGCAGACCGTACCTTGCTTTCAATCGATAGGATCATGACATGTCAAGTTTGCAAGGAAGTCCATTATTTCAACAACGCGGATTGATCAATGGTGAATGGGTGAGTTCACAATCCAGTGCCACAATCCCTGTGACCAATCCGGCGACGGGTGAAGAAATTGGCCAGATTCCAAATATGGGTGCAGCGGAAGCTACGCAAGCGGTAGAAGTGGCGTATCAGGCTTTAGCAGCATGGAAAGGATTAACGGCACAAAAACGTGCAGATCTGTTACTGGCTTGGTATCAACTGGTTTTGAGCCATGCGGAAGAGCTGGCACGGATCATGACCATTGAGCAGGGCAAGCCTTTAGCCGAAGCCTTGGGTGAAGTGAAATATGCTGCTTCATTTATTCAATGGTTTGCCGAAGAAGGCAAGCGCGTTTATGGCGATGTGATTCCGACCACCAACAGTCAGCAACGTTTTATTGTCACCAAAGAACCTGTGGGTGTGGTTGCAGCGATTACGCCGTGGAACTTCCCGATTGCCATGATTACCCGTAAAGCAGCACCAGCTTTGGCAGCAGGCTGTAGCATCGTTATTAAACCTGCCAATGAAACGCCGTATTGTGCACTGGCAATTGCCAAGCTGGCAGAAATGGCAGGCATTCCAGCAGGTGTCATTAATGTGGTGACAGGCAAATCACAAGAGATTGGTTCGGTCTTTACTAGCCATGAAAAAGTCAAAAAACTGACCTTTACTGGTTCTACGCCCGTCGGCCGTTTATTGATGCAGCAATGTTCAGGCACCATTAAAAAGTTGGCGCTGGAACTCGGTGGCAATGCACCTCTGATCGTGTTTGATGATGCCGATCTGGATAAAGCGGTACAAGGCGCAATCTTTGCCAAGTTCCGTAATGCTGGCCAAACCTGTGTCTGTGCCAATCGAATCTACGTACACGACCAGGTTTATCAGGCCTTTACCGAGAAATTTGTACAAGAAGTACAGAAATTCAAAATCGGCAATGGTTTGGAGCCGAATGTGCAGATCGGACCGTTAATCAATGACAAGGCGGTACTGAAAGCCAAGCAGTTGATTGATGATGCCTGTGAAAAAGGTGCACAAGTGGCGTGCGGGGGGCAACAACATGCATTGGGTCAGACTTTCTTTGAACCAACGGTGTTAACTGATGTTTCGCGTGACATGGAGATTGTTCAGGAAGAAATTTTTGGCCCAGTCGCACCGTTAATTCGCTTTACGGATCAAGCCGATGTGGTGGCGCAAGCCAACGATACGATTTTTGGTTTGGCCGCTTATGTTTATAGCGAAAATATTTCACGGATCTGGCGTGTGGCTGAGCAACTGGAATATGGCATGGTCGGGATGAATTCCACCGCTATTTCCAACGAAGTCGTGCCATTTGGTGGTGTCAAACAGTCAGGAGTGGGGCGTGAAGGTTCTAAATACGGTTTAGAAGAATTCATGACCATTAAGTATATGTGTTTAGGATTATAGCAATACTGCCTGTTGGGACGAGCTGAATGATCGTTCCAACAGGCCATTTGCATTTAAAAATAGAAAATGCTGGGATGAGCAGCAGGCGGTAAAGAGGATTTAGACATGGCGAGTCATTATGAAATGTTCCCTTCAGTGGTCACTTGTGTAGAGCAACTGACTCCATTGATTAAACGGTTCACATTTAAACGTCAGGATGGACAAAATTTCCCTCAGTTTAATGGCGGCAGTCATATCATTGTGAAAATGAATGACCAGTTGTCCAATGCTTATTCATTGATGAGCTGTGCTCAAGATCTGTCGACTTATCAAGTCTGTGTACGCAAGGATGTCGAAGGTAAGGGCGGTTCAGTCTTTATGCATGATCAGTGTAATGAAGGCTGCGAGATTCTGATTTCTGAACCGAAGAACCTGTTTCCCTTAGCGGCAGATGGCGAGAAACATATTCTGATTGCGGGTGGAATTGGGATTACCCCGTTTGTACCGCAAATGGATGAACTGGCTGCACGCGGTGCCGACTATGAGTTGCATTATGCCTATCGTTCACCAGAGCATGCAGCATTGTTGGAAGAGTTAAAACAAAAACATGGCGAACATATATTTAGCTATGTCGATTCGGATGGAAAATGTCTTGATCTGGATCAACTGATTGGGTCTCAACCCAAAGGCACGCATGTCTATGTATGTGGTCCGAAACCGATGATTGATGCGGTGATTGATCGTTGTAATTACCATCGTTATCGCGATGAATATATTCACTGGGAACAATTTGCTTCAACTGTACCTGAAGAGGGGGAAGCATTTACGGTGGTGTTGGCCAAATCCAATCAGCAAGTCGAAGTTCAAGGCAATCAAACCATTTTACAAGCGATTGAATTGCTGAATATTGATGTGGAGTGTTTATGCCGTGAAGGGGTATGTGGGACGTGTGAAACCACGATTCTGGAAGGTGAGGCAGAGCATTTTGACCAATATCTGAGTGATGATGAAAAAGCCTCACAGCAATCGATGATGATCTGTGTGTCGCGTGCCAAAGGCAAAAAACTGGTACTTGATCTTTAAATTATAAACTTTAATTATTAAATCTAAAAAAGCAGCCTAGGCTGCTTTTTTATTGATCATGAACATTGATTCAGATTTATTTTTTGTTTTGCTTGGTGATTATGTACTCTTGATAGGACTCTTCAGCAAAACGTCTTAATGAGTCTCCGATAGCTGCATATTGATATTCATTCAAATTGGCCAATGATGCACGGGCAGATGGATGCAATACACCAAAGCCAGAACCTGGTAACAGCACCACACCTGTTTCATCGGCAACGCGGAATAATAGCTCGGTTGGATTTTTATTCTTCATCACCCAATCCGCAAACTCATCACCATAAAGTGTTCGAGAGGTATTTTCCAGATTGACCAAGGTGTAGTAATCAACCGAATTTGGATCTTCTGGCACTGCCACCCCCAATTGGCGATACAGTGCAGCATCACGTTCACGTACCACGGATTTGACGGCTTTTTTATAGTTCTGTTGTGAATCCATCATATTGAACAGGGCAAACAGGACCATCTGTACTTGCTGTGGCGTAGAAAGCCCTGCGGTATGGTTGAGTGCCACATTACGGCTATCCGCGACCAGACGATCAATAAATTTGATCTTGGCTGGATCAGTCGTTAATGATGAATAACGTTCTTCCAGTTCTTTTTTATCTTTTTTCGACAGTGCCGCCAGCTTTTGATCCAGAATATTATTGTTGGAAAGGGCAATAACCCCAAGTCTCCACCCAGTTGCCCCAAAATATTTAGAGAATGAATACACCAAGATGGTATTGTCTGGACAGACGGCAAACAGTGATTTGAAATTGTCTGCAAAGGTACCGTATACATCGTCAGTCAAAATAATCAGATCAGGTCGTTTTTTCACGATATCAGCCAAGATCGCCAAACCTTCATCGCTGAGTTTTACTGAAGGTGGATTACTTGGATTCACAAGGAAGAACGCTTTAATCGATGGGTCTTCCAGTTTCCGCAATTCAGATTCCGGATATTGCCAGTCAAGCTGTGGATCTGCCTCGATCAGGACTTCTTCAAGTTGATAGTCATTCAGTTTTGGAATTTCTAAATACGGTGTGAAAATGGGCGTACCAATTGCGATACGATCGCCATTGGCAATAATTTTATTCTCTTTTAAGGAGTTAAAAATATAGGCCATTGCTGCGGTTCCACCTTCGACCGCAAACAGGTCCAAGCCTTCTTTTGGCATGCCCTGGACGCTCATTTCACGCAGGATATATTCTTTGATGATGGATTCACTGATACGTAGCATGCGGTCTGGAACAGGGTAGTTACAGCCTAAGATTCCCTCGACCATTTCCAGTAAAAAAGCATCAGGATCTAAACCGAGCTGATCTCGGACATAGGAAATGGCTTTGCCGAGAAAGACCACGCCGGGTTTATCCCGATTGTGCATAATGAAGTTGTCGAAGCGAGATTGCAGACCCACAGGGCGAGGGAATCCACCTAAACCTTCTGGCATATAGGAGAATGAAAACTCTGATTCGGTAGTTGAAAACAGCCCCAATTGGAAGAAGGCTCGACGTGGAATGGTGGCTAAAAAGTTTGGATTACCGCGTCCTGCATTCAGCATCATCCGGTCTGTTTTGCTTTGAGCAAGTTCAATTAAATTATCTTTGAGTTCGAATGGACTGAGTTTTGAGTATTTTGAATAATCAACGTTCCCCATGGGAAGTCTCCTTAATTATAGTGGAAGCAATAAGTGATTGAAAAAAATTATCTTTAGGCTAGGCCGACGATGAGGGGGCCAAGCAAGGTCAAGAATACGTTTGCCAGTGCATAAGTAATGGCGAATGGAACTGTAGGAATGGAGTTTCCTGCTTTATCTAAAATCGCACCAAAGGCAGGGTTGGCACTGCGTGAACCCGATAATGCTCCCGCCATAACCGCAACATTGTCATATCGCAGCACATAGCGTGCGAAAAGCATCGAAAGAATCAGCGGAACTAAAGTGACCACCACTCCGATCATAAAGAGGGACAGACCGCTGTCTTTAATGGTTTGGATGGCCTGTAAACCAGATTGCAAGCCAACCGCAGCCACGAATCCGGCAAGCCCCAGATCTTTGAGCAGTTGTGATGCGGCTAAAGGCATGTTGCCATGAACTTGATTACGGCTGCGTAACCAGCCAAACAGAAGGCCTGAGAGTAATGCACCACCGCCTGCGCCGAGTGTCAGAGGTACATCACCGATGCGAATTACAAACAGACCTATCAATAAGCCGACCACCAGACCAGCACCGTGAAAAATCCAATCGGTTTTTAAGCTTTCTGGTAGTGCTTTTCCTGCTTCTTTCACTAAACGATCAAGATCACTTTTAGTCCCATACACAGTGATGACATCACCTTGCTGTAAAACAGTATCATCATGCAAACTTTGGGTTTCACCATTGCGTTTAATCGCCAGCACATAAATCCCATGCTTTAGATATGCAGGGGTATTTGATTTGATATCAGCAAGCATACGATGGATATATTTGGAATTTCTCAGGATCACGTCTGTGGTATCCATTATCATTTCCATGCCTTGTGATGACTGTAACTCTGTCCCGATTTGCTCGGAAATAGACACCACACTGGCTCGACGACCGACCAGTAAGATCACATCATCTGTTTGTAATGTGAGTTCTGGTACCACATCAATGAATTGATCTTTGCGTTTGATCCTCTCAATGGTGATGCTGGTTTGCTTGGCTTCAAGTTCTGCAACGGTTTGGCCACTGGCTTGTTTGACTTTATAGATACGTCCAACGATTTCTGGCATTGCCAGTTCTTGACCTGGGGCTAATTCAAAAGCCCCCTTGAGACGTTCAGACTGCGCTTTTAAAGCATCATCGTGAATTTCCTTACCCATAAATTTAGGCAGAATATTCACACAGACAATAATCGCGCCCAATGAACCAAAAATATAGGTGACGGCATAGCCGATCGCGACATTGGCCTGCAGCTTTTGAATTTCAGCCAAAGGTAAGTCGAGACGGGAAATTGCGTCGCCTGCAGTCCCAATAATTGCAGATTGGGTCATGCCTCCTGCGGCTAATCCGGCTGCCAGTCCTTTATCTAGATGGAATAGCTTTGCCATGATCAAGACAGTAATTAAACCACTTACTGCCATGAATACAGCTAACAGGATTTCTTTGATTGATTGGGGGCCAAGCGATTTAAAGAACTGGGGTCCACTTTCAAAACCGACGGCATAAATGAACAATGCAAATAGAATTGCCTTGACTCCGTTATCGACCGGAACCCCGATAAGACTGAGTACCACTGCTACAAGTAGAGACCCTGCTACACCACCAAACTGAAATTTTCCGAATTGAAACTGTCCAATCCAGAAACCGATTGCCAAGGATAAGAACAATAAGATTTCTGGGCTATGTTTTAATTCGCCTTGTAACCATTCAATCATTTTTCGATCTCACTTTTATTATTCGATCTATGTTTAGGTTTAAAATTTATTTATTTTTCATGTGTTTTTTAAAATACTATGCTTCTTTTGCTAATACAAATTAACTGATTTTTAGCTAAGCAATTTTATAAAAATATTTATATATCAATTTTTTATTTTAATTATTTAGATTGAGGTGTGATAAAAAAATTAAATATTAAGATAGTAATTACAATAAGTAATTTTTAAATACAAAACATAACATTTAGACTATGTTGTATAAATTGTGAGCTACATATCACATTGAAACTAAAAGTGTTAAATCTTTAGTATATTTATCATTTAGTATGAATACTTAAATACCAATTATAATTTTTAGGAATTCAAATTTTAGTTAAATATGATTTATTTTAAATATTGATACGAAAGATTTAAAAATGACTGAATAATAAAACAGCAACATGGTTAAGAAAATTAATATTCATTTAAGAAAAGTTGATTAATTTAAACATACCAACACAATTGTTGACGCAGTACACCTTTCGCCACATTCCAGATGTGGCATTTTTTTGCCTTGAATTTAGATGACGGGTTAAATCACTTGGCGCAAATCACGCGCCGTTTCCTGTAGCAAAGGTAAAATATGTGCAATTAAATAATCCTTGGTAGTGCGCATGGTCGGGGACACAATGTTCAGTGCGGCGACTACGCTTGCATTGGAGTCATATATAGGTACAGCCACCGCATGTACGCCCAGCTCATGTTCTTCACAAGAGTAACACCAATCCTGTTCCTTGATTTCATGCAGTAATTCTAAAAATAGATCAGTTTCGGTATGGGTATATTTGGTCAGGCGTTTTAATGGATATTTTTCCAGCCAGCGCTTTTGTTGTTCGGGCGTTAAATGTGCCAATAAAATTTTGCCGGCAGAGGTGGCATGGGCAGGGAGGCGATTACCTAAATGCAAACCATAAGGGTTGACCCGATCGGTTTGTTGGTGAGCTGCACTACGGGCAATAGTAATTGCTTCATAACCATCTAAAACCATGACCGAGTAAATCAGTGAAGTCTGATTGGTTAAAAGATTTAATAAGGGCTGACAGATTTTTGGAAGTGTAGAACCATCCAGATAAGCCCCTGAAAATTTTAGAATCTTAGGTGATAAATAATAGTAATGCCCATCAAAATCTAAATAGCCTAAGTATTCTAATGTGAGTAAATGGCGTCGTGCAGCAGCACGGGTCATCCCGGTTTTTTCAGCCGCCGTACTCATATTCAAGCGGTGTCGTTCGGGACCGAAGCATTCCAGAATAGCCAAGCCTTTCGCGATTCCTGCAATAAAGTCTTCATGGCGGATGGTCTTTTTATTTTCATTATGGTGAATTAACCGAGGGCTTTTAGCTTCATCATTTTCCATTGATTAGGTATCCGTTCCAAATCTTTTGTTGAAGAATTTATTCTAAACTAAACATGACTATTTTACTTGGATAATGTTCGATGATCGAACATAAAAAATAATCATCGAACAAAATGCACTTCAACGTCTAGAAGTGAGCGCAGAATTTATCAAGAATGAATAGAAGAAATCCGAACAAAGCACTCGACTTAATTTCATCGGTTTTCAGGATGAAAATACGAGTGATGCATCGTACAGGAAGTAGGTAGATGATTGATAAAAGTACGCTCACATTGACTGAGGCACTGGCACAGATCAAGGATGGCGCAACCATCATGATCGGTGGCTTTGGCACCGCAGGACAACCCGCTGAACTGATTGATGGACTGATCGAACTCGGCATCAAGGATCTGGTCATCGTCAATAACAATGCAGGCAATGGCGATTACGGTTTGGCCAAACTGCTTAAAACAGGTGCGGTTCGTAAAATCATCTGTTCCTTCCCGCGTCAGTCAGACTCATGGGTGTTCGATGAACTGTATCGTGCCGGCAAGATTGAACTGGAACTGGTCCCGCAAGGTAATCTGGCCTGTCGTATTCAAGCTGCTGGGATGGGTTTAGGTGCCGTATTTACCCCAACTGGTTTTGGTACTTTATTGGCAGAAGGCAAGGAAACCCGTCATATCGATGGCAAAGACTATGTACTGGAATATCCGATCAAGGCTGACTTCGCATTAATCAAGGCCCACAAAGGCGACCGTTGGGGCAATCTGGTCTATAACAAATCTGCCCGTAACTTCGGCCCGATTATGGCGATGGCCGCGGATGTCACCATTGCACAGGTGTCGGAACTGGCTGAACTCGGTCAGCTTGATCCTGAACACATTATTACTCCAGGGATTTTTGTACAGCATGTGGTCGCTGTCGATGCAGCCAATGGCATAGGAGCAGAACAATGAGCTATCAAAAACTAAGCCGTGACCAGATTGCTGAACGTGTCGCACAAGATATTCCAGATGGTGCTTATGTCAATCTCGGCATTGGCCTGCCTACCAAGATTTCCAATTATCTTCCAGCCGATAAAGATGTGTTCCTGCATTCGGAAAATGGCCTACTCGCATTCGGTCCGCCACCAGCCAAAGGTGAGGAAGATCCTGAGTTGATCAATGCAGGTAAGGAATACGTCACCATGCTGACTGGCGGTAGTTTTTTCCATCATGGTGACTCCTTTGCCATGATGCGTGGTGGACATCTGGATATTGCGGTACTCGGTGCATTTCAGGTGGCGGCCAATGGTGATCTGGCCAACTGGCATACTGGAGCAGCAGATGCCATTCCTGCCGTGGGCGGTGCGATGGATTTGGCTGTCGGCGCCAAGAAAGTATTTATCACCACTGATCACAATACCAAGCAAGGTGAACCGAAGATCGTCGAAGCACTCACTTATCCGGCAACGGGATTGAAATGTGTCGATCGGATTTATACCGACCTGTGTGTGATTGATGTGACTCAAGACGGTTTGAAAGTGATTGAGAAAGTCGAAGGTCTGAGCTTTGAGGAGTTGCAGGCGTTGACGGGTGCTCAGTTGATTGATGCGACGCAATGATAATGTTTACACAGCCACTAATTACGGATTAAAGCAGAGGCTTTTTGTATAGGCATTGCCTACGCAAAGGAAGAATGACTAAACCCATAATTTGTGGCAGTGCTCACAACAGATTTAGAAATGGAAATGTAAGACTATGAAAAACGCTTATATCATTGATGCCATCCGTACCCCATTTGGTCGTTATGCAGGCGGTCTTGCACCTGTCCGTGCTGACGATCTGGGAGCAGTTCCAATTCAGACCTTGATGCAACGTAACCCAAGTGTTGATTGGCAGCAGGTGGATGATGTCATCTATGGTTGTGCCAACCAAGCGGGTGAAGATAACCGTAATGTGGGACGTATGTCAGCCTTATTGGCAGGTGTACCTTATCAGGTGCCTGCCACCACGGTTAACCGTTTGTGTGGTTCATCACTGGATGCCATTGCCATGGCTGCCCGTGCCATTAAAGCCAATGAAGCCGACCTGATTATTGCAGGTGGCGTCGAAAGCATGAGCCGTGCGCCTTATGTGATGGGTAAATCGGATAGTGCTTTTGGACGTAGTCAAAAAATTGAAGACACCACCATGGGATGGCGTTTTATCAATCCTAAGCTGAAAGAAATGTATGGCGTGGACAGCATGCCACAAACCGCAGAAAACGTGGCGGAACAGTTCAACATCAACCGTGCCGATCAGGACCAGTTTGCTTTAAACAGTCAGCAGCGTACTGCAGCGGCGCAAGCTAAAGGCTTCTTCAGCAATGAAATCGTGCCTGTCAACATTCCACAGCGTAAAGGGGATGCCATTGTGGTGGATACTGATGAGCATCCACGTGCGTCAACCACTTTAGAAGCATTAACCAAACTCAAAGGTGTGGTCAAAGCCGAAGGTACTGTGACCGCAGGTAATGCTTCTGGAATTAATGACGGCGCAGCCGCTGTGTTGATTGCGTCGGACGAAGCGGTAGAAAAATACCAACTCAAGCCACGCGCCAAAATCATTGCAGCCACCACAGTTGGGGTTGAACCACGGATTATGGGCTTTGCGCCTGCACCTGCGATCAAGAAACTGCTGAAACAGGCCAATCTCACGTTAGAACAAATGGATGTGATTGAGCTAAACGAAGCTTTTGCAGCACAAGCTTTGGCGGTGACCCGTGATTTAGGCTTGGCGGATGATGATACACGGGTTAATCCGAATGGTGGTGCAATTGCTTTGGGTCATCCTTTAGGTGCCTCTGGTGCGCGTCTGGTGACCACGGCCTTAAACCAGCTTGAACAGATCAAAGGTGAATATGCCTTGTGTTCGATGTGTATTGGTGTCGGTCAAGGGATTGCCTTGATTATTCAACGTGTTGAGTGAGGTCTGTTATGAGCCAGTTATACGCCAGCTTATTTTATCAGCCTGATGTCACAGCCATTTTTAGTGATCACGCTTTATTGGGATATATGATTCAGGCCGAAGTGGCTTTAGCTAAAGCTCAGGCAAAGGTCAACGTCATTCCTGCTTCGGCGGCAACGATGATTGAACAGGTTGGTCAAAATGCTGTAGCGCAAATCGATATGGAAGCGTTGGCTACAGCAGCAGGGCTGGCAGGTAATGTTGCGATTCCATTGGTCAAGCAATTCACTGCCTTGGTAAAACAGCAGGATGAAGATGCATCCCGTTATGTGCACTGGGGTGCAACCAGTCAGGATATTATTGATACAGCAACGATTTTACAATGCCGAGATGCCTTGGCATTGATCGAAAAGCAACTGCAACAAGCCTATCAAATTTGTTTAAAGCAAGCGCAGCAATATCGCCATCAGGTCATGATTGGACGTACCTGGCTACAGCAGGCTTTACCGATTACTTTAGGTCATAAATTTGCCCGTTGGGCAGCTGCCTTGAAACGTGATCTTGATCGTCTACAGGCCATGAAAGGTCGCGTATTAACTGCGCAACTCGGTGGTGCAGTAGGTTCACTGGCATCTTTACAGGATCAAGGCTCTGCGGTGGTTGCCGCTTTTGCAGCACAACTCAATTTAACAGCGCCTGAATGTACATGGCATGGTGAGCGCGACCGTATGGTTGAGCTTGCCAGCACGCTTGCCTTGATTGTAGGGAATGTCGGCAAGATGGCAAAAGACTGGTCATTGCTGATGCAAACCGAAATCGCAGAAGTTTTTGAACCGGCGGCAAAAGGGCGTGGTGGATCATCGACCATGCCGCATAAGCGTAATCCGGTGGCAGCAGCTTCAATTCTTGCCGCAGCCAATCGTGTACCGGCCTTAATGGCAAGTGTCTTTCAAAGCATGGTGCAAGAGCATGAACGGGCTTTGGGGGCTTGGCATGCGGAATGGCTGGCGATTCCAGAAATTTTCCAGCTATGTGCAGGTGCTTTAGAGCGAAGCAGTGACGTACTTGAGCACATGCAGGTCAACACAGACGCGATGCAACGTAATCTTGAATGTACCCATGGCCTGATCATGGCAGAGGCGGTGATGATGGCGTTGGCCCCAAAGCTTGGCCGTTTGAATGCACATCATCTGGTTGAGCAAGCCTGCCAGCAAGCTGTTGCCCAACAGCAGCATTTAAAAACCGTGTTAGCAGACATGGAGCAAGTGCGAGCCCATTTTAATGATCAGGCATTAGATGAGTTGTTCAATCCTGCATCTTACCTAGGCAATATTCAGGCTCAAATCGATGCAGTCCTACATGCACAACAAGGAGAGTAAGCACATGATTACGCACATTAATAATCGTCAGGGACATCCGTTGGCTGTTCAGGTTCAAGGGCGCAAAGATGCACCTGTGATCATGTTCTCTAACTCATTGGGAACCGATCATGGAATGTGGCAGGCGCAAGTGACAGCTTTAGCTGAGCATTATCAGGTCATTACCTATGACACACGTGGACATGGTACCAGTAGCGTGATTGCCGATACGAGCTTGCAAAATCTGGCTGAAGATGTGATCGATATTCTTGATGCTTTAGCTGTTGAAAAAGCCCATTTCTGCGGTATTTCAATGGGTGGAATTACAGCCTTGGCCTTGGCCATCAATCATGCACAACGCTTTCATAGCATCACGGTTGCAAATTCGGCAGCAAAAATTGGGAATGCCGAGGCATGGAATACCCGTGCAGATAGCGTAGAGCAAAACGGTTTGGCAGAACTTGTAAAAACCACGCATACCCGTTGGTTTAGTGAGCATTTTGATTATGCGCATGATGTGCTGGCACAGAAAACCATTCAGAGTCTGGCGGTGACACCTGCACAGGGGTATGCCAATGCATGTCGTGCTTTAGCTGATGCCGATGTTCGGGCGCAACTTGCTCAGATTCAAATTCCCACTTTAATTATCGCAGGGCAATACGACCCCGTCACCACAATCCAGGATGCAGAGTTTATGCATCATCACATTGCAAACAGTCAGCTTGAGATTTTGCTGGCTTCACATTTATCGAATATTGAGCAACCACAAGTATTTACTCAGGAACTGACAAAGTTTATCCAAAGAATATAAACACTTAGGTTTGTTAAAAGGATTTCGCCTCAAGGAGACTACTATGGCGTTTCAGGATTACGCTGCAAAAAATAACAGCATGGATGCACAGGAATTAATTGATAATGCGCCGATTAGCAAGTATCAATGGATGATTGCAATCATCTGTTTTTTAATTGTTTTTTTTGATGGTGTGGATACTGCTGCAATGGGTTTTATTGCACCAGCCCTCACACAGGACTGGGGCATTGACCGTTCCCAGTTAGGTCCGGTGATGAGTGCCGCTTTGGGCGGTATGATTATTGGGGCTTTAGTCTCGGGACCAACTGCTGACCGTTTTGGCCGTAAGATCGTTTTGACCGTGGCCATGCTGATTTTTGGTGGTTTTACCTTTGCTTCTGCCTATGCATCAGGTCTGGATCAATTGGTGGTATTACGCTTTTTAACCGGCATTGGTTTGGGTGCAGCCATGCCGAATGCAACAACCTTGTTCTCGGAATATTGCCCGAAACGCGTACGCTCTATTTTAGTGGTGTGTATGTTCTGCGGTTTTAACCTAGGCATGGCGATTGGTGGCTTTATCAGTAGCTGGCTGATTCCTGCTTTTGGTTGGCACAGCTTATTCCTGTTTGGCGGAATCATTCCTTTGATATTGATGCTTCTGGTGATTGTGTTCTTGCCGGAGTCTTATCGCTTCCTGATTGTAAAAAATAAGAGCCCTGAAAAAGTACGTAAAATTTTAAACCATATTGCGCCTTCACAAGTCCAAGGTATTAGCCAGTTTCATATTCCTGAAGAAGAATCCAATGTTGCACCAAAGGGCAACGTATTCAAGATGTTGTTTTCCAAACAATATGCCAAAGGTACGGTTTTATTGTGGCTCACCTATTTCATGGGCTTGGTCATTATTTACCTATTGACCAGCTGGTTGCCAACCTTGATGCGTGAAACCGGTGCGAGCATGGAACGTGCGGCATTTATCGGCGGGTTATTCCAGTTTGGCGGTGTACTCAGTGCCTTGGTGATTGGCTGGGCAATGGATAAATTCAATCCGAACCGGGTACTGGCAGTGTTCTATGTCGTGGCAGGTATTTTCGCTGTAGCCGTTGGTCAAAGCCTGAATAGCCCGACCTTATTGGCCATTCTGGTGCTTTGTGCCGGTGTTGCCATCAATGGTGCCCAGTCTTCCATGCCTGCATTAAGTGCCCGTTTCTACCCGACTCAATGTCGTGCAACAGGGATTGCATGGATGATGGGAATTGGACGTTTTGGTGCGGTATTTGGTGCGTGGATCGGGGCGATTCTGCTTGGAAATAACTGGTCATTTACCGCCATTCTGAGCCTGCTAATGATTCCTGCAGCCGCAGCCGCAGTCGCCATTTTTGTTAAATCTATCGTTGCCCATACCGATGCAACCTAATCGAGGAAAAAGTCAATGAATGATGAGCAGCGTTATCAACAAGGACTGAAAGTCCGTACCGAAGTACTGGGCGAAAAACATGTCGGACGTTCTTTACAGAACCTGAATGATTTCAATCAGGACTTCCAGAACTTTATTAGTCGCTTCGCCTGGGGGGAAGTGTGGTCACGTGAAGGTTTACCACGCCATACCCGCAGTCTGGTCACGATTGCCATCTTATTGGCTTTAGGGCGAGAAGACGAACTGAGAATGCATTTACGTGCCTGCTTCAATAACGGTGTGACTAAAGATGAATTAAAGGAACTGATTTTACATAGTTCTTTATATGCCGGTTTGCCAGCAGCGAATGCGGCGATGCATATGGCCGAAGACGTCTTTAAAGAACTTGGCATTGACGTGCAACCCGTTGCGGCACAACCACAGGATTAAGGAGACAGGCATGTTAAAGCATACATTAGGTGCATACCCACAACGAAATACCGATGATCATCCGCCAGCATATACACCCGGCTATAAGACCAGTGTATTACGCTCGCCAAAGAATGCATTGATTTCAATTAATGAAACCTTGACTGAAGTGACGTCACCGCATTTTTCACCGAGTATTTTTGGTCCCAAAGATAATGACCTGATTCTGAACTATGCCAAAGAAGGATTACCGATTGGTGAACGTATCATTGTGCATGGTTATGTACGTGATCAGTTTGGTCGTCCTGTGAAAAATGCCTTGCTGGAAGTATGGCAAGCCAATGCATCGGGTCGGTATCGTCATCCCAATGACAAGTTTATTGGTGCGATGGACCCTAACTTTGGTGGCTGTGGCCGTACCTTAACTGATGAAAATGGTTTCTATATTTTCCGCACCATCAAGCCGGGACCATATCCATGGCGTAACCGGATTAATGAATGGCGTCCGGCGCATATCCATTTTTCCCTGATCGCTGATGGTTGGGCACAGCGTCTGATTTCGCAGTTTTATTTTGAAGGCGATACGCTGATTGACACCTGTCCGATTTTAAAAACCATTCCATCTGAAGATCAGCGTCGTGCCTTGATCGCACTGGAAGATAAAAACAATTTCATTGAAGCAGATAGCCGTTGTTACCGCTTTGATATTCATCTGCGTGGTCGTCGTGCGACTTATTTTGAAAATGATTTGACATAAGGGAGACATACGATGAATGCATGGAATTTTCAGGAATTGAAAGAGACCCCATCACAAACCGGCGGTCCTTATGTGCATATCGGCTTATTACCACAACAGGCCAATATTGAAGTATTTGAGCATAACTTCGATAACCAGTTAGTCAATGAGCAGACGCAAGGGCAACGGATTCGTCTGGAAGGTCAGGTGTTTGACGGACTCGGTTTGCCATTAAGAGATGTGTTACTGGAAATCTGGCAGGCAGATGCCAATGGGGTTTATCCAAGTCAGGCGGATACCCAAGGCAAAACTGCCGACCCACATTTTCAGGGATGGGGACGCACAGGTGCCAATTTTGAAACTGGCTTCTGGAGTTTTCATACGGTAAAACCGGGCGCTGTTGCCGGTCGCAAAGGCTCAATTCAGGCACCACATATTGCAGTCGCAGTTTTTGCACGTGGCATTAATATCGGTTTGCACACCCGTATCTATTTTGATGATGAGGTGGATGCCAATGCCAATGATCCAGTGCTGAACAGCATCGAGTGGGCAGTACGTCGCCAGACTTTAATCGCCAAACGCAGTGACGTGGATGGTGAAGTAGTCTATCGCTTTGATATCCGTATTCAGGGTGATGATGAGACCGTGTTCTTTGATATTTAAAGGTTAAGGCTCACAACGGAGTCTTTTTAAGTTCTCATCTTATTTTAGGATCAGCCGTCGGCTCGACCTACTTTTCTTTCGGGAAAAGTAGGCAAAACCATTGTCATCCGCAAAACTCGTTCAAGACCAGCACGTCTCGATGCTATCGCAGAAATGGCATTTTATTGATTTGGTCCTGACTCAGACAGTTGCGGATGACGTCTCCGAGTATCAGATATCATACAAGTGTTTATGTGGCAAACCTATTAAAGAGTTTGAAACACTATACTCCCTGGTTTCCATATTTATAAAGGGACATATTTAAAAAGGAAAATCTTCATGGATAGGAAAAAAATTGCAGCATTCATTTTTGCATTGAGCCCCTTATTGATGGTTCAAGCAGCACAAGCGCAAGATCATCAGCAAAAGCAGGTTGAATTATCTGAACTGGCAAAGCTGCCGGTGAAAACCATTGTGCCCATTACGGCCAAAACCAGAGAGCAGGCTATTGCTCAGGCAAAAGTGATTGCAGCCAATGCGGATGCCGATCTTGCGGAGTTTCGGATTGATTTACTCAATTTTGCCAGTGATCGCAAGCAGGTGATTGCCTTAGGCCATGAGCTCAAACAGATATTAGGCACTAAACCGCTGATCGCCACGATTCGTACCCATAACGAAGGTGGGCAATTAACAATAAGTGATGCAGATTATGGCAAGACCTATCAGGCATATTTACAGCAGCCATTTATGGATATGCTGGATGTGGAAATGTTCCGTGATCAGCAGATTGTGAACGATACCGTGAAAATGGCGCATGCGAAAAAAGTACTGATCGTCATGTCCAATCACGACTTCCAGAAAACGCCACCCGAGTCTGAGATTATCAAGCGGTTACTTCAACAGGATGAGTTAGGCGCCGATATTCTGAAAATTGCAGTGATGCCGCAAAACAAACAGGATGTATTTACCCTCATGAATGCGACCTTGAAAGTGAGTCAACAGTCTAAAAAACCGTTACTGACCATGTCGATGGGCAAACTGGGCACGATTTCCCGCATCGCTACTGCCAACATGGGCGGTAGCTTTAGCTTTGGCATGATTGGTGAAGCTTCAGCACCAGGTCAGATCGACGTTACGCAACTGAAACAGTTTTTAAAAACGGTTCAGCCTACACAATAATTTAAAAAGGATGTTTAGACATGAAAGCAATTTACTTACGTTTAAGCACTTTAGCTGTGGCGATGGTGGTTTCGGGAATGGCAGCAGCAGAAACGTATATTGTTGATCGTTATCAGGATGATACTGATAAGGGTTCTTTGCGCTGGGCAATTGAGCAAGCCAACAGCAAGCCGACAGAAAGCAGCGAGATTCTGATTCAGGCAGTCGGCAAAGCCCCTTATGCGATCAAGGTGAATCGTCCATTACCCGAGATCAAGGCACCGGTAAAAATTATCGGAACGCAATGGGCAAAAACAGGGGAGTTTATTGCAGTCGATGGATCAAATTATATTAAAGGCACAGGAGTTGAAGCTTGTCCGGGGGCGGTTGAAGGACAATTCGGGACCAATGTGCGGACGACGACTTTACCGGGCATCGTATTGCGTGACATCAATGGCGTCACCATCCAAGGTTTGGAAATCCGTCATTTCTGTATCGGAATTTTAATGAACCGTGCCAGCAATAACCTGATTCAAAATAACCGCATCATGCATAACTATGGCGGCGCAGGGGTGATGTTGACTGGAGACGATGGTAAGGGCAATCCAACAGCGACCACCACCAATAACAACAAAGTATTGAATAACTATTTTCAGGACAATGGCGATGGTCTTGAACTGACCCGTGGTGCAGCATTCAATCTGGTTGCCAATAACCATTTTATTTCTACAGCAGCCAATCCTGAACCATCACAAGGGATTGAAATCTTGTGGGGCAATGACAATGCAGTCATCGGCAATAAATTTGAAAACTATTCGGATGGCCTACAGATCAACTGGGGCAAACGCAACTATATTGCTTATAACGAGCTGACCAATAACTCCAACGGTTTTAACCTGACGGGTGATGGCAACATTTTTGATAGCAATAAGGTACATGGCAACCGGGTTGGCATTGCCATTCGTTCCGAGAAAGATGCCGATGCACATATCACATTGACTAAAAACCAAATCTGGAATAATGGTAAAGAGATTAAACGTTGTGAAGCAGGCGGCAGCTGCGTACCGAATCAACGTGTCGGCGCGATTATTTTTGACATTCCAGGGCTGGAACATGCGCATTTTGTAGGATCTCGCGGTCATGGCGTCAAGATTGATCCTGCAAACTTGCAGAAGACCTGCAAGCAGGCCAATGAGCAAGGCTGTAATGCTCAACCCAACCAAAATATTCAGGTACCGAAATTAACCTTGTCCAAAGGACAAATTGCAGTCGAAGTTAAAGCGCAGCCGAACCAGCGTTATCAGGTCGAGTTTTTTGGAAACTCATCGGCAAATTCAAATGAAGCAGAGTTTTATTTAGGTTCGGCGGTTGCTGCCACCAATGCGCAAGGAATAGCGACGCTGACTTGGAAACCAACAGCACAAGTTGCTTCAGTGACAGCAAATATTACGGATCGTTTGGGTGCAACGTCTGAACTCAGTTCAGCTGTAAAACTGAAATAAACGGCAAGGAGGCTGAATATGAATTCGAATGCATTTTTGCTCAAGATGAGCTGTCTGGCTGTGGCGCTATGTGCTGCTCAATCTGCTTTTGCGGATCAGCCCTGGTCACAGGATCGTCAATGGCTCCTCGGCGACTGGAATGGCCAGCGCCAGCAACTGGAAAAAGAGGGCTATAAATTTAACCTCAATGTCATGAACCAGACAGCAACAGTGCTGGACGGTCTGGACCATCATCCCACCAAAAATGCCAATCAGATGGCATTGGGTGCAAATTTTGATCTGGCTAAAATTGCGGGATTACCCAACACGACAGCCGCTCTCACCGTGACCAAACGGGATGGACGTAATATTGCCAGCAATATTGGCATGAACGGTAGTCCAACGGAAATCTATGGGCGCGGTAATATCTGGCGCTTAACGCAAGCATGGATTAAAACAGGATTTCTGGACAATACCCTACAGTTTAAGCTTGGGCGGATGGGCATGTCCGAGGACTTTAATGGTTCACACTGTAATTTCCAGAGTCTGATTTTATGTGGTGGCCAAGTGGGTAAGAGTCAGGGCGATGTCTGGTATAACGGTCCGGTGAGTGGCTGGGCTGCAAATGTTAAATACCAGTTTCTGCCTGAATGGACGTTTGGTGTGGGCGTTTATGAAAATAATCCCGAAAATACTGAAGTGAAGGACAATGCCAATTTCAACCTGTCTACGGATCGGGCAAAAGGTGTCCTGATTCCAGTCGAATTGGCTTGGAAAACCAATAAATTAAACGGTTTGGCGGGCGAGTATAAAGTTGGCGGTTTCTGGAGTAGTCATGACTATGACCGGGTTGATGCACAAGCAGGACAAGATCCAAAGTCGGCCATCTGGCTGAATACCCAGCAACAGTTGAGCAGCAATGCCACGGATTCAAAGGGTGGTTTATATGGCGCCGTGAATCTGGTCTGGAACAACGATAAAACCGCCAATATTTCTGATACCCAGCAAATCGCCTTCTGGTACAAGGGAGCCTTGCCATCACGACCGGCCGACCAGATCGGTTTCGGGGTGGGACGTTATAAATTTAACGACCAGATCCCTGCCAATCATGATCGTGATGATGAGATGAATGTTGAACTGAACTATGTTTACAACTATTCCCCAGCCGTAATGTTACGTCCCAATATCCAGTATGTTTATCAGCCAAGGGGCAATCCGTCTCGTGATAATGTCTGGGTAGCCGGTATTTCAGTTGGGCTGAATTTCTAATACAGGAGTATGACAGATGTCTGAATCTTCAAGCTCGCATACCATGCTGAAAATATGGTGTTTTATTCTGGGGCTGGTTTTATTGCTGACCGGACTGTTTTTTACAGTCGGTGGAGTAAAGCTGGCGACTTTAGGTGGATCCTGGTATTTCGTGATTTCAGGTGTCCTTACGCTCATCGCTGCACTTTTTATTTTCAGGAAAAAAGCGTTCGGTGTCTGGTTATTTACCCTGGTGTTTGCGGGGACAATCGTCTGGTCGTTGTTTGATGCAGGGCTGGAGTTCTGGCCTTTATTTTCTCGACTGATGTTTCCAGCAGGCTTATTTGCAGCCCTGATGTTTACTTTACCTGCCATTCGTCGTTATCAATTTCAACCGAGTGCGGATTTACCTGCTTATGGTCTTGGAATATTGACAGTGATTGGCATGGTGATTGGTCTTTATCAGATGTTCCAGCCACATCCAACCGTCACTGCGTCGGGACAGGCATTACCGCTGATCCCGGTAAAAACCGATATGAAGCAGACCAACTGGCAGCATTATGGTCAGGATGCAGGTGGAAGCCGTTTTGCGGCACTGGATCAGATCACACGTGATAATGTGCATCAGCTGAAAGAAGTCTGGCGTTTCCGTACCGGTGATTTCACCACGGGTTCAGGCAATGGTGCAGAAGATCAGATGACGCCGTTACAGGTGGGCAACAAGATTTTCCTGTGTACCCCGCATAACAATATTTTTGCCCTGGCAGCGGACTCCGGTAAACAACTCTGGAAAGCAGAAGTCAATTCCAAGTCAGATGCATGGGAACGTTGCCGTGGTGTTGCTTATTTTGACTCAACGCAAGCATTGGTTCAGCCGACGTTGGCTGGAGCGACACCGGTAAAAGCGGTGGCGAACAATACCTCATGCCTACGTCGTGTTTATACCAATACACCAGATGGTCGTTTAATTGCTGTCAATGCAGATACGGGCGAACGTTGTAAAGACTTTGGGGTAGAAGGCACGGTTGACTTGCTCAAAGGCTTGGGTGAGGGAACCACAGCACCACGTTTTGAAGTGACTTCAGCACCAACCATTGCGGGTACGGTAATTGTCGTCGGTAGCCGTATTGCCGATAATTTTGCAGCGGATATGCCTGGTGGTGTAATTCGTGCATACGATGTCATTACAGGTGAATTACGTTGGGCCTTTGATCCACGCAATCCTGATCCGAACTATGTATTGAAGGATGGTGAAACCTATAAACGCAGTTCGGCAAATTCATGGGCTGCGATGTCTTACGATCCGCAAATGAACACGGTATTTTTACCAATGGGTAGCTCATCTGTTGATGTCTGGGGCGGTAACCGTCAACCACTGGACCATAAATACAACTCATCCGTACTGGCTTTAGATGCGACCACAGGTCAGGAAAAGTGGGTCTATCAAACGGTTCATAATGATTTGTGGGATTTTGATTTGCCAATGCAGCCAAGCCTAGTTGATTTCCCGATGAAGGATGGCAGCAACAAACCTGCTGTGGTAATTGGGACCAAATCCGGCCAGTTCTTTGTACTGGATCGTGTAACCGGGCAGCCATTAACCAAGGTGGTTGAGCAAGCGGTGAAGCCTGCGGATATTCCAGGGGAACAATACAGCCCAACACAGCCACGTTCAGTCGAAATGCCGCAGATTGGTAACCAGACCATAACGGAATCTGATATGTGGGGCGCCACACCATTTGACCAGCTCATGTGTCGTATTAACTTTAAATCGATGCGTTATGAAGGTTTATTCACTGCACCGGGTACCGATAAATCATTGAGCTTCCCAGGTTCTCTAGGCGGTATGAACTGGGGCAGTATTGCCTTTGATCCAAGCCATCAATATATGTTCGTCAATGACATGCGTTTGGGCTTATGGATTCAGTTAATTAAACAGACGCCGGAAGATCTCGCAGTTCAGGCTAATGGTGGTGAAAAAGTCAATACTGGTATGGGCGCCGTGCCAATGAAAGGAACTCCATACAAAGTCAATAAAGACCGCTTCTGGTCGAAATTAATGATTCCTTGCCAAAAACCGCCGTATGGCACCATGACTGCAGTAGATATGAAAACGCGTCAGGTTGCATGGCAAGTGCCAATGGGAACGGTAGAGGATACTGGCCCGATGGGAATCAAAATGGGCCTGCCTGTTCCAATTGGTATGCCAACCATTGGCGGTCCAATGGCAACTCAAGGTGGTTTAGTCTTCTTTGCCGCGACTCAGGATTATTACTTGCGTGCACTGGATTCATCTTCAGGTAAGGAGCTGTGGAAAGCGCGTTTACCTGTCGGTAGCCAAGGTACGCCAATCAGTTATGTGTCACCGAAATCAGGTAAGCAGTATGTGCTGATTACTGCAGGTGGCGCGCGTCAATCACCTGATCATGGTGATTATGTGATTGCTTACAGCCTGAACTAAAGCTTTTTTAATTGATAGTAATAAAAAAACGGCAATCCTCGGTGATTGCCGTTTTTTATTTAGATATCCAGATCATTTTTTAACAAACGCTATCGAAAGCTCCATACGCCATAATTGGCATATTCATTGCTTTATTTAGGATATCTGGTCTGACCAGTCAGACAATGCCTTAAATTGGAGCAGAGATGCAACTCGAAACATTTAATCAACTCGATCCAGACAGAGCAGCAGGTGTTTTACAGGCCTGTGTGCATATCCCGAACTGGATTGCTGAACTGCTACAGCAACGTCCTTATCCAGCTAAAGAGCAACTTTATCAAGCTGCAGTGACACAAGCGCAGGCATGGTCATGGCCTGAAATTTCTATAGCTTTGGCGCAACATCCCCGTATTGGCGAGAAAAAAGCAGCAGCAGTTTTATCTGAGAAAGAGCAGCAGTTCTCCCAACGTGAGCAAGCTCAGGTCGAAACGGATGCTGTGCTGCAACTGGCACTTTATCAGGGCAATTTAGATTACGAGCACAAATTTGGGCATATTTTTCTGATCCGTGCAGCGGGTCGCTCTGGTCAGCAAATCTTGTCCGAGTTGCAACGTCGCTTACTCAATACAGTCGAACAAGAGCAAGTCGAAGTAAAACAACAATTGGCTGAAATTGCTTTGATTCGTTTAGAACAGGAGATTCAATAATGGCGGGTATCAGCACACATATTTTAAATGCAGCACTGGGGCAGCCAGCACCTCAGGTATTGGTGAAACTCTATCAGGAAATCAATCATCAATATATTTTGCAGGATGAACAGTTAACGGATGCGGATGGCCGTATTCCTGCTTTCAGGATCGAAGCATTTATCCAAGCCAATTATCAGTTGATTTTTGAAGTAGGGGATTATTTTCAGACTTTGAACACAGCCAGTTTCTATCCAAGCGTCTGTATCGATTTTAAGGTCACTGATACGCAACAGCATTACCACGTGCCTTTATTGATCAGTCCTTTTTCATATTCAACTTATCGCGGCAGCTAAATCAACTTAAACAATGTGGACCTTATGAATCTAATTTGAGGAATTAACCATGCATCAAGACAACACACCCACAGAACGAGATACGCTGATCTCGGCAGAACATCAATATTTAGGCATGAATAAAAACATTTTATATGGTTTGCAGCATGTGTTGACGATGTATGGTGGAATTATTGCACCCCCATTGATTATTGGAGCTGCTGCAGGACTGGAGGCTTCAGAAATTGGATTGCTGGTGGCTGCTGCCTTGTTTGTAGGGGGCCTGGCGACGGTGTTGCAAACCCTAGGTTTCAAGCATTTCGGAGCAAAATTACCGATTGTTCAAGGCGTTTCTTTTGCAGGTGTTGCGACCATTCTGGCAATTGTCAGCACCGGTGGCGGGTTAGCCTCTGCCTTTGGTGCCGTAATTGTTGCTTCCCTCATTGGTTTATTGCTGACGCCATTTTTTGCCAAAATCATCCGCTTTTTTCCCCCCGTGGTAACCGGTTGTGTGATTACCATGATTGGTATTTCACTGCTGCCTGTGGCGATCCGCTGGATTATGGGGGGTAATCCCAAAGCTGAGAACTGGGGCGATCCGGCTAATGTCGGTCTGGCGGTGATGACGCTGGCGATTGTGATTATCTTCAGCATGTTGCGTAGTCAGATGCTCCGTCGGCTCGCGATTCTGGTTGCCATTATTCTAGGTACTGTGCTCGCCTATGCGGCAGGATTTACCGATTTTTCAAAGGTCAGTACAGGTCCGGTTTTTGCATTTCCAAGTTTCTTCCATTTTGGTTCGCCTGTATTTGAGTTTTCTGCCATTCTTTCCATGACGATTGTGACCTTGGTGATTATGACCGAAACCACCGCCGATATTATTGCCATCGGTGAAATTGTTGGAAGCAAAGTTGATTCGAAACGTATAGGCGACGGTTTACGTGCCGATATGTTATCGAGCGCCATTTCTCCGATCTTTGGTTCATTCATGCAAACAGCTTTTGCCCAAAATGTCGGGTTGGTTGCCATGACTGGCATTAAAAGCCGTTTTGTGGTGGCGACTGCAGGAGGAATCTTGATTATCCTCGGCTTATTGCCCATCGTGGGGCGTCTGGTGGCATCGATTCCCATGCCTGTTTTGGGTGGTGCTGGCATCGTGTTGTTCGGTACGGTTGCCGCCAGTGGTATACGTACCTTAGCCAAAGTGGATTATAACGATCATAAAAACCTGATTATTGTGGCCACTTCACTGGCTATCGGCATGATTCCTATCGTCAATCAGGAATTCTATGCACAATTTCCAACATGGGTAAAAACCTTATTGCATTCAGGTATTAGCTCAGCCTGTATTACCGCTATCTTACTTAACATCATTTTTAACCATCTACCGTTCACTAAAAAAACAGTGGAAGTAGCAAGCTTGCCTGTAAATTCAGGGCATTGATCATCGCGGGTTCAGGGTCGAATATTTAGTCTGAATCCCGCTTTTTACCTGCACATTATTCAAAGTTGCTTATTCAAGCTTGAATAGGTCAAGGGGAGTTTTTGTCTTGAAAAAGCCAGAAACAGGATTTTTAAAAGCCAAAAGTGATTTTTAAATCAAATCTTACGGGGAATTTTATGAGAAGTTTTAAATTAAAATCAGCCATATTCGTGCTCGTGATGAGCCCAGCCATACAGGCGTGGGCAACGGATACTAGCCTGAATCATCTATTGAACCTGCAACAGGATTGTCAGGCGAACGATCAACTGGCTGCGGTATTTGCCTGTGGCAGTCTGCATGGTGCAGTGAAATCAACTTATTACTCACTCAATAATGCTTATTTTGTGGATAATCTGAATCAGGATACGGCTGTCATCGGTGGTTATATAAAGTATGAAACAGCGCCTTTTTATGGGGTACAGGCCGCTGTTGGTTATGATATTCAGCGTCGTTTAGATGAGAAAGATAATAAGGCTGAAGTCGATGAACTCAAGGAAGATGGTGATGGTTTAGCAGAAGCCTATCTGACGTGGAAAAATGATTTGGCTCGGGTGACCGTCGGGAATCAGCGTCTCAATTTACCGTTTATGGGGGATTATGCAGACCGCCGTGTCTTGATGTTTTTATATCAGGCCGCCGATGTCCAGATCGGAGACAATAACGATTTCTTGCGCCTGACCAAAGTCAATAAATATAAAAGTTATGGCGAAGATGAGTTTACAAAAAGCGCTCGTCAGAATTCGAATCTGCAAACCGATGGGGTTTGGTCAGTGGGTGTCGGCAAGCGTTTCAACCTAGCCGAAGACCGAAGTCTAAAAACGCAGTTGTGGTATCAAAGTTATGATGATTATACCCGCCTGATTTATACACAAGCGGATCTGGCAATGCCAAAACTTAAATATGCCCCTGAGTTTTCACTGCAATATATGTCTGGCAAAGATCAGGGCAAAGCACTGGCAGGTGAGGTGAACAGCCAGATTTTTGGTGCACAGGCAGCAGTTAAGGTCTTGCCTGTAGCCACTTTAAAAGTTGCATATAACTATATTAAACCGGATCGTGAAAGTTATCTGAATGGTGCACTGTTAACGCCGTATGCCGCCAAAACCTCTTCAGGTGAAATTTTTGCCCAGCCTTTTTTTACAAGTACTCAGGATTTAGGTGCGGGCAATGCTTTGATGTTGTCCTTAGAGGGTAAACTAACAGATCAAGTGATTGCAGGGGCACGTTATTCATTTATGGATTTAAAGGAAGCAGAGCATGTGGCCAGCCGTAACCAATCTGAATATATGCTGTTTGGGATTTATAATTTTATGGGGGCTTTAAAAGGTTTCAGTATCAGTAATTTTGCAGGGATTCAGACTTCACCACGTTATGACAAGAACTTCTTGCAGAACCGTTTGTCACTGACTTATAAATTTTAAGCAATAAGTTCAACATCGAATGCATATTCTGGTCGAGATATGCATTTTTTGTGGACTGCAACCTGAGATGAAAAAAAGCCCCCTAGATAGGGGGGAGTTAAAAACAAAAACACTTAATCTAGTGGATTGCCGATAATATTACTGATGATGCCTTGCATGATGTGTGACCCTTGCTCCTGATAGAGCGATTGATACCATTCTTCAGTCACCTGCGGATCTTTCATATGGGTGACATCACAACGTTTACGTGCTCTCAAGACCATTTCTCGTGTGCGTTCATTACGTTTGTTTTGATAACGTGCCAAAGCATCTTCCAGACCGAAGGTATTGATTTGCAAGGCACGGGCGAGATATATCGCATCTTCCATGGCCTGGCAGCCACCTTGGCCAATATCTGGTGTGGTGCTATGTGCTGCATCACCTAACAGCACCACACGTCCTTTGTAAAAGTCCATAAAAGGTTCAATATCATGGATTTCGACACGATTGGTTTTTTGCTCATCTAAATGTTCAATCAGTTTTTGTACGGGTTCACACCAGCCGCTAAAATGAGTTTTGAGATCTTGCTTATAGTATTCACGTCGATTTTCCAGTCCTGCCTCTAAGGGGACATCAAAGAAGAAATAAAAACGATTTTGGGCCACCGGCATCAGTGACACACGTTTGCCTTCACCGATATAAGTGGTCCATTGCATGGCAGGCGCAATGGTTTCATCAATATTAACCAGACCGTTCCAATTGACATAACCTGCATAGCGACGTTCAACCTGATAACCGAGGACAAATTGTCGGGTGAGAGAATGTGTGCCATCTGCACCAATCAGTAAATCGGCTGTAATTTGTGAGCCATCCTGAAAATGAAGGGTGACCTCATCTTGATGGCTTTCAATCGCCGTCATTTTCATGCCCAGTTTGATATCTTCCAGACCAAATTGTTGCATTAATAAATGTTGTAGATCGGCCCGGGCGACCGGATAGGCACGTTGCCCGACTTCTTTATATAGAGGTGATAAGCTAAATTGAGTCATGGTTTGTTGGCTCAGTCCATCCACATAGGCCAAAGACTCCATTTGCCCGCCTAGCGCCTGAATTTGATCGGTAAGGCCTAGATAATTCAGGCATTTGACTCCATTTGACCACAGTGAAATGGCCGCACCGACAGGTAATATTTCGGCTGCCTGTTCATAGATCGTGACCTGATGACCAAATTTTTTTAACGCGATACCAGCAGTCAAACCGCCCATACCAGCACCTACAATCGCAATATTCATCGTTCAGACCCTAAATATATAAATAAGTTTCTAAACAGTTCTAAGCGAGAAGTGTGCCAATTTTAGCAACTGGTTTTACTGGTCATACCAGATGATTTGCTTTATTAAAAAGCATAAAAAGGAAGGCTGCATGGATATGGTTCAAGGCATGGGGCAAAGTGGTGCATTAATAAAAGTTCAAGTTTTTATATTAAATAGAAATAAGATTTTTCTTAAATTTATGTGATTACGATAGGCTACATATTTTAAAATATTATTCTAAATAACTTAATTCGGTACAATTAAAAGCGATAATTTTTTACCTTACTTTTGAAGGGGGACGGATTTATTTAGTAAGGAAAAAAATCTTTCGTAGCTTGAATCGCTGCTCATTAGCTGATGGTACTTCCCTGATACCACAGCTAAACAGGCGGCATCCATGCCGCCAGTCACGATAGCCAATAAAAGTTTATATTCAAATTAAATGTAGGGATTTTTAAGCATTTTCATGTCGAGAAAAATAGACACCCGCACGTTGCGCAGCACCAATAATATGCGCTTGCATGGCTTTTTCAGCCGCTGCTACATCCTGATTAAATAAGGCTTGCAGAATGACTTCATGTTCCTGAATGGTTTTAAATGCCAGATTCGGCTGAACAAAAGGCAGGATCTGGCTTTTTTTAATCCATTCAGTATGCATTTTAAGTGTTTGAATAATCGACTGATTATGACTAAGTTCAATAATGTGCTGATGAAAGGCATAATCTGCCTCGGAGGCTGCCTGCCAGTTCTGTGCCTGAATTGCAGAGGCCAGCGACTGGTAATGTTGCTGTAAGGTCGACTTATCCTGTTCAGTTAAATATTCGCAGGCCAACAGCGCGCAAAAACTTTCCAGTACATAGCGTAATTGATAGAAATCCTTGAGAGAAACACGGTGTTCGCCGTCCCATTGTTCGGCAGCCTGACTATGTTGTGAAATCACATAAACCCCTTTACCCGCCTTGATTTCCAATAATCCTAAAGCGGCAAGACGGGTGAGGGCCTCGCGTAACGAAGCACGGCTGATGCCCAACTGGAGGGCAAGATCACGTTGTGAGGGTAAGGCAGAACCGACAGGATAGGTATTTTGTTGAATGCGTTGATGAATCACTTCCACCGCTTGCTCAGTCACCTGAGATGATTTTCCATTGAGCAGAGCTTGTGGACTCATAAGAAACACGCCTTAAAGATCAAAATAAACAGTTTGATTCTACACAAAATTCATCTTTTTGTTGGTGCTGTCGATCAAAAATCGTTATATTTTTACCAACAGGTCAGACCAGTTGGACTGGATCTTGCATAATAGAATAGAAATCAAACCTTCAGGAACGATCAATGACAGTGCATGTTGCTAAAACCATAGCTTTACCGACCCATTTGCAAGCGTTAACCAATCTCGCTGATGCCAGAATTGGTGCAAATATTGTGAGTTGTTCCGATGAGTTTTTTGCAGAAGCTGCAAGAATGTTGCAAAGCACACCCGCTCAATTCATCGAAGGAAAATATGATGATCACGGTAAATGGATGGATGGTTGGGAGACCCGCCGTAAGCGTGAGTCTGGCTATGACTGGTGTATTGTTCGTTTAGGTGTAACGGGGATTGTATCTGGATTTGATATTGATACCTCATTCTTTACTGGCAATTATCCGGCATCTGCTTCTATTGAGGGCTGTTATGCACCAGATAATCAATTGGAAGGGATCATCTGGACTGCTTTATTAGAAAACTCGGTTTTATCTCCGGATCAGCATCATTTTTTCGACTGCGCTGCTCAGAAAGTTACCCATATTCGTATTAATATTTTCCCTGATGGTGGGATTGCACGTTTAAGAGTGTATGGCCGTGTGGTGCTTGAACATGTCGATACAACTCGGCAGATGGACTTGATTGGTTTAAAAAATGGCGGGCGTATTGTGGCCTTTAGCGATGCACATTTTGGCCATCCGAATAATCTGATCAGTCCTGATCGCGGCATTAATATGGGCGATGGTTGGGAGACCAAACGTCGCCGTGCCCCTGGTTTTGATTGGTGCATTATTGCTTTGGGACAATCTGGATTCGTTGAAAAAATTGAAGTCGATACCGCGTATTTTAAAGGCAATTTCCCCGCATTTTGTTCGATTCAAGCCGCTTATATTGAAGATGCAACCGATGCACAACTGATTCCGCAAAGTATGTTCTGGCCATTTCTATTGGAACAGCAGCCTTTGACCATGGACCATATTCATGAATATGTTGCAGAAGTACTGCAACATCAAAAAGTGAACTATATCCGCGTCAATATGATTCCCGATGGCGGGATTAGCCGGATTCGTTTATGGGGAAAAGTAGTTGAATAAGTTAAATTATATTATTTAGTACGATTGTACGATCTCATAAATTGGCTGTTTATAAGCTGATTTTTATATAGGTGTTATTTTACTTTTCAAGGATGAAAAGTAACAAAAATCCTTTGTTTGGCTGATGGTACGTCCTTGATACCACAGCCAAACAGGCGGCATCCATGCCGCCAACCACGATAGTGAAATATTACTATAATTTTCATTTAGATAAGTGAGATTTGAGCTGATATTTCTTTGTATTAAAGAGAATGGCTATGCATGAAAAAAATATTGTAATCCAGCCTTTAACTCAGGACAGTTTTGCTGCTTTTGGTGAGGTCATTGAAAAGAGCGGCAAAGACTTTATCCCGATTAATCAGGGACTCACTGAGCGTTATCACGCCTTATCACTGGCGCAAATTTCAGGTGATCATGTTGCTGTTGGGATGAGCATTTTTCATAATTTATTTGCAACTCAGATTCCATTTCAAATTGAGATGCTGGAACGACATCCTTATGGTTCGCAGTCTTTTATTCCATTACAGCAACAAAAATTTATTGTTGTAGTAGCATTACCGTTTGATCAAACAATACCTGATGAGCAACGAATTCAAGCTTTTATCAGTAACGGACAACAGGGAATTACTTATCATCAAGGGGTATGGCACCATCCTTTAATTACCTTGGAAGCAAACAGTGATTTTTTAGTGGTCGATCGTATTGGTGGCGGCAGTAATTGTGATGTCCACCATTTATCTCAGGTTCGCTGGATCACTGAAGCTTTAGTACGGTCAGAGATCGTCAATCTCTGACTGTACAAGTTTTATAAAAAGAAGATATGTACTTTAAAATATTGGAAGGTTGTTCATTTTAATCTAGAATTCTTGATCGTAAGAATATTCGCGTATCTTTATTTTTTTCTAATTAAGATTTTTATATAAAACATAAATATTGATTTTCTATGTCAACAAAACGTTATGTAGCAAGAGAATTGCTTGAGCAGCACACAAAGCAAAAGAAGCAAGAAAAATTAGAACAAAGACGTTTGGCGCTTGAACAACAAGCTAAAGTAAAAAGAAAAGCGAAATTACAGATTGCTTTTTGGATTATCTTATTTGTTTTACCCTTATTTTTATTTCCAGCATATCCACGCAATCAGTGGCAGTATGAGATTTATCGTTATATTACAGAGCAGATGTTGATTACGGTGGGGACTAAAGGTCCATTGCCATTTTTTACTATTCTTTCAAGTATTTATTGTACTATTTTAACTTTTGTCGCGAGCTGTTACATATGCCTGTTATTTATTAAGAAAGTAGGCATGAACAAGGCATTTCAGGAAAAAATTTATAGTAAATTCTTTCAGGCTGAGTTTGAGGCATCGAAGAAATATCCGTGGCTGGAGAAGCCATGGATAAAAAAAACGATTGTTTCAGGGATATTTTTATTCTGCTTTATCATGGGGATGGGCCATTTTCTTTTGGAAAATATCTCCTTTCAGGATGGTAGTCGTAGAGGTGCACTTATCCAGTTAGGTTATAATTATCGGATTGGTGTACTTTTTTGGGAAAGTATGTTTAGTGTCTTTACTATATTCCCATTTTTTTATTTTGGTTTTTTATTCATTTATCTTGTTAACTATTTTTTTCGAGGATTAGGCACGGGAAAAATTATTATTCCCCAAAAAGTGATACCTAAAAGAACCAAGACGAGATCACGGAAAAAATAAATCGATAATTTTTAATAACAGACAGAGATGATCTATCTCTGTCTGCAAAGAATAGAGGATTAATATTTACCTTTGAAGTTGGCGCTGATGCGTTGTTTTAAATATTCTTTGGCTGTAATTGCTGGATATTTCTTTTGTGGGCTTTCAATCAGCACATCTTCATTGGCTTGGCAGAAGAACGCCAGACTATATCGCGCTCCTTGATACTCATTTGCTTCTGGATTTTTGACTCGGTGGAAATTAGAAGGTAATTGATCATCACTCCAACGCATCAGCATATCACCAATATTACAGGTGATCACATCATCCCGTGGCTCGATACTGGTCCATTGTTGCTATTCCATATCTTTACCTGGACAGACTTGTAATCCGCCTTGGCCTTTACGCTGGAACAGTAGGGTCAAACAATCAAAATCGGTATGTGCACCGGCACGCCATAGTCCCAATTGGTCTTTTAACGCAGGATCAATGGCATAGTAATGCAACATTCTTAAAGTACTTTGATAGCTGTCTTGTTCAGCATCGTGGGCAAGACTAAAGAAATTATCGGCAAAACCCAGTTTATAAGCAAAGCAGGAGAGTATTTTCATCCCAACTTGCCAGCAGGCATGTTCAAATTCAAGCATGGTATTTTTAAAGTCAGGCAGCTCTTGTTCGGTTGGATACAGTCCCTCCATTCGTGGACGAGTAATTTGGTAGGATTCTTTCTGGTCTGGGGTACTGGTTGATGGACGAACCTGAGCCTTGCTTTCCCAACCTGCATTTCGGTTGAGCGGGTAACGTGCTTTGACGGGTTCAGGCAGAGCAAAAAACTGTTGTGTCATATCAAATGCGGTTTGAATCTGCTCAAGTGGAATACCATGATGCGAGACCTGAAAAAAACCAATATCCGTTGCTGCTGCCCAAAGCTGTTCGGCAATTTCATATTTACGTTGTTCAAAGTTGGATAAATCAATCACCCGAACTTCACGTTCAAAGGACTCTTGACCTAAAGCGCCCATACGCGCTTCTTTTTGCAGTTCTTCTAAGCTGTAGTTATTTTCCGCTAATGCAGATATGTTGGCGCTATTCATATTTCAACCTCATCTTCTGGATAAACCGTGACCCAATCAAATGAATTGAAAGAGACGGGGTCACATTCAAAAAAAAGCTTCATTCCCTTCAAAAGATCGTTCTGATGAAGAACCTAAGCTGATTTCTGAGCAATGACCCACATAACAGCCGATGTGACTGACTATGCTGAACGCTTCTACTCTGACAGAAAGGATGAAGCAGTTTTTGTGCCAGTTTATAAAGTGAAATAGAATGATGTTAAAATCGGCCTGAATTTTGAGCTATGTTGAATGGTTTAATTCATACTGCGTAAAATTAATTCAATGGTTAAACTATCTGCAAGAAAGGACAGTAATGAGCGTATTTAATCGGCATACAGTGAATTGTCCACCATTTGGAAGATTGAAATACGGCAGTGCACATTGGCAGGGAGAAGTTGAACTTGGGACATTTGAAGGGATGCTTAGGGTTATTGTTCGAGCAAAACGTGATGGTCCAACAGATGCGCAGATTGCAGGAATGACTCGTTTGCTTTCTGATGTTACTACCATTAAGACATTGGCAAGCAAGGCAATGGTTGATGTTTTTGAGGATTGTGAACTTCTTCCAAGCGACTTTGGTTCTGATGTGCATCATATCTGGCAGTATCTTTCCCCTTGTGAAATAGAGGTTTCCGATGAAAACTATTTTGGTGGTGAAGATAATCGGATCAATATAATGATTATCTTTGAGTCATCACAACATTTGGATTTTTTACCCGCTATAGTGACGATTGATGGATACTTCGAGGAATGTGTGTCGGGAACTTGATGGCAACTTATTTTTTAAAACCCAGTTTTAGAACAATTGTTGATATGCAACATGACTATTTAAAACATCCATTTGTCCAGTAGGTAGTTCATTTAAGGTGCAGCTGCACGTACTGAATGCACCATTAAACTGCACTCAAAACCAAAGACTCAATACAGTCTATTCATCTTAGAACAATTAAAAATAAATCCGACCTAGAGAATTACCAACAAAAACAAGGTGGAATCAATCTTGGCACAGAGCTTGCTAAATCATGATTGAGTATAAGCGGTCAGTATGTTGTGAACATACGGGACATTGCTCTACAGCGTTTGCTGTTCCTCTTTCGGGGACAAAGCCAATTGATTTGGCTTTGAGAGAAATGTGTACTTATACATTGATTATCCCCCTAAAAAGAATAGCAAGATGAATCCATACAGATTTAGGGGTCTTACTTATGAATATTCAGCACTATGTAGGCAAAGGGCGACGTACTGTAATTGCGGGCGCGTTATTGGGGTTGGCAACAGTTATCAGCTCAACCAGTTTTGCAGCCGATAAACTTGTTTTACAAACCACATGGTATGCGCAAGCCGAGCAAGGTGGATATTATCAGGCACTGGCACAGGGAATTTATAAAAAATACGGACTTGATGTCGATATCAAAATCGGCGGGCCACAAGTCAATAACATGAGCTTATTATTGTCCAAGCGAGCCGATATTATTATTAATTATGATCTACAGGTCTTAAAAGGCATCGAAAGCAACTTTCCCATCAAAGCGGTGGCAGCACCATTCCAGTTTGATCCGCAAGGTGTACTAACCCATAGCGATGTAAAGTCTTTGGCCGATCTGAAAGGAAAAACGATTCTGGTCTCGACCAGTGGACAAGCAAGCTGGTGGCCTTGGTTAAAAGGCAAATATAAATTAGATGCAGCACAAGCTCGCCCGTATACCTTCAATATGCAGCCTTTTTTAGCAGGCAAAAATGTCGCACAGCAAGCCTATGCGACCTCTGAAGTTTTTCAGGCCAAAAAAGCAGAACCTTCGAGTAATTTCTTTTTATTTGCTGATGCGGGTTATCCAGCCTATGGCGGTATCTTGGTGACCCGTAATGATGTGATTCAAAACAAACCAGAGGTACTACGCCGTTTTGTTCAGGCATCGATGGAGGGATGGAAAAACTACTTAGCCGATCCACGTTTGGGCAATAGCATCATTAAAAAAGAAAACCCGAATATGAATGATGAACTACTCACTTTTGCAGTCGGGCAAATGCGCAAATTAAAACTGATTGATGGTGGCGATGCCAAGACCCAAGGCATTGGCGTCATGACAGACACACGTTGGAAAGCAACCCGAGATTTTATGGTGAATGCAGGTTTACTCAAAGCCCAAACCAATTGGAAAGCCGCTTATACCACTCAGTTTGTTAAAGCAGCCAAATAATCTTAGATACTTGCCTGAGAAGTAAGTCAGGGTGAAAGAGTGAACAAAATAGGGCACTCGCACGAAGGGGAAACCACATGAATTCTGCTTTACCAATGGATACACCAATACATGAGTCTTCGAGCTTTATTACGCCGATGATTATGGCCAGAGGGGTTGAAAAAACCTATCCAAATGGCACCAACGCCTTACAACGATTAGATTTAAATATTGCCCGCGGTGAGATTATTTCATTACTGGGACCATCAGGTTGCGGTAAAAGCACCTTGCTGAAAATGTTTGCCGATCTAGAACAACCTTCTGCTGGATTAGTGCGCTGGAATGGTAAATCTGATATTCAATCACAGTGCAAAATGGCCATGGTGTTTCAGGAGGCAACGCTGATGCCATGGGCCAATATCGAAGACAATGTTCGTTTGCCTCTCGATTTACAACATATCTCAAAATCAGTGAGTACCCCGAAAGTGATCGCGGCTTTAGCAGCAGTGGGTTTAGAGAAGTTTAGCAAAGCCTATCCACGCGAACTTTCAGGGGGGATGCAAATGCGTGCTTCATTGGCTCGGGCACTGGTGACGAAACCAGACTTGTTGTTAATGGATGAGCCTTTTGGTGCATTGGATGAGTTTACCCGTCATAAACTGGATAGCGATATTCGCCAATTATGGTCTGAACGTGATTTAACCGTGGTTTTTGTCACGCATAGTATTTATGAGGCCGTGTATTTGTCTTCACGGGTCATTGTGATGGGCGCACGGCCTGGGCGGGTAGTCGCCGATCTGGACATTGAAGGGCCTTATTTACGTGACGACGCTTTCCGAAGCTCAGAGATTTTTATCCGACAATGTTCGCATCTATCGCAATTACTGGCTGAGGCAAGCGGAGGGCATGCTCATGATTAAACCCTTGATACAACATCCAACCGTACAACGTATCGCGGCTCCGCTCGGGTTGGGGCTGGTCTTCCTGCTGATTTGGCAGTTGAGCTTCCAGCAGCTTGCGGTGCCGGTTTATGTGGTACCCAAGCCCAGCGATATTGTGATGGCGTTGATTCATCAATCCAGTATGTTATTTGGCAGTTTATGGGTCACTCTAAAAATTACCTTATTGGCTTTTGCATGCGCGGTGCTGATCGGTACTTTGGTCGCTTTTGTGTTTGTACAGAATCGTGTACTTGAAGCCTGTTTTATGCCGTATGCCATTTTATTTCAGGTGACACCCATTGTTGCAATCGCTCCTCTGGTCATCATTTGGATTCAAAATACCACTTTAGCGTTAGTGGTCTGTGCCATGCTGGTTGCGGTTTTTCCTATATTAACCAATACCACCTTGGGTCTGCGTAGTGTCAATAAAGGCTTGCTCAATCTTTTTCAAATCAATAAAGCCAGTCGCTGGCAAATTCTGATGCGCTTACGTGTACCGAATGCGTTGCCTTATTTCTTTGGCGGCTTACGTATTTCCTGCGGTTTGGCGCTGATTGGTGCGGTGGTTTCCGAGTTCGTTGCCGGTGCGGGAGGGACCAGTGCAGGCTTGGCTTATCAAATCTTGCAAGCAGGTTTTCAACTGGATTTACCGCTGATGTTTGCTGCCTTATTCCTGATAACCTGTACGGGTTTGGGCTTGTTTATGTTGATGTCTTTATTAAGCCAGTTCTTTCTAAGTAAATGGCATGAGAGTGAACAAGTATGAGTTCAAAGCTAAATCAAAGCTATTTAATTCAAAATGCCCATGCCATTTTAACGGGTTTATCTGGAGAGGCCGCACGTGCTTCATCCACTGATATCCGTATCCAGTCAGGTAAGATTATCGAAATAGGTCGGTTAAATGCTCAGCCGAATGAACAGGTGATTGATGCTAAAGATTGTGTAATTTACCCGGCATGGGTAAATACCCATCATCATTTATTTCAGTCCGTGTTAAAGGGTGAGCCACAAGGTTTAAATCAAAATCTGACCTCATGGCTTGCCAGTACACCATATCGGTTCCGTAGAGCATTCGATGAAGCAACTTTTCGGGTTGCAGTGCGGATTGGTCTTGTCGAGCTATTACGTTCGGGGTGTGCAACGGTAGCCGACCATCATTATTTGTATTGGCCCAAGATGCCATTTGATGGCGCTGCGATTTTATTTGATGAAGCCGAAAAACTGGGTATGCGCTTTGTGTTGTGTCGTGGTGGTGCAACACTTACACGTGGCTTGGAAAGTGAATTGCCTCAAGCCCTACGCCCTGAAAAGTTTGAAGACTATATGGCGGATATTGAGCGTTTGGTGCAGCACTATCATCAACCCGATTCAAAAGCTTTCCGAAAAATCGTGATGGCACCGACCTCGACTTTACATTCGACTACAGCACAGCAATTACGGGAAAGTGCCAAAATCGCTAGACAATTGGGGATTCGGATGCATAGCCATTTATCTGAAACGGTGGATTATCTGGATGCAGCACGCGCCAAGTTTGGTATGACACCAGTCCAGTTCTGTGCCGAGCAGGACTGGATTGGCAGTGATGTCTGGTTTGCGCATCTGGTGAAATTATTACCCGAAGAAATTCAGTTGCTGGGACAAACTCAGACAGGTATTACACATTGCCCGCAGAGTAACGCCCGTTTGGGTAGTGGTATTGCCGATCTGGTTGCTTTGGAACAGGCAGGCATGACGATTTCGATCGGGGTAGATGGTGCAGGTTCCAATGAGGCTGCAGATATGTTGTCTGAAACCCATGCCGCTTGGTTATTGCAGCGAGCCAGAAAGGGCATGTTAGCCAAGCCACAATATGAGGGAGGGCAATTTGAAGGTGGTGCAGATGCTGCCCGTATTGAGGATGTAATCCGTTGGGGAACGGTGGGAGGAGCAAAGATTTTAGGGCTTGATCAAGTTGGGACAATCGAGGTGGGGCAACAGGCTGACTTGGTCATATATCAGTTAGATGATCCTCGTTATTTTGGATTACATGATATGGCGATTGGACCTGTGGCAAGTGGTGGACGCGCGCACATTAAGGCGATGTTTGTAGCAGGGAAAATGGTGATGGAAAATGATCAGGTTCCTGATCTGGATATGATGGAGTTAGCTTGGCAAGCAAAGCAAGCGGTGAAGCTGTTACAACAGCGCAGTATGGGTATGGCAAAAATAGCCTAAGCTAATGGATTACCTTATGGAATTGGATAGCTCTCTTTCTTAAAGAGTGACTATCCAAGAGTTAAAATACTTGTGTTTATATTTTAGCTAAAAATTTGGTTGCATTTCCGCCTTCACATTTCCAATCTGCAAATACACCAATAAGTGAGCAGTTTGTACAACGACAGCCTATGTAATACCAGCGGACATCATCTGATCCATCATAAAGTGCAACTGCAGATTCCAGTTCAAATTGTTCATTGTCACAAATACAAATATGTTCTTCTAGCTCGGCATTCTCAATATATTCAGCACTATCTCCCATCAAATGTGCATGGTTACATTGAGTACAGATCCTTCTAGCAATTCCTTCATTTTCGTCACTTTCTAAACAGAAAATATGGTTTCCACATCGACAGAAACTTGATGCAAATTCTTTTGCTTCATAACCATTTAGGTGGCTGAAACGAGTCATTTCTAAACGCAAGTCGTCTCGATTTTGACCATACCAATATTTTCCTTTTTGATATAAGGACACGAAATACCTCTAGTTCATTATTAAAAAACATTTTTTATATATTAAGCTTTATTTTTTCAGAGAGTTTTTGATTACTGTTTTATTGCTACCGTTCAGCTATGTATTTTGGCCTACCATCCATGACCCACTTACGATACCTTTCAGCAATATGGTTTGCCAATTTGTGGTAATTTTCCCAAGTATCAGCGACTCTATACACGTTATTCGTATCTACCGAAAAGCTAAGCAAGTAGTCATCAATATATCGACTATCATTATTTAATCCTTCGTAATACGCCAAAGCAAAAGCATTACCTTCTTCGTTAAAATCATTGTCAGTGAGCTTTTCATCAAGTTCATCAATGAGAAAATGTGCTCCTGTAATTTGTTTTGTCTTTAGATGTTCAATTGCATCTCGTGAATCTTCAATTAATTCTTCACTAGCAAAGTTGTGAAGAAGCATCCATGTTAAAAACATTCCAATATGGGTTGCTCCTGCTTCTTGTGGAAGATCTACAGGGAAGTCACCTCCATAATGCCAAGAAGCATCATCGTATTTCATGATTTATATCTCCAAAAACTGCACCATTACTCACCATTTAAATAATGATACTGATTTAAATTTTAATTTTATCGTAGTTAGTTATTTTCCATTTGAGCATTAAGGAGTGTCGTATAAACGCATCTCCTCGATTCGCAATCAGCTCATAAAATTGTATCAGTTCAAAGATGGGATAATTCTTCCGAATAACCCATTTTATTTAACAGAATGGGTTATGTAGATTGAGTTGAGGAGTTCTTTAATTGCTTTATCAGTATTTACAGGCTAGATAAGCCATTCAACATCATCAAGTGCGCACGAAGATTTCCACCCGTCGGTTCAACTGTCTGCCGGAGGGGTTGTCTTGGCCACTGACCTCGTTGGGCGCTACAGGCTGCGACTCGCCGTAACCATGTGTACTGGCGGCAGCTGCGGCACCACGCTGGCGCAAGGCCATGCCCACTGATTTGGCACGGCGCTCGGACAAATCCAGATTGTAGGCGTCACTGCCCTTGGCATCGGTGTGACCGCGAATTTCTATTGCCTTGGCTGGTACTTTCTGCAAGGCCACGGCCAAGCTATCCAGTACCTTGGCTGCGTCAGGACGGATATCCGACTTGTCGAAATCGAACAACACCTGATCATTGAGAGTGATGATGAACCCGCATGGTGCGCCTGATGGAGCGAATTTTTTTAACGGCGGAAACTTGCCAGCTGGCGCGACCTTGGGAATTGGTGCCATTTTCACTTGACGTGCTGGTGTACCTATACTGCCGTTCCCTTTGCCGTCGTTGCTCACCAACCCGTATGGGCCGTTCCAGGTACCGCTGCCATCGGCATTGATAGTGACAATGCCTTGCGGACCGTTCCAACTACCTGAACCATCACCTTCGTTGCGAATCACACCATGTTCACCATTCCAGGTGCCACCACCTTTGCCGTCCAGTACGATGATGCCGTACTTGCCGTTATACGTGCCCGAACCGTCGGCCTCGACCGAGATGATCCCATCGTCAGCACCACCGTCGCCATTACCGTTGATTGTACCACTACCGTCTGCGTTGACGACGATGACGCCGCCTTCATAGTTGGCGGTGCCACTGCCATCTGCGTTGATATGGAAGATGCCTTCATTACCGTTGCGCGACAGATTGCCTTGCGCATCCATGCTGGTGATGCCTGCATCGTTGAGTAATGCGCCGTCGGTTGCACAGTGAGCGGGCTTAACGCTAATACCTGCAACCGGATCAATGATGTCTTGCATTGATGCTTCCAGTGCTCGCTGGGCCGGGCCAATACCGATGATCTCTGGCACAACGATTTGCGGGATTACCGGGAAGTCGACATCCCCGGCGGACTTGGCTGCGACTTTGGCTGTTTTCGCAGTTGCATCATTGGTCTTTGCCTCGTCAGTCGAGGGGGACTTCGTGCAGGAGCAAGCGAGCAATGCCATTCCCAGCACCATGAACCTGTTCATTGAAAACATGTCTAATTACTCTACTTATATGTTGACCGTGTTTTGTTTTAATTGAGTCGCTTTAAGTCCTTCAAATGCCTATGTTGCTTAATAAAAATCACGTGTACAACTGTACAACAAGGCGATGTAGTTGTTTCATTAAGATCATTTATTTACTCTTGAGCGAAAAATAGGCGAAGACAAGCACCGCTAGTCCGAACAGAAGTCGCGCGATCCAGGGTGTGACCAGCCAAGCGCCGAGTGCCATGATGGCGCGGCTCAAGACATGCGGTGATTGCAATGCCCCTGACTCGGGCGTGTGACGTTGGGTCTGCAGCGGATAACCACAATGCGGGCAGGAGTTAGCTTGGGTCGAAACCTGACTGCTGCATTCGGGGCATGAAATAAGCGCCATAAGTGTTCTTCCTTTTAAGTTATTTTCCATTTGGGCATTAAGAAATGCCGTATAGACACATGTTGTCGATTCGCAATCAGGTCATAAATTGTATCAGCTAAAAGATTGGAAAATTCTTCCGAATCACCCATTTTATTCAACAGAATGGGTTGTTTCGACTGAGTTGAGGAGTTTGCCAATTGCTTTGCTGTTCTCTAGTAAGGTAGATAAATAAATCATTTAAGGCAATAGATCATTTAAGGCATTCAACATCTGGCTAATTTTATATGGGTGCAACGGTATAATGTAATTCAACCATACCTTCCCCCATGTGATGAACGGAGATTAATTTAAGTTTTGGCGCAAATACTCGTCGGGGAAAAAGCGCTTTTCCTTTTGCAAGGGTGACTGAACCAATTTGTATAATGAGTTCATCAAGCAAATTGGCATCATAAAACTGGCCAGCCAATTCGCCGCCACCTACAACCCAGATATTTTTGTTCCCAATGATGGATTGTATTTCAGCATAAACCGGAGTGATGTCTCCTTGCACAAAATGGATATTTGCTCCTTCAATTAGGGGCAGTTTACGGCTGGAAAACACCCAGGCTGGCTGGGTATAGGGCCAAGGTGAACCTGTTTCAGCAGCAACTTGCTCTGCGTTATTCAATATCCATTCATAAGTTGCTGAACCCATCACCAGAGCACCAACATTTGCAATAAAGGTTGGATAACTTGAGTTATCTAGTCCGCCTAATATAAATAACCATTCTAAAGAATCGTCTTCGGTCGCAATAAATCCATCTAATGTACTCGCTGCAAAATATTGTACTTTCATTCTGTTCATCTCCTTATTCTAAAGGAGTAGCTTAAAACTTATTTTCTTTGGATAAATTGTTTAAATCGGATATACGACACTTTAGGACGCTTTAATAAAATTAAGCTTGAAAAGGATGATGTCTATACCAATGCTCAGCAATTTGCTGACGGGTACAAATCCAGACCCGATCATGATTTTGCACATAATCGAGAAAACGTTGTAGCGCCTTAAAGCGGGCAGGACGTCCTAAAATGCGGCAATGCATGCCAATAGAAAGCATTTTTGGACGAGTTGCTCCTTCCGCGTACAAGACATCAAAAGCATCTTTTAAATATTCAAAAAAATCCTCACTACGATTAAAACCCGTAGGAGATGCAAATTTCATATCGTTGGTATCAAGTGTATAAGGAATAATTAAATGCGGACGGGTTGCACCTGCTGCATTGCGGAGTGTTGTCCAAAAAGGTAAGTCATCGCCGTAATAATCACTGTCATATTGCACCTGATCATATTCTGCCAATAATTGACGGGTGTTGGGGCTATCACGGCCTGTATACCAGCCTGTCGGCATTTCACCAAACAAATCTTTAAGGATGTGCATGGCTTCATCCATATGTTGTTTCTCGGTTTCAATATCCATATTTTGATAATGAATCCAGCGTAAGCCATGTGAGACCACATCATAGTTGTGTTGTTTGATGGTTTCGACCACCAGAGGATTACGTTGTAAAGCCATCGCAACGGCAAAAATGGTCATGGGCAATTGGCGTTTGGCAAACTCCTGCTGAATGCGCCAGAAACCGACTCGTGAACCATATTCATAAATCGAGTCCATCGAAAGGTGCCGTGCTGGATAACTTTCTGCGCCACTGATTTCAGATAAGAACTGTTCCGAACCTTCATCGCCATGCAGAATATGTTTTTCACCCCCTTCTTCATAATTCAGCACAAACTGCACCGCGATTTTTGCTTGATTGGGCCATTGGGCATGGGGCGGTTGATCGGCATAACCGACCATATCGCGTGGATAATCTGCTGTTAAATGAGCGTCTGTACTGGACCAAACCATAGCAATGCCTGAATCGTGAAAAAGGTGAATCTTCACATCAACTTACCCGATTGAATCTTTGAGTGTCAAATATTATGTTGATTTAAATCAATGGCTTGTGTGTTTTATTTTGGTGCAAAAATACAGTTTTATTGATGAATATTGTTTTGCATGCGCGATTTTAGTGCCTCCATCTCGTTAATGATTTGATTCATCATGATTTGCGCAATCCGGGAAAGTTGCCGTTTTGGTGCATTACAAAGTGCAACTGTAATCGGATGAAGGCCGTGGTCATTAATTGTTCTAAACTCAAACGCACCATTTTCAATATAAGGGGCTGCATCCAGATAACTCATGATGCTGATGCCTAAGTTTTGCTTAAGCAATGAGACCATCATGCGGATATCATTACATTCGATGGTGTGTGCTGGGTTGAAGTCATGCTTTTTATAGAGTGCATGCACATGATCATGAATAATCAATGGTTCGGCAGCAACAATATGATTGAACTCCAGCGTATCGGAAAAGTAGATTTTTTCTTTATGGGCTAAAGCATGCTGTTTGGGAATCACGAAACCCAAGGGCATTTCAATAAAGGCGCTGATCTGCAATTGATGCTGATGTTTGGGATTCAGAATCAAGCCAAAGTCGAGTTCAGCATTGATCACCAGATCAGCGATACGATCACTGTCCAAGACCCGAAGCTTAAAATTAATCCATGGATATTGCTGAACAATAGACTGCATCACGGTACTGACAAAACTTTCACTGAGCGCTGCAATCATTCCAAAATCAATGGAACCGCGCTGTAAACCCTGGATTTCATTTAAACGCTTTTGCGTAGCTTGAAACTCTTTTTGCCAACTGCGTAGATCGGCATAGAGTAATTCACCAGCCAAGGTCAGCTTGAGTCCATTGGGCAAACGTTCAAATAAAGCCACACCGAGTTCTTCTTCTGCCAAAACGATTTGTCGATGTACGGCGGAGACAGAAATAAAAAGTTGATCGGCCGCTTTTCTTAAACTACCTGTTTTGGCAACGGCAATAAAATAATCAGCAAAACGTGAAAATGGCAATGCCATTGTAAACTCACTTGAAATAAAGCAGGTTTTAATACAAAAGCAATTTTAGTGCCCAGCCTGTTCTAATTTTTAGAATGATGCATATAAATCATTCTAATAGACGGAAATATTGATCTATTCCACACTGCTCATGAAGAGAAAAAACTTAAAAATGAGCACAGGATATGAACGCAATTCCATTCATCAATCTTCCCAATAAACCATGCCATAGCCAATTTGATGATCAGGACTGGCAGATTCTTGCGCAGCATTGGTATCCCGTGGCACGTATCGAAGATGTGAGCAGCAAACCGCAGCAAGTGACCTTACTGGATATGAATCTAGCTTTGTATAAGACCGAAACAGGGCAGATTCACTTGGCTCGGGATATTTGCCCGCATCGCGGTGTGCCTTTGAGTAAAGGCTGGGTTGAAGGAGACACTTTGATTTGTCCTTATCATGGACTTCATTTTAATGAAGATGGCAAATGCTCTAAAATCCCCGCCCAGCCGGATTTAACTCATATCTCAGAGCGCTTTTCTCTGACCAAGTTTCCTGTGGTTTTAAAATATGGATTGGTCTGGACTAGCATTTTGGGCAGAGATGAAAGTTTGGCGAATTTTCCTGTATTAGACACATGGGAGAGTGAGACACATCAAGCCATTTTACCGCCTTCTGTGGATATTGCTGGCTCAAGTGGTCGTCAACTGGAAGGCTTTATTGATGTGGCACACTTTGCTTGGGTGCATCATCAAGCCTTTGCTGATCGAGACAATCCCGTGGTACCTAAATATTTGACCCGACGTACCGATTATGGCTTACATACCAATTACACCAGTAATGTCAGTAACTATCCGCATGGGATGCAGCATTTAGCCCCTGATGATTTTTTATGGGAACGGCTCTTTGATGTTTATCCACCATTTTCAGCCGTACTGACCATTCACTTTCCGAATGACGGGGTGTTGAAGATTTTAAATGCCTGTTGTCCCGTCTCACATAACAAGACCCGTTTATTTGTACCCTTGACCCGTAATTTCGATACCACGGGTGATTTACAGGCTGTCTATGATTTTAATGCACAGATTTTTGCGGAGGATCAGGAGATGGTGGAGGCGCAAAAGCCAGAAGAATTACCTTTAGATATGAGTATGGAAGCACATTTTGAAGCAGACCGTTCTTCGGCCATGTATCGCCGTATCTTGGCTGAATGGGGCTTAAGCAAACGCTATACGGTGTAGGGCTGAATCAATTTGGTGGTTCAAACGGTGATTTGGATACTATTTCGTCTAAATTGTTTATTTGTATAGGCTTGTATATACAATTTGTCTCAATTCAATATACAATGACTTAGAATATTTAGTATGAGTTTTAGCCAATGTCAAGAGCGACAAAGCAAAACGATTTAGATTTGTCCTTAGAAGAAGATAGTCCGGTTCCTTTGTATCTACGTGTGAAACAAATGATTTCACAAAAGATTTATGAGGGAAGCTGGACTGTTAATAAAAAGATTCCTTCCGAAAGTGAATTGGTCAATTTACTAGGCTGTAGCCGTATGACGGTGAATCGTGCCTTGCGCGAACTGACCAGCGAAGGTTTATTGGTGCGTATCCAAGGTGTCGGTTCTTTTGTTGCTGAGGGGCAAGGGCGTACTGCCTTATTTCATGTCAATAATATTGCCGAAGAAATTATTGCCCGAAACCACAAACATCATGCTGAAGTCTTGGTGCTGGAACAGATTCAGGCCAATGCCGAACAAAGTATGCTGATGCAGATTCGGGAAGGGCAAAAGCTCTTTCACTCGATCATCGTGCATTATGAAAATGATGTACCTGTTCAGATTGAAGATCGACTGGTCGATCCGGTGTTGATTCCAGATTATTTGGCACAAGACTTTAAAAGCATTACACCCAATGCGTATTTAATGTCGAAAGCGCCGGTGACTGAAGGTGAGCATGTGGTCACCGCAATTTTAGCCTCAGCACAAGAGTGCAAATGGCTAAAAATCAATAAGACTGAACCTTGTCTGTTGATTCGTCGCCGTACCTGGTCGAATAAACAGCTGATTTCCAGTGCCCGATTGATTTATCCGGGTAGTCGTTATTATCTGGAAGGTAAATTTACCCAATGATTCAGCTCTTAGACACGGCTGATTATCAGCAGATGCTATGGAAAAATGGGGCGGGTTATACCATTGAACTTGCCCGAAGTGACGGTGACAGTCTGGATACGTTTGATTGGCGTATTTCCATGGCAGATGTCAAAACTTCGGGTGATTTTTCCAAGTTTAAGGGCATGCAGCGTATCCTCACGGTACTGGAAGGTGCTGGCATTGTATTGAATATTGACGATGATTCCGAACATCTGAAAACTTTACAATCTGCGCAATTTAGTGGCGATCGAAAGACCAGCTGTGAACTGATTGATGGACCAATTCGGGATTTTAATCTGATCTATAATCCTGAAAAATGGCGTTCTCGCTACCAATGGCTGTTTGAGTCAGCCAGCACTGAGCTGTTCAGTCCAGCCGATCTGATTTTTATTTTTAATCAGAGTCCAGAACCCTTGGAAATTGAAGTTGATCAGCAGGTTTTTCATTTGGCACACCAGCAAAGTCTCAAGATTGAGCAGCAAAAAACATTAAAAAAGTTGCTTATAAAGTCACAGTTTTTAAAGCAGACTTGTCTCATTGAACTCACAAAAATCTAATTTTTAGACTTTTTAAAAAACACATATGACCACAGGTTGTATGTGTTTTTTATTGCCGATCAAAAAATAAATCTATTTATTTCATTAGCTTGTGATTTATTTTCATAAAAGAATTGAAAAGCATCTTTTCAATATAAAAGTTTTGTGTAGTATATGGATGTATATACAAGTTAATACATTGCTATACAGTAAAAGCAGATTAATTTGCTGGTTCAAACTCAATGGAAGGAGTCCGATTGTGACAACAACGACAACAAAATTTCGTGATGTAGAAATTCGCGCACCGCGTGGTACACAGCTCAATGCCAAAAGCTGGTTAACAGAAGCGCCACTGCGTATGTTGATGAATAACCTAGATCCAGATGTCGCAGAAAATCCAAAAGAACTGGTGGTTTACGGTGGTATCGGTCGTGCTGCACGTAACTGGGAATGTTTCGACAAGATCGTTGAAACGTTAAAGAATTTAGAAACAGATGAAACTTTATTGGTTCAATCCGGTAAGCCGGTAGGCGTATTTAAAACCCATAAAGATGCGCCACGTGTTTTGATTGCCAACTCGAATCTGGTGCCACATTGGGGCAACTGGGAACATTTCAATGAACTGGATGCGAAAGGTTTGGCAATGTATGGCCAGATGACAGCAGGTTCTTGGATTTATATTGGTAGCCAAGGCATTGTACAAGGCACTTATGAAACCTTTGTCGAAGCAGGTCGTCAGCATTATAACGGTGACTTGAAAGGTCGCTGGGTATTAACGGCTGGTTTAGGCGGTATGGGCGGTGCACAACCTTTAGCTGCAACACTTGCTGGTGCATGTTCACTTAATATCGAATGCCAACAAACTAGTATCGATTTCCGTTTACGTACCCGTTATGTCGATGAGCAAGCCACTGATCTGGATGATGCTTTGGCGCGTATTGAAAAATATACCAAAGAAGGTAAGGCGGTTTCGATTGCACTGCATGGCAATGCTGCTGAAATTTTACCTGAATTGGTTCGTCGTGGTGTGCATCCAGATATGGTCACTGACCAAACCAGCGCCCATGATCCATTGAATGGTTATTTGCCAATTGGCTGGACATGGGAAGAATACCGTCAGCGTGCTAAAACTGAGCCAGAAGTGGTGGTGAAAGCGGCTAAACAATCGATGGCGCAACATGTTCAAGCCATGCTGGACTTCCAGAAAATGGGTGTACCAACTTTTGACTACGGCAACAACATCCGTCAAATGGCACAAGATGAAGGCGTAGAAAATGCCTTTGATTTCCCGGGCTTCGTTCCTGCCTATATCCGTCCATTGTTCTGCCGTGGTATTGGTCCGTTCCGTTGGGCTGCGCTGTCAGGTGACCCGGAAGATATCTATAAGACAGATGCCAAAGTAAAAGAACTCATTCCAGATGATGAACATTTACATCGCTGGTTAGATATGGCGCGTGAACGTATTAGCTTCCAAGGTTTGCCAGCACGTATTTGCTGGGTGGGCTTAGGCTTACGTGCAAAACTGGGTTTGGCATTTAATGAAATGGTGCGTAGTGGTGAGTTGTCAGCACCAATCGTGATTGGTCGTGATCATCTCGATTCAGGTTCAGTGTCTAGTCCGAACCGTGAAACTGAATCAATGAAAGATGGTTCTGATGCCGTATCTGACTGGCCATTATTGAATGCCTTATTGAATACTGCTGGCGGTGCGACTTGGGTGTCATTGCACCATGGCGGTGGTGTAGGTATGGGCTTCTCGCAACACTCAGGTGTGGTGATTGTGTGTGATGGTACAGATGAAGCAGCAGCACGTATTGCACGTGTACTGACCAATGACCCTGCAACAGGGGTGATGCGTCATGCCGATGCGGGTTATGACATTGCAATTGACTGTGCCAAAGAGCAAGGCTTGAACTTGCCGATGATCACGCAATAAACAGACAAGGACATTACGATGCTTTTTGCAATTGTGTAAACAGCATCGTAAGCGAACAATAGAGTGCAAAACAGGACGCCAACAATGGAACTTCTAATTCAACCCGGCAAACTTAGCTTAGCAGATCTGCGCCACGCTTATTTAAATCCAATCAAAGTGAAACTCGATGACAGCGCTTCTGCTGGCATTAATGCAAGTGTTGCTTGTGTCGAGAAAATCGTGAATGAAGGCCGTACTGCCTACGGGATCAATACCGGTTTTGGTTTACTTGCATCAACTAAAATTGCACCAGAAGACCTAGAGCAATTACAGCGTTCATTGGTCCTATCACACGCTGCTGGTGTGGGTGAGCCGCTTGATGATGCGATGGTACGTCTGATTATGTTGCTTAAAGCAAATAGCTTGGCACGTGGTTTTTCGGGGATTCGCCGTAAAGTGATTGATGCCATTCTGGCTTTAATCAATGCTGAAGTTTATCCGCATATTCCACTCAAAGGTTCTGTTGGTGCTTCAGGTGACTTGGCGCCACTGGCACATATGTCTTTGGTATTATTAGGCGAAAGTAAAGCACGCTATAAAGGTGAATGGTTGCCGGCAGTTGAAGCACTTAAAATTGCAGGACTAGAGCCAATTTCTTTAGCGGCGAAAGAAGGTTTGGCACTGTTAAACGGTACGCAAGTTTCAACCGCTTATGCTTTACGTGGTCTGTTTGAAGCAGAAGATTTATTTGCTGCGGCAACAGTGTGCGGTGGTTTAAGCGTTGAAGCCATGCTGGGTTCGCGTGCGCCATTCGATGCACGTATTCATGAAGTGCGTGGTCAACGTGGTCAAATTGATGTGGCTGCGGCTTATCGTGACTTGTTGACTGAATCAAGTGAAATTTCTCATTCACATGAAGATTGCAGCAAGGTTCAAGATCCGTACTCACTACGTTGCCAACCACAGGTGATGGGGGCGTGTTTGACCCAGATCCGTCAAGCGGCAGAAGTACTGGAAATCGAAGCAAATGCGGTATCGGATAACCCATTGGTCTTTGCTGCTGAAGGCGATGTGATTTCGGGTGGTAACTTCCATGCGGAACCTGTTGCCATGGCAGCGGATAATCTGGCATTGGCGATTGCAGAAATCGGTTCATTGTCTGAACGTCGTATTTCCATGATGATGGACCGTCACATGTCACAGTTGCCGCCGTTCCTGGTTGCCAATGGTGGAGTCAATTCTGGCTTCATGATTGCTCAAGTAACAGCCGCTGCGTTAGCAAGTGACAATAAAGCACTTGCACATCCTGCCAGTGTTGATAGTTTACCGACTTCTGCAAATCAGGAAGACCATGTTTCCATGGCGCCGAATGCTGGGAAACGCTTGTGGTATATGGCTGACAACGTTCGCGGCATCCTTGCAGTTGAATGGCTAGGTGCATGTCAGGGCCTTGATTTCCGTGAAGGATTGAAGAGTTCTCCAAAACTTGAGCGTGCGCGTAAAGTGTTGCGTGATCAAGTGCCTTACTACAGTGAAGATCGTTTCTTTGCGCCAGATATCGAGCAGGCAAGTGAATTGCTCGCGAGTGGTTGCCTGAACGAATTACTCATTCCGAAGCTATTACCGAGTTTGTCTGAAGTGTGATCAATAAATCGGTCACATGGAGTGGCCGAATCTAACTAAATTTCCTCAAGGATTGGAGATTATAATGTCACAGCACTCCACATTACAGCGGGGGCTAAACACCCGCCATATTCGTTTTTTGGCATTGGGTTCAGCCATTGGGACAGGACTCTTTTACGGTTCGGCCACTGCCATCAAAATGGCAGGCCCGTCCGTATTACTCGCATATATTGTTGCAGGGATTGCAATTTATATCGTGATGCGCGCACTCGGTGAAATGGCGGTACACAACCCGGTATCAGGTTCATTCAGTCATTATGCTTCTCAATATATTGGCCCGCTTGCAGGTTTTACCACCGGCTGGACCTACGTTTTCGAAATGATCATCGTTGCACTTGCCGATGTGACAGCATTCGGAATTTATATGGGATTCTGGTATCCCGATGTGCCACGCTGGATCTGGATTTTGTCACTGATCATGTTCTTGGGTGCAATCAACCTGATTCACGTCAAGGTCTTTGGCGAGCTTGAGTTCTGGCTTTCCATCGTCAAAGTCACTGCCATTGTGGCCATGATTGTTGGTGGTTTGGGGCTAATGTTCTACGGTTTCCATGCGGACCACAGTGGCTTTACCACAGGCATTCAAAATCTATGGATTCATGAAGGCTTTATGCCAAATGGCATTGCAGGTTTGGTTGCCTGTTTGTCCGTGGTGGTATTTGCTTTTGGCGGGATTGAAATTATCGGGATCACTGCGGGTGAATCGCAAGATCCAAAAACTTCGATTCCAAAAGCGATTAATGCCGTGCCGGTACGTATCCTGTTGTTCTATGTCCTGACGATTTTTGTATTGATGTCGATTTTCCCGTGGAACCAGATTGGGAGTCAGGGCAGTCCATTCGTACAGATTTTTGAAAATCTGGGCATTGGATCAGCGGCAACCGTTCTGAATATTGTGGTTATTACAGCGGCTGTATCTGCCATCAATAGTGATGTGTTTGGTGCAGGACGTATGCTGTACGGGATGTCAAACCGTGGACAAGCGCCAAAAGTATTCCAGAAAATTTCAAAAAACGGTGTGCCTTGGATGACTGTGGTGGTGATGGCAGGCGTGTTGTTGATCGGTGTCTTGCTGAACTATCTGATTCCAGAAAATGTCTTCATCATCATTGCTTCAATCGCGACTTTTGCAACCGTTTGGGTCTGGCTGATGATTCTACTTTCTCAGGTTGCGATGCGTCGTAAATTATCGAAAGAAGAAATCAAGGCACTGGATTTCCCAGTCATTGGCTGGCCGTATGCCCCTGCATTTGCAATTGCGTTCATGCTGTTTATTTTAGCCATGATGGGATATTTCCCAGACTCACGACCTGCAATTTATGTCGGTGCAACCTGGTTAGTTCTACTCTGGATTGCGTATAGCATCTGGGTGAAGCCGAAGAAAGATACGGTAAAAGAAAGCGCAAGCTTGCAACAAAATATCGAAATGGAAAGCTAAAGATCAAACTGCTCAGGTACTTATCCTACCTGAGCAGTGAGAGGAAATGTGAATGAAAAAGCTTTGGAAAAACTGTCATATTGCCACCATGCAAAATGGGCAATATTCCAGTATAGAACATGCTGCAATGGTCACTTCGGGGCAGCACATCCACTGGATTGGAACCTTTGACGATGTTCCTGCCGATGCTTATTCCGAAACCATTGATTTGAATGGCGCTTGGGTGACTCCCGGCTTAATTGATTGTCATACCCATAGTGTATTTGGCGGCAACCGTAGTGTTGAGTTTGAAAAACGCTTACAAGGTGTCAGTTATGCCGAGATCGCGGCGAGTGGTGGTGGAATTGCCAGTACGGTTCGTGCCACGCGTGAAGCAAGTGAACAACAGTTGCTTGCATCAGCACTGAAGCGCGTTCGTTGCCTGCTCAAAGATGGGGTCACCACCATTGAGATTAAATCAGGTTACGGTCTGGATTACGCCAACGAACGTAAAATGCTGCGTGTGATTCGTCAGATTGCAGAAACTTTGCCAATGACGGTTCGCAGTACCTGCTTGGCAGCGCATGCTTTGCCGCCTGAATATCAGGATCAAAGCGATGCCTATATTGAGCATATCTGTAATGACATGCTGCCAAAACTCCATCAGGAAGGTCTGGTTGATGCAGTGGATGCCTTTTGTGAATATCTGGCATTTTCACCTGCTCAGGTTGAGCGCGTCTTTAAAACAGCCCAGTCTTTAAATCTACCCATCAAGCTGCATGCAGAACAGCTTTCTTCGCTCGGTGGCTCAAGTCTGGCTGCGCGTTATCTGGCTTTGTCGGCAGATCATCTGGAATTCATGACAGAAGAGGATGTGAAAGCCATGGCTGCTGCGGGGACGGTTGCAGTGTTATTGCCAGGCGCATTTTATTTCTTGAGAGAAACCCAGTATCCGCCGTTGCAGAGTTTGCAGCAACATGGTGTGCGGATTGCCTTGTCCAGTGATTTAAATCCGGGTACATCGCCAGCTTTATCTTTGCGTTTAATGATGAATATGGGCAGTACCTTATTCCGTTTAACCCCTGAACAGACTTTAGCTGCGGTAACGCTTCATGCAGCACATGCATTGGGCTTGCAAGACACGCATGGCAGTCTGGAGCAGGGCAAAGTGGCAGATTTTGTGGCTTGGGACATCGAGCATCCGTCAGAAATCGTTTACTGGTTAGGTGGCGATTTGCCAAAACGTATCATTCAGCATGGCAATGAAATTTCGATCTAAGCCTAGGCTTATTTTTAAAGCGTGGTATTGATAATGAATCACTCATTTAAATGGCAAGGACGACACGATGGTGACGGTGAAGCACATTTACGTCTCCATCAGGTGGTCAATACGCAGCAGCACGCATCATTCGCTTTGATCGGTTTTAGTTCCGATGAAGGGGTGAAACGCAATAAAGGCCGTTTAGGTGCAGCCGATGCCCCTGATATGATTCGGGCACAATTGGCAAACTTGTCTGTCCATCAAGCGGTAACAATTGCAGATCTGGGTACAGTGCTATGTGACAATGGCAAACTGGAACAGGCACAGGCTGAACTGGCCGATCAGGTAGAACGTAGTCTAAAACAGGGCATGAAACCGATTGTTTTAGGCGGTGGTCATGAAGTGGCTTTTGGTAGCTTTTCAGGTCTGTTTCAATACCTGCAAAATCATGAGCCAGATAAGAAAATCGGTATTATCAATTTTGATGCCCATTTTGACTTGCGTGAAGCGGAACATGTCACCTCAGGTACGCCTTTTCTAAATGCAGCAAGACTGTCTGAACAGCATCAGCAAGAATTTCATTATCTGTGTATCGGGGTGGCAAAACACTCAAATACTCGAGTCCTTTTTGAAACGGCAGACCGACTAAATTGCAGTTATATCTACGACTTTGAATTACAACCGAAAAACGTTGAAATTTTACTCGAAAAAATCAATGCTTTTATCGGAAAAGTTGACTATTTGTATATTACAGTTGATCTTGATGTATTTAGTGCTAGCATTGCTCCAGGTGTAAGTGCACCTGCGGTAAAAGGAATTGATTTATCAGTCTTTGACCCATTACTAGAGGCCATTAAGGAAACCGGAAAGATTAAAGTTTTTGATGTGGCGGAATGTAATCCACGGTTTGATTTGGACAGTAGAACTGCCAAATTAGCCGCTTATATAATTTTTAACTACATATTTGATTGATGGATCATGTGAATTCATCAAAAGGTTAAAACATGTCTAATTTATCTTATGTCTCTCAAAATGACGGTCCATGGGCAACCTATCTTGAACAGATCGAGCGTGTTGCTCCATATCTAGAAGGTCTAGAAGGTTATGTGGATACATTAAAGCGCCCAAAACGTGCTTTGATCGTTGACGTGCCAATTGTTATGGACGATGGCACTATCCGTCATTTTGAAGGTTATCGTGTACAACACAACTTGTCACGTGGTCCGGGTAAAGGCGGTATTCGCTATCACCCAGATGTAGATTTAAATGAAGTAATGGCTCTTTCAGCATGGATGACAATTAAGACTGCGGTGGTGAATTTGCCATTCGGCGGTGCAAAAGGTGGTATCCGTGTTGATCCGCGTCAGCTTTCTCCACGTGAATTAGAACGCTTAACACGCCGTTATACCAGTGAAATCAGCCATATTATTGGCCCACAAAAAGATATTCCTGCACCTGACGTAGGAACGAATCCAAATGTAATGGGCTGGATCATGGATACTTATTCATCTGGTCAAGGTCATACCGTAACAGGTGTGGTAACGGGTAAACCGGTTCACCTAGGCGGTTCGCTGGGTCGTATCAAGGCAACAGGCCGTGGTGTATTTATCACAGGTCAGCAAGTTGCTGAAAAAATCAAATTACCTTTAGAAGGCGCTAAAATTGCGGTTCAAGGTTTTGGTAACGTGGGTAGTGAAGCTGCATATCTATTCGGTGATTCAAAATCTAAAATCGTGACCATTCAGGATCATACCGGTACGATTTATAATCCTGAAGGGATTGATCTAGCTGCATTAAAAACCTACATGGAAACTCATCAAGGTGTGGGTGGTTTTGAAGGTGCTCAAGCGATCAGCGATGAAGAGTTCTGGACAGTAGACATGGATATCCTGATCCCTGCTGCTTTAGAAAGCCAGATCACGGTTGAACGTGCGAAAAACTTATCGGCAAAACTGGTTCTTGAAGGTGCGAACGGCCCGACTTATCCAGAAGCAGATGACATCCTGGTTGAACGTGGTATCACGGTTGTTCCTGACGTAATCTGTAATGCGGGTGGTGTAACCGTATCTTACTTCGAATGGGTTCAGGATATGTCGAGCTACTTCTGGTCTGAAGAAGAAATTAACGAAAGACTCGACAAGTTAATGATTCAAGCCATTAACGATGTATGGCATAAATCAAGCGAAAAAGAATGTACCTTACGTACAGCGGCCTTTATCTTGGGTTGTGAGCGTATCTTAAAAGCACGTAAAGAGCGTGGTATTTTCCCAGGCTAATTTAGCTGTTTTTGAAACGACCTTAAGACGCATGTTTTAAGGTCGTTTTTTATGGTTGAATTAATCCAGAAAAAAGTCTTTCTGTAGCTGGGTATTGCCACTGACACAGGCATATTGCGTAAAATCAGTCATTCCGATACGTGCCAACGCTTGTTCATCGGTCAGGCTTTGTCCAGTGAGTTCTCCTTTTTGCGTTGTATAAATCGCAAAAGCTGCATCGGCCATGATCTCGGGTTTGCGGCTGAGTTGTCGCGTATTTTCCTCCCCCAGATTTTTTGAAACCGCTGCTGTGGCAATATAGGTCTCGGGCCACAGGGTATTACAGGAAATACCATAGTGACGGAACTCTTCTGCCATACCTAAAGTCAGAATCGTCATTCCATACTTGGATAGTGCATAAGGCGAGAGCATCCCCAACCATTTGGGAGACATGTTCACAGGCGGGGATAAGCTCAGAATATGTGGATGTGGGGCCTGCTTTAAAAATGGGAGCGCTGCTTGGGCACAAATAAAGGTCGCACGGTGGTTAATGGTTTGGATCAGGTCATATTGTTTCAAGGAAGTGGCTTCCACACCTGTCAATGCAATCGCACCTGCATTGTTAATCAGTATATCAATACCACCAAAGTTCTTGGCCGCTTGTTGCATGGCTGTATAAATCTGCTGCTCATCGCGCACGTCTAAAAGTAAGGGCAGCGCCTGACCACCTGCGGCTTCAATCTCTTCGGCGACACTATAAATGGTACCTGTTAACTTTGCTGTTTCAACTTCAGTTTTGGCTGCAATCACAACATTTGCCCCAGCTTGTGCAGCTTTCAGTGCAATCGCTCTGCCAATTCCGCGGCTGCCGCCTGTAATAAAAATGGTTTTTCCTTGCATGTTGTTCATGTAATTGTCCTATGCTCGCATTATTATAAAAACTGATTTAAATCATAAACGGGTGTGCAAATTTTTCTGGATTGTAGAGTTGTCGTTGTTTGGCTATCTCAACAATACGATGACGTAACTGACGTTTCATTACGGCATAGGTTGGTCGATGCTTTTTTGACATCTCTTCGGCAAATTTAAATACTTCTGCATTTAATGTCTCGGCAGGATGAATCTGATGAACAACTTGTGCATTTAAACATTCGGGTCCAGTCATTGCTTGACCTGTTAACGACATTTCCCAAATCGCATGTTGATTGGGAAGGAGTTGCACAATTTCAGCAATGCAATCAGTAAAGGGAATGGTCAGTTTGACCTCGGGAAAGCAAAACCGCCCTTTATCTGCGCGCATAAACCGAAAATCACAAGCCGATGCCAGAATTGCGCCACCAGCATAGGCATTACCATTAATTTCTGTAATGACAGGCAGGTTGAGCAAGGCCAGACGCAACAACATATTTTCCAGTTGTAAGGTAAAGGCTTTTTTATCTTGCATGGATTGCTGCATGAGCCATGCAAGATCCAAACCATTGCAAAACGTTTTGGGATGGTCACTTTGGATCACCAGACAGGCATTATCTGAATGACGTTCAATTTCATCAAAGACCTCGATATATTCATTCAGCACGTCTTGATTTAAGACGTTGTCCTGTTCGCCATTGATCAAGGTCAAGACATTAATGGACTGTTGCTGATCAAGTCTCATGGTGACCATTTAAGTGACTCCTTTTTATATTCGTGATCTATTTTCGACTTATTATTTCGAATTAAGGACTCGCGCCATAGGGGAGACTATGCCATATTGATGATCATTTTAGGACAATGGATATGTCATGCGAGATCCGTTTGGATTGTTTCAGGAAACCATCTCGGTGTCTTATGCACACCTGTTATTAGAAATTGTGCATGATTATGCTGTTGATGCTGAAACAGTGTTGACCGGTACAGGATTAGCGCTTGCAGAAATGCAACAAGCCGATGCCAAAATGAGTGCGCATCAATGGTCAAAACTGGTGGTCAATGCGTTACGACTGACGGGCAATCCACGTCTGGGCATTGAATATGGCTTTAAATTACGTCCGACGTCGCATGGAGCCTTAGGTTTTGCGTTCCTGAGTTGTCCAGACGTTGAGACGGCCCTAAGTCTTTGCCAGCAGTATTTCTGTACACGGATCCAAAATTTTATTCCTGAATGGAATATTGATGGGGATGTTGTCTATGTGCATTTGAATGATGTACACCCTGTTAAGTTTGGCGATCAGCAGCAATCAAATCAATTAAGATCTTTTTTAATCGAGAGTCTACTTTTTGGTGCGATTCATTTTCTTGGTCTATTTTCCGAAAAGCTTGCTGCAAGCTGTGAAGTCTTTGTTGACTGGACCGATGCACAGAATTATAAAACGATTGATCTTGCTCAGATCAGGATGCATTTTAATCAGCAGCGTAATGGTTTACGTTTTCCCAAGCAATATCTGCAATGTAAAAACCCGAATGCAGATCAGGTTGCTTTTCAGCAGGCACTATCCTATTGCGAAAATGACAAGCTGAAATTATCCAAACACAACAGCCGAGATCTACAGAAAAGCATTCGCTCCGAATTGTTGTACAAGGGCGGCAGTGCTTATCCAAGCTTGCCTTTAATTGCACAGCGTTTGAATATGTCTGAACGAACCATCAAGCGGCATTTACAGGCACAAGGAACGACGTTCTTACAGATTCTGGCGGATGTTCGGTTTAATCAAGCCAAGAAGTTACTGCAACAGCCACAATATACTATTCAGGATGTTGCAGCTCTGGTGGGGTATGAAGAAGCCACTAATTTTATTCGCGCTTTTAAAAAGATGTTGGGGGCAACACCCAGTCAGTATCGGAAAAGCTATTTGTCCAAGGCCGATTCATCCGACATCTCCAACTGAACCGTTACAATAAAAAGTTCCAGTGAATGCTGAATCTGTTCCGTCCATTCAAAAGAACAATTCATACGGATAAAATGTTGATGTGAAGGCAATACATTAAATAAAGGGCTGGGGGCAACGCCGACCTGTTGCTGGATCAATTGTTCATAGATTTTCATACTGCTGACTTTATCGGGCAATTGAATCCAGAGAAAATAGCCACTCGGATAATTGTAGACCTTACAGCCTTTGGGTAAATGCTGTTTGAGATATTGAAAGAACTGCTTTTTATTCTTTTCCAAAGCCCGTCTGAGCGTTCTGAGGTGCTTTTCATAATGATGATGAGAGAGAAACTCAACCAGTGCATTCTGAATCAGCGCATTGGCTGAAATGGTGCTCATCAACTGTAGATGCTGAATATGCTCGGAAAATTTGCCTGCATAAACCCAGCCCATCCGGAAACCTGAACCTAGGGTTTTGGAAAAAGAAGAGCAGTGCAGCACCAGATTTTTCTGGTCAAAATACTTCATCGGCAAAGGTTTTTGATTGCCATAAAACAGTTCTTCATAGACATCATCTTCGATTAAATGGATTTGATGCTCATGCAATAGTTTGGCAATCTTATATTTAATTTCCTCGCTGACCGTAAATCCGATCGGGTTATGTGCATTGAGCATAAACCAACACACTTTAATCGGATAATTTTTAATGACCTGTTCAAAAGCTTCTATATCAAAGCCATGTTGCGGATGCTCAGGAATGGTGATCACCTTGAGTCCTAAACGCTCTGCAGCCTGCCAGGCTCCATAAAAAATGGTTTGCTGCAACAAAATATAATCGCCTGGTTGCGTAATCGCTTGCAGTGAAAGATTCAGGGCTTCTAAGCCGCCAGATGTAATCACAATGTCATCTGCATCCGTGGGGATGCCTTGCATACAGTAGCGTTGCGCGATCAGCTTTCTGAGCGCTAAATTGCCTGGCGGCAGATTGGTGGTTTGATCATAACTCTGCCGATTACGGGAAAGTTGCCCCATGATCTGAATCAGTTTGGGTGGATAGAGCAACTGGCTGTCCGGAAAAGCAGAGCCTAATGGACTGACGTGTTTGGATTGAATCGATTTAAGATATTTAAAAACCAGCGAGTTAATTTCAATCTTCGGATTTAAAGACACCACTGAATAGGCTTGCGGAATCTGGATATGATTGTGCTCAGCGACAAAATATCCCGATTTTTCTTTGGAATAAATCAGGCCTTGTGCTTCCAGTTCCTGATAGGCATTCATGACAGTAATGAGACTAAAGCCTGAGCGCTGGACCTGTTCACGTAAAGATGGCAGTTTGGTATGCGGTTTCCATGTCCCGTTTTCAATGAGAAGTTTCAGGTTATGCGCTAACTGTTCTGATTTATACATAAAATAGGGCTGATCCGAATAAACGGAGCAGCCTTGTTAAAAAGGCTGCTCCATTCCTAGTTCTAATAAGCAAACATCAATAGCAGTCTAAATAGACCAGCAATTATGGCGAGTGCAAAAAATCCAAGTAACCATAAGATTATAAACCATTGCGTTGAACTTAAATGCTGAGATTTTATTTTCATGCAACCTTCCTCCTTAGTGATAACCTGCATCACCGACACGGACCTTATCTCTAAACACCCAGTAGGAAAGGATGGTATAGGCAATGATAATCGGAATAAGAATTACCGCACCGACCAGCGCAAATTTCTGACTGGAAGCAGGGGCTGCTGCCTCCCAGATCGTAACCGATGGCGGAATAATATGCGGCCATAAACTAATGACAAAACCGGTGAAGGCCAAAAATACCAGTGCCAGGGTGTAGATAAATGGCTTTAAATCCTGACGCTTTTGACAGGCTTTTAAAATCAAGGCAGTAAAGAGCAACACCAAAACCGGTACAGGACTAAAATACAGCAGATTTGGCAAGGCAAACCAACGTGCTGCAATTTCAGGGTGAGTCAGCGGGGTATAAAGACTGACCCCGGCAAACACCACAAATAACAAGATGATCAGCTTCGGCATTAACCGATACATCTGGTCCTGTAATTCATGATCTGTTTTCATAATTAGCCAGCCACAACCCAGTGCTGCATACATGGCCACCACACCCAGTCCGGTAAACAGTGCGAAAGGGGTTAGCCAGTCCAGACCCGAGCCTGAGAAAATCCCGTTGGTCGTCTGGATTCCCTGAATATACGCCCCGAGAATCACGCCCTGAAAGAAGCTGGACAAGACCGAGCCCCAGATAAAGGCCAGATCCCATAAATGCTTGGTACGATTGGCCTTAAAGCGGAATTCGAAGGCCACACCACGGAAAATCAATGCAATTACCATCAAGGTAATTGGCATATACAGGGCAGAAAGTACGGTGGAATAGACCAGTGGAAAAGCAGCAAATAAGCCTGCACCACCAAGTACCATCCAGGTTTCATTGCCATCCCAGACCGGCGCGACGGTATTCATCATCACATCGCGCTCTTCACGGTTTTTAATAAAGGGGAACAGGATGCCAATGCCGAGATCAAAACCGTCCAGCACCACATAGATTAGTACACCCAGACCAATAATACCGACCCAGATCAGAGATAAATCAATCATGGCGTTTCTCCTTACTTTGATCTTGCCCGTCAATACTTTCATCAACAGCACTCAGTGGGCGCATCGGTGTTTTGAAATGTCCCGGACCTACGGGTTCATGTTCAATGGCATCAATAAATTCAGGACCTTTTTTCAGCAGTTTCAGCATATAGTAAATACCGCTACCAAAAACGATGGTATAGACCCCGACAAAGATAATCAGACTGATGCCGACCTGATCGGCGGTAACGGTCTGCGACAGACCATCTTTGGTGCGCATCACTCCATAAATCACCCAGGGCTGGCGTCCGACTTCAGTGGTGACCCAGCCTGCAAGCAGGGCGATATAACCTGCCGGTCCCATGACGAAAGCAAATTTGTGAAACCATGAAGTGCCATACAGTTTGCCTGTTTTACGCAGCCATAAAGCAACCAGTGAAAGCAGTACCATCAGCATGCCCAGACCGACCATGACGCGGAAACTCCAGAACACAATGGTGGCATTGGGACGATCTTCAGCTGCAAAGTCTTTTAAACCTGTGACTTTTCCATCCAGCGAGTGGGTCAGGATCAGGCTGCCGAGATGCGGAATTCCGATTTCATACAGATTTTCCTCTTTGTCCATGTCCGGAATGGCGAAAAGCAAGAGCGGCATGGATTCGTTATGGTTGGTTTCCCAGTGTCCTTCAATGGCTGCCAGTTTGGCGGGCTGATGCTTTAAGGTATTTAAACCATGATTGTCACCAATCACCACTTGCAGACATGACGTGACCAGAACCATCCATAGGCCCATTGAAAATGATTTTTTGACCAGTTCATCGCGACGGCCTTTAATTAAATGCCATGCAGCAGTACCCACCACGAGAAGTGACGAGACTAAAAATGCCGCCGCCGCCATATGCGCCAAGCGATAAGGGAAGGATGGATTGAAAACAATCGCCCACCAGTCGGTAGGAATCACGATCCCGTTTTCAATGCTAAATCCTTGCGGGGTTTGCATCCAGCTATTGGAGGACAGGATCCAGAACATGGAAATACAGGTGCCGATGGCAACCATCAAGGTGGCAAAAAAGTGTGCCTTGGGACTGACCCGTCCCCAACCGAACAGCATGATGCCGAGGAAGCCCGCTTCGAGGAAGAAAGCACTCAGTACTTCATAGGTCAGTAAGGGGCCGGTTACGCTCCCTGCGATTCGGGAAAATTCACTCCAGTTGGTTCCGAACTGATAGCTCATCACCACACCGGAAACCACGCCCATACCGAAGGCAACTGCAAAGATCTTGATCCAGAACTTGAACAGATCCTTATAAATCGGATTTTGGGTGCGAAGCCATTTCCACTCCAGCATGGCCAGAAAACAGGCCAGACCAATCGAGGTGGCAGGAAAGATAATGTGAAATGAAACAGTAAAGGCGAACTGTATTCGGGCTAATTCTAAGGCAGTAAAACCGAGATCCATATATCCTCTCCTATAACAGACGAGTAAAGCAGTCGCTAGGAAAATGTGAAAGAACGGACTTAAACGACTGAAAATACATAGAACCTTGTGACTGTTCTGGTAGGATTTAAAAGCCTTTTAAGTTTTATCCATCATCCCGTGTTCTGCTGTATATGAGTAGGTACAATTTCTTCTTGTTTTTTTATAACAGATAAGCTTGAGCTAAGTAATCTGTTATATTTTTTTAGCAAAATTCTGTAGCTATTCAGTATCAAGATGCTCATTCAAAATAGCATACACAACGATACAGTGTGTTAAATAATGATCAAGCATTGTAAGTCGTTTAAATGACAATACTTCGGACTGAATGGCGTTTAATTATGTTTATAACCCCAGAGCTTAATGCATTGACCCAGCTTTTTCAGGGCAAGGCACCATCGCGATCAGTACAAGAACAGTTACAACTTGAATATGTCAATCTTGAAGCAACGTTGTTAAGAGGCAAGGTGCTTAGAGATTTTTCTAAAGAAAAAGTCACCTACATTGCCCAAGCCCCGATTGCAGAAAATGAAGGGTATCTGGCTTATGTGTTTGCGCCATTTATTATTGCCAATTTAAATCAGCCGGTGATCTATATCACGCCGATTACAACATCAGTGTTATCCATTTTGAATCCGTATTATCAGGCAGAGAAAAGCATTCATCTCAAGATCGAAGAAGTGCTTGATAGTCTGAGACTCTATATTGAGCTGGTACATGATCCGAAAAATGAGCAGGATTTTCTTTTTCGGAGTTTGGTGAAAGCCCTGTGCAGAACAGATATTTCCCATATTTTTCTGGTGACTCATCTGCCGATCGATATGCATCAGCTCAAAATATTGCAAGATTATCTACAGGTCAGAATTACGGTGATTGATAGCGGTCAGGATGTACCTCAAGTGAATCATGAGATGATCAATATGCGCCAACTGTTGTTTAAAAATAAAGATGAATTCCATAAAGGAATTTGTACCTTATTTTCCAGTCTGAATGCCGGATTGGTGGCAAATATTGGCCAGTTTACCGAACAGCAGGCTGCGCATCTGATTGAAGATATGTTTTATTCCGAACACATTTTCGAGAAGTTGTCGGTCTATGCTGAATATATGCAGACCCGGATTCAAAATGGTGCCAGTTTTAAAGTTTTGTCCACGATATAAACAAGGTTAAACATTTCTTAATCTTTGAATAGGAGCAGACCTCATGTCGCAACAGCAATCCAAATTTCCCTATTTAGCAGTGGGTATCAGTATTTTGCTCGGCTGTTTATTTCTGGTGTTTTTCTTTTTGGCGGTGAGCAATCAACCTGATTACATGCCTTCGCAACAAAAGCAAAATTCGACCCAGACACAGCATCCCAACCAGACTGGTCAATAGTTGATGTAGCTGTTTATGTGGCTGACTGGCAAGGATTTGTTCGTCAGCTTTTTTTTGATTTATACATTCAATGGTTTCAAATTTTAAGTTTCATGTTAAGAGAATGGGACAAATCAGGAATAGAAAAATCACTGGATTCATGATAATCCTAGTTCATTAAGAAATGAAAATAGCTCAGCTGAGGGCGATGCAATGGATAATTCAGAACAAACGGTTCATAAACAAGAAAATAATGGCTATGCGAGAATTGAGCCATATACCCAGCCCGCAGGTGGATGGGGAGCATTGTTGAGTGTGGCACGTAATCTTAAACGCCAAGATATCCTCAAAAAAGGTTCGATCACTTTACTCAATATCAATCAGCCGACCGGTTTTGATTGTCCCGGTTGTGCATGGCCTGAGAAAAAAGATGCCCATGCCTTTAACTTTTGTGAGAACGGTGCCAAAGCCGTTGCCTTTGAAGCCACCAGTAAAACGGTGACACCAGAGTTTTTTGCTCAGCATACGGTCAGCTGGTTAGCCGAACAGAGTGATTTCTATCTGGAAGACTTAGGGCGTTTAACCGACCCGATGCGCTATGATCCTGTCACGGATAAATATGTACCGATTTCTTGGGATGATGCCTTTCAGCTGATTGCCAAACATTTACAAGCTTTAGACCATCCTGACCAGGCGGCATTCTATACCTCGGGACGAGCCAGTAATGAAGCGGCTTTTTTATATCAGCTGTTCGTCAGAAGCTTTGGTACCAATAACTTTCCAGACTGTTCCAATATGTGTCATGAAACCACCAGTGTGGGCTTGAAAGATGCCATTGGCTTAGGTAAAGGGACGGTTATTCTGGATGACTTTGATCAGGCAGATGCCATCTTTAGTTTTGGGCATAACCCCGGCACCAATCATCCGCGGATGCTTGCCACCCTGAGAGAGGTGTCAAGACGCGGAGGTAACATCGTTGCGATTAATCCGATTAAAGAACGTGGTTTGGAGCGCTTTCAAGATCCGCAAACTCCTCTGGAAATGATGACCAATGGCAGTACCCCGATCAGTCGCTATTACTTCCAGCCCAAAATTGGCGGTGATTACGCGCTGATGTTCGGGGTGATGAAGCATTTACTGGAATGGGATAAACAAGCCCTTGCCAAAGGGAAGCATAGCGTTTTTGACCGCAGTTTCATTGAAATGAATACCATCGGTTTCGATGAGATGCTGGCGGAAATTGACCGGACTGGATGGTCAGAAATTCACAAGCACACAGGACTTTCACCTGAACATTTACAATCCATTGCCCAGATGTATCTGGATGCAAAAACGGCTATTTTCTGTTGGGGCATGGGGATTACCCAGCATCGTCACGGCACTGCCAATATTCATATGCTGGCGAATCTGATGCTGGCACGCGGACATATCGGACGACCAGGTTCGGGGCTGTGTCCAGTGCGTGGGCATAGTAATGTGCAAGGCGACCGCACCATGGGCATCAATGAAAACCCAAGTGATAAGCTACTCGATAGTATTGATCGTGTATTTGGTATCAAATCGCCGCGTAAACATGGTTTTGGCGTGGTCGATACCATCAAGGCAATGTATGAAGGTGATGTCAAAGTCTTTATTGGTCTGGGCGGTAACTTTGCGGTCGCAACACCAGATACACCTTATACCCAAGAAGCTTTACGCCGTTGTAATTTAACCGTCAACATTACCACCAAGCTGAACCGTAGCCATCTGGTGTGTGGTCAGGATGCCCTGATGTTGCCATGTCTGGGGCGTACTGAAGTGGATATGCAGGTGCATGGCCCTCAAGCGATTTCGGTAGAAGATTCAATGTCGAACGTGCATCTTTCGGCAGGGCGTAATCCACCGATCTCTGAAAATATCTTGTCTGAACCCGATATTGTGGCGCGTATGGCGGAAGCCGCGTTACCCGACAGTAAGGTGAAATGGCGCTGGTATATTGAAAGTTATGACCGTATTCGTGATTCGATTGCCGAGGTATTTGACGAATTCCATGATTTTAACCAGCGGGTTTATCAACCGAGTGGTTTCCATTTAGAGCATCCAGCCAATCAGCATGTCTGGAATACCCCAAGTGGCAAAGCACAGTTCTTGATTACACCATTGTCCGAAGTGTATGAAGATAAAGAAAATCAGTATGCTGCTGCCTATAGCGAGCAGCAGGTCTATACCTTGATGACCACACGTTCGCATGACCAGTACAATACTACCTTATATGGCCTGGATGACCGTTATCGCGGTGTATTCGGGCAACGCCGTGTACTGTTTATGAATCAGGCGGATATTGATGCAGCAGGCTTTGTAGCTGATCAATGGGTTGATATCGAAAGTGTCTTCTCGGATGGGGTTAAACGAGTCGTGCATAGTTTCCGCATCGTACCTTATAACATTCCACAAGGCAGTCTGGCCGCCTATTATCCAGAGACCAATCCATTGGTGGCCTTAGGCAGTCATGATAAATATGCCAAAATTCCAGCATCAAAAAGTATCCCTGTAATCCTGCATGCAGGTCAGGCGCCTGAGCATTTTAACTTGGCGGTTGCAGTCGATCCTGAACACGCCAATGAGCGCGTCGGTGGCGTCTAGTTGCACTGAAGTTAAGAGGTCAATTGTGGATACCAAAACACGCGGCTATGAAACGGTGCCAGTGCATCGTTTCCATCAGGATCATTCTGAAAATGAAATGGATTATATTGTTCAGGAGTATCCTGTAGCGCTGATTTATAATGGCATCTCGCATGCCGTGATGATGGCAACGCCGTCAGACCTTGAGGTATTTGCCAAGGGTTTTAGTCTCTCGGAAGGAATATTGCACAGTCTAAACGAGTTGTATTCGCTTGAAATTCGTCACAATGCATTAGGGGTTGAGGTCGATATGACGATTTCTTCTCGTGCATTTATGGCGCTTAAGCAACATCGCCGAATGATGGTGGGTCGGACTGGCTGCGGTTTGTGCGGGATTGAAAGCTTAAAGCAATTTTATGCTGATCTGCCATTGGTGAGCAGCAAGGTTTCGTCCTTGTGGCTCAAGCAAATTCCAAATGCCATTGCTCAACTGAAAGCCCGACAAAAAATTACTGAACTCACTGGTGGCGCGCATGCTGCGGCATGGGTGGTCCAAGGGCAAATCGTGGCACTCTTTGAAGATGTCGGCAGGCATAATGCCTTGGATAAACTACTTGGTCATTTGGCTGAGCAAAAACTGAATGTTGCCGAGGGCTTTGTGGTGATGACCAGTCGCGCCAGTTATGAGCTGATTCGCAAATGCGCACAATACAATATTGCCTTATTGGCGACCATTTCTGCGCCAACCAGTATGGCGATTGAAATGGCCAAGCAATTAAACCTTAGCTTGGCTAGTTTTTGTCGGGGTGAGAGCTTTGTGTTATATACAGAATAAATCTAAAAAAATGTGTAGGATATCAACATTAAGTTTTTTTATTCCCCGATATTATGAATATACCTTTAAGACCTCAGCCTGTAATTAATAATCTTTCAGGTGAAAATGCTTTATTTATCGTACTTGGCATCAATACCAATCCAGATCATTCCGGTGTAATTGATTTCCTTGCTAATTTTTCCGCATTGGTCCGCAGTCTGACCAATCGTTTTCCGAATAGTAATTTCAGTGCTTCGGTGGGAATTGGTTCAAATGCCTGGGATTTGCTGTTCCCTGATTTAAATAAACCGAAAGAGCTGGCACCATTTCAAGAGATCAAAGGGCCAAGACATACCGCGGTAGCGACAACAGGCGATTTATTCTTTCATATCCGTGCCAACCAGATGGCGATTTGCTATGAACTTGCCTCAATTTTGCATGAGCAACTCAAAGAGGATACCTATCCAATTAGCGAGACCAAAGGTTTTAGATACTTTGATGGTCGCGCGATTATTGGTTTTGTAGATGGGACTGAAAATCCTGAGCATGAAATTGCCAAAGAGATTGCTTATGTCGGTTCAGAAGATACCGAGTTCCTAGGTGGCAGTTATGTGTTTATTCAAAAGTACCTACATAACATGGAAATGTGGAAGGGTCTAAGCACCGAAGAACAGGAAAAAGTGATTGGTCGAAAGAAATATGACGATGTTGAACTTGGTGATGATGTCAAACCGCAAAGTGCACATAATGTCGCGAGTAAGGCCCATGATGCGGACGGCAACGAACTTAAAATTTTAAGAGCCAATATGCCATTTTCCAATCCAACTGAAGGGGAATATGGCACTTTCTTTATAGGCTATTCACGCTCTTTTAATATCACCAAAACCATGCTTGAAAATATGTTCTTGGGTAAAGAAACCGGACATGTCGACCGCTTACTGGATTTCAGTACACCTGTTTCAGGCAGCTTGTTCTTTGTCCCGACCTTTGATTTTCTCGAAGATTTAGGCGAATAAGTTGAATCCGCTGAAATAAATCAGCTTATTTCAGCGGTAAATGTTTTATGGGCTTATCAGATATTGTTGTAACTGTTCACGGAATTGATCAGGAATACGCCCTGATTTTTGTGTGCTGAAATCAAAATACACCTGAACAGCCTTGCCACGGGCAACGCAATGATCATTTTGCCAAGCTTCATGGGCAACTACGAATGAAGAGTTACCGATATGCTCGATCCATGTTTTGATTTCGATGTCAGCACCGTAATAGATCTGGGCAACAAAATCGACTTCAACACGCGCCAGAATCAAAGGCAGATTTTTAATTTCCATACCCGGGTTAAACAGACGGAAAACAGGTTCGCGTGCGGTTTCAAACCAGCCAGTGATCACGGTATTGTTGATATGCCCGAAAGCATCGGTTTCATAGAATCTTGGGGTAATCGAAAGTGTGAACATAGTGAAGTAATTATTTTCTCATTTAAACCCATCTACTATAAAGGCTGACGCTTGCATACGTCAGCCCTGATAACAGACTTAGGCGACTACTTTAATCACTTTACTTTCGATACGGTAGTCCTTCAGATTCACATGGTGCAGTTTGTGTTTAATCACAAAACCAAATTCAGGCCAGATGATATGATTACGACCGGCGTCATCTAAATAATAACTCTTACAGATATCAGCTCTGACGGGCATTTTCGCCAGACGTTTATCGATGCGGGCATTAAATTGTTTTTGCACGGATTCTTTCACTTCAATGTAATCGATACGCCGTTGTTGCATGAGTTTAATGGCTTTGGAAATATAGACGGATTGTTGTTCTGCCGTCCACATCACTGAGCCGACTGTATTTTGCGAATTAGGACCGAGCATCATAAACATATTCGGAAAACCATAAATCGACATCCCCATGTAGGCGCGTGGTTGACGTTGCCATGTATCACTCAGGCTGCGACCTTCAACCCCTTTAATTATTTTATAAATCGCAGGCTCAGCGACCGCATAACCTGTACCAAAAATAATCGCATCTACCTGAATTTCTTTGCCATCTTCACCGACAACACCTCGCTCAGTGATATGTGAAAGGCCTTGGAACAGCACAGATACATTGGGTTTCACCAGCGCAGCATACCAGTTATTGGAAAACATCGGGCGTTTGCATCCCAAGGTATGTGTAGGAGTAACTGCTTGACGCATTTCAGGGTCTTTGATATTCAGATTGATATTGAGTTTACCCAGAGCTTGCAGCTTTTCCATGATCTTGATGTTCATAAATACAGGAAGTGAGGGCTCTAAACTCCACAAAGCGCCTTCACGAATGATTTTCTCTAACAATGGTGCTTTTTTGAAAACCGTTTTCACAATATTTGGTACAGCAAAATCAGGTTTAGGTAGTACCCAAGATGGGGTACGTTGAAAACTGTATAAATGCCCAACTTTTGGCTGAATTGCGGGTAAGAATTGAATTGCTGATGCACCGCTACCGATCACGGCAACACGTTTACCTGTTAAATCGTATTCGTGGTTCCATTTGCCGGAATGAAACATGGTGCCTTTGAATTGCTCTTGTCCTGGAAAGCTGGGCATTTTGGCTTCACCAATGAAGCCCGTTGCCGGAACAAAAAATTTCGCACTGTAGCTTTTACCATCCGCTGTGCTGATTATCCAGCGATTCAATCCTTTGTCCCATCGGGCTTCGGTCACTTCAGTGCTCAACTGAATCTGGGAAACAATATTAAACTGATGTGCCACATCTTCTAAATATTGGCGAATTTCAGCCTGAGGGGCATATGTGCGTGACCAATTAGGATTGGGTGCAAAGCCCAGCGAATACATTTCACTTGGAACATCACAAAACAGGCTTGGGTAATCATTCAGTGCCCATGTACCCCCAATACGGTTGGCCATATCCAGAATCACGACATTGTGAATGCCTTGCTCCTTTAACTTTATACAGGTACTCAGTCCAGAGGGTCCTGCACCAATAATCAATACATCAACCAGTTGGGTGGGTTTGGATGGTTTAACTGCTTTATTCATTGGAAAATCCTGGTATGAAATAGATATATACCTAAACAAAAAGGTTCAAATTAGTATTTAGACGGCGGTCTGTTGAAAATGCTCAAGCAGTAACTCAGCAACACGCTGCGGTTGCTCTGCCTGTAAGAAATGCCCACAATTGGGTAAATGAATACTGCGTAAGCCTTGAGGAAAATGTCTGGATTGGGCCAAAGCTCGATGTAATGGAATACTCATGCAGCCATCATCTAATCCAGCCAAAGCCAATGTGGGAAGCTGGATTGGGCAGAGTAAATCTCGGTTGGCCTTTAAGTTGATAGGATGATGAACTGCAAATAAGCTACGGTAGTAGCGCGTGGCTGCCCATGCGATTTGCGGCTGGCTAAAAGCCTCACGCGTGGCTGCAAAATCTGCTTGTGTAAATTGCCATGTGGGTGACCATTTTCTCCAGATTTTTGCAACAAACTCAGCCTGATTTTGCGATAGCAAGGTTGTGGCAAAATGCGATTGCATCAGCAACATATAAGAAGATAAATAGAGTTGCTTTGGAAAATATTTTAAATTGGTCAAAATATTCTGCATGGCAGGAATCGGAGGAACGGCCAGCAAGCTCATACTATACAGCGAGGCCGTATATTGATTGGCATAGCACATGGCGATGGCTGCTCCCCAGTCATGTCCCACCAGATGAAATTTTTGAGCACCAAGTATTTCTAACCAAGCTTTTAAGTCAGCAGTTGCAGAGGCCAAGCCATAGTGAGCATTGCTGCTTACTGAATCGAGTGTATAACCCCGTAACCAAGGGATGAGAACTTGATAGCCTGCATCGACCAGGATCGGGTAAAGCTTGTCCCAGCAATGCGGTGTATCTGGAAAGCCATGTAGCAACACCACTAGAGGATGATCAGGGTGACCATACAGATTGGCCTGCAAGCTTAATCCGTCACGTTGCAGAATGAGTTGATCACTTTTCATAACGGCCTCAGCGATTCATTTTGGCTGCAAGCGCTTGAGCATAGGCTTCGGCAACTTGTTGGGCAGCAGGGGAATTAGCGATATAAGCCAGCGCCTTTTTCACATCACCATCATGTTCCGGATGATAGTTAAATTTACTCCAGCCTTTCAGTGCGGTCAGAATCATCACTAGATCGGGGAGGCTTTTTTTCTGCTTTGCGGTTTGCTGAAACGCCCAGATCAACGCCAATGGATTCTTGCGGGAAATTCGTTTTGCTTCAGGGGTATTGTCCAACTTACACAGATAGACAGATGCACCTAACCAGAACCCGACCATTGCAATAAAGGCGAAGCTCATACTGAGCTGACGACCTAAATAGCCTTTGAGATGATCACCAGCCAGTGCACGATAAGCATCATAACCAACAGTACGATGTTCAACTTCTTCGGCACCATGCCAACGTACAATATCCAGCATCGCAGGGTCGGCATGTTCGAGACCTTCGGCATCTAGCACCCAAGTGCCGAAGAAGCAAAAATAATGTTCCAAACCGGCAATGATGCCCATACGAAAGGCAAGCCACTGTTTCGAATAGCGTTTAAAAGGTCCATAAATTCCAAAGGGGGTATCGCCCATAAAACCATCTTTAAACATCCACTCTAAAAAATGTTTAAAAGGTGTCGGGTCGATACCATGGGTCTGGAAATAAATTTCAGCGCCCTTGTGTGCATTGGCATGGGCTGCTTCCTGAGCAATAAATCCACGGATATCGGCTTTCAGATTTTTGTCGTTGACATAGGGCAAGGTTTTATTGGCAAGACGACAGAACCAGTGCTCAACAGCAGGCAATAACACATGCATGCTGTTGAGTACATGAGTGGCCAATACATCATCGGGAACCCAATGGCGAGGTGTTTGGGAAAAATCAAAATGTACTTTACGGGCAATAATCTGATGATCAATAAACTTATTCATCGTTCGACTCCTGTCTGTTTGGCTCAGATTGAAATCGCTTCAATTTTTTTGATTAAGCTGCGGGACTGGATATAACCATTGGCAGCAAACCATTGCAGTGCATCTCGGACAGCAATCTCGACAGGAGTTTGTGGTAAACCCAATTCCTGTACCGCTTTGGCGCAATTAAAAGAGGTGCCTAATTGCCCGATTTTTGCTGCTGATGGGGTGACCAACGGTGCTTTATGGGTAATATGCTGGGTCACCCATAACGCGGCATGTCCTGCTAGTTGGGAGGAAACACCTTCAATCAGGTGGGGAATGGTGATCACCGGTCGCCAAATGCCCAATAAATGATGAACAGTTTTCGCCATGGCAACACCATCCAGATCTCTATTTCCCAGAATATAGGTTTCACCTGCTAGGCCTTTTTCTGCAGCCAGCACATGGCCTTTGGCAACATCTCTGACATCAATCATATTGTTGATCGCAGCTGGCACAGCGAGCGCTGGCATCTGGGCAATCGTTAACAGTAATTTTCCTGTTGGCGTTGGCGCGATATCTTGGGGACCAATTGGCCCTGTTGGACAAACGATCACCACATCTAGACCGCCTGCTGCAAACTGTAAGACGATTTGGTGTGCTTCAAATTTGGTCAATACATAAGCATCACCTGTTGCACCTAAAGCAAAAGGGCTTTGTTCTGTGGCCTGAATGCCTTTGGGTTGGCCTGCAAAACATGCACCTGTACTGGTATAAACCACCCGTTTAATCCCGGCTTTTTTCGCGGCATTGAGCACAATACGCGTGCCTTCCACATTGACCTTGCGCATCAACTCTGGTTTTGGCAGCCATAAGGCGTAGATCGCAGCGGTATGAAAGACTAAATCACAGCCTTCAACAGCTTTATCCATTTTGATTGGGTCGGTAATATCGCCTGCAATCAGTTCAACATCCAGCCCCTCAAGATTGCTTAGTTTTTCCTGAGGCAGATGTAATACGCGAACTTCATAATTTTGATTGAGCAGTGTTCGTACAATATGCGAACCAATAAAACCAGCACCACCGGTAACCAGAGCTTTCATATTTCACCAACTTCCTTCAATTAGTATCCAGAATCGAGCTGGATAAAAATGCGACAATTTTGTTGTTGGTACTATGCCGAATCACCGATATGTGTCATAGTTCTTGAAATGACAGTTTTGACCATTTTACGACATTCTGTATAAAACATTGATGAGATAACGCTTGTGAATCCATCTTTACCTGGAACCTACGTCAGTCTGATGGCGGATGTAGTACAAAAATTAAATATTTCTGCAGAGCAATTACTGGAAGGAAGTGGCGTTGGCGTCGAGCAACTTTCAGAACCGTTTTGGTATTTAGATTTCGATATTTTCAATAATTTATTGAATCGAGCGGTTGAACTCACCCATGAACCTGCGTTGGGCGTTTATCTCGGATTACAAATGACCGTGTCATGCCATGGCTCAGTTGGTCTGGCCGCCATGGTTTCACAAAATCTTGGTGAAGCACTGAATGTCATGGAGCAGTTTATTGGTCTGCGTTGTCCTGCATTAAAACCGCGTCTTGAAGTTGAAAATGGGCTGGCTTCACTTTATTTAGACCAGCCGATGACAAATTTTAAGATGGGGATTGTCGGCATGACCTTTTTGATGGTGGGTTTTGCGCAGATGTCGAATGCCATCACTGGAACTAAATTAAAGATTAAGGCCGAACTGAATTATGTTGAACCTGTATTTTTAGCGCAAGTTCAAGAGTTATTGCCTTGTGAGATCAGTTTTAATCAAGACCATAACCGACTGATTTTCCCTGAAAGTTACTTGGCACTGCCGCTGATTATGGCGGATCCTTTAGCTGCACGTTTGGCACGAGAACAATGTAAACATGATTTGAATAAGTTGGTGGCTAAACGAGGTGAGAAACATCCACTCACGGCTTTGGTGCGTGAATTGCTTTTTGATGAGGTGGAAGGTTTTTTCAAAATGAAAGAGGTTGCAGATAAGCTGCATCTGACTGAGCGAACGTTACAGCGTCAATTGGCAAAAGAGGGAACCACTTTTCAGATGCTCATGGATCAAGTCCGAGAGCGATATGCTAAAAAATTACTGAATCATCATGAATATAGTATTTCCTTTATTTCAGAGAAGTTAGGCTACTCTGATGTTACCCATTTCACCCGTGCATTTAAGCGTTGGACAAATCAGACCCCAAAGCAATATCGCAATTTACGAGAATCGATCTCTAGTTAACATCAGGTTGTTCATTTCAGACAAAAAAGTGAGATACCTTAACTAAAGATCGAGTGCAAAAAAGTGGAAATCTACGCTGCTGGTTGAGACAATCCGCCGCCTAAGGCTTTATAGAGCTCGATCTGGTTATTCAACTTGGTTTGTTCCAGCATCAGTAAGCCTTGTTGGGCGGCATAAGCAGAACGTTGCGCATCCAGCACGGTCAGATAACTGTCAATGCCTGCTCTAAAGCGAGCCGTGGATAATTTATAGGTGGTCTCAGTTGCAGCAACCAAACGGCGTTGTGCACTCAAACGCTCATCAATATGAGCACGGGCGGCAAGAGCATCATTCACTTCACGAAAAGCGGATTGAATGGCTTTTTCATAGTCGGAAACAGCAATTTTTTGCTCAGTTTCTAAAATTTTAATATTGGCTTTACGCGTTCCCCAGTCAAAGATTGGAAGATCAATACTTGGTCCAACTGACCAAGAGAAACCTCCTGATTTAAATAAATCTTTGAGATCTGTCGATGCATATCCGGCTGAACCTGTCAGGCTAATGGTCGGGAACATACGTGCTTTGGCTGCACTGATATTTGCTCCAGCAGCACGGAGTTGATATTCAGCAGCTTTTAGGTCCGGACGGTTATTCAGTAAGTCACTGCTTAAGCCTGTTGCAAAGCGACTTTCAGCACTAATGGTTTTTACGGCTTGATAGGGCAGAAGATTTTGAGGAAGCGTTTGACCAGCCAATAGGTTCAGTAAGTTTTGTGCCTGTGCAACCTGCGTCTTATACGTCGCGACATCATTACGAGCTGTTTCAACCGATATCTGTGCCTGTCGTAACGGAACTTCACTATCAATTCCGACATCAAAACGTTTTTTGTTGAGGTTAAAGGAATCAAGCTGGGCTTTTAAGGTCTGCTCTGCAAGATTTAAATTGGCCTGGGCAAAGGCATAATTCAACCAAGCTTGGCTGACTTGACTCACCAGACTAATCTGAGTCGCATCTCTGGCACTCTGGGTGGCAAGGTAATGATTCAGTGCTGCATCTTTTAAACTTTGTACACGGCCCCAAAAATCCAGCTCATAAGCCGTCATCCCTAGTCCGACTTGAAAAGTTGAATAGGGATTGTTTGGATTTACAGATGGATTCACCTGTCGTACCGCACTACCATTTGCTCCAATGGTAGACAGCTGCTCATTTTTACTGATCTGATATTGCTGTTGCGCACGCTGAATATTAAGTGTTGCAGTACGTAAATCACGGTTATGATTTAAACTGATTTCAATCACTTGTAACAAACGTGAATCAGAAAAAAATTGTTGATAACCCTGATTGGCAATTGAATTTCCAGTTGTGGTTTGAGAAAAATTTTGTGGAATATCGGATTGAATTACAGGTTGGGGTGCCTGCAGATTCATACATGCCGTTAGGGCAATCGAAAGCGTAGACACTAGTAAGCCACGAGATAAGACAGTCGCTTTAGACATGGTCTTCTCCAAATAAGATGAGGATAAATACAGAGGAGGAGTCAGAGGCAATCCGTTGATTCCCTCTGCTAAATGTTATTTAAGATGGATTTTTCTGTTTCGGAGAAAATAGCTTTTCAACTGCGCCCAGAATAAAAATGAAGAACACGGGTACAAAGAAGATCGCCAGAATCGTCGCGGAAATCATGCCGCCAAATACACCTGTACCTAAGGCATGTTGGGTTTCTGAACTTGCCCCTGAAGCGATCACCAAGGGAATCACCCCACAGGTAAAGGCCAGTGATGTCATCAAAATCGGACGTAAACGCAGTTTGGCTGCGGCAACTGTGGCCTCAATTAAACTCAAGCCTTCTTCTTTCAGCATCTTGGCAAATTCGACGATCAAAATGGCGTTCTTGGCGGATAAACCAATAATGGTAATCAGGCCAATTTTAAAGAACACATCGTTCATCAGTCCGCGGGACATGATCGCAATCACGGCACCAAAGATACCCAAAGGCACCACCAGCATCACTGAAAGCGGAATGGCCCAACTTTCATAAAGTGCTGCAAGTACCAGAAATACCACCAGCATGGAGAGGGCCAGCAAGAATGCCATCTGAGATTCAGATTGCTTTTCCTGTAAGGATATACCGGTCCATTCATAGCCAATGCCTTTCGGTAATTTGGCAATCAGGTTTTCCATTTCACGCATGGCATCGCCCGATGAGGTATCAAAGTTCGGAATACCGGCAATACTCAACGATGGACGACCGTTATAGCGGTTATATTGCTGTGGTGCTTTATTCCATTGTGGTGTGACCACTTCAGAGAGAGATACCAACTGTCCATTTGAGCCCATCACTTTCAGGTTTAAAATATCTTTTAATTGCATCCGTGATTTGGCTTCAACCTGTACAATCACTTGTTGCATACGTCCCTGATTGGGGAAGTCATTGATATACATTGATCCCATTGACGTTGAAATGATGTCGGAAACATCGGAGAACTTCACACCGAGAACATTCAATTTTGCACGGTCAATTTTTAAAGAAATATTGTCGCCCTGTGGTAAGCCTTCATTCCAGACCATATAGAACTTTTTATTTTTTGCCGCCATTTCCATGAGCTGGTCTTGTGCAGCTAAAAGTGCAGGCATACCCAAGTTGGCACGGTCTTGTAAGCGTAAGCTGAAACCGGCAAAAGTCCCCAACTCATCAATAGCCGGTGGAAGCACCGCCATGGTTGCACCTTCTTTACTGTGTGCCATGGTTTCATTGACGCCGTTGGTCATTTCGCTGGCACTTGAAGTCCGCTCTTTAAAATCTTTGAGTGTGGTAAACGCCATTCCCACGTTTTGGCCTGCGCCACTAAAGCCCCAACCCATAATGGTGGTATTGCTTTCCACGTTCGGGTTGTCTTTCAAACTGTTTTCAAATTCGTTGACTACAGCTCGGGTTCTTTCAGCTGTGGCATCGGAAGGTAACTGGAAGGTGGTCAGAAACCAGCCCTGATCTTCTTCTGGCATAAAGGCAGTTGGCCAGTACTTCATGCCTGCAAAGGTAAGACCGGTAATGACCACAAAGATCGCCATCATTGGAAGACTATGCTTGATCACTTTCAGCAGGATCAATTCATACTTCTTGGTGACTTTATCGAAGCTACGGTCAAACCAGGCAAAGAAACCTTTCTTTTGATGATGCCCATCAATCGGTTTCAGGATGGTGGCACAGAGCGCAGGGGTCAGGATCAATGCCAATAATGCCGAGAACAGAATCGATACGGACATGGTCAGGGTAAATTGTTGATAGATGATGCCGACCGAACCACTGGCAAAGGCCATGGGCAAGAATACTGCAGCCAAGACCAGGGTAATCCCGATAATCGGACTGGTGATTTCCTTCATGGCCTTGGATGTGGCTTCTTTGGGTGGAAGCCCTTCAGTTGCCATGATCCGTTCGACGTTTTCCACTACCACAATTGCATCATCGACAATAATACCAATGGCCAACACCATACCAAACATGGTCAGTACGTTAATCGAGAAGCCAGCCATGAGCATGACTGCAAAGGTACCCAGCAGGGCAATGGGGGCAACAATTGCCGGAATCAGGGTATAACGCACATTGTGCAAGAACAGATACATCACGATGAAAACCAGTACCATGGCTTCCAGTAAGGTATGAATCACTTTTTCGATTGAAATTTTAACAAAAGGCGCCGTGTCATAAGGAATACTGAACTGCATGCCTTCAGGCAGGTTGAGTTTTAATTCTTCAATCTTGGCTCTGACCCCTTCGGCTGTTTTCACTGCATTGGCACCCGGACTGAGCTGGATTGCAGCCGCTGTTGCGGGTTGACCATTTTCTAAAATTGCAAAGTTATAGGCCTGCGATCCCATCTCTACCTTGGCAACATCCGACAGTCTGATGACACTGCCGCTGGTTTTACTTTTAAGACTGATATTCTTAAATTGTTCAACGTCACCGAGCTGGCCTTCAGCAGACAAGGGCACGGTAATCAATTGGCCTTTTAACGCAGGGAGATCACCGAGTCGGCCAGGGGCAATCTCGACATTGTTCTCGCGAATCGCATTGTTGACATCACTGATGGACAGACCATAAGACACCAGTTTGTTTGGGTCAACCCAAATACGCATGGCTTTTTCAGCACCGAAGGATTGAACCTTACCCACGCCTTCAACGCGTTTCAGTTCTTCCACCACGTTACGGACCAGATAATCACTCAGGTCAACTTCTGAATATTGTCCTTTGGGTGAGTTGATTCCGACCAGCATCAGGAAGCCTGATGAAGAGGCTTCGACCTGTAAACCCTGTTGGCGAACCACTTGGGGAAGACGTGCTTCAACGGCCTTGATCTTGTTCTGAACATCCACCTGTGCCATTTCAACATCTGTACCGGGTTTAAAGGTCGCCGAAATCTCTGCGGTACCCGAGGTATCTGTGGTTGAGCTGTAATACAGCAGGTTCTTTACGCCGGATAATTCCCGCTCAATCAGGGTGACCACACTGTCATTGATGGTCTTGGGTGTTGCACCCGGATAAGTGGCACTAATATTGACCTGAGGCGGCGCCACGCTTGGAAAGCGGGCAATCGGGAGTTTCGGAATACTCAGGAGCCCAAACAATATAATAAAAATCGCAATCACCCATGCAAATACAGGACGGCGAATGAAGAATTGTGACATCATCATTGAGCTCCCTGTGCTGCTGGGACTGTCCAGTTGCTAATCTCAAGTTTTTGATTCGGCTGGATACGGTCAATACCTTCTACAATTACTTTATCACCGGCTTTTAAACCTTTATTGGCGATATAAAACTGGTCATAGGGTTGTCCCAGTTCAATTGGGCGTATCTCTGCTGCACCTTTGTTATTAAGTACATAGACTTGCGGTTCACCATTGATATTGCGTTGTAACGCTTGTGCCGGGATTAATAATGCTTGCGGGATAGAAGCACGGTCAATATTGACACGGACATACATGCCGGGTAGCAATTTTCTTTCAGGATTCTGAACCTCGATCCGGATGGTCACATCTCCGGTTTCAGGATCCACATTGATGTCTTCAAATAGCATTTTCGCCGTGACGTTATATGCTTGTCCGTGGCTATTGGAGATACGTACAGTTTTTTCATTATTGGCAGACAACTCGCCACTTTGTAGCGCGGCCTGCAAACGTTCGTATTCACCAATCGACTGTTTTACATCGACATACACCTTGTCAATCTGCTGTACGGTTGCCATGGTATTGGCATCACCTTGGCTGACCAATGCACCTTCGGTCACAAAAGATTGACCAATACGTCCCGAAATCGGGGCACGCACTGTGGCATATTGTAGGTTCAGATTCTGACGGGTGAGGAGCGCTTTCATCTGGGCGACATCAGCCAAGGCCTGACGGTATTCAGCTTGGGCGTTACTGACTTCCTGCTTACTGATCGCGTTGCTTGGCAATAACTGTTCATAGCGTTCCAGCTGCACTTTTAAACGTGTGACCTCAGCTTCGGCCTTGTTCAGCGAGGCTTTGTTGTTGTTTACATCGGCCTGAAAGGTTTCGGCATTAATTTTATAAAGTGCTTGTCCTGCTTTGACTTCACTGCCTTGTCGGAACAAGACTTTTTCAATAATGCCGCCCACCTGAGGACGGATTTCTGCCGTCCGGAACGCCTGGACACGTGCCGGCAGGTTCTCGCTAAAGCTCACCGATTGCGGTTGGATATTTAAAATGCTGACTTTGGCAGGCGGTGTTTCAGCGGGTTTTGCCTGCTCGGAACCACAACCTTGCAGTACAAGTCCGATGGATAAAAATAATGGAAGTAAGAGCTGCTTTTGCATGCTGTCCAAACCTTGGGAGTTTTTGATGCTGCTATTATTTTCGCGCTGTGTGTAACGACCATCGGTGAAGTGTGGAAAAAGTGTGGAGATCCGGAGATAAATCGGCGTATCATTGAAAGAGATTGAAATTATCCGATGACTGATTCATGTTTGAAGCCTCATTTTCTTTTGATTGCCGTGATAAGCAGATTCTCGTCGTAGAAGATGAGTATGATATTGGCGATATTATTGAGCATTACTTAAAACGCGAAGGTATGCACGTACTCCGCGCCATGAATGGCAAGCAAGCCATTGAAATCCATGCATCGCAGCCGATTGACCTGATCTTGCTGGATATTAAATTACCTGAGCTCAATGGCTGGGAAGTGCTGAGCAAAATCCGCCAGAAAGCCCAAACGCCCGTCATTATGCTGACCGCATTGGATCAGGATATTGATAAAGTCATGGCCCTGCGCATTGGTGCAGATGATTTTGTGGTCAAACCGTTCAATCCGAATGAGGTGGTGGCACGTGTGCAAGCCGTGCTGAGAAGGGCTCAACAAAATCAGCAGGCACAAAATAGAAATCTGCTTTATAAGAATATTGAGATTCACTCGGATTTACACAGCGTCTATATCCGTCAGCAGGATAAAAAAATCATGCTCAATCTCACCTTGACCGAGTATAAGATCTTGCTGCTGATGATCGATCAGCCCTATAAAGTCTTTACCCGCGGGGAACTGATGAATCATTGCTTGCCTGACAGCGATGCGCTGGAACGGACGGTGGACAGTCATGTCAGTAAATTAAGGAAGAAACTGGAAGAACAAGGTTTGCAAAATATGCTGATCAATGTGCGCGGAGTCGGCTATAGACTGGACCACCCTGCGCAGTGAGCATATTTTGATTGTGTACGGTTTTTTTAATTCAAATCATCAGATTTCTTCTTATGCGATTTAAACGATGAAAACAGTCGTTTAAATCCAGTCTTGATTCTGTCCCAATATTCTTTGCCTAATAGTGCAATAACGATCAATAACAGGATTTCACCACCAATTGCCATTGTGGTCATGACCAGTGCTTTGTGCGGAATATCCAGAAAAGGGACAATCGGAAAGGCAATCCAGTAAACTCCTACAATTGCCAAAAGAAAGAAGCCTATTTTCTTTCGTAGATTGAGTTTTGATTTAAGCATTTGGGTCACATCAATAAAATTTTGACTCTGCTATTTTTGGAAAGGTTTGAGGAGGAATGATCTTTAAAGTGTGGAAAAAGTGTGTAAATCACTAAAAAAATCAGCGTATCATGACACAGCAACAAAGCGGGTGAACCGGGAAAGTCGGCATGAGAAATAAATCGGGGATTAGCAAGCAGCTATTTATTGCCTTAAGTATTGTCAACTTAAGTGTGACGTTGTTTTCTATTTTGCTTGGCTATTTTATTTATAACTATGCGATTGATGTGGGTTGGATCACTTTAAGTTCCTTGCAGGAAGATTGGACCGAATTTCATTTTGTCGACTGGATTTGGCTATCTACAGTGATTTTTTGTGGGGGTGTCATTTCCATTATTATTGGGATGCATTTGGCCCAGCGTTTTATTAAGCCGATTAATTTCTTGGCGGATGCAGCAAAAAAAATTAGTCAAGGTGATCTTTCCGCACGGGCAGATGACCGTCAAATTCATTCCACTGAAATAGCTGAGTTGATGCAGAATTTTAATCATATGGCGCAGCAACTAGAAAGCTCGGTTGAAAATGCACAGGTCTGGAATGCCGCAATTGCACATGAATTGAGAACACCAATCACGATTTTGCAGGGGCGTTTACAAGGCGTTTTAGATGGGGTATTCCAACCTGACGAAGCATTATTTAAAAGCCTACTCAATCAGGTAGAAGGCTTATCACATTTGGTTGAAGACCTGCGGACACTCAGTTTGGTGGAAAATCAGCAGCTGAGATTAAATTATGAAAAGATTGATTTTAAATTGCATGCGGAGAAAGTTTTAAAACTGTTCGAAGATCGCTTGGCAAAAGCGCAACTTATTCCTGTATTGGAGGTCAGCGCCACATTTATAAATTGTGATCGTCGGCGTATCGAGCAGGTTCTGATTGCCTTGATTGAAAATGCAATTCGCTATGCCAATGCAGGCACATTAAAAATTTCCTCAAAGCAAGTCTCGGATGAATGGATCTTACAAATCGAGGATGAAGGCCCAGGTATTGTTGAAGAATATCAACAGGATTTATTCAATCCTTTCTTTAGATTGGAACAGTCTAGAAATAAAGAGTTTGGTGGGACTGGCTTAGGTTTGGCGGTTGTACATGCGATTGTCATTGCGCATAAAGGTGCAATCGAATATAGCAACCCGAATCACAATAGTGTGTTTACGATTTATCTGCCTGTTCACGTTTAATCTAAGTGATTTAGCCGATTGTTAGTGTTCGACTATGCTCATAAAGATCTGCTATGAATAAAAGAAGAGGTGTTGATTTAGCACCACCCCCTCAACAGAATCGTGCTGTTGCTGAAACATTGATAAAATTAATAATTTTTAATTGATTGATATTTATAAATAAAAAATATGGCATTCAATTTGTATTAACCACAGTGAAAGATAAATTGTGTTTAACAACAAATTTGGAGCAGAACATGAGTAGAAAAATTCGATTAGGTGCATTTATTCCAGCTACTGGACAACATGTCGCTGCATGGCGACATCCTGAATCGCAACCGACCAAAGCAGTGGATTTTGATTTTATTAAAGAGCAGGTACAACTTGCTGAAAAAGGCTTATTTGATGCTTATTTTTTGGCAGATGGCCTCGCAGTTAATTTCGGGCAAGCCGAGAAAACAGGCTTTAGTGATAAAGTAGCAGGCTTTGAACCTGTCACGCTATTCGCGGCGTTATCAACGGTGACCAAACATATTGGATTTATTGCAACGGCATCGACTACCTATGAAGAACCGTATTTATTGGCGCGTAAGTTTGCTTCTTTGGACCATCTCAGCCATGGTCGAGCAGGGTGGAATGTGGTGACTTCTGCTTCGGAAGCCGCTGCGGCCAATTTTGGTTATGAGCAACAGATCCCACATGCAGAGCGTTATGAGCGCGCGCAGGAATATGTCGATCTGATTAAAAAACTGTGGGACAGCTGGGAAGATGATGCTTTTATTCATGATAAGGCATCAGGTGTGTTTTATGATCCAGAGAAAGTTCATAATCCGAATCACAAAGGTAAATACTATGCGGTAAAAGGTGCCTTGAATGTGCCGCGTACACCACAAGGTTATCCTGTGATTGTACAAGCGGGACAGTCGGGGCCAGGACGTGATCTAGCAGCGCGTTATGCCGAAGTCATTTTTACCGCCAATCAAAAGCTGGAAGATGCACAAGAATTTTATCGTGATGTAAAAAGTCGTCTGGCCAAATATGGGCGTTCAGCCGATGAGCTTTTAATTTTACCGGGCGTTTCTGCCTTTGTGGGTCGTACTGAAGAAGAAGCGCGTGCCAAATACCAACAGCTTACGGATTTGATTCACCCAGAAGCGGGGCTTGCGTTGTTGAGTGGATTAAGTGGCGGCTTTGATTTTTCAGACTATGATTTGGATGGTCCATTCCCAGAATTGGGTGAAGGCCAAGGCATGGTGAGTCGTCCTGCTCTAATTGCAGATATTGCCAAGAAAAATAATTTCAGTATCCGCCAGTTGTATGAATGGGTAGCGGGTGCACGTGGACATTGGCAATTGATCGGTACACCTGAGCAGATTGTCGATCAATTACAACAATGGTTTGAAAATGAAGCCGCGGATGGTTTTAATATTTTGCCGCCAAGTACACCTGCTGGGTTAAACGATTTTGTTGAATTGATTGTGCCAGAACTACAACGTCGTGGCCTGTTCCGTACCGAATATGAAGGAACGACCTTACGTGAAAACCTAGGTTTGGCACGTCCAGAAAATCAATATGTCCTTGCTCGACAGGCTGAAAAAAACAAAGCCAGTTAAAATCATGTTAAAACTAAATCATGAATCAAAGTAACAAGGGTGACTTTTAAGCGTCACTCTTGTGTCATCACAATTGAATTGAGTGAAAAATGCAATATAGAAAATTAGGTCAAACTGATATTGATGTTAGTGTTATCGCCCTAGGTACCATGACTTGGGGTGAGCAGAATTCTGAATCCGAAGCGCATGTGCAGTTGGATTATGCAGTGGAGCATGGCGTAAATCTGATTGATACGGCTGAAATGTACCCCGTACCACCGAAACCAGAGACCCAAGGCTTAACTGAACAATATATTGGCACATGGTTAAAGCAGTCACAGAAACGAGACCAAATATTGATTGCAACCAAAGTGGTAGGTCGTTCAGGGAAATTAACCCAAGCCTCGCATTTTCGTTCAGGTCAAACCAAGTTAGACCGAGCCAATATTGAAACTGCGTTACATGATAGTCTGAAACGTTTACAGACGGACTATGTTGATCTATATCAGCTTCATTGGCCTGATCGCAGTACCAATCATTTTGGTGAATTGGGCTATACCCATGTCGAAAATGAAGACACGGTGCCAATTTTAGAAACCTTGACCGTTTTGTCTGATCTGATCCAAGCAGGAAAGATCCGACATATTGGTTTATCCAATGAAACACCATGGGGCGTGAGTCAGTTTTTAAAGTATTCCGAATCATTGGGCTTAGCGCGGGTCGTTTCTATCCAAAATCCATATAACTTATTGAACCGTAGTTTTGAAATTGGCAATGCTGAAATTGCGATCCGTGAGCAGGTGGGATTATTGGCTTATTCACCTTTGGCTTTTGGTGCTTTGACTGGTAAATACTTAGATGGTGCACAACCAGCCGGCGCACGTTTAACCTTATGGGAACGCTTTGCGCGGTATAAAGGTCAAGCCTCTGAAGATGCAATTCGTCGTTATGTGGCCTTGGCTAAACAATATGATTTAGATCCTGCCCAATTGGCTTTGGCTTATGTGAACAGTCGCCGTTTTGTCACCAGTAATATTATTGGGGCGACCAATCTCAATCAGCTCAAAACCAATATTGAGAGTATTGACCTACAGTTAGCTGATGAGGTCATTCAGGGAATTGAGCAAATCCATCAAACCCATCCTAATCCTGCACCTTAAGGCATAGATCATCTCCTACAATTTAATTTTCGTTTTGTTCAAGACAGTTGAGTCAATCCAACTGTCTTTTTTATTTTCAGAACAAAGCCACTGAGTCTGTATATCAAAAAATAAGAAATAGAAAACTTGAAATGTGCTGTTTTGGTATAAGCAGGGTGTTGGAAAATCAACAGTGCTTCAACAGAGAGAAGCAGGTGTGTTTTTATAAATATTAATATAAAACAATTGTTTAATAGTTGGCATGCTGCTTGCAAAGATCAAAGTATATAAATCAAAGATTGATTTTATGCAGGCTGAGGAGCACAGGATGAAGATGTTGTGTTGTTGTATGGAAAGTTAATTTCTCTCTCATTTTTTAATTCATTTAGTTCGAATCTTTTTCGGTGTGATTGCTTATTCAGTCACACACAGGATTTTTTTACTCAAATTTTATGGTTTTAGTTTTAGGGGTTTTATTGGTGAAAAAACATTATCTCTCTTTATCGATTGCTTTGAGCATTGCAACACTGTTGGGAAGCGGCACAGCTCAAGCAGCAGAAGATATTGATACCACGTTAGCGCAATTACAGGCGCAATTGACTGCTCTACAGCAGCAGGTCAATGCATTAAAGCAAAAGAAGCAAGCGTCAACGGAGCTGAGTGAGACAACGCAACTTGCAGCCCAAGACGATGCATCGGCAGAGTCTCAGGAAGAAAGTACGGAGCATAGTTTTGCTACTCAAAGTGAGCTGGCGGGTTTCCGAAGTGATTTAGAAAACTATAAATATGATCAATCACGCCAATATGAGCGTACTTCGGTGAAATCAACCCGAGATACAACCTTGTATGGCACGGTACAAGTTCGCGCACAAACACAAAGTCAAGATACCTCTGCTGGGAATCCTGCACCTGTTACACCACGTCGTAATACGTTTGATATCCCTACGGCTTTATTTGGCGTACGAGGAAATTTATATCGAGATTATAAGGAAGGTAAAAACTTAGATTACCAATTGTCTTTTAGCTACGGCAAGCGTACGGGTACAGCAGGCAGTGCCAGTGATTTGAACTTGGCTGATGCTTTTTTGCGCTATAACTTTACTTCAACCAATGGTGGCCCTGAAGTCCCACGTTTAAACGTGACGCTGGGGCAACAATTGATTCCCTTTGGCTTAGACCCACAATCTCCAGAGGATTTACGACCAACCATTAATGTTGCAACAGGACTGGCGCAATTGGGCCTATTCAATCGCCAGACCGGTCTGATAGTTCGTGGTGATGTAAAACCCTTTGTTGATTATTCATCAAACTATCGAGCACCGTTATTTGAGTATGCTTTGGGTGTGGTCAATGGCAATGGCACCAATAAAGTCGATGACAATGACAAGAAAGATTATATCGGACGGGTGGCTTTCACTTTACCTGTTGATTATGCCAGCTGGTTCCGTGAGTTGAAATTTGGTGCTTCGTATCTCAAAGGCAGTAAAAACGTCATCGCAGGCAGCAATGTTCTCGATGGTAACGGTCGCAATGATCGTCTGGGCTTCGATATCTACTATAACCATGCACCGTTTGGCGTGACTTATGAATATGTCAAAGGACTCAGTGATTATGCAACTGCGACAGGTTCAACCTCAGAAGTAAAGTCTGAAGGGCATACCGCAACGCTATTTTATACCTTTGGCGATCAATTTTATAACAGTGTGAAATCCGTCGCGAAGTTTGATGACTTCTGGCCGAAATCCATTCAGAGCTTCTATCGCTATGACAGTTACAACCCGAACAAAGGTGGAGATGTCGTTGGCATTGCAGGTCATGGTCTAGGCAAAGTCGATATTCATACCTTAGGTCTAAATTTCTTCTTCGCCCAAACCACCAAATTCCAATTAGGGCTGAATCGCTGGAGCTATGACCACGAGACAGCTGCGCAAAAAGACTTTTCGGAAGTACAAGCGCAATTCCAATACACCTTTTAATTTTCCAATATGAGTAATGACACAATGAAATTTTTGACCAAACATTTATTTATCGGGGTAGCGGCAGGTTTGCTGGTTGCTACCAGTTTCACAGTTTTTGCTGAAACCAACCCCACCGAAATTCGACTGGGGGTTCCCGGTGCAGGCGTAGGCGGAAAACCCAAAGTTGGGGGGAGTGCTTATGCCAGTGCCAATCTACGCGGCATTTTGGAAAAAGAATTTGCCAAAGATGGCATCAAGGTGAAATGGTCATTTTTCCCGGGTGCGGGACCCGCGCTAAATGAAGCTTTAGCCAATAAAAAGGTTGATTTTGGTATCGGGCATGGTGATCTACCTTCGATTGTTGGACGTTCAACGGGTTTGAAATCCAAACTTTTATTTGTGACTGGGCGTTTTGGACCTGTGTATTTTGCAGTGCCATCAGATTCAGGTGCGAAAAGCCTGGCGGATTTAAAAGGCAAAACCATTTCTGTGTTTAAAGGGACTAACCAACAGTTAATCCTCGGTCGCTTATTACGGAAATATGGTTTTACTGAAAAAGATTTCCGTGTGATTAGTCAGGACTTTTATTCAGCTCAAACCTCACTGTCTACAGGTGATATTGATGGTTTGATTACCAGTCCATGGACATTAGAAGCACGTGGTGTGGCAAAGCGTATTTTAGAAGTACGTAAAGATCCAAATCTGAATGGCCCATTGGTGGCATGGGTCAGCGAAGATTTTGAGAAGAAATACCCACAAATTGTGCAACGCGTTGTGACCACGTTTATTAAAGATAACGTGTGGAGCTCCGATGAAAAGAATCGTGATACCCAATATAAGCTCTGGGCTCAAAGTGGTGTGCCTTACCTAGACTATAAAAAAGACTGGGATGATTACTCGCTGAAAGACCGTAACTCACCATATTTTGATGATTATGCGGTGAATTCTTTAAAGAAATCGGTTCAGCAATCAATTGATTACAGACTGATTCGCCGTCCAGTGGATGTGGATTCTTGGATTGAACCGAAATATCTGAATACCGCGATTCAAGAACTCAAACTAGAAAACTTCTGGCCAAAATTTGATGTAAATGGCAACCGTAAAAAGTAATTGTGATTTGGGTTAGGCCAAGGGCATGTATGCCTTTGGCTAGCTAGTTTATTTGTTCATCATTTTAGGAATGACCTATGCGTCAGGAATCGGTTGCTCAGGTTGAATTGGGTCAAGGGCACTTTGTATTGGGCTTTATTGGCTTGGCATTGTGTGCAGGCTTGGGCATTGGGATTGCGAAAATCGTCACTTCTTTATATGCAGTGCAGTTAGCCGCAAATGAATTTGAAATGGGACTGATTGCCGCAGTACAGAGTTTAGGTATTTTGTTGATCGGATTGCCAATTGGCTTGTTAGTACAACGCTATGGACCTAAGACAATGTTTGTATTAGGAAGTTTTCTCGCAGCGGTGGTGTATGTCACGGTGCCATTTTATCCAGCGGTTTGGTCTCTGATTTTAGCTACTTTCTTGGTTGGGTTATGCATGCCGATGCGGTTTGTTTCACTCAATACAGTCTATATGCAGCATTTAAAAAGCATAGGTGCGGCTCGGGCGGGATGGTTTAGAGGCACACATATGATGGGGTTCTTTCTGGTTGGCCCTTTATTGGCAGTGAGCTTGGTAAGTGCGGTGGGATTCTCAGGTGCGTTTTGGTGGATTGCTGGACTTTTTGTTTTACCGATATTGTTTGCACCCTTGGCCTTTGGCGCAGGCCCAACTGAAATTAATCAGGCAGAGCGGGACGGGGCATTTAGCCTTGCTGTAATTGCCAAGCAATTGGTTTTATTAAAGCAAGATCAGGCTTTACGCCGCACCAGTTTGATTGAAATGGCGAGTAATGCGGTGATGGCGTACTACGGCTTTTTTATTATTGTTATTGCAATCAAGGATTTTGGTTTGAGTGAAACGATTGCTGCCAGTTTGGTGACGCTACAGGGAGCTGTGTTTGTCATAGCCTTATTTACGACGGGAGCTTTGCTGACACGATGGGGAATAAAGCGCTTTTATCAAACGGGTTTTGCTTTTGTTGCGGTGGCATCTGTGATGCTGGGCATACCTAAAATTTCCGTGCTGCTTTGGGTGGGTGCTGTGATTCTGGGCTTGGGTCTCGCGATGCTGCATATCGTCAATTTTACCATGTTTGCCAATGTGGGTGAGCGCTTGGGAATGGCAAAGGTGTCTGGATTAACCGCGATGGCAGGACCTGCAGGGGCGTTATTGGGAAGTATTGTAGGAGGCTGGTTAGGTCACTACTGGGGTTTACAGTCGATGTTCCTTATTTCAGCAGTTTTATTTGGCGGGCTGATCGGTTTTTCTCAGCAACTTACGCAAGTTTTTACAGCACAGCCTGTAGAGATTGAAATGTATTCAGAAATAGAGGGTCAATAAAATGAGTAGTATCGAAACTCAATTAGAAAATGAACACACATGGCAGCGAATCAATTTAGCCCCTTATTTCAAGCAAATCGGCATATGGGCAGTTCGTATTGTATTGGCTTTGGTTTTACCTGCGATTGCATTGGCGGTTTGGCATTATGCTTTTCAGAAGCAATGGTTACCTGAACAAATTTTGCCAAGTCCTGCCTTGGTTTGGCAAACCACCTTGGAGCTCATAGATACGCATGAGTTACAGGATAATTTATGGATCAGCTTAAAACGGGTTGCTTGGAGTGTCTTGGTCGGGGGCAGCGTCGGGTTGTTCTTGGGTTTCCTGATTGGATTATCACGTATCGCACACAAGTTTATTTATCCAACTTTTAATCTGATTGCGCAATTTCCAGTGATTGGCTGGATTCCATTACTAATGATTTTTTTGGGCATCGATGAAAGCCTAAAAATTGCAGCGATTTCACTGGCGGTATTTGTTCCTGTGCTCGTTGCGACCTATCGCAGTGTTTTGAATGTGCCTCCGCATTTATTAGAAGTCTCGCAGGTGTATCGCTTTAGTGCGTGGCAGCGATTTCGCCGTGTCATTTTGCCTTCTGCTTTGCCAAATATTGTTAGTGGTTTACGCCAAGGGATTATGCAAGCGTGGCTGTCACTGGTTTTTGTCGAACTGTTAGCCAGTAGTGAAGGGATTGGTTACCTCATCGTATGGGGACGGCAACTGATCCAACCCGACATTATTTTTATGGCTGTCATTGTGATCGGGATTGTTGGTTTTGTTTTAGATCATATCTTGGGCTGGGTTGAACGCTGGTTTAGCCATTGGCAACGCAGTGCATTTTAAAGGGGGATTGAATATGTCTATTAGGTCTACATCAAAACCAAGATTTAATTTAAGTTATTTAAACGTTTACGGCTTGGTGCTCCCGATTGCTTTCATTATGTTTTGGGCGATCGCATCGAAGTTGAATTGGGTCAATCCTAAACTCATTCCAGCACCATTTGAGGTGGTGCAGATTGCAATTCAACAATTTCAGCAGCAAGAGTTTTGGACAGGTCTCGGTGCAAGCTTGTTCCGTGATCTGACGGGTTTTGTCTTGGGCAGCATTCTAGCCATTACTTTTGGCATTGTCGTGGGCGTCTCACGCTGGGCCAATTATTTATTTTTACCTAGTTTTAATGTGTTGCGGCAAATTTCTTTGTTTGCTTGGTTACCGTTAATCACCACCTTTTTGGATTATGGCAATAGTGCAAAAATCTTATTTATCGTGCTTTCCGTCTTTTATCCCGTGGCCTTACATACCATCGATGGGGTAAGACAAATTCCATTGCATCAATACGAAGTTGCCAAAGTCTATCAATTCAATGCTTGGCAGACCTTGAGCAGACTGATTTTACCTGCGGCAGCCAGTCAAATCTTTCTGGGTTTACAACTGGGTTTGATTTTCGCTTGGGTGGCGACCATCGGGGCAGAGTTCCTGTTGGCTAACTATGGTGTTGGACTGGGCAATATTGTGATTCGTGGACGGGCTGCTTTAGATGTTGGTCTGATTGTATTTGGTTTAATCGTGATTGGTTTTATCGGTGTGGCGTGGAATAGCTTAGCTAATTTAGCTGAGCGTCGTATTTTGGTTTGGCGACGTTAGGAGAATAATAAAATGAAACAACAGAATTTTCGGCAGTTTTTCAAACGTCGTTTTAAAGCGCTTGGGCAGCTCAGTGTATTAAGTTTAATGGCGCTCAGTCTTATTGCATGTAGTAAACAAGCTGACACTCCAGCCAATCAGGTCCATGAACTCCGCTATCAATCCTTGACCAGTGTGGTGTCATTACCAGAACTGGCTGAAGACTTGGGTTATTTAGGTGATTTAAAGTTGAAATATGTGGGGAGTGTGCAAGGTGGGCCGCAGGACTTACAAGCATTAACTACGGGCGATGTAGATGTGGCAACTGCTTTTGACGGTGCAATCATTAAGCTTGCTGCGGCAGGGATTAAGATCAAAGCAGTGATTGCCTCTTATGGCAGTGACGATAAAAGCTGGGTCGGCTATTACGTCCCGAATAATAGTCAGATTCATTCAGCGCGTGATTTGATTGGCAAAAAAGTGGCAGTAAACACTTTGGGTGCACATTACGAATTTGTCTTAAAAGACTATTTAGCTCGCCAAGGTTTAAGTAATGATGAAATCAATCAGGTTGAATTCGTGGTATTGCCGCCTACCAATACCGAACAAGCTTTACGTGCTGGGCAGGTAGATGCTGCCGCACTGGTTTCTATTTTCCAAGACAAGGCCTTAGAACGCGGTGGTCTAAGAAAACTGGTCTCAGATACGGATCTGTATGGCAGTTTTACCGCAGGCAGCTATGTCTTTACCGAGAAATTTATTCAGCAGCATCCAGAAGTGGTCAAGCAATTTGTCACAGGTGTTGCCAAAGCTGTGGAGTGGACTAAACAAACGCCACGAGAACAAGTCTTGGCCCGCTTTAAAAGCATTATTGAAAAAAGAAAACGCAATGAAAGCGATGTATTGATGCAGTACTGGCGCAGCTATGGTGTGGTAAGCCAAGGTGGGTTGTTAAACGCAGCACAATATCAACGCTGGATTGACCTCTTTGAAAAACGTGGTGACTTCAAACCCAATCAGGTCAAGGCAGATACTTTATTCACCAACCAATTTAATCCCTACGCAAGTGAAAATAAAAATCTAGCTGACGATCAGCGCAGTAAGGAGCATAGCCAATGAGTACAAAATTAAAAATTGAAAATGTTTATAAGTCTTTTGCTGCCAAAAAAGTCAAAGGAGCAAAAGTCCAAGCAGAAGATTTTGTAGCGGTTGAAAATCTGTCTTTAGACGTCAAGGCGGGTGAGTTTGTCGCCATTGTTGGTCCGAGTGGATGCGGCAAATCAACCTTGCTGGATCTTCTGGCTGGTTTAACCATACCAAGCTCAGGCCAAATCACTATTGATGGGCATGCGATTAAAAAACCGGGGTTGGATCGCGGTATCGTCTTTCAGCAATATGCTTTATTTCCGTGGTTAACGGCCCTAGAAAACATAGAGTTTGGCTTGGATGCAAAAGGTGTTGAGAAACAACAGCGGTATCAAACGGCAAAGTACTTCTTAAATTTAGTGGGGCTTGCGGAGTTTGAACATCATTATCCCAATGAACTTTCAGGTGGCATGAAACAGCGAGTCGCAATTGCACGGAGTCTGGCCTATGACCCAGACATCCTATTGATGGATGAACCTTTTGCTGCACTCGATGCACAGACCCGTGAAACCTTACAGGCGGAATTGGTCAAAATCTGGCAACAGACCCAGAAAACCATCATTTTTATCACCCATAGTATTGATGAAGCCATTTATTTGGGGCAGCGCATTGCCATCATGACCTCACGTCCAGGGCGAATCAAACAGGTGATTGAAGTTCCTGCTGAGCTACGAAGCGATCAGGAGGATGTACGTTCCAGCCCAGAATTCAGCCAACTGCGTCATCAGATCTGGAGCTTGTTACGTGAAGAAGTATTAAAAGCCCAAGAGCAGGAAAAACAGAAGCAGTTGGTTGCTTAAGCACAATGTATTTTAAAGATTAACAAGAAGTAGAGGTGATTATGTCGAGTACAAAAGAGACATTAACGTTTCCAAAAACAATCCAGTCCAGTTCAATTTCTTCTCCGCCAAAGATGAGTTCCTTTAGGTCTGATCTCAACCTAAGCTGGCTATCTACAAGTTTTAAACGATCAGCCGCGATTTTACTCTTTTTAGCCATCTGGGAAATCGTACCGCGGATTGGTTTGGTCGATTCCGCTTTCTTGCCAGCATTTTCTACCGTGTTGCTCAGTGGTTGGGGCTTGATTCAAAATGGACAACTATTGACGCATTTGCAGGCCAGTTTGATCCGTTCTCTCAGTGGTTTTATTTTTGCGATCATTGTCGCGATTCCTTTAGGTTTGGCGATTGGTTGGTACACACGCTTTTCCGAGTTTTTGAGTCCTTTATTAGAAGTGTTCCGCAACACGGCTGCCTTAGCTTTATTGCCTGTGTTTATTCTTTTTCTTGGGATTGGTGAAAGTTCGAAAATTGCATTGGTGACCTATGCCTGCACATGGCCAATTTTGCTGAACACGATTAGTGGTGTTCGTAATGTCGATCCATTGTTGATCAAGTCTGCACGAACCATGGGACTGAGCTCAATTCAACTCTTTCGTAAAGTGATTTTACCCGCAGCGATTCCAACGATTTTTGTGGGGGTGCGTTTGGCAGGGTCTTTTTCAGTATTGATGCTAATTGCTGCTGAAATGGTTGGAGCAAAAGCAGGTCTGGGTTATTTGATTAACTATGCACAATATAACTTTCAGATTCCCGAAATGTTCTTTGGCATTATTAGTATTACCACCATTGGCTTGCTGTTTAACTACAGTCTGCTTGCGATCGAAAAGCGTTTGACCGCTTGGAAAATCGAACGCTAGTCAGGAGTAGATTGACATGTTTAAGCAAGGCTGGGGAAAGCATTTATTTGATCTGAGTTGTATGGTGACAATGTCGCTGATCTTGTTGGGATGTGTGAAACAAGAATCGAGACTGGACACAGTGGATGGACTGGAATCTTTAGAATTTAAATACCTCGGTTCGCCAGGCATCGTTACTCCCTTAGAACTGGCCGAAGATTTGGGTTATCTTGCGCCAATTAAATTGAGCTATCAGGGTGTTTCTACAGGCGGGCCGCAGGGCATTCAATCTGCTTTGTCCGGTGATAGTGATATTAGTAGTCCAAGTTTTGCAGGTTCCGCCGTGAAAATGGTCGCCAGTGGCGTACCCGGCACTGTTGTGATTGCTGCCTATGGTACTTTCGATGATCCTTTTGCTGGCTATTATGTCCTTGAAAATAGTCCTATTCAGTCAGCCAGAGACTTAATTGGTAAAAAGGTCGGCACCAATATTCTGGGCGCACAAGTGGAATATATGCTCAAGACGTACTTAAAAAAAGCAGGACTCAGCCCTGAGGAAATCAATCAGGTCACGCTTGTGGTCTTGCCACCAGGTTCTTCAGAGCAAGCACTAAGAAATGGTCATGTGGATTTAGCACCATTGACAGGCCCATCAATCGAACGGGGTGGTGTACGTCGTCTTTATCGTGATTATGATCTCGTTGGCGATCTGACAACTGGAACTTATGTCATGGCAAATCGCTATATAGCTGAACATCCGAATACCACACGTAAAGTGGTCACAGGCATTGCCAAAGCGATTGAATGGTCTAGACAACAACCGAGAGATCAGGTGATTGCACGCTTCGAGCAGATTTTAGCAAAGCGTAAACGTCCTGAAAATAATGCCATGTTAAAATATTGGACACAGTGGGGAATTCCAAGCACTGCTGGAAAATTTAAAAATGATGATTTTAAAATATGGGTAGATAATTTAATTGAAGAGGGTCAGTTAAAACAAAATCAGATTGATTATAAAAAGATATATAGCAATCAATATAATGAATATAGTCAAAATTAAATCATCTTTGTGGTTTGATTAACTGGCGTTTATTTCTATTTTAATAAATAGAAATAACAAAGGTGAATTACTGATTTCTATTTAAGCAAATAGTCATGCAAGATAACTTCTCTTTTAGAACAATAGGGAAGTAAATGCATGTCATTCATTACTTATCCACAAAATCAGACTTTAACGCGAACTGAGCGTGCCACAGCAATGGTTTTTGAAGATCAAAAATCAAGAGATTTACTGGATCGTATCGAACAGATTGCACCTAGTGAGGCCAGCGTCCTGATTATTGGCAATACTGGGACGGGGAAAGAACTGGTTGCCCGTCAGGTACATATGATGAGCCAGCGTAGTCGAGGTCCTTTTGTGGCAGTAAATTGTGGTGCGTTTACAGAATCATTGGCGGAAAGTGAACTTTTCGGACATGAAAAAGGTGCATTTACTGGTGCAATCAATAGCAAGGCGGGTTGGTTTGAAGCGGCCAATCACGGTACTTTATTCTTGGATGAAGTCGGTGATTTATCTCCTGCGATGCAGGTGAAATTATTACGGGTTTTGCAAGAGCGTGAGATTGTTCGCGTCGGTTCACTCAAGCCAATTAAGCTGAACGTCCGTGTCATTGCTGCAACCAATGTCCATCTGGATGAGGCAGTTCAAGCAGGCAAGTTTAGAGAAGATTTATTTTATAGACTGAATGTGGCACTGCTTAAGGTTTCACCATTGGCCGAACGTCCGGGCGATATTTTGCCGTTGGCTAATTTTTTTATTGCCCAATACTGCAAGCGTTTGGGTTATCCCATTGCGACACTGAGCCCAAGCGCAGTTCAGAAATTATTGACCTATGGCTATCCTGGTAATATTCGAGAATTGGAAAATGCCATTCATCATGCTTTATTGGTCTGTAAGAATCATCAAATTCAACCTACAGATTTTTGCTTTGCCTCCTTGTCCAGTAGCCTGAATTTACGGCAAATTTCTGACTTGGAAAAAAGTACGCAAACCATTCCACGAACAGATTTATTGCCTAAACAAATGTTGCAGCATGCGCTTCTGAATTTATTTGAGTCCTCCCATGCCTTGAAAAATGAAAATCTTGATCGCTTGATTGAGGAAGCCACGATTCGTATCGCTTATGAATATTGCCATCGCAATCAGGTGCAAACAGCAAAGCTTTTAGGGATTAGTCGTAACATTGTGCGTGCACGATTGGTCAAATATGGCTTAGTGGGAAACGATAAAGTAGTCAATATTATGTTGGAAGAATTATTGGGTTAATTATATTAAATAATTAGGTGACATAAGTTCACCTTTTTATTGATCGGAAATCACTTTGCTAAAAAAATAATAATCAATGATTGAAAATAAATATAATTTTTTAATCGAAAAATATTCAAAAATAATAGTTTTAAATATTCGTAATTTTCCTAATATGGGGGTACACAATTTAATAAACAGATGCAAAGTGGTGAAAGATGAGTATTCCTCAAATTAATGTGCGTAATCAATTTCGTGGTGTGGTTAAAGAAATTATTGAAGGAAGTGTAGTTTCTGAGGTAGATGTAGAAACACCTGCGGGAGTTTTTACTTCAGTGATTACTACACGATCAGTTAAAAATCTAAATTTAGAATTAGGTAGTGAAGTCATTGTTTTAATTAAGTCTACAGAAGTTGCTTTGGCAAAACTATAGAAAGTCATATCAAAAATATAGTAAAGATTGATCTTATTATATTTTTGATTTCTATTTTAGGGGGCTAAAATGACATTATTAAATGTTGGTTCAGTAAAAATTAATCATCTCAATAAATCGTATGGACACTATCAAGAGCATGCCTTAACTGTATTGGATGATATTTCTTTGGAGATTAAATCGGGGGAATTTGTCAGTATCGTTGGCAGTAGTGGCTGTGGAAAATCAACTTTATTACGTTTACTGGTCGGTTTGGATGATCAATTTGAAGGTAAGATTCTAGTCGATGGACAACCGATTCAAGGTACCAGTCTAGAGCGAGGCATTGTCTTTCAAGATCATCGATTATTTCCTTGGTTGAATGTACAAGATAACATTCGGGTTGCATTGTTAAATCGTAAATTAACGGTCGCTGAACAAAATCAGTTGATTGATGAGCATATTGAATTGGTCGGTTTGACTAAGTTTAAAGACGCTTATCCCGCACAGCTTTCAGGGGGTATGAGTCAACGGGTTGCGATTGCGCGAAGTCTGATTAATCGACCCAAAATATTGTTGCTAGATGAACCTTTTGGCGCATTGGATGCACTGACTCGCGCCAATCTACAAAAGGAGTTGCAACGGATTTGGCAAACCGAAAAAATTACCATGATTATCGTGACGCATGATGTGGAAGAGGCTGTTTTCCTCGGTGATCGTGTTGTGGTGATGCAACCGAATCCAGGTCGAATCAAGCGGATTGTTCCTGTTCATTTGCCACACCCACGTGTTCGTGAAGATGTCCGACTTGCTGCGATTAGAAATGATATTTTGACTGATTTTAGTCATGCAGTCGAAGATCATTTAGTTATCCCTGTTGTTAACGATTTTAATCAGTTTCAGTTTGCTTGGTAATCCCAGGTAAGCTGAATTTTATCATCATAAAAATAAATAAATTAATATAAAAATATTGGTTCTTATATTTCACGGTTTGCATATATTTAACTGAATCACTAATTTTTGTGATTGGGGAATCATGAATAAAGCTCGATGCTTTGAAAAATATAATGAATGATCTATAGGAAACAAAATGACCGTACTCACACAGCTTTCAGCCGCGATCGAAAATGCACCGCGTTGGCATGAATACAAGAAACATAGTTTAGATACTGTGCAAATCACACCAATCGAAGGCGCATTGGGAGCGATTGTGACTGGATTAGATGCCAGCAAGCCACAAAGTGGAGAAGTGATTCTTAAGCTGAAAAAAGCATTGCATGAACATTTAATTCTGGTTTTCAAGGCGCAAGATCTAGAAGACAATGACCTACTGGCCTTTGCGAGTTATTTTGGCGGTATTTTCCGTCCGCCAACAGATGTACCTGTATTGGCAACGCGCAACGATACCAATGCACCACCTGATATCGTGCCCGTATCCAATGCGGTTGGAGAAGGTGATTATACCGGTCATGGCGAACTCACCCCGCATAGTGACCATCACTGGACGCCACAGCCTTCTAGTGGATCCTTGCTTTACGCAATTGAACTGCCAAAAGATGGCGGCGCAACCAGTTGGTATAATACGGTACAGGCCTATGAAGACCTTGATCAGGAAACCAAAGATGAAATCGAGGGGCTGCAACTGATTACTTATAATCCATTTTTACGCTTAAAGGATAAAAGCCCGATTCCCAAATATCGCTTCTCTGATCAACCTGTATTAGGCGCTGCATTTCCCCATCCATTGGTGCGTACGCATTCTGAGAGTGGTCGCCGTGGTATTTATCTGGATGCACAGACAGAAGTTGAGGTTGTGGGCTACGACGACAAAAAAGGTGCTGCATTGATTGAACGCTTAAGAGCGCACATTGTGCAACCACAATATCGTTATGAACATCAGTGGGAAATTGGAGATATTGTCTATTGGGATAACCAACTGACCTTACATTCGCGTACAGCCTTTCCTGCCGAGCAACGTCGTTTATTGAAACGTGTTAGTTTGGCGGGTGCAAGACCATTCTAAAGTTAAACTAAGCCAGCGAAAGCTGGCTTTTAATTTCCTGCTTTTGCCAGTTCTGCTTCAATATAGCTAATAATCATGGTACTTAAACCTTTGACCATTTCATCAAAGCTGATTTGTGGATTCGGCAAGATCAGGTGGCGTGCCACATTAAAGATACTGCTATTAATGCTGATATACGCTGTCACACTAAGATTGTTCACTTTTAAATAGCGCGGATGCCGAATCATGTATTTCATTAGCACTTCCATCAACGCCATCTCGATCTGGCCGATATATTTTTCGTATTTGAGCTCTGTCGCATAGCGCAGGCAAATCAGATAACGGTCATCATCACGGGTGAGCAGATCCCGGAAAGTATAAAAAATCATCTCGAATAAAGGTTCCAGCTCTTGCTCGATAATGATAGGCGTCAGCTCTTTGACCATATCCAGAACCTCTTTGACAAAGGTTTTGGCCATGGCATCATAGATTTCTTCTTTATTCTTGAAATATTCATACAGTGAACCGACGCTGACACCTGCAATGTCGGCAATGTGTCGTGTGGTGGTGCCGCTGGTACCGTTAGTGGCAACTGCAATAAAACCTGCTTCAATAATCGTATCGACAGTCACTTTGGAACGAGACTGACGGGGTTTACGTGTAGCCATAAAGTATTATTATTAAAATCCGAACATAACGTCAGATTAACATGAGCTGGAATAGCATGAAAGAGCCAGCCCTCTAATCCGAACAAATAAAATTACGACTTTTTAATATTTATTGGTTAGGCTGTAATGAATTATTATTTTTAAAAAATGGGTATACATTTTTTAGAAAAAATTAATTTATATATTTTATTTAAGTTATTAATATTTAAATTAAAAATAATAATTTTATAAAAACTAATAATCTTATTAGTGCAAATTTATCTTTGATAATGCTGTGCGAATTTTCGATAAATAATGATTAAAAATACCCGAATTGAATCCGAACATAAGATCGGTTTACAGTTGTTTTGTACCAGGATCAGGTTTAAAAAAATCTCCCGAATATTTTTTCACACTTCCCGAGCAGTTGGGAATGTTGAAAAGAGATGAACCAGACGAAAAGAATGTAAAAGGGCAAATGACGCTCAAGTAACCAGATAGGTGTAGCCATGATTAGCAACACATTAAGAAAAGGTTTAAGCTTGTTTAAATCCAATCCCATCACTGAGCAAATTGATTTTGCGAGTAAAAAAACGATTCCAATTCGTCATTTGGCAATCGGATTTGAAGGGAAGGAAGTTGATTTATCCTTCTATATGAATAATCAGTTTGCCACAATTTTTTTCGCCACCCTGTCAGTCTTTTTAACTTATGGCGAAGATCTGGTGATTGAAACAGCACGCCATCATCGTGATCAGTTGAAAGATCCAATTTTAAAACAACGTGTTACCTCGTTGATTGGACAAGAGGCGATTCATTCAAAATTACATAATGAATTTAATGATGCAATTGTTGAGCTTGATTATCCGGTAAAACTGTACCGTTTTCTGGGCGAGCAATTCTTTGAATATATCTTCCTGAAATTTCCACAACCGCTAAAACTTTCGCTGATGGCCGGAATCGAGCATTTTACCGCGGTGTTAGCAGAATACATGATGGCGCATGAGCAGAATTTTTATTTCTCCGATGATGCCAAAACCCGTGCTTTGTGGATGTGGCATATGCTGGAAGAATCTGAGCATAAAGATGTCGCCTACGATGTGTATCAAACCTTGAATGGCAACTATGCATTGCGTATTTCAGGTTTCTTCCTCGCGTACTTTACCATTCTCGGTCTGATTCCATTTTCAGCTACATTGGTGCCGGTGTTACGTAGGCCACAAGAAATGCTGACAGCAAAATTCTGGAAAGATGCACGTCGTGGCGTGAAGCTGATTTTTAGTCCTAAAGATGGTGTTTTTGGAAGTACGCAAGGCCGAATCTTCGATTATTTACGTACTGATTTCCATCCCAACGATCACGATGCATCTGCGTATTTCGAATATTACGAAAAGAAACTTCTTTCAGAGGGTGGTGCCTTATATCCGTTCTTTGTAAAAGAGTTTACGCCTAAAGTTCAGGCCGCTTAATGCGCAATAAAGCAGGCACAGCAGGTAAGTCATTGCCTGCTGAGTTGGCAAAAAAGCTCAGCGTGTGATGAGCAGTTTGGTTCTTGTTGCCTACATTGCCGTCATGCACTATGCAAATAAACCCTCTTATCCAGTCGCTGTATGTAGAGATATACAAATTGGCTAAGCCTTTTAAGTTGTAATGCAGTTTTAGGGGATCGAGATATGGTCGCTCAAGTTCTTCGTCATGTTTTTTCAGATAAATTCAGTACCAAATATCAAGGGATTATTCAAAATCTGGCGAGTAAATCACCGATTCCGATTCGTCATTTTGATTTTAAGTTTAACCCTTCTGAACTTGATGAGCGGTTTTTCTTAAATAAAGAACTTGCAACATCTTACTTTCATGCCTTGTCTATTTTCTTGACCTTTGGTGAAGATGTGGTAATCGAAACAGCACGTCATCACCGTGATTTTATTGAAGATCCTGTCTTGAAACAAAGACTTACCTCACTGATTGGGCAAGAGGCGATTCATTCAAAAATCCATAATCAATTTAATGATGAAGTGCTGAAAGAAAATGGCTATCCGGTCGAATTGCTACGTGCCATTGCTGGCAAGGTTTTTGATTATGGCATCTATAAACTACCACAGTCTTTACAATTATCGTTGATGGCTGGTATTGAGCATTATACGGCTGTATTAGCTGAATTTATGATGCAGCATGAAGAGTATTTGCTAGGGTCACAAGATGAAAGACAACGGGCCATGTGGATGTGGCACATGCTGGAAGAGTCAGAGCATAAAGATATTGCCTATGATGTGTTCCTGGAATTGTCAGGTGATTACTGGCTACGGATCACAGGTTTCCTGTTGGCCAGCTTGACGATTTTAGGCGGTGTTTCACTGGGTGGTTATCTGATGCCATTTATACGTAAACCGAGCAATTTGGTTAATCCACGTTATATGAAAGATATTGTCGAAAGTACTGCACTGTTATTTGGTAGCGAACGTGGCGTATTCGGAAGTAGCTTTATGCATATTCTGGAATATCTGCGTCCAAGCTTTCATCCAAATGATCATGATACGACCGCGTATATGGAATACTACAAAGAGCGTCTCTTGAATCCTGAAACGGGTTTATTAAGTCCTTATTTCCTTAAAGAGTTTGTACCGCCTGTGCGTACAGCTTCTGCATAACCTGGTTCAAGTTCATACGAGATTGCTGGAAAAACAATGATGAAATTATTTGCAAAGAAAGCCAAGCCAAGCCAACAGGCATTTGCTGTGGTGACAGGCGCAGGAAGCGGGATTGGTCGTAGTTTTGCGCTCGAACTGGCGAAACGTGGCGGTACTGTGGTGTGTTCAGATATCAATTTAGATGCGGCCAAAGAAACGGTCGCGCTGATTGAAGCCATAGGCGCGAAAGCGTTTGCGGTAAAATGTGATGTTGGTAATGCCAAGCAAGTAGAAAAGCTGGCAGAGCAGGCCGAGCAGTTGATGCAACATCCCACCACACTGGTCATCAATAATGCTGGCGTGGGTTTAGGCGGCAAGTTTGATGAAACCTCACTGGAAGACTGGAAGTGGGTTTCTGATATTAACTTGTGGGGCGTAATTCATGGCTGCCATTATTTTGTGCCGAAGTTTAAACAGCTAGGACGTGGCGCGATTATTAATGTGGCATCTGCTGCATCGTATACCGCAGCACCAGAAATGACAGCCTATAACGTGACTAAAGCGGGGGTGCGTGCCTTATCGGAAACGCTTTCTGCCGAGCTTCGTAAACATAACATTAAAGTCAATGTGCTCTGTCCAACGCTAGTACCAACCAATATTATCAAGAATGGCAAAGTACCACATAAAGGCATTCTGGACTATGCATTGACCAATCTGGCGTTTACCACCAGTGACAAGGTTGCAAAGCTGACGCTGGACCGTCTGGATAAAAACGAGCTTTATACCATTCCACAAATCGATGCCAAGTTATTCTGGCTGATGAAACGTACTGCACCGAATTTATATGCAAAATTTTTAGGTACATCATACCGGTTTATGAAATAACCCTGATTAGGCAAAAGAACTGAATGAATGAAATGAAGAGAGAACCTGTGGGTAATCATTTATTTCAGCTACATGATACAAAGGACATTTTAAATGACAGCTCAAGCAAAAAAATTAAACTCAGCTGAAGGAAAGGCACTCCCACAACATATTTATGACACCTTTATTGTGGGTGCAGGTATTTCAGGGATTGCGACAGCCATTCGTCTGGATCAGGTGGGTTATACCAACTACAAGATCATTGAAAAAGCGACACGTGTCGGTGGAACCTGGCGTGAGAATACCTATCCGGGTTGCGGCTGTGATGTGCCATCGGCTCTATATTCCTATTCATTTGCGCCCAGTGCCAAATGGAGTCATTTATTTGCTCGCCAACCTGAAATTTTGAACTATTTAGAAGAAGTCAGTGAAAACTTTGGCGTAAAGCCGAAAATCGAGTTTGGTACGGAACTAGTGAATGCTGCATGGGACAAGGAACGTAATTTATGGGTGATGGACACCAATAAAGGCCAGTACCTGTCTAAAACTGTGGTTTTTGCCACAGGCCCGATTACCGAAGCACAAATTCCAAAACTCGAAGGACTGGAAACCTTCAAAGGTGAAATGTTCCATTCCGCCAAATGGAACCATGATTATGATTTGACTGGTAAACGTATTGCAGTAATTGGCACGGGTGCCTCCGCGATTCAGTTTGTACCGCAGATTCAACCTTTGGCGAAAGAGCTGTATGTTTACCAGCGTACAGCACCGTGGGTGGTACCAAAACCTGATACTGACTTGGGTGATGTCAGCAAAGCACTGATTGAAAAGTTTCCTCTGATCCAAAAAACCTGGCGTCAAACAGTCGCCCAGTCTCTGAATGCGATTAACTTTGGTTTACGTAATCCAGCGGTGTTAAAACCGGTAGGCGAATTGGCCAAACTGATTTTACGTTTCCAGATTGAAGATCCTGAACTCCGTAAAAATGTGACGCCGAACTTTACCATTGGCTGTAAACGTTTATTGTTCGCCAACAACTATTATCCTGCTTTACAGCAACCGAATACCAAACTGATTCCACATGGATTGGTGAAGGTCGAGGGCAATACCGTGGTTTCAGCAAATGGTGAACGTCATGAAGTGGATGTAATCATTTGGGGCACAGGCTTTGAAGTCTCGCACCCGCCAATTGGCAAACGTGTGACCAATGAAAAAGGCCAGATACTCAATGATCTCTGGAAAAGCAGTTCGCCAGAAGCTTATTTAGGTACCAGCATTGAAAATGTGCCGAATGCATTCTTGGTATTGGGGCCTAACGTACTGGTTTATGATTCATTTATCGGTCTGGCTGAAGCTCAGCTGGATTATATCGTTGATGGTCTACTTAAAATCAGAGACCAAGGCATTGCCAAACTGAACATTAAACCGGAAGTGATTAAACAGCATAATGAACTGGTACAGAAACATCTTAAAACCACCGTGTTTAATGCCGGTGGATGCAAGAGCTACTATTTAGATGCCAATGGTCGTAACTTTGCTGCGTGGCCGTGGTCTTTGAAAAAGTTGAAGCAACGTTTAAAACATATGGATCTCAATGATTATCAAGTGACCTATCAGACTGAAAAAACCAACTGAGTTTAGAGTAGTCATAAAAACAGCAGTAAATTTTATCTAAGGATGGAATTTGCTGCTTATTTTTTGCAAGATAGAAATAAAGATGGGGAAAAATAATGAAAGAAGGACAATCAAGCCGAACGGCAGAAGCCGCTGCCGCATTGCGTGCCAATCATTTTAACAATGCCGCAGAACCGGTGTTTGCTGATCCCTTTGCATTCGAACTGACCAGTCAAGGCTGGAAGACGTTGCTGAGTACGCCATTAACCGTCAAGCTGATGAATTCTTCGGTATTTAACCGCACCTTGGGTTTATTAACCGGGCAGGTGGTGGGACGCTCACGCTATGCAGAAGATCAGCTCTACGCCGCCATTGAACGGGGTGTAGCGCAATATGTACTGGTGGGTGCAGGTCTGGATTCATTTACCTTGAGACAGGCGCAGCGATTCCCACAGCTCAAGATTTATGAGGTGGATCATCCCGATACCCAGGCGATTAAACAAAAAAAATTACGCCAATGGGGAGAGCTTCCAGCGAATGTAGAGTTTGTTGCAATCGATTTTGAAAAAGAATCTATTGCAGAGGCTTTAGCACGTAGTTCCTTTCAGCAGGATCAGGCCGCTTTTTTCTCGTGGCTGGGTACAACCCATTATCTGGAACCAGAAACAACCTTAAAGACTTTGCACAGCATTGCACAGATTGCTGCGCAGGGAAGTGAAGTGGTTCTGGACTATTCGATTGATTATCGGGAGCTGAACGGGATAGAGCGTTTCGGAAGCTTATTTGTCTCCCAATTTACCCGATTTCTAAAAGAACCGTTAAAGGGGCAATTTAGACCTAAGATGCTGCATCAGGCTGTTGAGCACATGGGGTATAAGGTCATTGAGGATTTATCTGGTGATGGTTTAAGTGAGCGTTATTTTCATGCTCGACCAGATCATATCCGGCATACTATTGCAACGCATATGCTGCATTTATGCTTAGCTCAGGCATGAGTATTCAGCGGCATGCATAAAAAAGCCCTTAAAGACCTAGAGGTATTTAAGGGCTGATGCAGATACTATGAATTAGCGGCGTTTATTATAAACCGCCATTGCTGCCGGTAAGTTCTTACGCATGTCGCCAATACGTTGAGTGTTTGACGGGTGAGTAGACAGGAATGATCCACCACCAGCGCCATCAAGACGGTTCATTTTTTCCCATAAGCTGATGGCTGCATTCGGGTTATAACCTGCTTTTGCCATTAACATTAAACCGCCGTAATCGGCACGACTTTCCAGATTACGTGAATAAGGCAGACCGATACCAACCTGGCTGCCTAGATCGATCGCAGCGCTACCTAGATCGCCAATGCTGCTACCTGCATATGATTTACCAATACCAATTGCAAGGTTAGTTAAAGCCTGTGCACCGATTTTGCTTTTTGCATGCTCTTCTAGGGCATGGGTCATTTCATGGCCCATTACCGCCGCAATTTCATCATTGGTCAGGTTAAGTTTGTTGACAATACCGGTATAGAACACCACTTTACCGCCAGGCGCGACATAAGCGTTGACCGTGTCAGATTTTAATACCGCAAGCTGCCAGTCAAAACGTTGACCAGTCTGGTTCATCTGATCCGCATAAGGCTTTAAGCGGTTAAACACGGTATTAATACGTTGATAAGTACTTGAGCTGCTATCCAACTGATTTTTAGCACGTGCTTCCTGCGTCATTTTTGAGAAACTTTGTGCTGATTGCGCATTTAATGTCGCGCTGTCCGCACCCGCCATATCTGCGAACGAAGCACAGCCAGAAATGGTCATCACAGTTACAGCACATAGGCTTAAAGCTAATTTCTTCATACTTATTCTCTCCAAATCAGTATCTTATGAATATAGTCATGATCACGGTGGATTATAAAAAATGTTTACAGCAGTTAACATTCTGAATAGCTCTATAATCATTGTAATTATGTAATCGGCATTGCTTATAATTTATATTTAAGCAAATAAAAGCCAGTGGCATTGCACTGGCTTTAAAATAGATCAATTTAGTTGAGCATTAAATTAATCTTCGTCATCATACTCATCTTCAGGGAAGGCATTTTCTTCTAAAGAAGCATCAAAGATTAAGATAGCCTTACCATCAGTTTGAATCATGCCCTGATCTTCAAGTGTCTTGAGGACACGGCCAACCATTTCACGAGAACAACCGACAATACGACCAATCTCTTGACGGGTAATACGAATCTGACGGCCATTCGGTAAAATCATTGCCTCTGGTTGAGCAGATAAGTCAATCAAACAACGCGCAATACGACCAGACACATCAATAAATGCCAGATCGGTTACTTTACGTGTGGTATTTTTAAGACGGCGAACCAGTTGAGCAAACACAGCATAGCTTAAATCTGGATATTGCTTGCTTAACTCGTGGAAATTGTCGTAAGTGATTTCTGCGATTTCGCAGACATCGCGTGTACGTACTTCTGCGGTACGCTGAGGGTTCTTTTCAAAAAGCCCCATTTCGCCAAAGAAGTCGCCCGGGTTTAGATAGGCAACTACGATTTCTCGTTCGTCATCTTCACGTAAGATAATTGACACTGAACCTTTTAATATTAAATACAGTGATTTTGATTCCGTTCCAGCGTCAACAATCGTGGTGCGTTTAGGATATCTATTAATATGAGCACGTTTTAGCAGCGCTTTAACTGATTCAGGGAGTTGACCTGGTGATAAAGCATCAGTGCTAAGTTGTGAAAAATTTGAAGTCATGCTTAAAATTTCCGAATTTGGATAAAACCGATCGCACAGACCCTTGGAAGAGCCTTTTCTACACAGAAGAGATGAAATTCCTTATCAACTCATTTTATGTTAGTGTACAAGAACAGAGTAAATTTATAACGTTTTTCGGGTAGTTGCAATGCAAACAAGTGTACATTGGTTAGAGAATGTTGCTTTTGAAGCAAAATCAGAAAGTGGCCACAGTGTGGTGATGGATGGTTCTGCCGAATATGGCGGTGAAAACCGTGGTCCACGTCCTATGGAATTGATTTTAATGGGACTTGGTGGGTGTGCTTCGTTTGATATTGTGACCATTTTAAAGAAATCTCGTCAAGATGTGACCGATGTCGTATGTCAGCTTAAAGCGGAAAGAGCGGATAGCATTCCAGCGGTGTTTACCAAAATTCATTTGCACTTTATCGTTACCGGTAAAGCGGTAAAATCTAAACAGGTAGAAAAAGCAGTCGAATTGTCTGCCGAGAAATATTGTTCAGCCAGTAAAATGCTGTCTGATGGTGGCGTAGAAATTACCCACGACTTCGAAATTATTGAAGCGGCTTAAGGCTTAAACTATTAAGTTTTGCTAAAAAATGATCGGTTTTGCACCGATCATTTTTTATTTGTTGCACTGTTTATTTTAAAAATAATTGTGGATCTACCCGAGCATTGTTCAGGCTCATTCCCCAATGTAAATGTGGACCTGTGACTCGTCCTGTCTTACCGACCAGTCCGAGTACTTCGCCTTGCTGGATGTGTTGACCTTTTTCTACATTAATTTTGCTGAGATGGCAGAACATACTGATCAGTCCTTGCCCATGATCAATCAGTACGGTATTGCCATTAAAAAAATAGTTGCCTGTCCCGACAACCACTCCCTCTGCAGGCGCAACGACTTTTTGTCCCACTGGCGCGGGAATATCGAGGCCAGAATGCGGAGCACGTTCTTCACCATTGAAAAAGCGTTTTCTGCCAAAAGAGTTGCTAAATTTACCGGCGGTAGGGCGGATGAAAGCAGGAAAGCTGTGCCAGCTACTCGGCGTAAATGAATTATAAATATCATTTTGCTCTTTTGCTTCACGTGCATAGCGATCAAGCTGGTCCTGATTCGGATTGACATAGTCCTGATTCTTGACGTTTAAACGCTGCTCAGCATAACGGTATGGCGTTACTTCGATCTGAATCGGCGTGGTATTGGTAGTTAAGCTCAAACTGCCTAATGGCGCAAAAAGTGGAATACCAAACACGGCATATCGCTGTGTGCCTTCCTGAGTAATGACTACGGGCTTTTGCTCATAAAAGACCTGAGTGGTATTTGCGCTTAAGGGAATGACTGCAATCCCACCAGCACGACGTGAATCTTGTGGAAGTTGGGCAAATGCCGAATGAAGAGGCAGCAGGCAAGCTGCACCCAATAAAATTTTTTTTAAGTACATGAGCGTCATTTTGAATCAACTAAAGGGTTAAGCTAAATCGTTCAGTGAAAAATCACAATCATAATTGTGTTTAGAACGGAACAGACAGAAAAATTATACAAAATATACTTGAAATAGATTATTTATATACCCATATTATTACTGAGTTTTATTCATTTTGTGTTTTATAAAATATTGAAAAATATATAATTTTCTATTTGAAATTTAAAAAAGTGTTCCCATCTAAGTGATAAGTTAGAAATTTGTTGTGAGGAATAACAAGAATGCGTTTTGAAAAATTTACAAACCGATTACAGCAAGCACTCTCAGATGCACAATCATTGGCAATGGGTAAAGACCATACCTCGATTGCAGGTATTCATATTCTTGCTACTTTATTGGAAGAACCTGCCAATTTGAGTTTGTTGCAACAAGCGGGCGCGCGTTTACCAGAGTTAAAGCAAAAGCTGGAACAAGCCGTGCAAAATGCACCAACCTTGGCAAATCCTACCGGTGATATCAATCTCAATCCTGAAGCGGTAAAGGCGCTGAATTTAGCTGACCGTTATGCACAGAAAGCAGGCGATGAATTTTTATCAACCGACTGGGTATTACTTGGTCTGGCAGAAACCGGTGAAACCAAAACCATTTTAAATAGTGTAGGGGTTACACCTGAAAGTTTACGTAAAGTAATTGAAAATATTCGAGGAAATGACAAAGTCATGAGCAATAATCATGAAGATCAACGTGACTCACTGAATAAATATACCATTGATTTAACCGAGCGTGCCTTGGCGGGCAAGCTGGATCCTGTGATTGGTCGTGATGACGAGATTCGCCGTACCATTCAGGTATTATCACGCCGTACCAAAAATAACCCTGTGTTGATTGGTGAGCCAGGGGTCGGTAAAACCGCGATTGTAGAAGGTCTGGCGCAACGTATTGTCAATGGTGAAGTTCCAGAGAGCTTAAAAAACAAGCGTGTGCTTTCACTTGACTTGGGTTCATTACTTGCGGGTGCAAAATATCGTGGCGAATTTGAGGAGCGTTTAAAAGCAGTCCTCAAAGACCTTGCCAAGCACGAAGGTGAGATCATCCTGTTTATCGACGAGTTGCATACGCTGGTTGGCGCAGGTAAAGGTGATGGCGCGATGGATGCGGGTAATATGTTAAAACCTGCTTTGGCACGTGGTGAATTGCGTTGTGTGGGTGCGACCACTTTAGATGAGTATCGTCAATATATCGAGAAAGATGCTGCGCTTGAGCGTCGTTTCCAGAAAGTGTTGGTGGATGAACCGAGTGTCGAAGATACCATTGCGATTTTGCGTGGTCTTAAAGAAAAATATGCAACCCATCACGGCGTGCAGATTCTGGACTCAGCCATTATCGCTGCGGCGAAGATGTCGCATCGTTATATCACGGATCGCCAGTTACCCGATAAGGCGATTGACCTGATTGATGAGGCTGCGTCGCGCATCAAAATGGAAATCGATTCCAAGCCAGAAGCGCTGGACAAACTTGATCGCCGCTTAATCCAGTTGAAAATGCAATTGGAAGCAGTGAAAAAAGATGAAGACGCGGGCAGTAAAGCCGAAGTGAATCATCTTGAGCAGCAGATTGCGGAAAAGCAAAAAGAGTACAATGATCTGGAAGAGATCTGGAAAGCTGAAAAAACACTGGTAGAAGGTGATAAGAAGGCACAGGTTGAACTTGATCAGGCACGTAGCGCTTTGGAAAAGGCCAAACGTGAAGGTGATCTGGCTGAAGCAGCACGCTTGCAATATGGTGTCATTCCAGAGTTGCAAAAACGTCTGGAACAAGCTGAAGTTGCTGAGGAAAATGAAGAGCCGAAGCTGATTCGTACCAAGGTCACTGAAAATGAAATTGCTGAAGTCGTGAGTGCGGCAACAGGCATTCCTGTGGCGAAAATGCTACAAGGTGAACGTGAAAAACTTCTCAATATGGAAGCGTTTTTGCATAACCGTGTGGTTGGGCAGGATGAAGCTGTGGTCGCGGTTTCCAATGCGGTACGTCGTTCACGTGCAGGCTTATCCGATCCGAATCGTCCAAGTGGCTCATTCCTGTTCCTTGGTCCGACAGGGGTAGGTAAAACCGAGTTAACCAAAGCATTGGCTAACTTCCTGTTTGACAGCGATGACGCCATGATTCGTATTGATATGTCCGAATTTATGGAAAAACATTCCGTGAGCCGTTTGGTCGGTGCACCTCCAGGCTATGTCGGTTATGAGGAAGGCGGTGTCTTAACTGAAGCTGTGCGTCGTAAGCCATATAGTGTGGTGTTATTCGATGAAGTGGAAAAAGCGCATCCGGATGTCTTCAATATCTTGTTGCAAGTCCTGGATGATGGACGCCTAACCGATTCTCAAGGTCGTGTGGTTGACTTTAAGAATACGGTGATTGTAATGACCTCGAATCTGGGTTCGCAAGATGTACGTGAACTTGGAGAAGGTGCAACCGATGATGAAGTACGGGCCGTGGTGATGAGTGCGGTTACGCAACATTTCCGCCCAGAGTTTATCAACCGTATTGATGAGCTGGTCATCTTCCATTCGCTGCAAAAAGCACAGATTCGTGGTATTGCAGATATTCAGTTAGATCGTTTACGTACACGTTTGAGTGAACGTGATATGGGCTTAACGGTGGATGATACTGCTTTTGATTTATTGATTGATGCTGGTTTCGATCCTGTCTATGGTGCACGTCCATTGAAACGGGCGATTCAGCAACAGGTGGAAAACAGCCTGGCTCAGAAAATCCTGTCTGGTGAGTTCCAGCCTGGCGATAATATCCTGATCAAAGGTGACAGTGGTCATCTGGTGTTTGATAAGTTAAAACTGAGCTAAACCTAGCTGAGAGTATGACCCAAAGATGGTGATGAAAATCACCATCTTTTTTTGTATTGGTGCATCTGGTCAGATTTTTACAGGAATATTACCAATGACATTGCCACTGCTATAAAAACTTGATAGCTTCAAAATAAATAAGAACAAGATTCAGGATGAATTAAAATGCAAAAAAATAGACATCATTACACGCATCTAGGTGTAGTTTTGTTGATGACGATCTTCTCTTCCATGGTGAATGCCGCACAGCCTTTAAGTGAAGGAACGTTGGCTTTACAAACAGGCGTGCTGAATAACGCATTACCCAGCATTATCATTAAAGCGCAAAACGATGCTCTTAAACCCGAAGAAGAACGCTGGCGTTCGCAACGTACTCTTAGTGATCAATATTTAAGTGAAATCCGTGTCAGTACCATTTTAAATGGCGTGTTATCACCACACGAAGAACAGAAAAAAGTCATGGCTGTTGATCCTAGAGATAAGAGAACAGCCACAATTAAACCACATGAACAGCCACCTGATCGCTACATGATTTATGAGTTTGAATCAGGCAATGTTCACGTAACTTATAATGATGACGTTAAAGCAGAACTCGTAGTTAAATAGCTGGATGTTGAATTTTCCAGGCACGATGGATTTTCTGATTGCGTTTAAAATCCAGACCAATGGTTTCAGAAGTGATTTCTTCGACCTGATACATGGCCTCAATCTCTTCATCTAGCTCAAAACCACGATAGTTATTTGAGAAGTAAAGCGTACCGTCACTGGTTAGGCGGTTCATGGCACGTTTAAGCAATGAAACATGGTCACGCTGTACGTCAAAGGTACCATAGAATTTCTTCGAGTTAGAGAAGGTTGGTGGATCAATGAAGATCAGATCATATTGCTCATGACCTTCTTTAAGCCATTCAAAGCAGTCGCTGGCGAAGAACATATGTTGTTCATCGGCATGATCTACGGTTAAACCATTCAGAACAAAGTTCTCTTTTGACCAGCTTAAATAAGTATTAGATAAATCGACACTGGTGGTACTGGCTGCGCCACCTAAAGCAGCATGTAAGCTGGCCGTAGACGTGTAGCTATACAGATTCAGGAAATGCTTGCCGCGTGCTTCTTTGGCAATACGCAAACGCATCTGGCGGTGATCCAGGAATAAACCCGTATCCAGATAATCGGTCAGATTCACTAGAATACGCGCATTGCCTTCCTGAACGATAAAGCGTTTAGAGGCCGTACTCTGTTTGGTGTACTGATTTGTTCCGGCTTGGCGAGCACGGGTTTTAATAAAGATGGCATCACGATTGAGTCCTGTGACCGCTCGGATTGCAGCAAGACCAAGGTTAAAACGTTTTTTGGCTTTCTCTGGGTCAATTTTCTTTGGTGGTGCATATTCTTGTACATGCAATTTGTCACCATACAAATCAACGGCAATATTAAAGTCTGGTAAATCAGCATCATATAAACGTAAGCAATAGATATTTTCTTTCACTGCCCACTTTTTCAAAGTTTGCATATTCTTTTGCAAACGGTTGGTAAAGTCTTCGGCACCTTCAATCGGTTCAAATTGTTGTGGTTGCCAATTGGCAAGGAAGGGCTGGGTTACAGTCGCAGGTTTGACTGTACCAAAACGGGTATAGATCGGTAATTTACCGTTCATCAAACGCAAGGTTTGTGGGTCGTTAAATGCCAGTACGTCTGCCTGTTCAATTTGAGCGGCGATGATCGCTGCGTGCTGATTTGGGAAGTTTTTTTGCAGTAAGGCTGATAAACCGAGATATAAAGAACGATTCGATGCTTTGTCACCTAAACGTTCACCATACGGAGGGTTGGTGACGATGAAGGCTTTTTTACCTTCGGCATGGAAATCATCCCAGTCGGCCAAAGTACGTTCTTCAATCTGGATCTGATCCAGTAATTTTTCAAAACCGGCAGCGATAATGTTTTGGCGTGTCGCTTTAACTGCTTCCCAGTCGGCATCATAAGCATAGAATTGGGGTAAGGGTTGCTGTAAGGCTTTTTCATGACGCTCGGCGGCTTCGGCTTTGAGGGTCATCCATAATTCATGGTCATGTCCATGCCAGCCATTAAAACCAAAACGGCGAACCAGACCAGGTGCACGATCCGTCAGAATCAAAAGTGATTCAATAATAAAGGTACCTGAACCACACATTGGATCGAGGATAATATCGGGTTGATATTGTGCCAGTTGTGCTTTCTGTAAAATTGCCGCAGCCAGATTTTCTTTAATTGGGGCATCGGTCATAAAACGGCGATAGCCACGTTTATGTAAAGAATCACCAGATAAGTCCAGACAATAGGTATGTTCGGTCTTACCCGCCAATACATAGAGTGTGATTTCCGGTTGCTTGATATCAATACTTGGACGTTTGCCCACAGCTTCCATAAAGGAGTCGACTACACCATCTTTAACACGGAGTGTCGCAAACTGGGTATTGACCTTAATTTCACGTTCAACATGCAAACGAATGGCAAAAGTACTTTGTGGTGCGAAAATCAAAGACCAGTCAAAGCTGATCGCACCTTCATAGAGTTCTTCAGCAACATCACGTGCGTCATGGGTATGTTCAAGTTCATGGGTATGAATCGGTAACAGTACGCGAGAGGCAAGACGCGACCACATACAAATGCGATATGCATTTTCGAGTGTGCCTTTAAAAACCAAACGTCCAGCGAAGCGTTGAATGTTCTGAATCCCTAAATCTTCGAGTTCTTGTTGTAATAAGGTTTCAAGTCCATCCGCACAGGTCACCCAATAGTTTGTCAGACGTTGTGTAGAATTCATGCACATTTCCAAAAAAGCAGTTCAGCAATCGGCTATTTTAACTGATTTTTGTTTGTTCTGTCGGTGCATATTTGTGTGATTGTTAGCTTTATCAGCAATTCATCCTACTTTTTTGACGAAAAGTTGTCGGCCTCAACTTTTTTAATGTCAGTTGATGTCGTGCTGAGAATTGACTTGTTAAAAAGTTGGTACATGTTTTGCTTTCTAAATCAGCACTACATCAGTGAGCAATTTTACTTAAAGCTGATGAAAATTAAGAATTTTAATTTTAGGCTGTGGGGATGTTATGAAAGAAAGCATGAACAATGAAGTACTGGTCAATGCCGAAGCTTTTACGATTGCAACTCAAATGTATGTCCGCTTAAGACGTGTTTGTGGGCGTGTCATCGATGTGATGTATCTGGTCAATAATCAGGAGTATGCCAAACATGTACTGGATATTGCTCTCGATACGCAAGATCCAGAGTTGCAGCGCTTTGTGGCACGCCTGAGTCCATTGATTGCGTTATATCCTGAAGCTTGTTCTTCACCTGTACTGGAGCATAAATTAAATGTTGAAAAAAATATGGTTTCAGATTCCTACTCAATGGAAGTGACCGAGGAAGAAATTTATCAGGCTCAGGTGCATCATCACTATATTGGTGCATTACGCTAAGTTGTAAGTCATTTAAAGTAGAGAAAATAAAAAGGATGTAAGGGGAAGTACATCCTTTTTTACTTAAGTGCTGAAAACTTCAACGACGCAGCAAAACTAAAGTCTGTATAATGCCTTAACTTAACGTGTTAGGAATCTCTTATGCACTTGGCGGCATTGCATACTTTGAGTCAGATCCAGCTCAACCAACAAGGAAATCTAAAACACTTTTTAACAATTGAGGGTCTTTCTAAAGAAACCTTGACCAAGATTTTAGATACAGCGCAAAGCTTTTTAGATGAAAATAATAATTTGATCAACCGTCCGTTACTTGAAGGACTGACGGTCATGAATCTGTTCTTTGAAAACTCCACCCGTACCCGTACCACCTTTGAAGCGGCAGCAAAACGTCTGTCTGCCAATGTCTTGAATATCGATATTGCGCGTTCAAGTACATCAAAAGGTGAAACGCTACGCGATACCTTGTGGAATCTGGAAGCCATGGCGGCAGATATTTTCGTGGTACGTCACTCCTCATCAGGGGCAGCACATTTTATTGCCAAAGATGTCTGTCCAAAGGTCGCGATTATCAATGCGGGGGATGGTCGCCATGCGCATCCAACTCAGGCCATGCTGGATATGCTGACCATTCGCCGTGAAACCAAGAAACCCTTTGAAGAGCTGACAGTTGCCATTATTGGTGACATCAAGCATTCACGTGTGGCACGTTCGAATGTCGCTGCATTGCAAACATTGGGTTGTAAAGATATCCGTGTGATTGCACCCAATACCTTATTGCCCGTCGGCTTTAATGAATATGGTGAGCATGTTCGCCTGTTTAATAAAATGGATGAAGGTGTGAAAGATTGTGATGTGATTATTGCCTTACGTATTCAAAATGAACGGATCGACTCACCAGCCTTATCATCACAGGCTGAATTCTACAAAATGTACGGCTTAAACAAAGAGCGTCTGGCACTGGCGAAGCCGGATTGTATCGTGATGCATCCTGGACCAATGAACCGTGGTGTGGAAATTGACTCGAGCGTGGCAGATGGCGATCAGTCGGTGATTTTAAAACAGGTCACCAACGGTATTGCCGTTCGTATGGCAGTACTGGCACTTGCGATGCAAGGGCAGTTACAAGAACAAGGTTTAATTGAAGCGATTGCACTGTAAGGGATAGATCACATGAGTATTGTAAAAATTGAAAATGTCCGTGTGCTCGATCCGATCCAACAGACTGATCAGGTGCAAACGGTTTATATTAAAAATGGTAAGCGCATTGATGCCGTTGACCAGGTTGATGAAACACTCAATGGTCAAGGCAAATGGTTGATGCCGACCATGGTAGATTTGTGTGCACGTTTACGTGAGCCAGGCCAGCAACAGCATGGCACCTTGAAATCGGAAGGAAAGGCTGCACGTGCCAACGGTATTTTGCATGTCATCACACCGCCAGACTCAAAACCGATTGTGCAGGACAATGGTGCCCTGATTCATGGCCTGATTGAAAAAGCGCAACTGGACGGCGGCATCTACTTGCATATCATTGGCGCACAAACCCAAGGTTTAAATGGCAAGCAACCTGCCAATATGGCCAGTTTGAAGAAGGGTGGTTGTACCGCAGTTTCAAATGCCAATGCGGCATTTGAAAATGATGATGTGGTGATCCGTACCCTTGAATATGCTGCTGGCTTGGGTTTAACCGTAGTGTTCTATGCCGAAGAACCACAAATTGCCAAAGACGGTTGTGCACATGAAGGTTTTATCGCTTCTCGCCAAGGTTTACCGATGATTCCTGCGATTGCAGAAACCGTTGCGATTGCCAAATATCTTCTGATGATTGAAGCAACTGGGGTAAGAGCACACTTTGGTTTGTTGTCTTGCGGTGCATCGGTGGATTTAATCCGTGCAGCAAAGGCCAAAGGCTTACCGGTAACCGCAGATGTGGCTATGCATCAATTGCATCTTACCGAGCAATTGACTGACGGCTTTAACGCGCTTGCACATGTGCGCCCGCCATTACGTTCGGAACAGGATAAGCAATTATTACGTCAAGGTGTAAAAGAAGGTGTCATTGATGCCATCTGTACCCATCATGAACCTTTGAGCAGCTCAGCGAAAATGGCACCGTTTGCAGAAACCCAACCGGGGATTACGGCATTCGATACCTATGTCGCTCTAGGCGTACAACTGATTCAGGAAGGACTGTTCGAGCCGTTGGAATGGGTCGCAAAAGTAACCTCGACGCCAGCACAAGTTGCCAATATGACAGAACGCTGGATGCAGGAAGCAGGCTGGGTATTGGTTGACCCGGAACTGCAATGGACGGTGTCTAAAGAGACCATCCTTTCACAAGGCAAGAATACTCCACTTATCGGTCAGCAATTGACCGGCAAGGTTGTGAAGACCTTCGCATAACAAATTAAGTCTTTTTTATATCAAGCGGAACAGGAGCTAAGTCTTGTTCCGCTTTGTAAACTGTGATGTAGATATTGTATTTAAATTTTATAGAATTGATGAAAAACAAGAAAAACAGCTTAAAGTGATGATATAAATGAGAGATGTCTTACATAAAATTATAAAAAAGAGAAATAATCCATTCTAATAATTGGAGCTTAAACAATGTCTATACATCCGATGGAGTTGCTTAAACAAAAAGTTTCATCTGTGATTGTGAATGATCAAACCAGTCTTGTGAATGAAAAAAATGATGTTTTATCAAGATTTTACCCTGTCTTATTATATCGTTTTCTGGAAAAGCCGGAACTGGTCGATAAATTAAGAGAGAAATTAACCCCTTCAATTTTAGACCTGCTGGAAGACAATGAACGGGTCAAAAATGCATTGCTGTTAAGACTGGCGGCCGGAAAAGTTTCTGTGGCTGAGGTTGAAATTACCTTAAATCGGGCAATTCCTAAAAGTTTGGCCGTTCTTTCCAATGAAGTGGGTAATGATGCGATCAGGATCATTTATTATTTAAGAGATCATAAGGCCTCTATTTATTCTTTATTACCGTGCTGGACCACTGAAGTCTTGTCGCAATTAAATGAAAGTGCTCTACAAGAGCAAGTGCTCGATGTCATTCCTGCAATTCCGAGTGTTCCCGATGCGAAAAAAACCAACAAGGTTTTTCCGTTTCTTACGCTGCTTTTTGGTTTTTCCCTGATCTTTTTATACCATCTCAGTAAATGAGGTCGGATGCGATTAATATCAGATTTTATATTATTTTGATTTTTAAAGTAAAAATAAAGAAATTAAGTAGTTGTAGATGTGCTTGGTGATACCAACGCGAGGGCCTGAACTGTTAAATAAACATGCAGATTTCATATTTTTATTTGTAAATTGTGATGTAAGTATTGTATTTAAATGATATCAAAACGAATAAAAAAAATACAAAAGATTAGAATGAAAAAGCAGCAGTCCACTTGAGCTTAATTTTTTAGCATTTCTTGAGTGTTCTGAATATTATAAATTTAATGTGTTGGAGTGAATAACAATGTCAATAAACCCAATGGAACTGTTAAAGCAGAAAGTGACTTCGTTGATCGTAAATGATCAAGACGGTCTGGCAAATGAAAAAAGTGCTCTTTTATCCAGGTTTTATCCCATTTTACTTTCTATCTTGGCGGCAAGGCCTGAACTTATTCAGAAATTAAAAGATTCGATTTCACCGTCATTATCAGATTTATTAGGCCATAATGAACAAGTCAAGAACGCACTTCTGACCAATTTAAGTAACGGGCAACTTTCCAGTGCCGAAACAGAGCAGACGTTAAATCAGGCGATTCCAAAAAGTCTGGCGGCTTTAACCAATGAAGCGGGAAATGATACACAAAGTATTGTGAATTATTTAAAACAGCATATGGATTCGATCCGCGCTCTGTTACCCGCATGGGCGGTCGGTCTGTTAGCACCTCTGGGTCTGGTCTCCAGCGCCTCTGCATCAACATCAAATTTCGCCCAAGGCTCGGCAGCACCAGCGACCAAATCACGTGCCTGGTTGCCGATTGTAGCTATTATCATTCTCGGTTTACTGGTGGCCTGGTTGTGGAAGTCATGCCAGCATAAACAAACCACTGCTCCGGTAAATGATGAGGCGAATTCGGCTTCACAAGTGGCTACAGATGCGGCACCAGCAAGCTTATCCTTAACCACAGATGCTTCAGGTAACTTGGCGCAATGTCAGGTGGGCGTAGGTGATCAAGGGTTTTTGGCAACCATACAGGCCAAAGTGAAAGAAGTATTTTCTGCAAATCAGCAATGTAGCGTTGATACAACAACCAAGCATGCTGGAACATTTATGGATCAGGCGGGCCTTGCTGGTGTTTTAGGTCTGCTTAAAGGTGTACCGAATGTTTCTCTGGACTGGATTGGTGACAAGATCACCCTGAAAGGTGGAGATGCGAATCAACTGAACGATCTACTTGGGAAAATTAAAGGGCTTGTACCTAATACCGAAGTGGTGGTTGAAGCACCTATGACTGCGGCAGACTCTGTGAGCCATAGTTTAAATGCCGCACAGGATGCTTTGGCAAATATTGATGCCAGTCAGGTGGATATTAATGATGTGATCAAGGCTTTAAATTTACAGATTATCAATTTTGCAACTGCATCAAACCAGATTCCAGATGAAAATAAAGCCATTCTGGATAAAGCTGCAGCTTTAATGAAAAATACCAAAGATGCAAAATTAACGGTAGCGGGCTATACCGACTCAACCGGTAATGCCAATAGCAATAAAACCCTATCGCAAAAACGTGCTCAAGCTGTGGTGGATTATTTGGTCAGTCAGGGTGTCGCTGCTGATCAGCTTACAGCGGTAGGTCATGGCGCAGATAATCCGGTAGCTGATAATACCACTGAAGAAGGGCGTTTTAAAAACCGCCGTATTGAGTTCTCAGTTACGCCATAAAATCAGCGTTAAAACATAATATGAAGGAGCTATTCAGTCGATAGCTCCTTTAATTTTATCTAATAAATGAATTAAAAACCCGATCACTTAATTTATTTAAATCAAATATAAGAAAAGACTCGAATAAGTCGAGTTAAATTGAGTAGAATACGCCCGAAAAAAACAAGATAACAGGGTAATTAATATGAATAAGTTTTTTATATTCACCTCTTTAACCGCAGCAGTTTTATTGACAGGATGCGATAAATTCAAACCTAAAGATAAAGTTGAAAATGTTGAAGCCGCAGTGTCCGAATGGAGTTGTACCAATCAGGATAACCTGAATAATATTCAGGCTGCATTAAAAAAGGCATATTTAAAGCAGATTGATCGTAGCTTGCGTGAAAGTGAATATCAGGCAGATTATGATGTGCTGGATAAGATTAACAAAGGTCTGAAATTTGAAATCAAAAATGTGCGTACTTTAGATAATACGGACACTGAGCAAGCTTCAAAAACATTATTAGATTGTGATAGTCAGCTGGTGATTTCATTCCCTAAAGGCTTACAGAAACGTGCTGAAAATGCTTATCTGGAAGAGCAGAAATATCAAAGAGATGGCGAGGATGAAGGACAGTCAACCTATACCTTGGGTGATTATTTCTCAGATAGCGACTATCCATTAAAGCTTGAAGATGACCAGTTGCGTGGTGACTTTACTTATAACCTGACCAAGACGGATAAAGACGGTGTGGTATTGAATATTCCGGATCAAAATGCCGTGATTGATGGGGTGGTGTTTATGGCAACCAAAGCAGTCCATTACATGGCCTATCTCAAAGAAAACCGCCTGATTGAACAGAATAGCGAAAAGGCGCAGCAGGAGTATGATGCAAATTCATCCGCTCAAATGGAGCTGGCGCAAAAAGCAATGGATATCCGTAAAAAAGAGCTAGATGCGGAAAAGAGCAAGCAGGTTGAGCGTTTAAACCAGACCTGGGACAAGTTCAGTGCCGAGCAGAAGACACAATTGCAGCAGGACCAGTCAGACTGGTTTGAGAAACGCGATGTGGATTGTAAAGTACTCTCACAGAAAAGTGTCTATGATACGCCTGAGAAAGACCGTGAAACCTATCAGAAGCAGGCGGGTTACTGGAACGACGCGATGCATAAGCAAGATCAGGACATGCAATATACCAAATGCTTTATTCAGCGCACGATTGAACGCGTTGTTTACTTAAATAATGTCAATTAAGTGAACAAGCAGAAAAGGACGAATTGATTCGTCCTTTTTTTATTGGCATGCTTAAGCAAATCACGTGTTTAGATAAAGTTTATGAAAATTACATTGATCGGTGCAGGTCGTGTTGCCACACATTTAGCTAAAGTCTTACAGTTACAGAACCAGATTGTTCAGATCTTTAGTCGAGACTTACAGCGTGCCCAGACCCTGGCTAATCTTGTTAGTGCTCAGGCAATTGATGATGTGAGGCAGCTTGATCCGCAAACAGACTTGGTGATTATTGCGGTCAGTGATCAGGCAATTTCCAGTGTAATTGAGTCGATTACACCTTATCTACCAGACAACCTGATTGTGCATACCTCGGGCAGTACCAGTGTGTCGGTTCTGCAAAATAGTCATCATCGGGCAGGTGTGTTTTATCCCTTGCAAACTTTTAGTTTTGACAGGGACGTAAACTGGGCAGAAACGCCGGTGTTTGTTGAAGCTGTTGAGCCACAGGATTTAACCTCTTTGACGGAATTAGCAAACAGTTTAAGCCATCGTGTCTATCAATATAGCTCTACTCAACGTCAAACTTTACACTTGGCAGCAGTATTTGCTTGCAATTTCAGTAATTACTGTTATGACATGGCAAAGCAGATTGTCGATGCCGAGCAGGTGGATTTTAGCTTACTCCATCCACTGATTTTAGAGACTGCAAACAAAGCTACGACTAATGATCCCAAGGATATGCAGACTGGCCCCGCAATGCGAGGAGACCACAATATATTAAATATGCATCAGCAGTTATTGGGAGATTCTAATCGTTCTGACTTGCAGAATATCTATACTTTAATGAGTGAAGCGATATTAAAACGGCATCAATAGCACCTTTTAACAATAAGTATACAAAATAGACAAATCAGTCTGTTTTGTATAATATTAATAAAATTTTATTTTATATTTTATAAAAAGATGTTGGCTAATATATTTCAAGCTTTAGAGAGTCTCGGCCTTACAGCACCAAAACGTGCCATTCATATTCAGTTTTCGAATCAAAATTTAAATACCCAAGTTTTCCTGCAACGCATTGATGGCCAGCATGCGCTGAATGCCGGTTTTAAGGCTGAGCTGATCTGTTTGTCGACCAATGCAACCATTCCCCTGAAACAGTTCATCGGCAGCCAGGCCGCCATTGATACCGTCACCGATCAGGGACAACTCAGCCGTGTCACGGGCATTATCACCCAAGCCTTGCAAGGCCAGTCGGACGGTAGTTTAACCCTCTATAAACTCACTTTAGAAGACCCAACCGCACTGTGGAAACAACGCCGTAACAGCCGCGTGTTTATGAATAAAAGCGTACGCGATGTAGTGGAAGTCGTCTTTAAAGAATGGCAACAAAAAAGCCCCTTATTTGCCTCCAGCCTAACGCTGGACCTCAGTGGACTCAGTCAGGACTACGATGTCCGCCCATTCATAATGCCGTCCAATGAGAGCGACTATGACTTTCTTACCCGTTAACTGCGTAGTGAAGGCATCAACTGGCTGGTGGATGAAGCAGAACGAATCGTTCCACAAAGTAGTGCTGCGATTCAGCCGCAAAAACTGCGTCTGATTGATGACAATAGTCAGTATCAGGCCCTGGAACGTCGCCAGATCCGTTATCACCGCAGCAGTGCCACCGAACAATACGATAGCATGACCAGTCTGGTCGGACAACGCTCATTACAACCGAGCAGCGTACATGTGCAACGCTGGCAAGCTGATGCACTGGAACAGGAAGACGGTGCAGGCAGTGTACAAAGCACCCATAAACACAGTGAACAATATGACAATGCCAGTCTGGGGCTGGAACAGGTCTGGCATTTTTCACCTGCCTGGATGCAAGACCTGAATGGTGAAGATGGTGCAACCCAGTCCGGCAATGCCCAGATAGAAAAGCTCAATCAGAACCTCGGACAATACTACGATCTGCAATCCAAACAGTTCGTGGCGAAGACCACCGTCCGTGACACCCATGTCGGTTACTGGTTTGAACTGGCCGAACACCCTGAAATCGATCAACACGATGGCAATGATAAAGAATTCCTGATCACAGGCAAAAACTTTTATAACCAGAACAACTTGCCTAAAGATTTGCACCAGCAGATTCATCAGCTATTGGCCCAAAGTAATTGGCAGCCAAGCCAACAAAGCAATACAGAAGAACGCCAAGCCAATCAGCTGACGCTGCAACGACGTAGCATCAAAACCGTTCCTGAATTTAACCCATTACAACACCGTCCAGCCGCTTCACCGCAACGGGCCAAAGTAGTTGGCCCAAGCGGCGAAGAAATTCACGTGGATGAATGGGGCCGTATCAAAGTCCGTTTCCTGTTTACCCGTAATGAAGATCATAGCCATGATGGCGGTGCAGGTGCCAATGACAACGATACCGATTCAGCCTGGGTCGATGTGCTGACCCCGTGGGCTGGAGAAGGCTATGGCGCACGCTTCCTGCCGCGTATCGATGAAATCGTAGTCATCGACTTCTTTGATGGCAACATTGACCGTCCATTTGTAGTGGGACGTATCCACGAAGCCCATCGTAGTCCAAGCAAATTCGACAATGCAGGCAAGCTACCAGACACCAAAAAACTGGCAGGGATCAAATCGAAAGAATATCAGGGCGAAGGCTTTAACCAGTTACGCTTTGATGACACCACTGGACAGATTAGCGCACAACTGCAGAGCAGTCATGCTGCTAGTCAACTTAACTTAGGTAAACTGAGCCACCCGAAAGATAAAGCGGAAAGTGAAGATCGGGGCGAAGGTTTTGAACTGCGTACCGATCAATGGGGAGCCGTACGAGCTGGAGAAGGTTTACTCGTTTCCACGCATAAACAGGATCAAGCCCAAGGCGAACATCTGGATGCACAGCCTGCCAAGCAGCAGCTAGAAGGTAACCAAAGCAATGCCAAAGCCTTAAGTGAAGTGGCCAAGAACCAGCAGACCGATGAGATTGAATCAGTTGATCAACTGAAAGCGTTTGCTGATGAAATTGAAGCGGATATTGCCAAGTTTAACAAGGCGATGCTGCTATTGAGTTCGCCAGCAGGCATTGGCCTGAGCGCCAATGAAGATATTCATTTATCTGCGGACGGGCAGATCAACCAGTTTGCAGGCGATAGTATCAACTTAAGCACGCAGAAGAATTTGGTGGCACACATCAGTGGAAAAGCCAGTCTGTTTGCCGTACAGAATGGAATTAAACAAGTTGCTGCCAAAGGTAAGTTTGAAGTTCAGGCACAATCGGAGGGAATGGATTTACTGGCCAAGCAAGGTATTCAGATTATTTCAACCGAAGACCGCATTGAGATTACCAGTCCGAAAGAAATCGTGATTACCGCTGGTGGTTCCCAGATCAAGTTGGATGGTTCGGGTATATTTCCAACCACAGGCGGCAAGTTTGAGGTCAAGGCGGGACAGCATTTGTTTATGGGTGGAGCGAAGGTTGAGGCCCCAGAAAGGAAATTTAATAGCTCTCCATGTTATTTGACTTTTGAGATTGTGGATTTAGAAGGTAAACCTGCGAAAAATGTAGAATATATTGCATTTAGAGCAGACGGAAGTCAGCAAACTGGTCGCACAAATGCGGCAGGCCAAACTCAAAGATTCACAACAGAGAGTTCAGAGAAGATTTCGATTCATATTAATGATGAAAATGCTTCTAAATATAAGCTGGTAACAAAGGGTTAGAAAATAATGAATAAATATAATGTTATTGAAAAAACGATTATTTTTTATAACCAAAGAAACAAAGTCTTGCCAAATGTGAATTACACACTCTTTTTTTTTCCTAAACAGGGGAGTCGTATTACCTATACTGGGGTAACCGATGATAAGGGGCAGACTAAGCCAGTTGAAATTAGTGAAAATGGGACGTTACATGTTTTTGTTCAGGGTCATGAAACCATTTTTAGCCCTAAAAAGCTGATTAAACCTGTTTTGGCTGAAGGGACAAATGTTATTGAAATTCAAGATAGTCGTTTAGAGAACAATATCAAGTTTATAACAAAAGAGCAGTTCGAGCTTCAGCAGGAAAAATCCAAAAAATTACGTGCTGAACTAAAAGAGCAGGCGAAGAAAAATCCTAAAGGCAATTTTTTTAATTTATCTAAAATGCCACCAACATTTAATCAGGGTGTACAAAAACTTGAACAAAGTTTCGATATGTCTTATGAGGAATATAAAAAGAAAAATACTACGATTATAAAGTCCAGAAAATATTTGAAATTTAAAATGTATGTGTTGTACCGCTTTGTTGATAGCCGAGGTAAAGGTATTCCTAATATGAGCTATCAGATTTTTGGAGAGGGGCAAAGTAAACCCTTAGTCGGTTTTAGACCAACACCAACAGATCAAAAAGGTTATACCAAACAAGCGGATACTTATCTGAAAAGCCAAATTAAATATCAAATGGGAAGCACATCAAAGACAAGTGAGTTATATGAACCAATTACTTGTGTAGATAAGCAGGATATCAGGTTGGTTGTTTTCCCAACAGCCTCAGCGAATACCAATCCAGATATTAACAATAAAGCCAGTTTAGGCGAGAATCAGAAACCACCCATTGTCATCAATCCATCTGACAATGAGGTTTTGGTACTTCCTCCTGCACTTTATGCGGAATTTGATCGAAAAACAAAAATTTTATCTGATGCAATAAAGGAAGTTCATCATTCTAATAGTGAATTAACAAGAGCAATTCAAAGTAGAGATCTTGAGCAAATCAAGGAACTCGAGAAAAGGTTGAATATCAATCAGGAAAAAGCCATTGAAAAAATTAATGGTGAATTTAAACAAGTTGCAGACCTCAAAGAGGTATGGATTGTTGAGACAACTGGTGAAAAGAATCAGAGTGCTTCCAAATATAATTTGGTAAGGCGTTATCTGCGTGTTTCTGATTATAAGAGCTATAGCCAGAGGCGCTTAAATGAAGAAAAGGAAGTCAAGATTAAGCAGGAAAATGGTCAGGTTGCTCCGCCAAGTCTTATCAAAAAGGAATTTGATAAACTCGCAAAACAGTTATTGACTGCTAAAAAATCAGTGGGTGGGGATAAAGCCGTTTATAACCTGATTGGTGGTTTGGGGGGCGAAATCGCTGAAGAATATGTTAGTAGTAGTAATATAACGGTGAGTCAGGAAGCTCAGTGGATGCGTATGGTGGCCGGTTCTAGTGCCGAAGGCATGATCAGTGCATCTCCAAAGGGTGTTAAAGCAAAACTGAGCGGGGATGCATCCGCCAAATGGACATTATTCGAAGGTGTAAAAGAGTGGCGTAAATTTTATCCTTGTGAATCTGGTTGGGCTCTTGAATATGGAAACTATGATTTAGGCACAATACGTTTTTTAATTGGTGCAGAGTTATCTGGTTTTTCAGGGGCAAATCTTGGGATTGCTGGAAATTTATCAGTAGATATTAGTCATCAAGGTACAACGCAGGTGATATCTGCAGTGGTACGAGAACCTGAACAATCGATGTCAAATATGCTGAATCGTGAGCGTAAACTCATGTTTCAACCAGAAAAAGGAAGTTTAAAAGAAATTGCGGCTGCTCAGGAAAGTGGTAAGCCTCAAGCAACGGTTGGAATCAATGCCTTTGTGGGTGCTCAAATACAAGGTGTGCTCAAAGGTGGCATTGAATGGTTTAAGCCGAATATAGATAAAGGCGGTGAAGGCGAATTTGTTACTATTGCAGCCGCAACTGCTGGTGCCGCAGTCAGTATCGGGGCGGGGGCTCAAGGACAGTTTCAGATTATTTATCACGATGGTTGCTTTAAAGTACGTGTTGCTGCCCATTTATGTTGGGGAGTAGGGGCAAAGGGGGTTGCAACTTTTACGGTAGGTACCGAGCATATTCTTAACTATCTAGGTTTTATTAAACTACAATTGTTACAAGCCAGTTTCAGAACATTACGCTATATTGAATCAGAGACATTTTCATTAATGGCACAAGTATTGGCCTATTGTATTGGCGATGATCATCCAATAACTGAAGTTGCTCAAGGTGTAGCACGTTATTATGCTGGCTGGGTTCGTAGGCTGGATGTTGATCAAGGTCGTTTAAAAACAGCGAATCATGTGAACTCTGCTAAAGGCCGAGAGGATCTAATCATTTCCCCACCAGAAACCAAGGGGATTTTGCTGTATGCAGTCACTCATTGGAGTGATCATACGGCTCCAATTTTTGATATTCATGTGTCATTTAGTAGTTTAGAAATCAAGTTTTTTCCTGCGCGCAAAACTGCAGTAATTAATATCCTGAAGACCTGTATTACCATTGCAGAATGGCAAAATACTATTCAACATATTCATCCTATGGGTGAAAAGTTAACCCGAGATCAATTCGGTAAAGTTGAAGGAGATCTGATTCGGTTTTTAAATTATGGGGAAAACCCTAAATATGCTGAAGATATCATTCGTTGTATTAACCAGGGTATTGATTATGCGGGAACCAATATTAATCAATGGTTAAGAGATTATTTAAAATACCGTAAGGGTGCTAAAGCGGTTACTGGTACGTCTTGGAATTATATGTTAGTAAGAAATCAGGATGACCAGCGTTTTGAACAGTTTAAGATACAGCAAGGGATATCCAGAGGTTTTGATGAGCAAGTATTGATGGCCAGCAATCTTGAAATTTTAGCGCCTTTTGAGCAGGATGAATCAGAGAAGGTGTACCATGTTTAAGGTACACCTTAGAACGTATGCAAATTAAGGATTTACAGCGCAACGTACTGAATTGTTTTGGTTTAAATCAATATTATACTTCTTAGTTCTAGGATCCTTTGCTTTTATAGGGTCTTCCACAGGATGTATTGCATGGCGTTGCATGGTTAGACCTTGTGCGGCCATGTATATGTTTTGTCCACCAGCAGGTTCTGAACTACGTACAACTTTTAATGTACCTGAGGCAGGGCCTTGAGGATTTTTTTCAGGGGATTTACTGTAATATTCTGGATCATACCAGTCTAGCATCCATTCATAATTATCCGTGATCATGTCATAAAAACCTAATGGACTAGCAGGATATTGTTGTAAAACTGGGACATTAGTAAGAGATTTAAATTTTTTATTAATTGCTTTTCTTTGTTCAAAACTCCAGATATTACGGCCGATATCCATTTTGCCGTTATCAGTTGCATATAGAACATACTGGCCACGATTACGGGCGGCGTATTCCCATTGGGCTTCTGTAGGCAAATCCATTTTTAAGTTAAGTTGTTGACCAAGCCATTGGCAATAGTCTCGGCCTTGTTGCCAGTTAATTCCTGCAGCGGCTGTAGGAACACGTTCTTGAATTGAAAATTCATCGAACGTTCCAACCTTCTTTTGACCTGTGACATCAGTATAGATATCAAAATCAGCATAAGTGGCTTTAGTAGCACTTAATTGAAAGTCATCTAAAGTGACTTTATGCAAGGGCTTGCTGTCACCTTTACCATCATAAGGAAGTTTATCGGCACTATGTTCAGGGCCGAAATCACCCATCATAAAAGTTCCACCCTTGACAAAAATGAGATTTTTTTTAGTTTTTTCTAGGAGCTGCTGTAATTGCTTTTGTTGTTCGGCAGATAGATTTTTCTGGGCAACTGGTGTTTGTGTCTTTTGGCTAGAATCTGAGGTGGGTTTTGCACATGCGGTTAAAGCAGTGCTAGAAAGCAGAATAATCGCAAGGTTTTGTTTAATCATCTTTTTTAAAATCATTGGGTTGCGGATATTGTCAGAATTCTAAGACAGTTTTGCGGGATTGAAAAGAAACATTGTGTTAAGTATTAAAACCAAATGTGAAGTTAAAATTTTCTCATATTTTTACTTGAATTGATGTGATGGTCTTCGATGTTTTAAGTAGGAGGAAGATGGAGCTAAGGTGCACCATGTTTAAGGTACACCTTAGAAAGTATGAGAATTAAGGATTTACAGCACAACGTACTGAGTTATTTAAATTAAAATCGAAATAATACTTCTGATTTTTCGATTCTTTTACTAACTCTGGATCTGCTACAGGATGCATAGCATAGCGTTGTATGGTTAGGCCATTACCACCCATATGCATATTTTGGCCATCATCAGGTGCAGAACTACGTACAACTTTTAATGTACCTGTAGCAGGGCCTTGTGGATTCTTTTCAGGGGACTTGCTGTAATATTCAGGATCATACCAGTCCAGCATCCATTCATAGTTGTCGGTAAGCATGTCATAGAAACCTAAAGGACTTGGTGGAAATTTTTGTAATAAGGAAATACTTTTAGTTACTTTAAATGGTTTTTTAGATGCTTGTCTTTGTTCAAAGCTCCATATATTACGTCCAATATCGATTTTGCCATTGTCGGTTGCAAAAAGGACATATTGGCCACGATTACGGGCAGCATATTCCCATTGGGCTTCTGTAGGTAAATCCATTTTTAAATTAAGTTGCTGACCAAGCCATTGGCAATAGTCTCGGCCTTGTTGCCAGTTAATCCCAGCTGCAGAACTTGGGATACGATATTTTTGTGTAAGTTCTTTAAAATCTCCAACCTTTTTTTGTCCTGTGATATCGGTATAGATATCAAAATCGGCATAAGTGGCTTTGGTAGCACTTAATTGAAAGTCATCTAAAGTGACTTTATGCAAGGGCTTGCTGTCACCTTTACCATCGTAAGGAAGTTTATCGGCACTATGTTCAGGGCCGAAATCACCCATCATAAAAGTTCCACCCTTGACTAAAATGAGATTTTTTTTAGTTTTTTCTAGGAGTTGCTGTAATTGCTTTTGTTGTTCGGCAGGCAGGTTTTTCTGGGCAACTGGTGTTTGTGTCTTTTGGCTAGAATCTGAAGCTGGTTTTGCACATGCGGTTAAGGCTGTACTAGAAAATATAATAGCTATAAGGGTGGGTTTAATCATTTTTTAAAACCTAAAATTGAATGCTGACTTAAAAAGAATGTGGAAGATTGGCGACGCAACGTACCCCATATAAACGATAGGTCATTTTATTTTCTTCATTTGATTTTGTTCGGGCATGTGCTCTTTCTATATTAAGACCATCAGCCATTATTAAATTATCGGCACCCATAGGAGCTGTGCTACGCAATACTTTTTCAGTTCCAGACTTAGGCCCTTTAGGATTATCGACAGGTGAGTATTTATAATAATCTTTATCGTACCAGTCATTCACCCATTCATAATTATTGGTGACAAGGTCATAAAAACCTAGCGGATTTGGAGGTGTTTTTCCAATCCCAGGTATATTTACTAAACTGTTTGGATTATATTTTAAAGTATATTGATCATATTGTTTTTTCGACCATAGATTTTTTTCTGGCTCTACTTTGCCTGTATCGGTTGCAAAGACAGTATATTGGCCTTTATTGCGTGCAACATATTCCCATTGTGCTTCAGTCGGTAGGTCCATAGGCGTTCCTACTTGTTGTCCCAGCCATTGGCAATAATCTTTGGCTTGTTGCCAATCCATTCCTGCCGCAATTTCATGGGCGATCTCTGGAGTAAAGAGTTCATTGTAATCGCTCTTAGGTTGTCCGGTTGCCTCAGTAAAAATATTAAAGTCTTCTAATGTAGTTTTATAGGCACTCATATTAAAGCTGCTCAGAGTTACTTTATGCAGAGCCTTATTGTCATTTCCCGGTGAGAAAGGCAGGTGATCAGGTTTTTCGGTATTGCCTTTGGGATTCTTGACCGCCATGCTGTCAGGTACGGTTTTTTCAAGTTCAGGAGTGACTAGCCCAAAATCGCCCATCAGGTAGCTCCCACCTTCAACAAAGATCATATTCTTTTTGGTTTTTTCCACTAATTGCTGGATTTTTTGTTGCAGTTCAGGGGAGTTCTTTACAACTTTCTGATTGGTTTCAGGTGATTTGGCACAAGCGCTTAATGCTAGCCCTGAGAATAAAATAAAGAATAGCTTCTGCTTTTTCATTATAAAAAATCAATTGTTTAAATTTAATTGGTAGAAATCTTAATCAATCTAATTAAAATAGTGAAGTTAATTTGTGTTAGTTGCTATTAAGAGGTAATTAAAAACTTCTTACCAATTATAATGTTGTTGGTGCAAAAGCCATATATAAGGCTGATTATTTTCGATTGATCTATATTAGACCTTGGATTTGATTTCTAGTATTTAACAATATAATCCAATTTTTTTAGCATTTTATTCTTATCCATATTTTAAAAAAAAGGTGCTATGGCCTGATTATTTCTCTAAAAAATTAAGTAAAATCTCCTCAAAAGTTTGTTTTATATTCTTTTAATAATCGATCTATTGCTAGAAATAGGTAGACTATAGGAAATTAAAGTTGTAATCGTACATTCAATTTTCCTATGGATATGAAAATCTGACTATACATTCGTCTGATCTATACAAGGTATTGATATTGAAATGAAAGAAAAATTTATTGTTATCTTGATTATTTTGACCATTTTTCAATTCAGTGCCTGTACAAAAGTAACTCGGGATAATCAGGAGGTACAAGCCGAATTGCTCTATCAGCAAGGCGGGCGATACTTCTTGGGCCAAGATATACCTCAAGATTATATAAAAGCTAAGGCTTTGTTTGAACAAGCAGCGCAGCAAGGCTCAGCGATTGCCCAAAATGATCTGGCCGGTATGTATTTCAAGGGACTTGGGACCGCGAAAAACGAAGAAAAAGCTTTTTACTGGTATGAACGAGCCGCACAGAAAAATTTTCCGGAAGCACAATATAATTTGGGCATTATGTATGACCATGGCCATTATGTGAAAAAAGACCGAAATAAGGCTTTAGCTTTTTATCGGTTATCTGCAGATCAAGGCTACGCTAAAGCTCAATATAATCTGGCAAATGCTTATTCTTCAGGGAGAGGGGTGAAAAAAGATATTGGTCTAGCCATGGAGTTATATGAAAAGGCTGCCCAACAGAATATGCCTGAAGCGCAATATAATCTGGCAAATATGTATTCTGATGGTCTGCTTGTACCCAAGAATGAGAAGAGGGCTTTAAAACTATATGAAAGTGCAGCCGAGCAGAATTTCTCTATGGCCCAGCATAATTTAGGTTACCTTTATATAAATGAATATCATAACCTTGAAAAAGCCAAGTACTGGTTTAAAAAAGCCTATGAAAATGGAGTTAAAGAATCAGGAGAGGTGTTAAAACAATTAGAGCATGACTCGCCATAACCTGATCTCAGTCATGTCAATGTTTATGCAATAAAAAAGCCACTCAACAAACAGTGAGTGGCTTCCTTCGAAAACTAAATCGGCTTATTTAATTTTCTTAAAGATAAAGTCATTAATCTTATGACCAGATTCAAGTCCACGACGCTCGAATTTGGTGACTGGACGCCAGTCTGGGCGAGGGTAGCTATTGCCTTTACCTGCCAGATTTTCCATATCAGGACGGTTATCTAGGATATCAAGCATCCATTCTGCATACGGCTCCCAATCTGTCGCTGCATGGAAAGTCCCACCCAGCTCAAGCTTTTGTTCAACCAGTTGCATACGCTCATGAATGACAAAACGGCGTTTAAAGTGACGTTTCTTCTGCCATGGATCAGGGAAGTAAAGCTGTACACAGTTAATGCTGTTGTCTGGCATTTCACGTAATACCTGAATGGCATCGGCATCCAGTACAAACAGATTCTTTAAGCCTGCCATACCTGCTTCATAGACACACTGTGCGATACCAGGGACATGCACTTCGATACCGACAAAGTTACGTTCAGGATTGGCTTTGGCCATTAACACCAAAGAACGGCCCATACCAAAACCGATTTCAACGGTTAATGGACGCTCAGGATGTTCAAAATGCTGGCGTAAATCACCAACAGGGTATTCCAAAATTAAATCACGATAATCTTCTAAAGCAGTACGTTGTGAAGTATTGAGCGGAGCTGAACGACGCATAAACGTCACAATTTCACGGTGCTCAGGCAAATTGTCGAGTTCCGTAATTTGCGTTTCTAACTGATCGTTTGACATGATTCTGGAGATATAAATATAGAAATGCCGTATTTTAAGTGCTCAGGTGGACAAGTCAAACTTTTAAGTGATTTTATTTAGTCGTTTATTTTTAAAAATGATGAAAACTTGTCAAAAAATCTTCATGGTGCTGTCACAGAACTTGCATAGCCTAATGGCAATTTAAACACTAAGTAAAAAACCATGCATAATTTTAAATACCATTCGATCGCCATTTGTTTAAGCCTATTAGGCGCATCTTCAATCTTTTCTGCGGCGCATGCACAACTGATGTTTAGCCAGTATGTTGATGGCAGCAGCAATAAAAAGGGGCTGGAAATCTATAACCCCGATGCCACAACGGTCAATCTGGCAGATTATGAAATCCAGCAGTTTAATAATGGCGGCACCGTTAAAACCGCAGCATTTCCCTTACAGGGTAGTTTAGCCAGCAAACAGAAATATCTGATCGGCCGTTCAGAATTACAAGTCCAATTAGGCAATAAGGTCAATCAGGTTGCTGGTCTGTCCTTTAATGGTGATGATGCGGTAGTGTTACTGTATCGTGGGACACCTGTAGATCGTTTTGGTCGCATTGGCGAGCGCCCAGCGAATGGTTGGGGCACCACAGTGCTGAGTATGGGTAACAGCTTTAAACGCATTCAAACAGACAATTCAGTTGTGAGTGTTGACCCAACCAGTCCATTTGACCTGGATCAATCCTGGCAGGCCTGGACGGACCGGAATGACTTTTCGAACTTAAGCGGTTCAACCACCACACCGCCGGTTAGCGATGCCATCAGCTGTAGCAGTCGTGATACACCGATTGCCAGTTTAGCCGAGTCAGCTCAGAATCAAAACTATACCATTCGTGGCGTGATCACAGCGGACTATCGTTATAGCAACGGTTTCTCCGGCTTCTATGTGCAAACACTTGATAGCAAAGCCACGCCAAATGTCAGCAATGCCATCTTCGTCTATATTCCTGCAAGTAGTGCCGTAAACGGTGGACAGGTTGGCGATGAAGTGATCTTGCGTGGTCGTTTAACCAGTTATCAAAACCAGCTTCAATTGGATCAATTGCAGCAGGATATTAAGACCTGTAACCAGAACATGGCATCGCTGATTCAACCGCTGGATTTGAATTTACCCTTTAGCAACTTGACCGATACTACGGGGAACTCACCGAAACGTTATCAGGGTATGTTGGTAAAATTACCGCAAACGTTGACGGTCAGTGAAAACTATAATTTCGGTCGTTATGGAGAGTTGTCTTTAAGTCTGGGGCGCCTGTTTATTCCAACTAATCTGTATCCGGCACTTTCAAATGAAGCCAAGGCGTTAGCACAACAAAATCTGCTGTCCAAGATTATCTTTGATGACGGCTATAACAATCAAAACCGTGCGCCGTGGTTGCCACAAAACTTTAGTGCTTTAAATACACTACGCTCTGGCTACCAGTTAAAAAATGCACAAGGTATTTTGGAATACCGTTTTAATGCCTGGCGTGTACAACCGATTGCAGGGGCAAACTTGCCGGAAGTCGTGACCAGCACCAATCCGCGTCCAACCATTGCGGCTAAGCAAAGTAAACATGTTCGTGTTGCAGCATTTAATGTACTCAACTATGACAATGGCAAGACTGGCTTCCCAACCGAACGTGGCGCCAACAGTCAGGCTGAGTTCGACAAACAGCATGCCAAAATTGTGAGCGCATTAAAATCAATCAATGCTGATGTATATGGCCTGATGGAGATTGCCAATAATGGTTATGGTAGTGATAGTGCAGTTGCTAATTTAACTAAGGCTTTAGGGCCAGACTGGAAATATGTCATTCCAGAAGGACTTAATCAGCTGGGTACGGATGTGATTGCGGTTGCGATTATCTATAACAGCAAACGTGTTCAACCCGTGAATAAAGCTGCGGTATTGGATCTGGGTGATAAAAACCGTTCAACCATTGCACAATCCTTTAAGCCTGTACAAGGTGGGCAAATCTTTACGGTGATTCCAAACCATCTTAAATCGAAAGGTTGTAAAGGTGTCGATGAAAATTCTCTCGATGCGGATCAACGTGATGGACAGGGATGCTGGAATCCAACCCGCGTGAAAGCAGTTGAACAACTCACGCAATGGATCGCCAAGAATCCAACTCAGGTCAAAAATCCGAATATTTTATTATTGGGTGATATGAACAGCTATGCCAAAGAAGATCCGATCCTGAGCTTTGAAAAAGCCAACTATAAAGTTTTGCTAAATGACAGCAAGGTCGGTGAGGGCAATCAGGCTTATAGCTATGTCTTTGGTGTATCGAGCGATGCAGCTGGCTATGGCGGTGCAGGTAACCTTGATCACGCTATTGCCGATGCCAATCTGTATAAACGTGTGATTAAAGCCTTTGCCTGGCATATCAATGCCGATGAGCCAACGGTATTGGATTATAACGAGGAATATAAAACCGATGCGCAAAAGGATATGTTCTTTTCGGCCGATGCCTACCGTTCTTCAGACCATGATCCTGTGATTGTTGATCTGGATATGAAAACCGCAGATTCACAACTTGAACCTGATCATCCGAAACACATGATCGTGGAATTTCTAAATTCGTTATTTGAATGGTTAGGCAAGCTTTTTGGTCGAGCCTAATCCGGTTTCCGTGGCATTGTTTGGTTGTTTTTTCATAAATTAATCAATCGTCACGGAATATAACTTGCAAGGTCGAAAAAAATTTATTAATAGTAGTGGTGTAGATGTTCTTAGCATGAAAGCGATTATAAATTTTAATTCTGTCTGTTCTCGAGTTTCGTAGGAACGTTCTAGAGCATAAGTTGTTAGATAACAAGGATCAATTATGAAGTTGTATTATTCACCTGGCGCATGCTCATTGGCAGCCCACATTATTTTAAATGAAATCAATGTAGATTTTGATTTAGAACGAGTTGATCTAAAAACACATAAAACCTCAAAAGGTGCAGATTATTACGAGATTAATCCAAAGGGTTATGTACCGGCTTTGGAAATTAATCCAGGTTTGATTTTAACCGAGAATGTGGCGATTTTACCGTTTCTTGCGCAACACGATCCGAAGCAGGACCTTATTCCACCATCAGGTATGGGACGTGCCAAAGTTCTGGAATGGTTGGGATATTTGAACTCGGAATTGCATGATGCTTATGCGGTTTTCTTTACCGGTAAACTTACCGATGATGAAAAGACCAAGGCCTATGCTGAAGTTGACCGTTTATTGAAATATATCGATAACTATCTGGCTGAATCAGACTGTGATTATCTGGTAGATGATAATTTTGGCCCGGCGGATGCCTATTTATTTGTGCTCACCAACTGGTCGAATCATATCGAGCATGATTTAACCCCGTATATCAATGTGATTGCATTGCGTAATAAAGTGGCTGAACGTCAGTCAGTGCAGATTGCCATGCGTGATGAAGGGCTGTTGAGCTAGGACACCCAATAAAAAAGCCTCTGTGAACAGAGGCTTTTTTATGTCAACTCAATTATTGTTGAGCTTTTTCTTTCACGTCAGCAGCACCAGACTCTACTGCACCCGCAACTTTAGCTGTCGCATCACGTGCAGCAGCTTCAGTTTTTGCAGCAGCTTCAGCAGTTGCAGTTGCTGTATGATCAGCAGCAGCATCAATTTGATCGCCCGCTGTATCTACCGCAGTTGCAACATCGCTAGTTGCGTTTTGAGTAGCATCTTTAATATCAGCACCAGCCTGATCAGCCGCGTGTTCTAAATGTTCACCTGTGGTCGCGCCAGTTTCAGGTGCTTTATCTTTATTACAGCCTACAAGCGCAACAGTAGCAGCAAGACCTAATGCAACAAGTAATTTATTCATTGTCTATTTCCTTTTCTTTGTGGCATCCAATAGGAATGGATAGCAAAAATATAACCATAAACTGCATAAAGAATAAAGTTGAAAATTTGTAAAAACACGCACTTACATCGGAAAACATAAGTGCGTGTTTCATTTTTTAAAGCATTTAAACGCCTGAACGGATCATGTAATCAAAGGCGGAGAGTGAAGCTTTGGCACCTTCACCAGTAGCAATGATAATTTGCTTGTACGGCACGGTGGTACAGTCACCTGCGGCAAATACACCCTTGACACTGGTTTCGTTACGGTCGTTGATCACGATCTCGCCACGGTTGCTCAACTCAACCGCACTGTTCTTTAAGAAGTCAGTGTTTGGCAATAAGCCGATCTGTACAAAGATCCCTGCCAGCTCAACCGTATGTTCAACATCAGTAGCACGGTCTTTATATTTCAGTGCTGTCACCTGAGCGCCATCACCGACCACTTCTGTACTCAATGCATTCATGATCACGGTGGTATTTGGCAAGCTGTTTAACTTGTCTTGCAACACTTGGTCGGCACGAAGTTTGGTATCGAATTCAACCAGTGTGACATGCTCAACAATACCGGCAAGGTCAATCGCTGCTTCTACACCCGAGTTACCGCCACCAATCACTGCAACACGTTTGCCTTTGAATAATGGGCCATCACAGTGCGGGCAGTAAGCCACACCACGGGTACGGTATTCAGCTTCACCCGGAACATTCATCTCTCTCCAGCGTGCGCCAGTTGAAAGAATGATGGTTTTGGATTCCAGCTTGGCACCATTTTCCAGTTCAACTTCAACCAGACCGTTGGCGGTCTGATCTGCACCTGTGATCTTGCTGACACGTTGCAAGTTCATGATATCCACGCCGTATTCACGGACATGTGCTTCCATATCCTGAGCAAACTTCGGACCGACAGTTTTTTGCACTGTGGTGAAGTTTTCAATGTCCATGGTATCCATCACCTGACCGCCAAAGCGTTCAGCCACAATACCGGTCTTGATGCCTTTACGCGCTGCATAGATTGCCGCAGTACCACCGGCAGGCCCACCACCAATCACCAACACATCAAATGCATCTTTGGCATTGATTGCTGCTGCATCTTTCTCAGCAGAATGGGTATCTAACTTGGCCACGATTTCTTCCAAAGTCATACGACCTTGACCGATATGTTCATTGTCTTGGAACACCATTGGTACGGCCAAGATTTTGCGCTCTTCCACTTCATCCTGGAAGAAAGCACCATCAATCATGGTTGCCGTGGTGTTCGGGTTGTTGATCGCAATCAGGTTAAGTGCCTGCACCACATCTGGACAGTTGTGACAGCTCAATGACACAAACACATCAAAGTTGGCAGTCAAGTTGAGGCCTTTGATTTGAGCCAAGACTTCATCAGAGACTTTTGGCGCATAACCCGATACTTGCAATAATGCCAGAATCAAAGAAGTAAACTCATGGCCCATTGGCAAACCAGCAAAGAACACACGCGGTTGTTCTCCTGCTTTGGCGACACCGAAGCTAGGACGGCGAGCGTTTGAACCGTCAAAACGCGCCGTAACCTGATCAGAAAGTTCTGCGATTTCAGTCACCAGTTCTTTGATTTTCTCTGCTTTGTCTGAGACATCTAAAGCAGCAACCAGTTCGATCGGACTTTCTAAACGTTCTAAATAAGCTTTTAATTGAGTTTTAATATTTTGATCTAACATGTATTTCTCCAAACCCTAAGACTTTTAAATCGGTCAATTCATTCAATAAGGCTATATTACGTAAAAATGATAAATAGGTAAAACAGTATGTTTTTATTGTTTTGATCGGTTTTTTGAATTTTTAATTCATCAGTTGAATTTTGAAATATATCTTTCGATAAAAAAATCAGTACAATCATACTTGTTATACAACTGCAATCATTGCATGACATAAAGAAAGGGTAAGCAATATGGCATTACAGCGCGGCATCTATCAACATTATAAAGGGCAACTTTATCAGGTCTTTCATGTTGCCCGTCATAGTGAAACTGAAGAGCAACTGGTCGTGTATCAATGCTTATATGGCGATTATTCAATGTGGGTACGCCCATTGGCAATGTTTACTGAAACGGTTGAACTGGCGGATGGTCAAATCCAGCCCCGTTTTAAATTGATTCAAGCGACTTAAGCGGAATTGCCGACTTAACATCTGGAGGGGCAGTGATGACCAATAGTGTGTTTTTACAGCGTATTGCTGATTTATATGATCAGTTCAAGCAACACGATGCGCAACAGTCTGATCGTCTGAGCCGTTACCGCAATATAGAAGCCGAGTCGGCAAAGTTATTGGCGATGCTGATTCGTTGTCAGCAATCAAAGCGTATACTGGAAATCGGCACTTCGACTGGTTATTCAACCTTGTGGCTGGCTGAGGCTGCCCAAGCGGTCGGCGGAAAAGTTCAAACGCTGGAAATTGATCCTTTACGCAGTGCCCAAGCGAAAAAATATGCGGAAGCGTTTGAGCTGGCACAGCACATTGATTTCTGGATAGGAGATGCGGCGGATTTTCTAGCTCAGGCCAGTCAACCGTTTGATTTTATTTTACTGGATGCAGAGCGTGGCAATTATGTGAGTTACTGGGCCGATTTAAAGCGTTTATTACAAACATCTGGTAGCACCTTGGTAATCGATAATGTGATTTCTCATGCCGCCGAAGTGAAAAGCTTTCTGGAATTGATTAAGCAAGATGACGATTACATGACTACGATTTTACCGATTGGCGCGGGCTTGTGTATGGTGGTGTTAAAGTGAACGGATTTGATCCTGATGTTTTAAGCGATACGCTTGCGGACTACAACCCATGACCTTGTTAAAGGCACGGGTAAAATTGGCAGGATTGGAATAACCCAGTTCATACGCTATCGCTGTAATGGTAAGGCTAGAATTCTCTAATAAATCAATGGCGCGTTCTGTGCTGATCTGTTGCTTTAATTCCTGAAACTCGACACCTTGTTGCTGCAAATAGCGTTGCAGGGTTTTTGTCGAAATATTCAGGACTCTGGCACATTCGGTTAAGGTGGGCACTTGATTGGCTTGTCGCAACATCATGCTGACCCATTCCACAATTTCACCTTGATGGTAGATCTTCTGGATTTGTTCCTGGCAGCGTTGCTCAACCACTTTTAAGCTATGCGCGTCTGCCAACGGTAAGGGCAGTGCCAATTGTTGCTGGTCAATCACGACCCGTATACCGGATAGCCAGCTATAGTTAAACTGGAAACTGGCTTTGACTAAGGATAGATAACGTTCCTGATAAGTCGGTTCGGGGATACTTAAATAGATTTGATAACGTTGTAATTGCTGACCTGCAAGTTCTAGCAGACTGTAGTAAAAAGCGACTGCAATGGCTTCGATATGAAAAGCCAGACATTGTTTATTCATTTGCAATATTGGCTCAAATAACAGCTCAACTTTTTGTTGATGGGCTGGAAACTGAATACTGAGCTTGAAACTTGGCATTATCAGCCTAAAGTATTGTGCAATGAGTCTGAGCGCATGTTCCAGATTCGGGCTGGTCATCAGGGCATAACCCACCAGACTATGCGAACTAAGTTTAAGATTTTTTCCAAGTACAAAGGCCAGATCCTGGGTATTAGGTAGGCTTAAACCCATTTCAATAAATTGCTCTATCTGCTGAAGAGACAATAGCTCTGTTTGTGCCAGTTGCTGCTGCAATGCACTCAACACATGATTATCGTATTGATGTGTGCCGATTAAAATTTCAATCAGACGCAAATAGTAGCGTGCTGGAATCACCGGAATCTGTTGCTTTTGCACAAGAAAAACTCAGTAAAGTCTTAAAATGATAATAGCAAGTCTTAAAATGATAATATAGTGCTGCTGTAAAATTACACAATTACCTCAAGCAAAAGAGTTTGTGTTTGATTGAGGAGATTCTAATGAATATGCATACTCAACTGGATGTCGAGCAAGCGGCAACAATATTTAAGGATAAAAAACGGCATTTATGGTTATTGGGTCTGGCTGTACCGACCATTGCAATGAGTGGTTTGGCGGGATATCAGTTTGGCCCTAAAAAAACCAAAAAATTCTTCGCTTCATTTGGTCCCTTATTTATTCATGCTGTTATTCCAACATTAGATAAATTGATTGGTGAAGATACGGAAAACCCGCCATTAGACGCAATCGCGGATTTAGAAGCCGATCCGTATTATGCCCGTATTGTTAAACTTTTTATTCCTTTGCAATACGTGACCAATATCTATGGCGCGTATTTAGCCAGTCGTAAAGATACTTCGCTTGCGGATCAACTGTTATTGGGAAGCTTGGTCGGGATGGTCAATGGTATTGCGATTAATACCGCACATGAATTGAGCCATAAATCAGGACGACTGGAACATTATCTGTCACATCTGGCTTTGGCGCCATCGGGTTATAACCATTTTCGCATCGAGCATCCTTATGGTCACCACCGTCGTGTAGCCACACCTGAAGATCCGGCATCGTCACAATTTGGCGAAAGCTTCTGGAAGTTTTTACCGCGTACCGTGATGGGTAGCTTTAAATCGGCGATCGAGATTGAAAAGAATCGTTTACAACGCAAGAAATTGCCTTTCTTATGTAAGGAAAATGAGTTGATCCATGGTTGGGCCATGTCGGCTCTGTACCATGCTGCCATGTTTACGAAGTTTGGTATGCGCTCAGTCCCATTCCAAGTCACGCAAGCGGCTTATGCGATTACCTTGTTTGAGTCGGTCAATTATATTGAACACTATGGTTTAAAGCGGGCAAAGAAAGAAAATGGTCAGTATGAACGGACGTTGCCTGAGCATAGCTGGAACAATAATAATGTGGTGACCAATTTATTCTTGTATCAATTACAACGCCACTCTGATCATCACGCCAATCCGACCAGAAGCTTTCAGACCTTACGCCACTTTGAAGATGCGCCGCAGTTACCTGCAGGTTATGGGGCCATGATTCTGCCCGCATTTATTCCATCGTGGTGGTCAAAAATTATGGATGATCGGGTGGTGCAACACTATCAAGGTAACTTAGACAGAATTAATGTCCATCCTGAAGCCAGACAGAAGATGTTAGAAAAATATAGTCAGCAGGAGATGCTGCCTGAATAGGCAAGTGAAATAGCTTAAATCAGCCCGAGCGGGCTGATTTTTTTATACTTTAAGCTGAAATACACAGTCGTTTAAAGTGCAGATCAAACTCAAGATATTTATGTACAAAGGCCGTTTTATCATGGGTACGAAGTAAATTATTGTAGATAAACTCTGGAACTGGATGGTAAAGCTCGCCTGAGCCATTGCTATAGAAAATTTTTAAATAGCGTGAAGAAACATCATATTTCCAGGAGGTTACAACAACAGATTTTTCCATAGATTCGTCCCCATATTGATTTGATCTTTTAGTACATTTTTGAACAACTTTTATCCTTCATTCTTTGACAGTACTCCAACTCAGCCCCTGTGACAATTGATAAATGAAGCTGGCTATAAATTTATAAGTATAAGAATTGTAAAAAATTAGCTATAAAATTTGGCTACAAGAAATGGGAAATTTTTAAAATAATGCAGGCAAAAAGAAACCACCCTAAAAAGGGTGGTTTCGGACCATTGGGTCTAATCTAAATAATTAGATTTTACCAACTAAGTCGATAGATGGAGCAAGCGTTGCTTCGCCTTCTTTCCATTTAGCCGGGCAAACTTCACCTGGGTGAGCGTGAACGTATTGAGCAGCTTTTACTTTACGAAGAAGTTCAGATGCGTCACGGCCGATACCACCAGCGTTGATTTCAACGATTTGGATTTTACCTTCTGGATCGATAACGAAAGTACCACGGTCAGCAAGACCAGCAGCTTCGATTAATACGTCGAAGTTTTTAGAAAGAGTCCAAGTTGGATCGCCGATCAATGGGTATTGGATTTTACCAATAACGTCTGAAGTGTCGTGCCAAGCTTTGTGCGTGAAGTGAGTGTCAGTAGACACGCCATAGATTTCAACGCCTAATTTTTGGAATTCAGCATAGTTATCAGCAAGGTCGCCTAACTCAGTTGGACATACGAAAGTAAAGTCAGCTGGGTAGAAGAATACAACAGACCATTTGCCTTTAAGATCTGCTTCAGATACGTCAACAAATTGACCGTTGTGGTACGCAGTTGCTTTAAATGGTTTAACTTCAGTATTAATTAAGCTCATCATTGTCTCCATGATTGAGGTTTTATTGAGAGGCTAACGCCTTACTTGTTTACGAGGTCTAGAATAAATAATTTTTAGTTATTGGGGAAATAGTATTTTTACATGACTAAAATCGGAAAATTGAATAACTCAATCAAAAACGACTTTCACCCAAAGATATCTGCTCTATTTGACGACATACAAATGAAGCCAACATGACAAAACATCTGAAAACTAATGTGCATAACAACATGAAGTCTACGTGATCAAAATTCAAGGGTAAAATTGAAAAAATCTAAAAATATATAAAAAACCAAGATATACGATTAAAATTTCTTCATTCAATAAAGGCTTTGAATGAGAGCAGTGACAGAGCAAGATGATGGAAGCATTCCTTCATTTTTACCGCTTAGTCTGAACAGATTGATGCAGTTTCTTTGCATAGCAAGGCTTTAAGGCGTAAAATAGCCGATTAGTTTATTTTTCAGGAAAGCTGTTCAGTGCAGAGTCATTTAAATGTAGATCAATTGGTTATGGCACGTGACCGTCACCGTTTAAATCGACTGCGCAAGGATAAGAAAACACAACCAGCAGATATCGAAAAACTGTTTGAACAGTCTAACCACAAGGTTAAGCAACGCCTTGCACGCCTTCCAAAGATCAAACTCAATCAGGATTTACCTGTTACCCAGTATGCAGATCGTTTGATTGAAGCGATTCAAAAGCATCAGGTCATTATTGTGGCGGGTGAAACCGGTTCCGGTAAAACCACACAGCTCCCGCAGATTGCTATGCTGGCAGGGCGTGGACTGACGGGCATGATTGGTCACACCCAGCCACGTCGTCTGGCTGCACGTAGTGTTTCGCAGCGTATCGCCGAAGAAGTTGGTGAGAAACTCGGCGAATCAATCGGTTTTAAAATCCGTTTTAACGAGCAGGGCTCACAAGACTCAATTGTTCGTTTGATGACCGATGGTATCTTGTTAGCTGAACTGACCAATGACCGGTTCCTGTCAAAATACGACACCATTATTATTGATGAGGCGCACGAACGCTCTCTCAATATTGATTTTATTATGGGCTATCTCAAGCAGCTTTTACCAAAGCGCCCTGATTTAAAAGTCATTGTTACTTCGGCAACGCTCGATGTGAATCGCTTTAGCCAGTATTTCTATGATGCACCGATTTTTGAAGTAGAAGGGCGTAGTTTCCCTGTTGAAGTGCGTTATCGTCCGATTTCAGAACTGAGCATCGTTGGCAGTGACGATGATGAGTTTGATGACTTCGAAGAAAATTTACCGCGTGCCGTGGTACAGGCTGTCGAAGAATGTTTTGCCGATGCAGAGAGCAAGGGCCATCCTGAGCATGCCGATATTCTGGTTTTCGCCAGTACCGAACAGGAAATTCGTGAGTTACAGGAAACCTTACAGAAGTATGGCCCTCGTCATACCGAAGTGTTGCCTTTATATGCACGTTTGGCACTGGCTGAACAGCAAAAGATTTTCAGTCCAGGTGGTAAAGGTCGCCGTATCATTATTGCGACCAACGTGGCTGAAACAGCACTGACAGTTCCGAATATTCGCTATGTGATTGATAGCGGTTTTGCCCGTATTTCGCGTTATAACTATCGTTCGCGGGTTCAACGCCTTCCAATTGAAGCGATTTCACAGGCTGCTGCCAACCAGCGTAAAGGTCGTTGTGGTCGTATTGCGGCGGGTGTGTGTATTCGCTTATATAGTGAAGAAGACTTTTTAAGCCGTCCTGAGTTTACCGAACCAGAAATTAAACGAACCAACTTGGCCTCTGTGATTTTGCAAATGCAAAGCCTTGGACTAGGTAGTCTTGAAGATTTTGATTTTATCGAGCCACCTGATTTTCGTCTGGTCAATGATGGCCGTAAACTGCTGATCGAGTTGGGTGCACTGAGTGAGCGCAAGAATGATTTGACCAAAGTCGGTCAGATGATGGCACGTATGCCGATTGATCCGCGTTTAGCTCGTATGATTATCGGTGGGGCACATTTTGGTGTGCTCAAAGAAACCCTGATTATTGTCAGTGCCTTGGCGATTCAAGATCCGCGTGAACGTCCTGCAGATAAACAAATGCAGGCCGATCAGAAGCACGCATTATTCAAAGAAGCGGATTCAGATTTTTTATTCTACCTAAAGCTCTGGAATACCCTGCAAACCAGCCCGGATACGCAGACGGAGAACAAGCGCCGTCAATTTGCACGTCAGCATTTCTTAAGCTGGTTGCGTTTACGTGAATGGAAGCAGACCCATCAGCAACTGGTTGAGTTGGCAGAAGGATTAAAACTGAGTTTTAATGAAAAGGGCGCCAATTATGAAAATTTACACCGCGCTTTATTGACTGGTTTACTTTCATTCATTGCCAATAAAACCGATGAACGTAATACCTTTATGGCAGTACGCCAGCAGAAAGCCAAAGTGTTCCCAGCCAGTACCTTGCATAAAACCAATACCGCTTGGGTGATGGCCTTTGAAATGGTGGAAACCTCTCAGGTGTATTTACGGACTTTGGCCAAAATTGATCCTGAATGGATTTTGCTGGCTGCCCGTGATTTATTGAAATACCACTATTTTGAACCGCACTGGTCCAAGAAAGCGGGTATTGTGAATGCCTATGCGCAGATTTCTCTGTTTGGTTTAATCATTGAGCCGAAGCGTTTGATTAACTTTGAAAAGGTGGATCAGCCTGCGGCCCATGAAATCTTTTTACGCGATGCTCTGACCACCGGGAATCTGGGGATTACACCACCGTTCTTGAAGCATAACTTGTTAAAGCTTGAAGAAGTGGAGCGCGTTGAAGATAAGTTGCGTCGCCGTGACTTGGTGGTCGATGAAGAGACCATTTACCAGTTTTATGCAGCGAAAGTGCCTGAGGAAATTGCCAGCCGTCGTAGTTTCGAAGATTGGCGTGCAACCATTGAACCTGATCAGCCCCGTTATCTGTTTGTCGAAGATGATGCATTATGGATGAACGATCGTCCGACCACGCAACAATTTCCTGACTATTTGCATAATGGTCAATTGCGCTTGGCGGCCAGCTATCGATTTGACCCAAGCCATGATGAAGATGGGGCAACGGTCAAGATTCCGGTACAGGCGCTACCACAAGTGGATGAAAAGCAATGGTCATGGGGAATCCCTGGCTGGCGTCAAGACCTGATCGAAGCATTACTGAAAGCATTACCGAAAGATAAGCGCCGTAATCTGGTGCCGATTCCTGATACTGCGAGAAAACTGATGCAAGGCGTCGATGCAACGCATTTACGTGAACATCTGTTTAGTTATCTGGCATTTGCTTTGCGTGGTGAGCAAATCACGGAAAAAGATTTTTCTTTTGAACGGATTGACCAGTATCTGGTGCCTTTTATTAAGGTGCTGGATGAAAAAGGCAAATTGATTGCGCAAGGGCGTGATCTGGATGAGCTAAAAGCACGCTGTCGTGTTGAAACCCATCGTCCAGTGAAACAGCAAAAAGGTGAGTTTAAGACCTTCCCTGAAAATTTCATCTTCGAAGCTTCGCAGAAGGTCACGGGCGTTGTGGTCAAGCAATATCAAGCGTTGGTGCCAACCAAGCTTTTTGCCGAGCTGGATGCTAAGGATGAGTCCGGTGTGGTGATTCAAACCTTTAATGATCAGGATGAAGCAATCAAGCAACATCGTGAAGGGGTGATCCGGCTGGTGCATATGCAGTTGGGGGATTTAATCCGTCAGCTCAAAAAGCAGATTTCCAAGCCGCTGGCACTGGCTTATTCACCTTTAGGTGAGCGGGCTAAACTGGAGCAGATGCTGGTGTATGCAACTTTGCAGGTGTCGATCCAGCAATTGCCTAAAAATGCTGATGAATTTCAGCAGTTATTGACTGAAACCAAAAAGCAGTTTTTAGCAAATGGTCAACAGACATTAGCTGATTTAACTGAAATATTTACCCAATGGCAGCAAATTCGCCGTGAGTTGCTGGTACTCGACCAAAGTATCTTTGGTCGCAGTGTGGATGATATTGAAGATCAGCTTGATTTAATGTCATTGGCAGACTTTGTTTACAGCCAATCGCCCGAGATTTGGCAGGAATACCCGCGTTATTTGAAAGCACTGCTATTGCGTTTAGACCGTTTGCCAAATAATCTACAACGTGATCTTGCTGCAATTGATGATGTCGATCCATGGATGGACAAAGTATTTAAATTTAAAAAAGATCCTAAAATCAAAGAATTGTATTTGATGTTGGAAGAACTCAGAATTTCCTTGTTTTCTCAACCGATGAAAACAAAGCTGCCTATTTCACCAACTAGATTACAAAAACTATGGGATCGATTAGCAATCGGTTAAACTGAGAAATATGAAAGTTAGAAGCATTCTTTACAGGAGTTTTACATGGGCATCCGTATAACAGGTACAGGTTTATTTCACCCAACCGAATCGATTTCCAATGAAGAGTTGGTTGAAAGTTTAAATGCTTATGTAGAACAATATAACCAAGACAACGCCGCTCAGATCGAAGCAGGCGAAATCGAGGCTTTACGTGGTTCAAGCCCTGAATTTATTGAAAAAGCATCAGGAATTAAACGTCGTTATGTGGTCGAAAAATCAGGTATTTTAGATCCAACCCGCTTGCGCCCGCGTTTGCAGGAACGTAGCAACGATGAGCTTTCACTTCAAGCGGAGTGGGGCGTGATTGCGGCTAAACAGGCGATGGAAAATGCAGGTGTAACCGCTGACGACATCGATGTAGTGATTTTGGCATGTTCAAACATGCAACGTGCTTATCCTGCGGTTGCGATTGAGATCCAGACAGCTCTTGGGATTAAAGGCTATGCCTATGATATGAATGTGGCATGTTCTGCTGCAACATTCGGTTTGAAGCAAGCTTATGATGCGGTGAAATGTGGCGCTCGCCGTGTATTATTGCTCAATGTTGAAATCACCTCAGGCCATCTGGATTATCGTACCCGTGATGCCCACTTTATTTTTGGTGATGTGGCGACAGCGTCAATTATTGAAGACACTGAAACCAAATCAGGTTTCGAAATTTTAGATATTCATTTGTTTACCCAGTTCTCAAATAATATCCGTAATAACTTTGGTTTCTTGAATCGCAGTGAAGATGCGGTTGTAGATGACAAACTGTTCCGTCAAGACGGTCGTAAAGTATTTAAAGAAGTTTGTCCGCTTGTTGCGAAGATCATTACTGCACAGCTGGAAAAACTTGAATTAACGCCTGAACAAATCAAGCGTTTCTGGTTGCATCAAGCCAATGCCAACATGAATGAACTGATTTTAAAATTGGTTGTTGGTAAAGACGCTGATCTTGAGCGTGCACCGATCATTCTGGATGAGTTTGCCAATACTTCCTCAGCAGGGGTTATCATTGCGATGCATCGTACTGGTGAACAGGTCGATAATGGCGAATTTGCTGTAATTTCTTCTTTCGGTGCGGGCTATTCAGTCGGTTCGATTGTGGTACAAAAGCATATTGCTTAAGCTTTTGGCTAGAATATAAAAAAACACCACGATTGTGGTGTTTTTTATGCCTTATGAAACTTTAAGCTTCAATCGCTTGAACTGCAATTTTCTTGGCAGGATCTGCCTTACGGCGTACCGCAGGCACTGGCTCACCATGATATTGGCGATCAGCAAAGTAGCTTGAACGAACCATTGGCGCAGACCAGATATTTCTGAAACCGAGTTTACGGCCATGTTCAGCATAACGCTCGAATTCTTCTGGCGTAACAAAGCGGTCAATTGGGGCATGTTGTTTAGACGGTTGCAGATATTGACCAATGGTCACGTAATCCACATCGTGTGCACGCAGATCATCCAGTAACGAAATCACTTCTTCTTCAGTTTCACCAATACCCACCATCAAACCACATTTGGTTGGTACATCAGGGCAGTATTCTTTAAACATTTTTAACAGGTTTAAAGAGTGCTGATAGTCAGAGCCTGGACGCATCGCTTTATAAAGGCGAGGTACAGTTTCAATATTGTGGTTGAATACATCTGGCGGACATTCAGTCATGATGCGTAAGGCGATATCCATACGACCACGGAAGTCAGGTACCAGAATTTCCAATAAGGTTTTTGGACTTAATGCACGTGCTTCCTTGATACAGTCAACAAAGTGTTGAGCACCACCATCAAGCAGGTCATCACGGTCAACCGAGGTAATCACGGCATATTTTAAGCCAAGATTAGAAATGGTTTCAGCCATGTGACGCGGTTCATCCGGGTCCAATGCATTTGGACGACCGTGTGCAACATCACAGAAAGGACAGCGACGGGTACAGATATCGCCCATGATCATGAAGGTTGCTGTACCACCACCGAAGCATTCAGGCAGGTTAGGGCAGGCAGCTTCTTCACATACGGTATGCAGTTTTTGTGAACGCAAGGTTGTTTTGATACGCTGAACTTCTTCTGGAGCGGTCATCTTGACTCGAATCCAGTCAGGTTTGCGAGGTACTTCAACCGTAGGGATAACTTTTACAGGAATTCTTGCGACTTTTTCCGCGCCACGAAGTTTTATACCCTGTTCAGGTTTACGGTGTTCAGACATATACTTCCTACAGCCTTTGATTTGAGATATGTGAATATTATAGTCAAATTTACCGCATTAAAGCAGGAAAAGTGGTATTCATTTTGAAAATGTAAATATATAAAAATATATAGTTGTGAAATACATCATCTCGCTGCATATTGGTTATCATATAGAGAGCAAAAACGGTTAAGAGACAAAGGAGCTTTGAATGCCACGTAAGAAAGAGGTCGTTGGTGGGAATATTGTTAAATATGATGCAGTAATTCTCGGTTCTGGCCCAGCTGGCGAAGGCGCGGCAATGAAGCTTGCAAAAGCAGGTAAAAAAGTTGCAATCGTTGATGTTCGTGATCAACTCGGCGGTAACTGCGCACATGTAGGCACAATTCCAAGTAAAGCTTTGCGTCAAACAGTTTCAAGTATCATTCGTTATCAACGTGATCCAATGTTTCAGAAAGTCGGTGAATGGAAGCAATTCACCATGAAACAGGTATTACGTAATGCGCATAAAGTGATTCAACAGCAAGTTGACACGCATACACGTTTCTATGATCGCAATAAAATCGAAGTCTTTCATGGACGTGCTTATATTCAGGATAAGAACACGGTTCTGATTTTTGGTCAGGATGGTATTAAAGACACCATTATTTGCAAGCAGATTGTGATTGCAACCGGTAGCCGTCCATATCAGCCAAAAGGTCTGGATTTTAATCATCCACGTGTATTTGATTCAGACAAGATTCTCGATCTTGATTTCGCCATCCAGAAAATCATCATTTATGGTGCAGGCGTGATCGGTTGTGAATATGCGTCAATTTTCATTGGATTAGATCATAAGGTTGATCTGATCAATACCCAGCAAAAGCTTTTAAGCTATCTGGATGATGAAATTGCCGATGCATTGTCATACCACTTACGTGAGCAAGGCGTATTGATCCGTCACAATGAGCAGATTGATCATTTAGAGACGTTTGATGATCACGTGGTTCTGCATTTATTAAGTGGCAAGAAGATCAAGGCAGATGCGATCTTGTGGTGTAATGGCCGTTCAGGCAATACCGATGGTTTAGGTCTTGAAAATGTAGGCTTAGTACCAAATGGTCGTGGTCAGTTGATGGTCAATGATCAATACCAGACCGAAGCAGAAAATATTTATGCAGCGGGTGATGTGATTGGCTGGCCATCATTGGCATCAGCGGCATATGACCAAGGTCGTTGCGCAGGTGCGAACATGGTTGGCGAGAAAAATGTCAAGCCAATCCGTGACGTTCCAACTGGTATTTATACCATTCCAGAGATTTCTTCGATTGGTAAGACCGAACAGGAGTTAACGGAAGAGAAAGTCCCTTATGAAGTGGGGCAGGCTTCTTTCCGTCATCTGGCGCGTGCGCAGATTACTGGTGATACGGTGGGTGAATTAAAGATTCTGTTCCACCGTGATACTTTAGAAGTATTAGGTATTCATTGCTTTGGGAATAATGCGGCAGAGATTATCCACATTGGACAAGTGGTGATGCATAGTCCGAACAATACCTTGAAGTATTTTGTTGAGACTACTTTCAACTATCCAACCATGGCTGAAGCCTATCGTGTTGCGTCTTTAAATGGTATGAATCGTTTGTTCTAAGCCAGTCAGTCCTTGTATGATGCAAATGCCAATCACCTTGATTGGCATTTTGCTATCTTGAGTTGAATAAAAGGGAAATATGAAAAATCAAAAAAATAATCTGATCATTGTTGCCATCGTCTTGTTGGTCGCGGCTTATTTTGGTCTGGATTTTAAGCAAAAACAAAATACTGGTGCTGGTATTCAGACTTCGAATACAGGAAATACGGTTTCTGTCGATGATCAGCACAAGATCATGCAGGCTTATCAGCAGCAACGCAGTAATGTTCAGGTGCAAGCTCAGGGCGTAGTGAAAGCGATTTTGCCTGATGATAATGATGGCTCAAGACATCAGAAAATGATTCTTAAGTTGGACAATGGATTAACTGTGCTGATTGCGCACAATATTGATTTGGCGCCAAGAATTGAGGGGCTTAAAAAGGGTGATGTCGTGGAGTTCTATGGTGAATATGAATATAGCCAGAAAGGTGGCGTAATTCACTGGACGCATCATGATCCACGCGGAAAACACATGGATGGATGGCTAAAATATCAAGGAAAAATCTATCAATAACATTTTTCCTTGATCGGTTACTTGCAAGATAGGCGCTAAATTAGCGTGTAAGCGCCAATTTTTGACGAATTTTCCATTTAGGTAGGACTTTAGCTAAATACGCGTCCATGCACCATACAGGGCCAATCAGAAGGAATTGTAAGTCTTTAAAGAAAGAAGGCTTCTTGCCTTCAACTTTATGACCATAAAATTGACCGATCCAGGCAATTACAAATACCCCGATATAGAATCCGACACCGACTGGCAAGATCACAATCAGCCATGCCATCATGGCCAATAAAGCTGCCATTGCAATTGCAAGTACCAGGTCTAAACGAGCATAAAAGACTAAAGTTAAAACCAGCAACAATGCGGTGAGTAAGATGCTAAAGTGCGCAAGGATACCAATAATCGAAAATAAGATGGCAGGAACACAAACCCAGTGAATTTTTTTGTTGGTCTGGTTCTGATGGCTATCGCTATATTCATCAAACCACTCTTCAATTGATTTCACAATGCGCTCCTCGCTATATTCATTTTTATGGCTTCAATATACCGAACAAAAGAACAGGGCGTAAAGCGTTAAAAAAGATTGCCGATAAAAATAAAAAAAAGCCGCATGAAGCGACTTTTTTTGAATGCTGTGGTTTAACGCTTAAGAGTTAGGACCATCAACACGTTCAATGCTGACATTACCCGTACCAGCGCTAGACATACCGAGTTGCTTTGCAGCACCATAAGATAAGTCTAATACACGGTTACCATGGAATGGGCCACGATCGTTGACCTTCACAACCACACTCTTGCCATTGTCTTTGTTAGTTACACGGATGTAACAGTTCAAAGGCAGGCTACGGTGTGCAGCAGTCATGGCATTCATATCGAATGTTTCACCGCTTGCTGTTTTACGGCCATGGAATTGACGACCATACCATGAGGCAACGCCGCTTTGGCTGAATTTACGAACTGTGTTCGAAGCAACAGTATTCAGTTTTTCAATCACTGAAGGCTCTTCTTCAGGGATATCGATCTTTGCAGCAATCGTCTGGCGACGTACTTTGTCACCTGAACTCTCAGTGATTGAAAGACTATTAACGTTAGAGAAACGAGAATTAAAATTTTGAGAATCTTTGCTTAGAACGCGGGCAGCCAAATTAGAACCATCCACATCATTTGATAATGATGAAGACTGTACCATTTCAGCATGTAACGGGCTTAAACTTAAGCCTGCCGTCAGCGCTAGAATATATTTTAGCGAAAACTGCATTGTATAAACTCCTAGAGAACATGCTTTTCTATTTCATCAAAACTGCCTGAAATATAGTGCACATGTCTAATTATTCACTTTTGCAATTACTTTTAACTTGCGGCGATAATATTCATCGCTTACGAAGTGTGTCTAGTCTTTAACGATAAATAGTTACAAAAAGGGCAAAAACTTACAGTTTGCGGTTAAATAATAATCAATATTGTAACAAGAAATGAATTTTGCTGATTCTGTGTTCGTTTTTTATTAAAAAATTATTGACTTTCCATAATCTTGTAAAAAAGCTAGCCTATCGGCTAGCTACTTCTGTACCTAATAACCATACTGCTGTCGCATACATACGGCTCTTATTGTAGGTGGTGATCACCTGAAAATTTGGATAAGTAATATAGTAAATCGGACCAAACTGATCTTGTAACTGAATCACATTGACCAGATCGAGATCATCAATTTTTACCAATGGGTTAACGGGGGTAATACCCAGTCTTTTCAGCTCACCATAAGGCGTTGGCTGGGTAAGGTCCTTGGCAATTACGCTGTCAGGATTATTGCCTGAGTAGCGTGCAGGGAAGCCAATTGGACGATCACGTTCCCAGCCATACTGAGCTAAATAGTTTGCAATTGATCCAATCGCATCAGCAGCAGAATTTCTAAGATCAATGTGTCCATTGCCATCGTAATCGACCCCAAGTTTCTGGATGTTACTTGGCATGAATTGTGGATATCCAATTGCACCTGCGTAAGAGCCAACGATGCTATTCGTCGGATAACCTTCTTTATAGGTCCAGGAAATGAGTGCTGCGAGTTCATCACTAAAATAGTCGGCACGACGTGGATAGCCAAAAGCGAGCGTTGCAAGGGCATCACGTGTGATGAAAGAGCCTTTATTTGCGCCGTAACCGGTTTCTACGCCGAGAATACCTAAAATGACCGCTTTAGGGACGCCATACTGCTGTTCTGCGCGATTAAGCACATCTTCATACTCGTTTTTGAAGCGGACACCACGTTGAATGGTACCTTCGACTAAAAACATCGAGCGGTATTGATACCAAGGTTTGCTTTCACCCGGGCGGGTCATGATATTTAGAATATTAGGCAGGTTGCGCGCACCGCTCATGGCAGCGTCAATTTGTTCGCTGCTTAAGCCATAAGTGGTCATGGCTTTTTGTTTAAACGCAAAGTAATTCGGGTGATTATAAAATTCATTTGCTTGTGCCCAATTACTGCTCAAGAATAAACCAGCACTTAAAGTTAAAAATTTAAAAGTGTTATTTAAAGTAGGAAGAAACATAAGTTTATAAAATTCCTCATTATCGATGTGTATGAATAGACATAACCAGTCCAAAAGTTGACATAAGGGTAATAATTGCAGTTCCGCCATAACTCATGAACGGCAAAGGCACACCTACTACAGGTAAAATACCACTGACCATGCCTGCGTTTACAAATACATAAACAAAAAATGACAAACCAAAGGCGCCCGCTACTAAGCGACCGTAGTTATGAAAGCTTTGTAGGCCAATCTGGAAGGTCCTGAAAATAATTGCACAGTAAAGAAGAATCAGCAGGGTAACACCAATCAGGCCAAACTCTTCTGAATAGGCTGCAATAATAAAGTCAGTATGACCTTCTGGTAAAAAGTGTAAATGTGATTGTGTACCTTCAAGGAAGCCTTTACCCGAAAAACCACCAGAACCAATCGCAGTTTTGGACTGGATAATGTTCCAGCCTGTGCCTAAGGCATCTGCCTCAGGATTAAAAAGTGTTAATACCCGTTGACGTTGATAGTCATGCAGCAAGAATTCCCAAGCGATTGGAATAACAATCCCTGCAGCACCTGCGGCTGCCGCAATCAATTTCCATGACAGGCCGCTGAGGAAAAGCACAAAGATCCCGCTGGCAAGGACCAGCAAGGAGGTGCCTAAGTCAGGTTGTTCTGCAATCAGGAGGAAAGGCACCACAATCAGCATTAACGATAGAATAACCTGAGAGAAGCTTGGCGGCAGGGCCTTGCGTGACAAGAACCAGGCCACCATCATTGGCATGCCGATCTTCATAAACTCACTCGGCTGCACACTACCAAAGCCGGGAATGTCAATCCAGCGTTGTGCACCCATACGCACTTCACCAAAGACCATCACTGCAATCAGGCACAAGACACCGAATACATAAAAGTAAGGTGAGAATGCCTGATAGACTTTGGGTGGAATCTGGGCCAAACCAAACATCACGGCAAAGCCGATCCCGAAACTCATCGCCTGTTTGGTAACAAGCCCGACGTCTTGGGCAGATGCACTATATAAAACCGTCAGTCCGAGTATGGCATTGAGAATTAAAAACAGACAGAGCCAGGGATCAAGGTGAAGTTGTTGCCAACGGGAAAGTTGATTGGCTGTGCTCAAGCCATCACGTGGTGCTTGACGCAAAAATTTGTATTGTGAGCTTGGAGACATGCGATTCTAAATCAAGTAAATCAACGCTTCGCGCATGCTAACATAATCGCCGATTTAGACAATGCAAATTTAGAATTTGTGACATTTATAAGCGCTTAATTTTGCATAAAATCGGCATAAAAAAAGCGACGATTTTGCAATCGTCGCTTGTCTTCAGAGACAAAGCTTATTTTTGAACCAATAATTGATCAAAGTGCTTGGTGAAGACTTCAAGTTCGACCTGGCTTAAGCTTGGAATCAATTTCTTGATCACGATATGCACGGCGGTTTCAACCCCACTGGTTGCCACACTGGCAACGCCACGTTTGACCATACCTAGACCCAGAGTCTTGTTATATTCAGTCATAAAGTGATGAATCAGCGCATCAGCGAAAGTCTTAAACTGTTGTGTTAATACATCGCGTTGCTCTTTACCGTTTCCGGCAGCCACTTCGGCAAAGCTCTTTTTCATGTCAGTCACAAGGCTATCTGGTAATACTGTACCGATGCGTTGTTTACCGTCATTGTCAATGAACAGGCTCTTTTCCATAAAGGCTAAAGATTCACGCACCTGATCATTTGACGCTTTGCCTAACAACTGTTTCATGAGTGTTTCAACAATGCCGCGAATTTTAATCGCCAGACCTTCGGTCGTATCCCGTTTATCACTTGGTGGAAACTGCTGAACCAGGTGAACCAACATGGTGTCAATTAACTCATCAGTAAGCTGTAGAGAGATTTTGTCACGTAAAGGGTATTGAGGCTCTTTACTGTCACGATTGGCTTGTGCAAGCTGAATGTCCTGACTCAAACTTGCTGACGGAAGAATACCGAAATAACTGGTCATTGAAGAACGTCCTCTATATATCAAATTTATTCGTTTTATTGTCGTGCCAAGCGAATTGGCTCGGGCATCCATGACAAATCTGATACTCGGCATGGGTTAATATCCAAGCCCCCGCGACGAGTATAAGTTGCATAAACCATCAGTTTTTCAGGTTGCAAAAGTTGCCAGATATCGGCAAAGATTTGCTCGACACATTGCTCATGGAAACCATTATGCTGACGGTACGAGATAATATAAGCTAAAACGCTGCGATAACAAGGCTTTTTACCTTGCAAGCGAATAAAAACTGTACCCCAGTCTGGTTGACCTGTGACCGGGCAATTACTTCTTAAAAGATGAGAGTAAAGTTCAATTTCTACGTTTTCTTCGGCGGTAGCATCGAATTGCAATAAGGTTGAATCCGGATGTTCTGAAAGACGCTCAGGAACCAAATCATCAATGCAAATGCCTTGCGGTTTTGAAATCTCCAAGTCATCAACTTGAAATAGCTGTAATTCAACTTGAGCACCCGCAGCTTTGGACAGATCCTGTTCAACTGTTGCAATAAAGGCTTGTTTCGAATCAAATTGTGTAAAGTTCATGCTATTGAAATACAGCTTGAGTGACTTTGATTCAATTAAGTTCGGTGAGCTGGCTGGCAAGGTTAAACGGCCAATCGCCACTTGAGGCAAACCTAGCTGATTCAACCATGAAATTTCAAAAACATGCCACCAGTCTTTACCTTGAGTAATGCCTTCAATATGCGCATATTGTTGACGAGACTCAGCACGGGCAATTGGAAATAAAACTTCCGGTTGATATTGAGTCGGGTATTGGGTGTCTTTACCCAATAAAGAAAGTTCAACACTCATTCACGCATTCCTGAACCACGAGCTAATAAATGATAGGCAATTGCATAGAGGACAACACAGCACAGGGTCACAACACCTAAAGAGAAGGCCACATTGACGTCACTGTGTCCTAAAATGCCGTAACGGAAGGCATTGACCATATATACAATCGGATTAACTAAAGAGACGTTTTGCCAAAAAGGGCTTAATGCACTGATGGCATAGAACACACCACCTAAATAGGTGAGCGGGGTCAATACGAAAGTCGGGATAATGGAAATATCATCAAAAGACTTCGCATACACGGCATTAATAAAGCCACCCAGAGAAAATAATAATGAAGTAATAATGACGGTGTAGATCGTCACAAATAAATTATAAATTTCTAAATGTGTAAAGAACAAACTCATGATGGTTACAATCAGGCCAACCAGAACGCCACGGCTGACACCACCAATCACATAACCCCACAGGATTAAGTGCAGTGGCACGGGACTCATAATCAGTTCTTCAATACTTTTCTGGAATTTTGCACTAAAGAAACTCGAAGAAACGTTGGCATAACTATTGGTAATGACAGCCATCATGATCAAACCAGGCACGATGAACTGCATATAGCTAAAGCCACCCATTTCACCAATACGTGAACCGACCAGATTTCCGAAGATCACAAAGTACAGACTCATGGTGATCGCTGGTGGCAGCAAGGTTTGTGGCCAGATGCGCATGAAACGACGAATTTCTTTAACAACTAAAGTCCAGAGTGCTGTTTTTAATTGACTGAAGTTCATTCATTCGCTCCTGCAAGATTTTTCTCGACCATTTTCACGAATAACTCTTCCAGACGATTGGATTTATTCCGCATACTGTTTACTTGAATGTTCTGAGACTGCAATAACAGGAACAGGTCATTCATGCTGTGTGCTTTATCCATGGTGACTTCGAGAGTCACAGGATCAATCAGATTAAATTTGAAGCCAATAATATTCAGATCAAAACCACTAATCGGTTCAGCCAGATCACAAATGAATGATTCTTCATTCAACTGATTAAGGAAGCCTTTCATGGTGGTATCTTCTTTAATCACACCACGATCGATAATTGCAATACGACGACACAACATTTCTGCTTCTTCTAGATAGTGCGTGGTCAGAATGATAGAGGTACCGTTGTCATTCATTTCGGTAAGAAAGTCCCACATCGAACGACGCAGCTCAATATCAACACCTGCGGTTGGCTCATCCAGAATCAGCAGCTTCGGCTCATGCATCATGGCGCGTGCAATCATCAAACGGCGTTTCATACCGCCTGAAAGCATACGTGATTGAATATTACGTTTTTCCCATAGGCCCAGCTTTTCTAAATAATGTTCGGCACGTTGTTCTGCCACTTTTTTAGGAATGCCGTAATAACCGGCCTGGGTCACTAGAATATCGAAGGTTTTTTCGAATTGACCAAAGTTAAATTCTTGAGGAACAACACCAAGACATTGTTTTGCTTGAGAAGGATGGGTATCTAAGTTATGTCCAAAAATCTCAACTGAACCAGATGTTTTTTTGGCTAAAGAGCTAATGATACTGATCGTCGTCGATTTTCCTGCACCATTAGGGCCTAATAATGCATAAAATTCACCCTCAGGTACGGTTAAATTAATACCTTTTAACGCCTGAAAACCATTACGATAAGTTTTGGACAAATCGCTCAACACCAAAGCATCAGTCATAAACGTCTCACGTTGTTAAATTGAACGGGTATTTTGAGCGATATGAAAAAATAAACCAAGTAGAAAAATAGGTTTATGGCGTGTTAAAAACAGAACGTTGTGTATTCAACCCGATTTAAAAGAGAATAGTCCTGTTTTTTATCCGGTTTGGGGCTTAAAACTAGGGTGTGTTGACACTTTTAGATTAAAAAATAGCGAAGTAGTAAAATTAAATCGCCAAACCCAATTCTACTATTCGCTATGCCTCGTACCATGTTAACAGATCAACACTGGCAAAAGTTGAAAGCT
>NZ_JANBOE010000006.1:0-311997 GCF_035615075.1 Acinetobacter sp. IK40 | reverse complement strand
CAATCAATTTTATTGCTTCAACTTTAAATTCTGCGGTGTAAGTCTTCTGTTTCTTGCTCATGGTAAACTCCTGATGAGTGTCTATAGTTTACCAAGTTAAAACCTCCTGTTTTCTCAGCACACATCAAACAGTGGTAGTGATAGCCCGTTTTTTCGGCAAATTCCAATTTCCATAGATAGCCCAATATACGTAAATTTGAAGTACGCTTTAAATAACGAAGGCATGTGATTAAATCTGCTTTGACTTGGGCAAGTTCAGGGTTTTGTGTTTTTCCATAACGAAAATCGACACGAGCAATGACAATTCTCGAATGTTTAGCCAGTATCGTATCTACACATTCTGTAGCGACCTTTTGCTGATATTGGGAACGTTCCCTTCGTTTTTTCTGTTGGTATTTGAATTCCTTTTCTTGAGTTAGCAAATACAAACGTTCAATGAATAGATTAATTAATTCTGCATAACAAATTGAAGTTATTGTTCCATCAGTATTTCTTAGCTGAATAATATCATTGGGGTAATGTAGATAAAAATCAGCATGAAAATAACCCTTTAGAATTTCGTTATACGCTTGCATAACAATCTTATGATGCTCACAATCATAATGCTCTAGAGGATCAAACCCTTGGATGAGTATTTGCTTTAATAATTCAATGAATTTTTTATCAATAGGCTCATACCATCCATGATACAGAGTGCCTTTGATCTTACGATAAGCCTGCACATAGTTGTGTTTTAAGATTTGTTTTACTAATTCAATTTCTGAGAATATTTTCTCAGCTTCAGGATTTGATCGAATTTCATATTGGTTATATTCAGTGTTGAAATCTAATAAGTAATCCAATGCCAATGAGCTTGAATGCTGATCGTCTGCTGCATTGAAGCATTCTTCATACATTGAATTGAGTAAAGACTGTTGCTCTTCCAATGGTGCTGTAATCTGAATGGGCTGATTAGATGAATCAGTATCAGTTATTTCAGTCTGCTGATTTAGAAAGTGTTCAGGTACTTGTGTTAAGTATTCATGTGCTAAAGCAGGTGTTTGATTATTACTCATAAGATAGGATGATTGATTCATAATAATGAACTTCTCTGTACGTAATTACACCTAACAATTTGTTAATTAAGTCAATTTATATAATAATTAATATTATTAGATATACTGATCATATAAGTAACACAAATGGTCAGGCGTAAAAATCACTGTAATCCCATGACCTCGAAATCAAGGAATTACAGTGTTATAAGGGTTAATAGGGTATGTGAGAGTTGTAAAGATATCTTGCTAATCTGGTTAGCTTTTTTTTGAATTGATCCAATCAATTATGTCCTGCTCTAACCAACCAACGGCTGATAGTCCCAATCTAATCGGACGAGGAAAAGACGAATCATATCTCTTGGATTTCGGGTTCATTTTGTCATACAGACTTGATTTACTTAAACAGACTAATTCTGTTACTCCTTTCATTCTAAGAATCTGATTTTTTTTGGTTTCTGAGGTTTGCATTGTTTACTCCGATTTAAACCTGATGTGGATGTCTTCGGATATAAATATGCTCTAGAATCCTCAGAAACATCAGCAAAACAAGATTCACAATTGTTAAGTAGCGTATTTAAATGAGTAATCCCGTCTTCGATCATGAAATTTACAGAATAGCTCACCCTGTAATGCAAAAATTAGTAAAGCAAGCTGTAAAAGCAAGAGAGTTTCAAGCAACTTTCCCAAATCTGTATAACGAGTTAATACGTATTAGGGATGTAATATTGAGGCAACTGGTCAACCTGCTAACTGAAAAATATAAAGAAAGAAAGTCACTACCTATTGAGCAAATCAAGATTGAAGTAGAGATAATTGTCTTTGGCAGACAGTTACTCAACCATGTAATGGGATATTGTCAAACAAGGCAATTAGTGGATGAAGATATATTTTTGTTAAACCATTTACTTCAACCAGATGAACTAACATCAATATTTGAAGAACTTTATTGCATATTTTGGGAAAACATCAAAAGTTATGAAGAATGGACACAATTCCCCAATTTTTCGACAAACCTCAAACGTATTTTGAACGAAAAGTATTTCTTACCTGACTTGTTACCATTCTGGGATATTAAATCTCTATTTTTGGATTATCTTAAAATTTATATTGAATATCATAATTTTAAGAATAGCAAAGATATAAAAGGCACAAATATAACTCAAGTCCCTTCATATCACGAAGTTAGGAATGCAATTAAAGGATTGAAAATTTATGGTACACCACTACAGAAGTCCACAAAATCATTTATTGGATGCTCTCCGTTAGATGCCAATTTGCCACCTTCAAAGTTCATAAATCTTCATCTAAATCTAGAAGAGGATGTTAGCAATCTGCCTGTGCTTTTAAGTAAATTTATACATGAATTTATGGCTACAAGATTAGATAATCAGAGAAATGGGACAGATGCCCAGCCTATTATTGACAATAAGGTTTCTGAAAAAATTCATAGCTTGAGCATCATTTTAGATGATTGTGCAAATTCACTTGAAGTACTCAAAAGAGCTGATGCAATTCTTACTGCGCTAATCAGCCTGATTTACTACGATAAAATTTTTGAAACAAAGATCAACAAGGGTAACATCCAGCAGTTTGAATCAGCGAATTATTCTAAATTTATGCTAAGTGAAATTCACGGCTCTGCAAACCAAACTATAATTGAGAATGCTATCAATCAAGATCGTCGCAACTCAATCAATCATACAGGCATGGATTATTTTTCCGATTTGTTCCAAACGCTTTATGAATTACTTGAAAATGATAAAGATATAAAAACCATAAAGCCTAAAAAAGCAACAATATTTATCACTTGTGGTATGAGGGACATACTTTATGAACATACATTTAGTAAAGCAAGTCTAAGTAAAGGTCTAAATGATATGGTGAAAAATTTATCACCAGAAAATTTATATGAGATCATCAATCTGTAAGGATGCAGACAACTTAACAGTCCGTATGATATACCAGTATCATCAAATTTATGGGTTTAACATCACTTACAAGCATCTAAAGAATATGGGTAGATTTATTTTTTTACAGTCTGCCCATAATTATGAATCGATAAAATCTCATAAACAGAATGTATAAGATCAAGAAAACTCATCCAAGATGAAAGTAAAGATAAGCAACAGTAAAAAACCAAATACAACAGACCATTCAAGCATAAGACCAAAGTGGATATTTGCAAAATTCCCCACCTTAAAATCAGTTTGGAATTCTACTAGAAATTTTCTTTCAACTAATATGATGTCCAAATAAGTAAAAAGATGTCTCTTTAGATATCACCTAATCCAATGTTTGATGAGGGGTAGGTTGAGGGGTAAAATCATAGATAAAAAACAAGCCCTTGTAAAAACAAGGGCTTATTTAAATATTTGGCGGAAGCGGTGAGATTCGAACTCACGGAGGACTCACACCCTCGTCGGTTTTCAAGACCGGTGCATTAAACCGCTCTGCCACGCTTCCATGTGCGTAAGAATACAAAGCTTGTCCTGTTTATACAAGAGAAATTTAACTGCAATGTAATCAAATGCATATTGTTTCATCAATTTTACAGTTTAGCGGCTAATTCAGCACCATCTCGGATTGCTCGCTTTGCATCGAGCTCCGCAGCAAGCTTGGCTCCGCCAATAATATGATAGTTTGCCAAAGTACTTTCACCTTCTTTTGGCATTAAATCCTTGACCGATTCTTGTCCGGCACAGACCACAATGGTATCTACACGCAACAATTGATCATGTCCATTATGTTCAACCCATAAGCCTTCATCGGTCACTGCCTTATACTGCACACCACGTAACATACGCACAGCATGTTTTTTCAGTTGCGCACGATGCACCCAACCTGAAGTTTTACCCAGACCGATTCCGAGTGGTGTCGTTTTACGTTGCAATAAATAAATCTGACGCACAGGAACGTCTATTTCTGGACGCTGCATGCCCCCTTCAGAAATATAATCCGGGTTTGGGTCAACCCCCCATTCACGTTGCCACTCTGCCAAAGGTTGCGGCTGAGGCTGATGAGGCGGCTTTAATAGAAACTCTGATACATCAAAGCCAATCCCGCCTGCACCGATTACCGCAACTTTATGTCCGACCTCAGCACCACGCAAAACCTCAGCATAAGACAAGACCTGCGGTGCGGTGCTGCCTTGTATTTTTAACGCACGTGGCACCACCCCTGTTGCTACCACCACCTCATCAAAGCCTTCTCGCTCTAATTGTTCGCGACTGATCCGCGTATTTAAACGTACATCGACACCGGTCTGTTTCAATTGCACTTTAAAATAACGAATGGTTTCATGGAACTCTTCTTTACCAGGCACCACTTTGGCCAGATTAAACTGCCCACCAACATCATCATTGGCTTCAAATAAGGTCACGGCATGACCACGACTTGCAGCTACTGTTGCGGCAGACATTCCTGCCACACCACCACCGACCACGGCGATACGTTTTGGTTTTTTAGTTTTGATATAGACCAGTTCAGTTTCAAAACAGGCTTGCGGATTGACCAGACATGTGACCCGTTGATTTTTAAAAGCATGGTCTAAACAGGCTTGGTTACAAGCAATACAGGTGTTAATTTCATCAACACGATTGGTGGCTGTTTTATTGACCCAATATGGATCTGCCAAAAATGGACGTGCCATCTGCACCATATCCGCCTTACCTGAAGCAATGATTTCTTCAGCAACATCCGGCATATTGATACGATTCGATGCAATCACCGGAACAGAAACATGCTGCTTCACGGCTGCGGTATAGTCGACAAATGCTGCACGCGGTACAGAGGTTACAATGGTGGGCACACGGGCTTCATGCCAGCCAATCCCGGTATTGAGCAAAGTAATGCCTGCTTTTTCCAATGCTTTGGCGACCACAATCACTTCTTGCATGGTATTGCCATCATGTACCAGATCCAGCAAAGACAGACGGAAAGCAATAATAAATTTTTCACCGACTTTGGCACGAATGGCCTTGACGATTTCGACCGGGAAACGCATACGGTTTTCAATATCGCCGCCCCAGCGATCGGTGCGTTTATTCACATGGCTGCTCAGGAACTGGTTAATTAAATAACCTTCTGAACCCATGATTTCTACGCCATCATAGCCGGCTTTTTTAGCCAGACTGGCACAACGGGCATAATCATCAATGGTGGCCAAAATCTGTGAATCAGACATCTGACGCGGCTTAAACGGATTAATGGGCGCCTGGATGGGAGAAGAAGACACCGAAAAAGGATGATAACCATAACGCCCAGAATGCAAAATCTGCATCAGAATCTTGGCACCATGTTTATGTACCGCATGCGTGACCAGACGATGATGCGGAATATCTGCCAGACTATTCATGGTACCGCCTGCAGGCAATAACCAGCCTTGACGGTTTGGAGAAATCCCCCCCGTGATAATTAAGCCAACACCACCCTTTGCACGCTCACCGAAATAAGCTGCAAGTTTAGGATAATTAAAAAAACGATCTTCTAAACCTGAATGCATTGAGCCCATTACGACACGGTTTTTAATGGTAGTAAAACCCAAATGTAATGGTTTTAAGATATTTGCATAGCTAGTCATGGTATTCCTTCTTTAATTTTGGCTTTGCAACTTGTTGCATAGTACTTTAATACTTTTTTATTGATTTGGGATGACTATAGCGCGAATTTTAATGGTTGAAAGTGTCAATTTAACGTGATGACTGGAAACTAATCTTCATTATCGACCGATAAAAAAAGCAGCCATTTCACTGACTGCTTTTTTACGCCAACATTTTAAAATGGCACATCGCTTAAGGCTGTTGATTGCATGAATAAGCCAAACGACTTTTGGTTTTTTTCACTTTGAGTGAACTCATCACAATCACCAGACAAATGAAGACCGCACCGATTAAGATATTCAGGGTTAAAGGTTCATGCCAAATTAAAGAACCAAAAAATAGACTCAGAATTGGAATACACATGATTGAGATCGAAGCAACAAAAGTATCCACCTGACTGACGATCCAGTTCCATAATGCAAATGCAAATCCGGTTCCAACCACTGCAATATAAAATAAGGCAGATTCATTTAAAGGGTTGAGCCAAACCTGAACATTTACAGATTCAAAAACCAAAGCACCAACAAAAATAACAGCGCCACCTAATAACAGCTGCCAAATAGTCAACTTGATTTTGTCATAGCTGGCAAAATTCTTTTTAATAAACACCGTTGATAAGGCCCAAAAGAAGCCAGAACCAATTAACAAGATTTGCCCGAGCAATGAGGTATTCATATGGATATGCTGCAGTTGTGGCCAAAGAATGGCGATCAGCCCCAATGTTCCTAAAACCAGCCCTATGCTCTTTTGGTTATTCAAACGTTCATTTAAAAAATAATGTGCTAGCACCCCAATAAAAATTGGCATGGTAAAGACTAGCACTGCCGATAATCCTGAATCCACAAATTGCATCGCAAAAGTTTGCGTTGCATAGAAACCTAGACAAATCAGCAAGCTTAAAATCATCAATGGCTTCCACTCTGACGGTTTTGGCAGAATCGGTTTCTTCAACATTCGCTGTATGATCATTAAAGTCAGTGCTGCCAGAATCAAACGTGTAGAAATAAACAGGAATGGTGGAAAGACTTGCAAACTGTGTTTAACCAAGCCCCATAAAGAACCCCAGACTAGACATAACAACGCGATTGCGCTTACGACTCGAATATTCACGTGTTGTACTCAACCCTTGGAAAGTCATGTTAGTGTATAAAATAAATGACATCATGAATAATGCTATGTTTTAATAGATCCATCATTTTTTTTGATGCCTATTTAGCACACTCTCCTTTTTGATTTTTATCTTTGGAATGGATGAGCTGGCACGATTGAGGAATTGCCGTGAATATTGATATTAATGATATCCGTTCTTTTGTGACGGTGGCCGAGCTGAAAAGTATTACGGCGGCGGCACATAAGCTCAATTATTTACAATCCAATATGACTGCAAAAATCAAGAAGATTGAAAATCATTACAAACGCCAGTTATTTATCCGTAGACCCAAAGGCGTTGAACTGACTGAATCAGGTATGAATTTGTATACCCAATATAAGAAGATGATGTTCACTTGGGAGGAAACCGAAAATAAAATCTATCAACAAGAAAGCGTACTGCGTTTCGGGACCAATACCAGTCTCGGCGGCATGCGTTTTTACCCGTCTTTTAGCAAATTATATGAGGCTTATCCTGACCTCTCGATTACCATGAAAACGGGTTCTACGGGCTATATTGAAGATGAAATTCTCGCGGGCAATCTGGATATGGCCTATGCACTAGGTCATCCAAAACAAAAGAACCTGCAATATATTCAAAAGGCGGATGATCAACTGGTGATTATTGGCAAAAATATGATTAACCACGACAGTCTTGAAGAGTGTCTGAATCATCAAAATATCTTGCTGGCCTCTGAACAATGCTGCTATGCCACAACTCTGGATAGCATCTATAGCGACTACAATCTCAAAAAGGGTGAACTCACCCATATTTATGATCATGAAGCTTTAATTCACTTTACCCAGTTGGGTATGGGCATTTCCATGATTGCCAAGTCATTGATTGAGAAATACAAGATTCAATATTATCGGGAAACGCCTGAACAGTATCGGGATATCGGTCTTTATCTGATTGCACGTCATGACCATGTATTTACCCCGATTGAAAAGCAATTTATTGGCTTAAATGATTCACTCTGAACTAATTTGAAAATAAAGATTTAACTTTTTTGCAGTTTAGTGGGTAATTTCAAAGTTGAATCTTTTTCCCATTTAAATATAGAGAAAAATAACATGACAACTGCTACAATCGTTCCTAAGGGGAACATATTTAGCATAAAGACCGTCATTAAGATTGAACCAATACGACTACTTGTACTTCCCGTCCTAACACTTTTTGCACATAGAAAATGAACAACAATCAAGGCTATACGCCCCAACAGACCACCAATAAAATATTTAGGCATATGCATAAACAAGTTATAAATCGCATAGACGAGATCTGAAATTAAGATAAACGCTACAATGCGATGTAATGTGGAGAGAATCTGATTGTTCGTTTCTAGCATTTTATTCTTTCACCCTGTTTAGAATCTTAATAAAAACTTTATGTTTATCGTAAAACTTTATATTTTTCTGATGTTAATCTATTTTTCAAATGAAAAAAAAAGAATTCCTTTCCTAACAGAAAAAAAATCGATTTGAAAAGTGATATAGTACGGAACGTATAAATTCTCTTTGGTCACCGAAGTATTAGGGTGCCTATTTCGAAATAGTTAGGACTAGCAATGACTGATAATGCAACGATCTTGCAGCATGTACCAGTAGGTAAAAAAGTAGGGATTGCCTTCTCTGGTGGTTTAGACACTTCAGCAGCTTTATTATGGATGAAACAGAAAGGCGCAGAGCCTTATGCATACACTGCAAATCTGGGTCAACCTGATGAAGATGACTATGATGCTATTCCAAAGAAAGCTGAACAGTACGGCGCAGTCAAAGCTCGATTAATCGATTGTCGTTTACAACTTGCGCTTGAAGGTATTGCAGCGATTCAATGTGGTGCATTCCATATCAGCACGGGTGGTGTTCCTTATTTCAATACCACACCTTTAGGTCGTGCAGTGACAGGTACCATGCTGGTCACTGCAATGAAAGAAGATGACGTCAATATCTGGGGTGACGGCTCGACTTATAAAGGTAACGATATTGAGCGTTTCTATCGTTATGGTTTATTGACCAACCCTGCCCTTAAAATCTATAAACCGTGGTTAGACCAACAGTTTATTGATGAGTTAGGTGGCCGTGCCGAAATGTCGCAATTCTTAATCGACAACGGCTTTGACTATAAAATGTCAAAAGAAAAAGCCTATTCAACTGACTCGAATATGTTGGGCGCAACACATGAAGCCAAAGATTTAGAATACCTGAATGCCGGTATTAAAATCGTAGATCCGATCATGGGCGTGGCATTCTGGAAAGACGAGGTTGAAATCCAGCCAGAACAAGTGAGCATTACTTTTGAAGAAGGTATGCCGGTTGCACTGAATGGCCAACGCATCGAAGATCCGGTTGAATTTATTTTAGAAGCAAACCGTATCGGTGGCCGTCATGGTTTAGGTATGTCTGACCAGATCGAAAACCGTATTATCGAAGCAAAATCTCGCGGTATTTATGAAGCACCGGGCATGGCATTGTTACACATTGCTTATGAACGTCTAGTTACTGGTATTCATAACGAAGATACGATTGAACAATACCGTATCAACGGTTTACGTTTAGGTCGTTTACTTTACCAAGGTCGCTGGTTCGACTCACAAGCATTAATGCTTCGTGAAACTGCGCAACGTTGGGTTGCGAAAGCGATTACCGGTACTGTAACACTTGAATTACGTCGTGGTAATGATTATACCATCATGAACACTGAATCTCCGAACCTCACTTATGAAGCTGAGCGTTTGACTATGGAGAAAGGTGATTCGATGTTTACACCGATGGATCGTATCGGTCAGTTAACCATGCGTAACCTCGATATCACAGATACACGTGCAAAACTGGGTATCTACACAGAAACTGGTCTACTTTCTGTAGGTCAAGGCTCTGCAATTCCACAATTGGAAAACAAATCAAAATAAGCATTTGATACATTGGTATCAAACCTTAAAAGGCTGAATCTTGTATTCGGCCTTTTTTATGCCCTTACAATAAGCAACCCCATCATCTCAATTATAGAACAACACGTCGCAATAAAAGACTATTTATCCCTATTATGAATCGATAATATAAGCATCAAGCAGAACATAATAATTTGGGAGATGAAAGATGAATGCTTATCTACATCGTAGTGAAAATCGTGGTCATGTTAAAGCAGGCTGGTTAGACACCTATCATAGTTTTTCATTTGGTAGCTGGTATAACCCGAAATACATGGGTGTCAGTGCCCTGCGCGTCATTAATGACGATACCGTGGCTGCACACAATGGTTTTGGTACTCACCCGCATGACAATATGGAAATCCTGACCTGTGTACTGGATGGCACCATTTCCCATAAAGACAGCATGGGCAATGAAGGCCAGATCAATGCAGGTGAATGGCAATTGATGAGTGCGGGTACAGGCGTCACTCACAGTGAAATGAACAAGCATGATAAAGCGGTGCATCTGTTACAAATCTGGATTCAACCGAATGTACAAGATGCGGAACCCACCTATCAGCAAATTCAGCTCAATCCGAAAGATCATCCAAACCAATGGCACTTGATCGCAGGTGATGAATCTGCACCAATGCTGATCCGTCAAAATGCTGAAGTAAAAACCGCGGTCATTGAAAAGGATCAACATCTAGACGTTACAGCACGGAAAAAAGTGAACTATGTGCATGTGATTTCAGGTGAAGTGATGATTGCAGATCATTTAGTCAAAGCTGGTGATGCCTTGCTATTTGATGAAACAGCAACCATTACTGCGCTGCAAGACAGTCAGATGATCTGGTTTGACCTACCTTAAGTCCCGCTTTAACTCGTACTCCTCCCTCGGGGGTACGAGCTTTTTAATCGCTACTTCCCCCACCATCACAACTCCCCGAATCCGAGCTGGTACTGTCGCTTATGCTACAGTGATCGGTATGTCTGGAAGCATGATGTTGAGATGAGTCATTGATATAAGGCGTTGGCGAATACGAATCACTAGAGTCAGATGAAACTTGTCTAGCGCTGGTTTTCTTTACCCAGAGTATCAATAAAACCAAGCCAATCACAACCAGTACAATAATAAATAACAGCATTAGAAATCTTGAGTGCCCTGCAAATCTTTAGAAACGACTATATCCTGAGTCTAGAATTTAAAAAAGATAGACATTAAAAAAGCCCGATTAACGGGCTTTTCTACAACCTTGAACATTTTTAAAAACAATCTAGATTGTTTCGTTCGTTGTTAGCTGTGTATTCAGGTCATCATATCTTTTTGCATTTAGGCAAGATTTCTCTTAAATCCCAAATAGTATATGACTTCCTTATTGTTTAAATTAGCACCAATTATGAATGGGGTCAAGTGCCCTGTTAATGCTAAAAAGCTATACCCAATACAGCATGGCTGTGCCGAAGCAAACTATCTAAACAATGTATTGAACTCAAAAATAATGTCATCATAAAAAAATTAAACATTATTGGTTTTTACGTTCTTTATTCACCAGATAATCCACCACTTGCACAACCTTTTCATCACCGCCCTGAACAATATATTTACCATTTACCACGACCGCAGGAACGCCTGTGAGTTGGTATTTACGCGCCAATTGATTGGATTCGGCAATTTTTGCTGTAATTGCAAAAGAATCAAACATGCTATTAAACTTTTGCTCAGGTACGCCGTATTGGGTAAAAAATTTAGCAAAAGCTTCCTTTTGCAAAACTCTTTGATTGCCAGAAAAATTGGCATGGAATAATGGTAAATGTGTACGCTTACGAACGCCTAATGCTTCACTGACATAATAGGCACGTGCACCCTGCTCCCATATAGGTGTCATTGCTGCCGGCGTACGAAGAAAATACACATCTTTTGGAATCTTCTTCAGCCAGCTTTGCATATGCGGTTCTAATTTAAAGCAATAGGTACAGCCATACCAAAAAAATTCCCGTACCTCGATTTTATCTGGAACAGACGTTTTTTCTGGATTTTGTACAACCGTATAATCTTTTCCTGCAACAAAATCTGCTGCCATTGTCTGGGTAGAAAGTACTGCAACCATTGCAGTAAGGCCGGTTAAAATAAATTTTTTCATTAACTTCACTAAGCTCATAACGCCTTTTATCGCGCCCGAGAATTTATAAGTAATACCATTCCAAAACCTCATCGTAAAACACTGTTTATGTCCTTAAACAGTCGATATCAGACTACGATGGGCATAGTTTACTCGAGAAATGCCCTACAAAAAGTAGGTCTTATAAATTATCGATTAAAATCAACAATTAAAAACAAAAATGCAACAGCTTAATAGATCTATTATTCATATTCATGTTGTTACGTCTTGTTTTATCAGTTAGTCTCATCCGCATTTTTTAAAGCTATAAAAAAAGCCCTGAATCATTTTGACTAAGGGCTTTGGAGTTCATGTAACTTTATGAAAAGTTATATGACTTTAATATCTTGGTAGGTATATCCAGACTCGAACTGGAGACCTCTACGATGTCAACGTAGCGCTCTAACCAACTGAGCTATACACCTAGAATGAGAAGCATAATATTCATTTTTTTGTCGCTTCACAAGTTTTTTTGCGACTGTTTGATGACAATCGCACAGTCTTTAAGCAACTGCTTAAATTCTTGGATATTGAGCTGGTCGTTTTGCTCTAAAAATACGATTTTTTGATATAACACAGTTACTTGTTCGAATGGCGTCTGCTCCTCAACCAACACAGCGATACGTTGTATCCAGCTATGAAAGGTTTCCGCTGGATATTTATGCAAATGCTGGGGTAATTGTTTTTCAAATTGAATAATCAAGCGTTGATATTGTTCTTGCTTGCCTCGTTGTCCCCACCAGTACCAGCTACCGTAGATCAACAAAATACTGCCAATACCAACCACTAAAATAATCACATAGCCATAGCTTGAATCCAGACCTAATTGGGATAACCAGTTTTTCTGCTTTTCTGCATCATAACCGACCACTTTGCTTTGCCATTGATAGCTGAGATAGTCACTCCAGATGCGCATATTTTTGAGGAATTTAAACTGCTGTAAACGCCAAGCCTGCGTTTGTCCTTCACCCCAGACATTTTGGTCTTGCGCCAAATAATCTTGCATACCGGTATCAATTCGTTGTGGTGCAATCATGGCGGTAGGATCAACTCTTTGCCATTTCCCACCCAGATAAACTTCACTCCATGCATGTGCATCCAGCTGGCGGACTTCCCAACTTTGTCCGTCTGGTGCCCATTGTCCACCTTGATAGCCTGTCACTACGCGCGCGGGAATGCCCACATAACGCATCATCATCACAAAGCTCGAGGCATAATGCTCACAAAAACCTTTGCGACTAGAAAACAGGAATTGATCAATCCGGTCGCCACTCAAAGTGCCCGGCATTAATGTATAGCTAAAGCCATTTTTTCTATACCAGGACAGCACCGATTGTAGGTATTTTTCAGGTTGTCTCTGGTTCTGTTCAAATAACGCCTGCGCCAATTGTTGTGCTTTTCTATCTCGCCCCTGCTCAAATCGAGTATTCAGTTCAAGTTGACGCGATGATAAGTAGACTGGCACCGCTGCTGTTTGTCCTAACCAAAGCAGGTGTATCGGTTGATTGCGTTTAACCAGTTTGGAAGGACGAATACTATCGTCTTGATACAACTGTAAATAACGCTCTTGGGGAATCGAATATTCCAGTCCCATAATCCAGTTGGCCTGCTCATCGGCAGGTAAATATTGATAGCTCACACGGCGTGTGGAGACAGGAATGCGCTTGAGCTGCTGATTATCAAAACTACTGCTCCAGGTGCTGCCATCATATTGGTCCAGAACCAGTGCTCGCCAGTATAGCTCTGGCCGACCGGGCAAATCATACATCGGTGCGATGACACGGAAAGCCAAAGCAGAAGATTGAGATAGTTGTGCAATATCCCCCGGTGACATCCGGTCACTAATGCCTGTGGTCGCGTGGTTCTGTTGAATCGGAATCGCCCACAACGGTGGTAACCGCGGAAAGAACATAAACAGCAATATAAAGAATGGTGTGGCAATCCCGACAAACTTCAGGATTTGTCTTATATCTTGTTTTAACTGATTTCTGGTCTGATTCTTCTGTTTAAATAAATCAGTTTGAAGCCGATAGAGGCCCATGAGACACATCAGCAATGCCCCAAACACGATCATTGCCATCCAGAATGCCTGGCTGTATAACAGTAAGCTAGCACTGACAAATAGGGCAAAGTTAAAGACAATCAGTAAATCGCGGGTATTTTTGGACTCCAGACTCTTGGCAAATAAACAGGTGGTTAGAAATGCAACCCCCGCCTCTACGCCGAGTAAGCTTTGGTACTGAATATAAATCAACGCAACCGACACTAAGGTAAATGCCACCAAAAGCAGTTTAGGCATTGGCGTAATTTTTTGTTTGTGATAGCGCCATATCAAAGTTAGCCAGACAATGCCCCACAACCCGCTCAGTGTGACTGGAATAAAGCTCACTTGACCAATCAGGATCAATCCTAAAGCAGCTAAAATACAAAAATAGATGGCTTTGGACATATTTAAGCCTGCGCAAGTAAAAGTCTGGCTTTGATTAATTGGCTTTGGCCTTGTCCACTTTCCAGTCTGGCGTGGGGCAAAATCACAGCATAGTCATTCCCTGATTGTTCACATTGTTCAATCAACCCCATCATCAAGCTTAGCTTCTGTTCATGGCCCAGCGCTGGAATGAGCTGATAATCGATATCCAAGTGTTGATGCCTGGTCTGCGCTTCAAACATCTTGATTAAAAAACCCTGCCCACGTGCAACCTGTTTCCATGCTACATTCTGATAAGAATCCCCATGCTGGAAAGTTCTGAGCTCTTTAAATTCATCCAGACTGTCCTGCGCCGGAGTCGGCTGAAGTTTATGTTCTTTTTGCCAGTCAGTGGCCTTTGGTGCGATCCAGACCTCTTGTTGTGGATATAGATAGGTCCATGCACGCACCAATCCTAAAGGATAGGTCGCATAAATTTTCAAGGCATCCAGTTCATATCTACCACGCTGTTCCGGTAATACGGCTAGTTCCAGACTTTGCTGAGTCTGGTCCAGATATAGGAAATGTTCTTGTTCTTGCCAATTTAGACGCAAATACCGAACTGTTTGAGTGGATTGTTTTAATAAAATTTTCAAGATCAGCGGCTGATCTACTTGCCCCACCTCTGCAGCGACCAGTTCAATCTGCAAACCATGCAACTGCTTAAAGGTCAGATAAAAGCTGATACAAAGAATGGCACTGATTAAGAAGCAAAAACCGAGAATCAGGTTATTGGCATAGTTAATGCCTGCAATAAATGTAATGACAATCAGCACCAGATATAAAAAACCTTGCTTATAAATAAACACCAGTACATCTTTCTGCAATAAGATTTTGCTGCCTTCGACCTGAAAGCGCTTTGCAATCCATTGTTGTAGCTGCTGCTTGAGTCCATTTTGCATAGGTCAATCTCAACTATAAGACATCAACTGATTGCAAAATCTGTCCAACCTCAACATCACTCAGACTTAAGCGATGTGCGACCACTGCAATAAATACAGCTTGTACATCGTCTGTCATTACAAAACCACGCCCCTCAACCAAGGCATAGGCTTGTGCCGCAGCCTTCAACGCCAATACCCCACGTGTGGACAGCCCATGACGTAACTTCCGTGTTTCAGCAGCCAGATCCAGAATATAATTCAGTACCGCCTCGCTGAGAAAAACCTGCTTTGCCAGCTCCCGTAAATGTAAAATATCAGCTTGATTAAAAACGGCATCCAGTTGATGGATCAATACCTGTCGTGAACGCTGTTGTAATAACAATTTTTCCGCTTGTCGAGAAGGATAGCCCAGTGATAAACGCATCAAGAAACGGTCGAGTTGTGATTCAGGTAATGCATAGGTGCCACTTTGAAATAACGGATTTTGTGTGGCGAGGACCCAGAACGGTTGCGGCAATTCATAATGCACACCATCGACGGTGACCGCCCCTTCTTCCATTGCTTCCAGTAGTGCACTTTGAGTTTTGGGACTACAGCGATTAATTTCATCGGCCAACAAAATCTGGGTAAAAACTGGACCCTGCTTAAATTCAAACAGATGTTCTTTCTGGTTAAAGATATTGATGCCAATCACATCACTGGCCAGCATATCGTTGGTGAACTGAATGCGCTGAAAATGTAATCCTGCCAGACGCGCCAAAGCACTGGCCAATGTGGTTTTCCCTAGCCCAGGTAAATCTTCGAATAACACATGACCACCCGCCAGCAAGCAGGTCAGCGCCAATCTGGTTTGTTGCGGTTTATCTAAAATCAGTTGGTTTACTTCAAATAAGAATTGCTCAATCTTCTGGGCAAAGCTTTGAATATCTTGTTCTAATGCCTGATTCTGCTTGGTTTTCTCTTGAGCTGATGACTTTTCCATGCCCCACATTATTCTATCCCCCAAAATAAAACAGTGTATGTTCAACATACACTGTTTTGGTTTTTTTTCAAAGAAATCAAATAATTTCTAGCAAGGACACTTCTTCATATTGCCACCCGCCGAAGGATAACGTGCATCGATACAATGACGATAAAAAGTCTTGGCATCCATCGGGGTTAAATCTGGATGATGTGCTTTCATATGCGCTATATAAGTTTCATAATCAGGCACACCGACCATCAACCGGAAACTCTGCTGCAAACGTTGCCATAAAACAGCGATACGTGACCAATTCTTCGGTGATAACAGTAAGTGCTTTTGCGACATGATGGTGAATTTAATAATCTTCACGATCACTGCACTGCCTTGCCGGGCAATTTTAAAATCCATCGTTACTCTCCTTTGATGCTATTCGCAGTCATCGGTGTGTCTGAATAAACGGCTGGTGCCTCATTCACGGTTGGTGTTGGACTTGCCAAAGCACGGCGTACAATGCCAATTGACGCAATCACCATCACAACCGCAACAATCATAAAGAAGCCACAAAGTGCCGCATTGATCTGGTTTGACATCACAATGGTCTGCATTTCAGCAACGGTTTTGGCTGGTGCAAGTACTTCACCACGCGCAATCGCATCTGAGAAACGATTGGCCTGTGCAAGGAAACCAATCTTCGGATTTTCATGGAAGATCTTTTGCCAGCCTGCGGTCATCGAGGTAATGAACAAGAAAATCGTTGGGACAATCGTCACCCAAACATATTTCTCTTTCTTCATTTTGAATAAAATGACGGTACCTAAAATCAGTGCCATCGAGGCAAGAATCTGGTTACCAATACCAAACAGTGGCCACAACGAGTTAATCCCGCCGAGTGGATCAACCACCCCTTGGTAAACGAAGAAACCCCAACCTGCGACCGCGACAAAGGTCCCGACCATATTGCCGAAGAATGAACTTGATTGCTTGATTGCCGGAACCACAATCCCCACGGTATCCTGCACCATGAAACGACATGCACGTGTTCCTGCATCTACCGCAGTCAGAATGAATAAGGCTTCAAACAGAATCGCAAAGTGATACCAGAATGCCATCATTGAGCGGTTATTGAAAATCTCTGAAATGATATGCGCCATACCAATTGCAAATGTCGGTGCGCCACCGGTACGAGACAAGATTGAACTCTCACCCACTTCCTGCGCCAGTAAGGTCAACATTTCTGGACTAACCACAAAGCCCAGATTACGCACCGCTTCCGCTGCAGTCTCTACTGAAGTTCCTAAAACTGCTGCTGGCGCGTTAATGGCAAAATAAATACCCGGATCAAGTACTGTCGCACAGATCATGGCCATGATGCCGACGAATGATTCCATCAACATACCACCATAACCGATCATACGAATGTTGACTTCATTATCAACCAGTTTAGGCGTTGTACCTGATGCTACCAGGGCATGGAAACCCGAAATCGCACCACAGGCAATGGTGATAAACAGGAAAGGAAATAAACTACCCGCAAATACAGGCCCTGTACCATCGACAAAGTGTGTGACTGCTGGCATTTTCAGGTCCGGCATCGCAAAGATAATCCCGACCGCCAAACCTGCAATTACACCAATTTTCAAGAAAGTTGATAGATAATCACGTGGGGCTAACAACAACCAGACCGGTAATACCGAAGCGATAAAACCATAAATAATCAGTGCCCATGTCAATTGGGTGCCACTGAGGGTAAATAACTGTCCCCAATAGGGATCTTTGGCCACATCACCCCCGTAGACAATCGCCGCCATCATCAGCACAAAACCGATAATCGATACTTCGGCAATTTTCCCTGGGCGTATATACCGCATGTAGATACCCATGAATAATGCAATCGGAATCGTCGCAGCGATACTGAACACCCCCCACGGGCTATGCGCCAGTGCTTTAACCACCACCAGTGCCAGTACGGCCAGAATAATGATCATCACGCCCAGCGTACCCAGCATCACAATCACGCCTGCAAAGGTACCCAGTTCCTGCTTCGCCATTTCTCCCAAAGAACGACCATCACGTCGTGTTGAGATAAATAGAACAAGGAAATCTTGTACCGCGCCTGCAATCACCACCCCGACCAAAAGCCAGATGGTCCCCGGTAAATAACCCATTTGCGCTGCGAGAATTGGACCAACTAAAGGTCCTGCTCCTGCGATGGCTGCGAAGTGATGTCCAAATAAAACAAATTTATTGGTTGGAACATAATCCAGACCATCGGCAAGGCGATGCGCTGGAGTTAACCGTCTCGGATTTAATTCAAAAACTTTGTTTGCAATAAATAAACTATAGAACCGATATGCAATGCTATATACACAGACCGCAGCAAGAACCAACCAGACCGCATTGACATGCTCACCACGACTAACCGCCAATATCCCAAATGAAATTGCCCCAACAATGGCAACCAAACTCCATAGGAGCTTTGAGGAAAGTGTTGACTTTGCTTGTGTTGTCTCCATTCAAAACCTCTCAATTACATAACGCGTGGTTAGGGTCTGTTGACATTTCACAGATGCGTGCGACAAAGGACATTTTTAGAGGACACAAAGCATGTCTTATGCAATTTAGCTATTCTAAATAATGAGCAGCGATTACAGCTGTACAAGATAATGCAATGGCAGTAAAAAATGTCAGCAAACCCTCTTAGCTTTCCCTTTCTATATTTTCTGTAGAAGAAATATCTTTGTAAGTTTACCTTCTGACTACAATTATTTATCTAATACTTTGGCATAAAAAAAGGGATGATTGTTGATCATCCCCTTCGATAATTGTATATCTTGCGTAGCTCAGCTACACAGGCACAATTATGCACGCTCTAGGTAGTCACCAGTACGGGTATCTACACGAACGCTTTCTTCTTGCTGTACGAATAATGGAACACGTACCACAGCACCTGTTTCAAGTTTCGCAGGCTTACCGCCACCGCCAGAAGTATCACCACGTACACCTGGATCAGTTTCAACGATCTTGAGCACAACGAAGTTCGGTGGGCTTACGGTTAAAGGTACGCCATTGAACAACATGATGGTACATTTTTCATTTGAATCGTCTTTTAACCATTTCGCAGCATCACCCATTGCGGTTTTATCAGCAGCGATTTGCTCGAAAGATACAGGATCCATGAAGTTCCACATTTCACCATCGTTGTAGAGGTAGTCCATTTCAACTTCTACAATATCAGCTGCTTCTAAAGAATCACCTGATTTGAATGTTTTTTCTAATACTTTACCAGAGCGAAGGTTACGTAATTTCACACGGTTAAACGCTTGACCTTTACCTGGTTTTACATATTCATTTTCCATGATTGAACATGGGTTACCATCAAGCATAACCTTAAGGCCTGCTTTAAAATCATTTGTAGAATAATAGGCCATGAAAGGCGCACTCCAAACTTAAAACTCAAATCTATTAATGTTAGACTACACGCACTGGTGTAACACTAACACTATTTTTAACGTATGGCATGATAAACTATTTACATCAAGAGCAAAACTGGCAATCGCAACTCAGTGACCTAATTACTGATCCTTTAGAGCTGTTAAATCTGCTTGAGTTATCTACCGACCAACTATTATCAGGGGCAATCTTGGCCTCTGAACAGTTTAAATTGCGCGTCCCGCGTGCATTCGTCGGAAAAATGAACATTGGCGATCCTCTAGACCCTCTGTTGCTACAAGTCTTGCCACATCATCTGGAACTGGAAGAACATCCTGAGTTCGTGACCGATCCGCTTGGTGAGGAAGCCGCCAATCAAATGGCTGGGGTTCTGCATAAATATCAGTCGCGTTTTTTACTCACGCTGACGGGTGCCTGTGCCATCCACTGTCGCTATTGTTTTCGTCGCCATTTTCCTTATCAGGAAAACCTGCCTAAAAATGACGACTGGATCAATATCAAAGCCTATATTGAACAAAATCCACAGATCAATGAAGTGATTTTAAGTGGTGGCGATCCACTGACATTAAGTAACCGAAAAATTGCGTTGTGGCTAGAACGTCTAGCATCTCTCCCTCAGCTCAAGATATTGAGAATTCATTCACGCGTTCCGATTGTGATCCCCAACCGTATTGATGATGAGCTGATTTCTATATTAAAAAACAGTAGGCTACGCATTGTAGTAGTGGTACACTCAAATCACGCAGCTGAGCTTGATGATTTCACCTGCTCGAAGTTATTACAGTTATCACTCCACCATATTACTGTGCTTAATCAGGCGGTTTTACTGAAAGGTGTGAATGATGCTGCAGAAACTTTAAATGCATTGAGTAGCCGTTTATTTGAAGCGCGAGTAATGCCCTATTACCTTCATGTTTTAGATAAAGTCAAAGGGGCTCAGCATTTTGATTTAAGATCTTCAGAGATAGATCAAATATATACTGATGTATTAGCAAGTTTGCCAGGCTATCTGGTACCAAAACTTGTCAGGGAAATTGCGGGCGAAAAAAATAAAACACCGCTTTTTGGGGTTCAAACGTTCTGAGATTGATAACACAATGATGAATAATGCTTTTTCGGATATTTTTCAAATTCCAACTGTCTTGAGACGAGACAAACTCAGCTTTTGCGATACCAATTCGAAAAGTCTAAATGAATGGATTTCCAACTTGTCCATCATGCAGTTGGGCGATACCTCTAAAGCATTATTCGCCGCCTTACTTGAACTGAGTGAACTTGAGTGCCCTGAAACCTTGCGTTTCGATCTGGTGCAGGTGCTGCACCCCACTATTGAAAATGTGTTAGGAAGTCTGGAAAAGAACTTTTTCAATCAGGGCGTGATCAGTTCAGATCGTAATGAACACATTATTGAACTGGCCATGCTCTTGCGCTGTTATTTTGCAGCAATCTATATCAATATTGTGCGTCGTAGTAACGATCAGCTCGATCAGCAGAAGTTCTCCATCTTTGCCCTAAACCAAAAGAAAAATCTGCAAACCGCACGAACGCTGGCCACCTTTCAGTCCTTGCAACAACTGACCCAACTGCTCTATCAACAACATATGTTGTATAGCGAACCTGTGGCGGGACAATGGCTTATTGCCCATCAGCTTTATGATGCCGCCGTAACCCATAAATATCAGCATACCAATCTGGATCAGATACAAGGTAAACCCAATGCCTTAAGCAATATCTCGCAAGCCTATGCACAATTGATTTTGATGGATATTTTTAATACCAATCAAATCCGTCAATCCGAGATTCAAGCTTTATTCCAGTGTAGTTTTGACTGGGCAAAAATGGTTCAGATCCTGACTAAAGAAACAGACCTGACCAAATATGTGGTCGATACGACTAAAGATCACCCACCAATTTATAATAAAAAACAAAGCTCTGGCTTTAATCCCAATATTTTTATCAGTACGCATAGTCTGCTGGACCATGTCACCGCGACCTTACACAAAAATGCAGAATATGTGTCCAAGAATGAGAAAATCTATTTAACCCCTGCATTGAAATTCCATGTGCAAACCATTCTTGGTACCACGGCAGAGCGTCGACATGAGCGTTATGAATATTCAGCGCAATTACATATCTGCTTTGGCTTACTTACGGCCCACTTCTATCTGTCCAAAGCCAAGAATTTTTCAGAAACACTTTTATTAGACCATAGTTACGGTCTACAAAATGAATCAAAGTTTATGTCGGCATGGGACAAAAAAAGTTCAACCGATAATCAGGAATCGGCAATTCAACGTTTAAGCCGTGAAAGTAAAGCTGTTTACCAAGCCGATATCCTAGATATTAGTGTGAACGGTTATCGTATTAAATGGTCTGGGGAGGCACCAAAAAACTTAAGAACAGGAGAATACATTTTAGTTAAAGAAACATCGCATGGGCATTGGCGTGGCGGTGTGATTCGTTGGCTCAAACAATCGACCGAGAAAAGCCTGGAACTCGGTTTGGAAGTACTGGCACAGGAAATCTTCCCTTGTGCGGTACGGGTTCAGGCAGATCGCCATATCAGCAATTATCATCCGACACTTTTATTAAAAAACCAGAATTTGGATGAAACCAAAACAACTTTAATTTTACCAGGTTCACAAATTTTTCGAGAACACCAAGCTGTTTATTTAAGATTGGGGAAAGAGGAAGTAAAAGTGTATTTATTAAACGCACAATTAATAACCCAGAGTTTTGTTCAATTTGATTTTGAACTGCTGAATGATGAGGAACAACCAATCCTTCAGCGATATATGGCACAAAAGAATATGGACACCATTGATCAAGATTTATGGGAAGCTTTAAAGTGAGAAATTCTTTACTCTCTAAAAAATTAAAACGCACTGAAACACGTTTATTGATTATTGATGACAACCAGCTTCGTTATAATCAGATTTCAGCTTTATTTACGGCTCAAGACCATCAAATTAAAGCCACTTTACTCGATGATCTGAAAACCTTCGAGAAACAGCTGAATTTACCATGGGATATTGTGATTTTTGGTCGGGCCTACGACTTAAAAATCGAACAGACCCTCTCCCTGATTCAAGCCTCATCACAACCAAGTTTGCCTGTTCTCCTGCTTGAACCTGAGGATTATAAAGCCGATCAATATCAGTCTTATATCCATAAAGGCATTTATGACATCCTGAATCTGAAATCACCAGAAAAATTCTATATCAGTATCATTCGTGCGCTTTCTTATAGTCGTTTAGTGCAAGCAGAACATCGTTTACTGAATGAACTGGAAGCCGCACAAACGCAAGCACAATCACTGGTTGCAGAAAGCCATAAAGCGGTTGCTATTTTGCAGGAAGGCATTCACATGCATGTGAATGCCGAATACGCCAATCTATTTGGTTTTGCCAATCCAGAAGAATTAATTGGCTTGCCGATTCTGGATGTGTTGCAGCCAGTGGATTTAAGCCAGTTTAAACTGCGCTTTAAAAAGATTTCTCAAGGACAGTTTGAACAAGGCCGCTTTGAACTTCGCACCCAAAACGCGACAGTGAAGCAGAATCCCCTTCAACTGGAATTCTTACCTTCAGGCAATGAAGATGAAATCCAGCTCAATATTGAATGTGGCACTTCATCTCAAGCGGCAGCCACATCTTCAACAGCCGCGCCTGCCGAGAAAGCATCCAGTCTAAGCAGCGCTTTACAACATATTAACCGCCAGCTTAGCAATCACCCGGCCAATGCCAATGCGCTGGTTTTATTCAGCTTAAGCAATTGTCCAAGTGAGGTTTTCCAAACTGATTGGCGTGGCACTCGTGCATATTTTGCCAATATTCCTCACTTCATTAAAGAACAGGTAAATGTCCCGGTCTGTCAGGTAGAACATGGTTTATATGTCTCGTTATTTCAGGCCGAATCAAAGAGCGTGCTCAATTCCCTGCTGATGGGTTTGAATGGCTTACAAAAACCGCAATTGGTAGTGACCGATCACTACACCTTCCCACTGCATTTAAAATTAGGCTATTGCGAAATTACCCAGCCTATTGCAGATGAAGTTCGTTTTGAACAGATTTTAACCAAGGCTTTCCTGGTTCCTCTACCTGTATTTAACAGTCCGAAGATTGATGCAGATATTGGCCTGACCACAGAACATATTCCTGTTGCTGTGCAGTTAACCCTGTTACAAGAGCTGAAAAAGAAACTGGATGCGGGCGATATCCATTTAAAATATCAGCAGCTCTATGACAAGCAGGATCAACACACGCATACTTATGAAGTATCCGGTGGGTTTATCTATAATAATCAGTGGCAGGATTTAAGTGATCTTGGCGACCTGAAAGATGATCCTGAATTATCGATTCAACTGGATCGCTGGATTCTTGTTGAAGCCTGCAAACAGTTACACAACTTTATTACCCAATATCCAAAGGCGAAATTGATTGTAAACCTCAATCATCAGGTCTTGCTGAATGATAAAAAGCTACCAGAACTGGTGGCGAAACTATTAACCATTATTGGCAGCAAGCAAGCCCATCCTTTAATTTTGCAGTTCTCTGAACAAGCACTACAACAAAACTTGTCACAAGCGCAGCCACAAATCGCGCTATTGCGTCAGCATGGTGCCGAGATTTCCATCCGTGGTTTTGGTGACTCGCTCTATAGCGATTCGATGTTGCAGCAAATCGATGTTCAATATCTGAGCTTGCACAGCAAACTTACTCAAATGCTGAGTGCTGAAAAAGAAATGGCCGCTCTACAAGAGAAAATCTTGCACTTTATCGGGCAAAAGCCTGTCGAGATTTTCTTAACCGAACTCAACGACATGAACCTGTTTGCCAATGCATGGAATGTCGAAGCACGCTTCTTGCAAGGCAATTATTTCCAGAAAAAACTGGACCGTCTTACTGACGTACAGGATCAATAACCCTTTCTCAGGATTGGGGAACTGCCATAAGTTCCTCAATCGAATAATCTACAGGCATAAAAAAACGGGCATATTGCCCGTTTTTTCTTTCTTGATATTAACGTTTGATAGAACGTGACATACCAGAGAAACGTTGTTTGAATTTGTCGATACGGCCGCCTGTATCCACATTCTTTTGTTTACCAGTGTAGAATGGGTGGCAAGCTGAACATACGTCAAGGTAAATTGTTTCTTTACCAAGCGCAGATTTAGTTTCGATAACGTTACCACATGAACAAGTAGCAACTAATTTTTCGTATTTAGGGTGAATATCGGCGCGCATGGTCGATGCTCCTATTAAGTAAGAAAGGCTTAAGCTGTTATCGCAATTGATCACTCTCAACATGAGGAAAGCAACGTGTTCGCACACGTGCAGATCAACACCACAACAGACCATTTCTTTTGACTCACCGAGACTCTAAAGGTCAGAGCAAAGCCAACAAGTGGCGAGCATTATACGCCAATAAATTAAATTTTGCGAACTATTCTTGATTCGATTTTGACCAGTGATTCGCAATAATGCCACAGACCATGAGCTGGATTTGATGAAAAATCATAATCGGCAGCACAATCATCCCCAAAGGCTGTCCGATAAACAGGATCTGGGCCATCGGTACGCCACTCGCCAGCGTTTTCTTGGAGCCACAAAAGAAAATCGTCACCTGATCTGCTCGACTAAAGCCCAGCCATTTTGGCACGTATAACGCCAGTAACATCACGATGGTTAACAGCACCGAACATGCCAGGATTAAATAGAACAGTGTCAGGCCATTCACCTGTTGCCATAAACCGGCAATTACCGCACTACTAAACGCGCCATACACCACCATCAGAATCGATCCCTGATCGAAAGCCTTGACCAGACTTGGCATTTTAACCATATAAGGAAAAACATAAGGACGTAGCAACTGACCCAACACAAACGGGACCAGTAATAACAACGTAATCTGCAGAATCGATTCAGTGGGATCAAAGTCATGCTGACTTTGGCCTAAAATAAAATAGCTGACTAAAATCGGGGTAATCATCATGCCGACAATATTAGAAAAAGACGCGCTGCACACTGCCCCAGCCACATTGCCTTTGGCCATCGAGGTAAATGCGATGGAAGATTGCACCGTGGATGGCAAGAAACACATGAACAGGAAGCCCCAATACAGTTGCTGACCGAGTAAGGGCTCTAACACCGGCTTTGCCAATAAGCCGATCGCTGGAAAGACCAAGAAAGTAAAAGCAAACACTAAAGCATGCATTTTCCAGTGCAGCATGCCTTCAACCACAGCTTCACGTGAAAGTTTTGCCCCATGCAAGAAAAAAAGTACGGCAATTGCAACAGTCGTCAGAATATTAAAATAATGTGCAACCTGACCTGAAACTGGAAAAAACGTTGCCAGTATCACCATCACAACCAATAAAATTGTAAAGCGGTCCAATGCCAATAATTTCAACATAACTATCCCTATCCACGCTAATAATGAAAAAGCCCAATATGGCGAATAATTCAACCATTCGATCAAATTACTCATCATACTGGGCTATTTCAATAAAGCTAGCGTTTTAGCTCAAAAATCTTCGACCAATCAGGCCAGAATCAGTTGTTATAGGCATCCTGATCTTGTTGAATCAATTCGACTTTATAGCCATCCGGATCTTCAACAAAGGCAATTACCGTCACACCACCTTTCATCGGACCCGCTTCACGCACCACTTTACCACCACGCGCCTTGATTTCTTCGCAGGCTTTATAAGCATCATCTACACCAATGGCAATGTGACCATAAGCATTACCCAAGTCATAACTAGAGGTATCCCAGTTATGGGTGAGCTCAAGTACGGTATTGTCTTTTTCATCACCGTAACCCACAAATGCTAACGTAAAACGTCCTTCTTCATAGTCACGTTGGCGTAGCAATTTCATACCAAGCACCTCAGTGTAGAACTTTAAAGACTGTTCTAAATTACCTACTCGTAGCATCGTATGTAACATGCGCATAGTTATTCACCTTTCTGCTGTGTTGTCTGGTTTTCATGATCACGTAACAGTTTCGCAACCCAAACCACAAGAACTAAAATTGGGATACCAATTAGAGTCGTCATTAAAAAGAAATTCGGATAGCCGATATTGCTTACAATTGTTCCCGAATAACCACCCAACAATTTAGGCGTGAGCGTCATGAGAGAACTGAAAATCGCATATTGAACGGCTGTAAATGATACGCTGGTTAAGCTGGATAAGAAGGCAATAAATGCTGCACCTGCCAATCCAGAGGCTAAATTATCGATAATAATCGCCAAATACAACCATAAAGAACTATAGCTCTTAATGACCTTACCCGAGAGTTCAACAGTGCCAGCCTGACCTGGATCAATCACCGCCACAGGCTGAATATCGATATCTAGCACATCTGTAGGTGCTGTGGTATCGATACGATATTGTCGGGTTGCCAGTAATTCATGGCCAGTGTTATTTTTCAAATTGGCCAAAGCGGTAATGGTTTTGCTGCTAGATGCTTGCAACAGCTTGCCATCCACCGCACCCGTAAATAAACCGCTAGAATCAACTTTCGCGACAAATTCCTGACCATCCAGTTTTAAAACAACCGGACGTTCTGCATTTAAATCTTCAGCCTTGATCCCTGCCAACTGCCCTTTAACCACCAGACTTTGTTTTAACTCTTTTGGCGTTAACTGATCATCGTTGCTAATCGGCAACAACTGGATTTGTGGCTGTTGTGAAGTAATTAAATAAGGCACTGCAAGTTGAATGTTTGAATCAGCTTGATTCTGATACTGGGCACTGACCTGAACTGCATTGGCTTTCGCCAAGACCTCATTCGGTACTTGCAACTTCCAGTAGCCCACCTCATCAGTATCTACCTGATAATGCTGTTCACCCACCTGAACTTGTACCTGATCCAGTGCTTGACCTGACTTCACCAGACCAATGAAAATCAAATTGGTTGAACTTGCAAGCACCGCTCCTACAAACATCAGTTTCATAATGTTCATACGTTGCGCCAGCAAACCACCAAGGAAACCACCAATCAGGCTAAATACAACGCCATAGATCTTCACGGCTTCCGCAATCTGTTCTTTACTAAAGTTCAGATCCTGATAGAACACATTGGAAATGACACCTGCAATGATGTCCGAGATACGGAAAAAACCAATGAGCAATAACAGCACCAATGCAAGCTTGACACCATAACGTTTAAAGAAGTCCAGAATCGGCGCAACCCAGGTTTCTTTCGCCATTTGCTGATTCACTACCCCAACTTTGACCAGTCCAAAACCAATCAAGAGTGCTGAGGCGGTTGCCGTCAAAAAGCGTAGTGCTTCCAGACCGAACAATGCAGCTGTATCTTTAATAGCTGCAGATTTCGAAATTGCTTCAGTGATATTGCCCGAATAAATGTAACTCACCACGAATGTAGCAACTGCAACAAAAAACACAAAGACTAGGCGATAGTAATCAGTGGTTTTATAGTGCTTATGAATACGATTGACCTGTGGCTCACGTACACAAAGCGTGGTAATAATACCTACGACCATGACGGCGGCCATGGTTAAATAAGTATATTTCCAAGCCTCGTAAATATAGTTCCCTTTTGCAGTTCCGAGATAAGCAGCCAAGAACAAAGCACCTGCACCCGCAACAATCATCCCGATACGGTAACCGGCATTGTAAGTTGACGCTAACACGGTCTGCATTTCGGTTTCAGCCAGCTCAATACGATAAGCATCAATCACAATATCTTGCGTTGCCGCCGAGAAACCCAGTAACACAGCGCCCACAGCCATCTGGATCAAATAGCTCTGTCCAAGTGCTGGATCAGAAAATGCCATGATACAAATCGCACAGATAATCAAACTTTGTGCAATCAGCAACCAGGCACGACGGCGACCCAAGCTTTTGGTTAAAAATGGAACTGGCAACTCATCAATCAGCGGTGCCCAGACAAACTTAAAGGAATATCCCAATGCGGCCCAACTGAAAAAGGTGACTGCACTCTTCTCAATGCCCGCCTCACCCAGCCATAAAGACAAGCTAGAAAAAATCAGTAAAATTGGTATCCCCGCAGAGAAACCAAGAAATAACATAATCAGGGCACGGCGATCTAAAAATGCTTTAAATGCCGAAGCCCACCCGGTGGCTTGCGTTGTCATTGGTTATTATTTTCCAATAATCTATAAATGTGCTTATTCAATCGTTTCTTGCTTCTGCTTGCAAGTTGCTTTATGCAATCATTCTTTTGTTTTGTCGATAAAAAACACAAGTTCGCTTGATCTTTAGGTCTAAAACTGTATACCTTTAATTACTCAACTTACGTTTATTTGTTGGATAGCAACAGTGACCCAAAAACTTGATCAAATGACTGCAACAACTTTATCTTTAACACCAACAAACACGATTACAGCGAAGATCAATTCATTTCCAAGCGCTTTTGAACAGACGGACATACAACCTACACTGCTTAAAACAGCACTACGTGCAGACCAACTTACCCATATTCCAGATTTAGCGGAAATACCAAGTTCAACCAAACGAATCAAGCCGCTCAATAACTTCTTAGGACAAGACCGCGCACGCGCTTCCGTTGAGGCGGGTATCGCACTGCCTTATTCGGGCTACAATATTTTTGCTGTGGGGACAGCAGGCCTGGGTAAACGCACCATGATCAAGCGTTTACTGCAACAACATGCCAAGACCATGCCGACTCCGGATGACTGGGTCTATCTCAATAATTTTAAAAATCCGCGTCAACCGATTGCTTTACGCTTCCCGGCAGGACAAGGGGTTAAGTTCCAGAATGCCTTACAGCAAACATGGCAGATTATTCTTAAACAGTTAGAACGCCGTTTTAGTGCTGAAAGCTATCACAACCGCATCGAGCGTATTCGTCAGGATACCGGTGATGTTCAACAGCAGGCACTGGTTGAACTGACCAAAGAAGGTGAAGAACTCGATTTAAAACTGATTTCACGTAATGACAAACACGTCTTTGTTCCCATGCAACTCAAGGACAATGAATATCATGAGTTGACGCAGACTGACCTGAATACTCTGAATAGCAAAGAGCGTGCAGAAATTACCTCCAATATTCGCTATATGGAGAAGAAACTCGAACGCCTCGGATTACATCTCGGTGATCTGGAAGATGATGCCCGTGATCAGGTTTCAAGTCTAAATCGCGATATCGCAACGCAAGTGGTTACCCCACGGGTAGAATCGATTTTAAATAAAAATAAAGACGTCAAAGGTCTGGATCTATATTTAAAACATTATGCGGAAGACATTATTGATAATGTTGAGCTGATTCTTGAACAAGAAGAGGATGACTTTACCCCTGCTTTATTCAATCGTGTTCCATCACGCTACCAAGCCAATGTCATTGTGTCGAACAAACCGAACAGCGGTGCGCCCGTCATTTTCGAAGACTTCCCGACGCACTACAACCTGTTAGGCCATGTTGAGCAACTGACCCATAACGGTACCATTACTACTGATTTTACCTTGATTCGTCCAGGTTCATTACATCAGGCCAATGGTGGATTTTTGATGCTGGAAGCAGAGCAACTGCTTGAGCAACCTTATGCATGGCAGGGATTGAAACGTGCCTTAAAATCGGGTCAGCTTAAACTGTCTTCGCTAGAGCATATGTTGACCCTCACAGGTAGCATTTCTATAGAGCCGGCTTCCGTTCCGCTTGAAATAAAAGTAGTTTTATTAGCAGAACCTGAAATTTATTATGAAATTTTAGAGGTTGAGCCTGAACTCGGCAGTGTCTTTAAAATCCGTGCCGACTTTACAGATACATTACAACGTAATGACAGTAATGAGCAGGCCTATATGCAGCTGATCGCAGATTATGTACAAGCTGACAAACTATTGCCTTTTGATCGCTCTGCACTTGCAGCCTTGCTGACGGATTCAAGTCGTCAGGCTGAAGATCAAAGCTCATTATCGCTCCATGCATCTACCTTAGGCGATTTAATTCGTGAAGCGCATCACCATGCCTTTAAGGCAGGCGACAAGATCGTGACCGACGAGCATGTCAATCAAGCCCTGCATCACCGCCAATATCGCTTAGGCTATTTACGTGAACTGTACTGGCAGGATCTGTCCCGTGGGACCCAATTGATTGAAACCTCCGGACATCGTCTGGGACAAATCAATGCCCTCTCCGTAATTCATTATGCTGATGTCGAGTTTGGCCTCCCTTCTCGCCTGACGGCATCTGTATATCAAGGTGGCGGTGATATTCTGGACATTGAGCGCAGCGTCGAACTGGGCGGTTCTCTGCATGCCAAAGGTGTGTTGTTGATGTCGAGCTTCCTAAAAGCACACTTTGGTCGTGAACAGATCCTGCACTTCTCTGCCGCATTGGCTTTTGAACAAAGCTATGGTCAGGTCGATGGTGATAGTGCAACCGTTGCGGAACTGTCTGCCTTGATCTCTGCAATCTGCCAGATCCCGATTGACCAATCATGGGCAATTACCGGTTCGATGAACCAGTTGGGCCAGGTGCAGCCGATTGGCGGTGTCAATGCCAAAATTGAAGGCTTCTATGATGCCTGCAAATTGCAAGGCTTGACTGGCAAACAAGGCGTGATTATCCCGCGTCAAAACATGCAGCATCTGATGTTACGTCAGGACGTGAGTGAAGCCGTCAAAGCCGGACTCTTCCATGTGCACGCGATTGACACCATTGACCAGGCCTTGGAAATTCTAATGGCACGCCCAGTGGGTACACTGGATAAAAAAGGTCGCTATAGCAAAAACTCGATTTATGCTGCAGTCATGGAACAACTTGAATACTGGCAAGCCATCGAAGACGGTGAAGCGGTGGAAGAGGACGAGCCAAAGAAAAAGAAAAAGCGTAAAAAAACCAAGAAAGATGAGGTAGAAGCAAAAGCCAAAGCAAGTGAAGAAAACACTGCTGAGGCAAAAACGCTAAAATCGATGCGTAAAAAGAAAAACAGATAAACAAAAAGGCCATGTTCCGAGGAACATGGCCTTTTGACTTAGGCAACACCCTGTAACGAGCGTCCGCCAGGTAACTGGGCAAAATATTGCTTCAAGGCATCAATACAGCGATGCACCTTCATTGGATATTGTTCGCGTTTAGAGGTTAAGGCATGCAAGGTATAAGATGGTAGTTGCCAATCTGGCAGAACCTCAACCAACGATCCATTGATCAGTTCTTTTTGAATATCCATATACAGGATACGTGCTATGCCATGTCCTTGTTGACATAAGGCCTTGGCTACAAAAACATTATTGGTGCCTAAACGTGTTTTCATATCCACATTCACCACATCGCCACTGATGCCGTGACGGAAGGTAAAATGTTGATAATTTTGCATCAGAGTTATCGGCAGTAATTCATGGTTACGCAAGTCTTCAGGACGGGTGATGGGTTGCGCCTGATTCAGATAACTTGGCGATGCAACCAGAACCTGATCTACCCGCGCTAAAGGCACAGCAGACAATTGCTGATCTTCCATCTTCAAGCTCATGCGTATCGCAATATCAATACGTTCTTCGATCAGGTCAATATAACGATGGTCTGCTTCAAAATGAATCGCTAGCCCTTTATGCGCCGACATCCAGTGCGACAATGCAGGAATAACGTGCAAGGCACCGAGTTCAGGTGTGGTAGCAATACGCAAATCGCCTACCAGATCATCACGTAATTCATTAATGCGGATTTTGCCTCGCTCAGCTGCGGCCAACATTTCCTGACAACTGAGGAAAAATGCCTGTCCAGCTTCAGTGAGACTGAGTTTTCGGGTAGAACGATGAAGTAAGGTGACATCCATTTCTTGTTCTAAAGAACGGATTTGTTGACTGACCGCACTGGTGGTAATTCCAAGTTCTCTTGCTGCACCACTGAAAGAACTTTTTTCGACGACACAAGCAAAGACCCCCATTGCACGCAATTGATCTAGCATAGACTTCCCTCTCAACTTAATTTATTAATATGCTTATTGTTCTAATGAAAGCAATCAAATTAAGTATACAAGGAAGTCTATTTATAGACTAGGGGAATTATTAATAAATTATTGAAAGTTTATTAATAATCTTTAGTTAATTTGGTAAAACTGTGCTCGGGTTCACAGGTTTACCATCTAAACGAACCTGGAATTCCAGCATGACTTGCGATGCGCCAGAAGAACCCATTTCTGCAATTTTCTGTCCTGCTGTCACATTATCACCGCTCTTCACCAGCATTTTGCTATTATGGGCATAGGCTGTGATGTAGCCATCAATATGTTTAACCAACACCAGGTTGCCATATTCTTTTAGGCCATCCGCCGCATAAACCACCTGCCCGTTTGCAGCCGCAAAAATCGGATCGCCCACATTTCCACCATAGCGTGTGCCTTTGACATTACTCGCCAGATTAAAGGTTTGAATGACGGCACCATTTGATGGTTTCACCCAACGCAGGCTTGAGGCCACAGTTGAAGATGACGGATTAACCGGTACGGTCGGCACTACCGGACGTGGTACCACTGGTTGTGGTTTTGGCGCGACTGGTTGCTGGCTTGGTAAATTAATACTTTGGCGCTGGATTGGTGCGGTTTGTGCCATGGCTTGCGTCGATGTTGTACGCTGGGCAGCCGAGCCTTTTAAACGCAATGACTGATTGACATAAATACGATAAGGCGGTGCGATATCATTCAGTGCAGCCACATTCAGATAGTTCAAACCATAACGATTTGAGATCCCGCTTAGGGTATCGCCTGAACGCACCGTGTAATAGTTTGGTGCTGGCAGCGTATGACGTGCTCCACCATTGACTTGCGGTTTTGATGCACACCCTGTCATAACTGCCACTGTCGCAACCGCCATAGACAAAACGATTGTTTTAATCATTTTCTGTGATAGAAAAACCGAGACATGGTTTAAGTGCATCTTCGCCCTCATCGAAAAAACCTCAATTTATTTGCGCTAAGAGTATCAAAAAAGTGAGAAAAAACGAGTTCTCACTTTCTTTATTCACAAAGTTATAACATTCATACCCTTAACCATTTACATGCGCATGTAAATTTTCCAATACGGTATAGTTGGTCGCATCCATCTGGATCGGGGTAATACTGACATAACCATTTGAGACTGCAAAAAAATCTGACTGGACATAATCCGAGACAGGTTGCGGATCGGTAACGGCTTCACCCGCCAATCCAATCCAGTACACCTGACGTCCACGTGGGTCAACATGACTGCTGATCGGTTTGGATTGTGCCCGACGGCCTTGGTAGGTCACTTGAGCCCCTTGAATTTGCTCAACATCCGGAATATTAATATTAAAAATATGTCGCGGCGGTAAAACCGGCAAGCCTTTGGCAATGAAGTCATGGACCCATTGCGCTGCTTTGGCATAATGTTCAGGATGCTCGTAGGCTCGTACATTGGCGCCCGCCAGTGAAACGGCAATCGCAGGGTGCTTCATTAACCGCCCTTCAAAAGCAGCACCAACCGTACCAGAATATAAAACATCATCGCCCAGATTCGCGCCACTATTGATTCCGCTGACCACCAGATCAAATTCAAAATCAAATAAGCCATTCATGGATAAATAGACACAATCTGCTGGCGTACCATTGACCGCCCAGACATCTTCAGCGATCTGTACAGGACGTAAAGGACGGTCCAGCGTTAATGCACTTGAATAACCACTACGTTCACTTTCAGGCGCAACCACAACCACACGACCTAAAGGTTTTAAGGCTTGAGCCAAAGCTTGTAGTCCGGGCGCGAACACACCGTCATCGTTTGCTATTAAAATATTCACTAAAATCAATTCTCTTCAATGTTACTAAGCAGTTTTTTCAATTGAATTATTCCTTGAATTATATATATTTATGGCTTCTTAGTATTAAAAATTTACGCAGCCATGAGACATTTATCTAATTTTATTAAAGTTTTTGGGGTGAGTTTCACGCTTTTTACAGCACCTGTTGTCTTTGCAGATGAAACGGTTTCAGTGAAAGAAGCAGATGCCCTCATTAAAGATGACATTGCCAATGCACAAGTACTGATTGAGATGTGTCCAGCTCTGATTGGGAAAAATGCCAAATTTGATCAGAATATCAAAAAAATGGTCGGCACTTATTTAAGCAATTATTCTGACAAATCAGCTTCGCTTGAAAGTCTGCAAAAAGATGCTGAATTTAAAAGCCTGTTAAAAGATGCCCATGAAGCAGCGGCTGAAGTCGACAAGGCAGAGCAGAAAGCGGTATGTGAAGAAGTCTTGAATTTCGAAGGCTAATCTGGCTTTAAAATATCGGTGTGGTTTTAAATTAAGATGGATAAAACCACACCTCTTCCATCTCATCATCCATACAAGCGATTCTTATCTGATCAACACTATTACCATGCATCTGGTTCACGCACCATATGGATAATATTTGCAGGGCTAGTAATCCATCCTCCTTTAAAACCTTCGGGCAAAGGCTCAATTGCATCACAACGCACCACGCCTGCTTTATTTAGATAGTGAGCTGCCTCAGTAAAATCATCGGTAAAGAGCTCAAGCCAAAGTTCTGCCTGACTCATCTCTGGCACGGCGGCGATCCAGAGCTTGATTGGGCCCAATTCAAAACCGACATCAGGTTCTTTTTCTGTAATTTGTTTAAGACCAATCACATCACGATAAAATGCAATGGTTGCTTCATATTGATGAGGTGGAAGTTTGAGTGCAATATCAACACCACCCTTGAATCGATTCATGCCCTTACTCCTTTTTTTCCTTTCCAGTTCTTTTTTAATTATCCTGATTTTCAATCCCACGCATTGCTGGCTATTTTTTAATCTTGTTGATCTTAATCTCGGATGTCAAGTTAAGTTACGCTCCTCTACCAATAGCTAAACCGCCCTATCCACGATAGAAAACGCCTTAGAAGTTGTAAGAAATTTAAGATTCTGAAAATTTAAACCCACACTTTCTCCACGTTTCCTACAGCAAACATACATTTTTTTACCGGCTTCTATGCTATAAGTTATTCAAATTCTTTAAGTCTTGTTCTGAGTTTGATTTATTATGAAGAAAAATGTTTTTAAAACACTAGGTTTATCATTTCTCATCGCTTCTAGCGCTCTAGCTCCTACAGCATTTGCGGCAGATAAAAAATCTACAGAAGCGGAAAAGATTGAAGTGACTCCAACTTCAGATAGCGTTACCAAGCAAGAGCTTGCCGCGATCTATGTGCTTTCTGAAATTTGTCCAAGCTTGATTGGCAAAGATCTAAAATTTAATAAAGCTTATGACAACCTGGTTAAAGCCTATTTGAATAATGATGCCAACGCGGTTGAAAGCTTGAATAAACGCGTAAAAGGTAAAGATTTTAAAGAAGCTTTAAAAGAAGCACGTAATGATGCAAAAGCAGCTTCTGACAGTGATAACCGTCAAATTTGCGATGACGTTCGTAATTATTATTCCAAATAAGATGAACAATTAAGGTTCAGGTTACAATACTGTATGAAAAAGCCGATTTCCCCCGTAGAAGTCGGCTTTGCTTTATCCTAAAATGCTAGGCTCGTCTGCTTCATACAAGATATTGGAACCACCTAGAATGACTCACAAAAGCGCTCTTGCTGCATTATTACTTTTGCCAAGCTTTTCATATGCAGCAACTGTCCTATCCGCTCCACCAGAATTAAATAATAAATCCTATGTATTAATGGATTACGAGACCGGACAGATTCTCGCTGCCAAAAACGAAAATGAAAAACTGGCACCTGCTTCAATGACAAAAATGATGACAAGCTACATCATTGAGCAGAAACTTTTAAAGGGTGAATTGACTGAAAACGAACAGGTACGCATGAATGAATCTGCGTGGTGTCGTGGTAGCAGCTCTGAATCATGTATGTATGTTCCACTGAATGGTACTGCAACAGTTTTAGAAATGTTGCGTGGTATTATTATCCAGTCAGGTAATGATGCTTCTAAAGCAATGGCTGAACATATCGCGGGCAATGAAGGGACCTTTGCCCATATGATGAACCAGGAAGCAAAACGTGTTGGTATGGTGAACACTCACTTTATCAACTCAACCGGTATGCCAGCTGAAGGTCATTATTCAACTGCCAAAGATATGGCCATCCTTGCTCAACACATCATTAAAGACAGTTCTAAATACTATCCGATTTATTCAGAAAAAGAATTTGCTTTTAATGGCATCAAACAAGGCAACCGTAATGCCCTGCTTTATACCGATCCAAGTGTAGATGGTTTAAAAACAGGTCATACCAATGAAGCGGGTTTCTGCTTAACCACGTCAAGTAAACGCGGCCCAATGCGTTTAATTTCAGTGATTTTCGGAACACCAAGCATGAATGAACGTGCCGATCAGACACGTACGCTTTTAGCTTGGGGCTTTTCAAACTTTGAAACTGCTAATGTTCAACCAGCCAACCAGGTTCTTGCAAAGGCTAAAGTTTGGTTCGGTAAACAAGATGATGTTCAAATTGGCTTAGCAGAAAACTTCAATGTGACCATGCCTAAAGGCCAGGCAGACAAAATCAAAACTCAGCTTGTGGTTCAGCCTAAACTCAATGCACCTTTAGCTAAAGGTCAAGTGGTGGGTAAACTGGTTGCAAGTCTGGATGGTAAAGTGATTGCAGAAAAACCATTGGTCGCATTGAAACCTGTTGAAGAAGCTGGCTTTTTTGCACGTATGATTGACCATATCAAAATGTTCTTCAGTAACTTGTTCTAAATTTTAGAATCGTTAAATTAAGCATTCATGCTCTTGGGTATGAATGCTTTTTTATTTTATAATTCCCCTAAATTTTCAAGCGAACGCGGCTATGCAAAAGAACATTCGTCCCTATCTCGACCAGAAACCAGATGTTGATTCAAGTTGTTATATCGATGACATGTCGGTTGTTGTAGGTGATGTTAAACTTGCTGAAAATGTGTCGGTCTGGCCTTTTGCCGTGATTCGCGGTGATGTAAATTCAATTCAGATTGGCAAAAACAGTAACGTACAGGATCATTGTATGTTGCATGTCAGCCATAAGAATCAATCTAAACCGAATGGTTCTCCACTGGTTATTGGAGAAGATGTAACGGTTGGGCATCATGTAACTTTACATGGCTGCACCATAGGTAATCGCGTCTTGATCGGGATTAATACCGTCGTGTTAGATGACGTCATCATTGAAGATGATGTAATGATCGGTGCCGGTAGTCTGGTGCCGCCACGTAAAGTATTAAAAAGCGGTTATCTCTATGTCGGCAGTCCTGTCCAACAAGTGCGTGCACTGACTGAAAAAGAAATGGAGTTTTTACCTTACTCGGCACGTCACTATGTGAAAGTGAAGGATAATTATTTAAACTCAGCAACGTCATAATTAGAAATCATCATATTATAAAAATTGGAGATACTTGTGGATCATACACCAAGACTTGGTAAAAGCAATTTTCAATGCCCACATTGTAAAGTAGTTTCTCAACAGAATTGGTTTGATAAGCAAAATGCAACCACTGCTGTAGAAGAGATATTAAATAATACTTTTCTAGACTATAGATCTGGTATTAAAGATTATTATCAAGATGCTATTGTCAATTTTCTAAATCGTTTTTATAAAGAGAATGAGAAAAAATTACCTAATTTCATCCCATCTAAATTTTCACTATCTACCTGTTTGACATGTTCCGATATCTCTATTTGGGTAGAAGAAAAGCTAGTTTACCCCAAGCAAATCGTCATCGAACCGCCTAATCAAGATATGAGTGAAGAAATTCAAAATCTATATAATGAGGCTTCATCAATTATTATGGAATCACCTAAAGGTGCAACAGCGCTTTTAAGATTAGCACTACAACTTTTATTAAAACAATTAGGAAAATCAGGAAAAAATATTAATAATGATATAAAAGAGTTAGTTGCTGAAGGTTTAAGTCCAAAAATCCAACAAGCATTAGATTTACTAAGAGTGGTTGGAAATAATGCGGTTCATCCAGGTCAGATTGATCTGAATGACGATAATGAAATAGCCATAAAGCTTTTTCATATCCTTAATTTTATTGCAAATGAAACGATTACCAAACCGAAAGAATTAGAGTTTCTATATTCCAGTATAATTCCTGAAGACACCAAGCAACATATTAAAGATCGTGACAAGACATAATAGGATAGCCACCGCGTCTCAAATTTTGTAGAATACATTTTTTAAAACCATGGTGCTTTCTATGACCGCTTGGACACCTCATGTCACAGTTGCCACTGTAGTCGAAAAAGACGGACGCTTTCTGTTTGTTGAAGAGCACAGTGAAGGCTTTGTACATACCGTGTTTAATCAGCCTGCAGGTCATGTTGAATGTAATGAAACCATTGTGCAGGCAGCGATCCGTGAGACACTGGAAGAAACAGGCCATCACGTTGAAATCGACCACCTGCTTGGGATCTATACCTATACCCCGCCGATGTTTCCAGATCGCACCTACTACCGTTTTTGTTTCCTGGCGCATGTGACGTCAGTTGAAGAAAATGCACAACTGGATACAGGTATTGTTGCTGCAGTCTGGATGAATCTGGATGAGCTACAAGAATCAGCACGTGCACGCAGTCCACTGGTTTTAAAAGCTGTTGAAGATGCCCTTGCTGGCAAGAAATATCCTTTATCGCTTATTTATGAGCACCCTTTCTCTCCCTCATTAACTTCTCATTTGGACGCTTAATTAGATGCAACAACGTGTCATCGTCGGTATGTCTGGTGGTGTAGATTCCTCTGTTTCTGCCGCACTGTTACTTCAACAAGGATATCAGGTTGAAGGTCTTTTCATGAAAAACTGGGAAGAAGATGATGGTACGGAATACTGCACAGCACTTGAAGATCTGGCAGATGCTCAGGCCGTTGCAGATAAGATCGGCATCAAATTACATACGGCCAACTTTGCCATGGAATATTGGGATCGTGTCTTTGAGCACTTTCTGGCCGAATATGCTGCAGGTCGTACCCCCAATCCGGATATTCTGTGTAATAAAGAAATTAAATTCCGTGCGTTCCTCGACCATGCCATGACCCTAGGTGCAGATTTCATTGCAACAGGTCACTATGCACGCCGTGGCGCAAGCATGCAAAACTCCCGTGGCGAAACTTACGCACCCTTACTCCGTGGTGTCGATAACAATAAAGACCAGACCTATTTCTTACATGCAGTGCATGGTCGTGAAATTAACAAGACGCTATTCCCTGTTGGCGAAATCGAAAAACCGGAAGTTCGTCGTATCGCAGAACAACTGGATCTCGCGACTGCGAAGAAAAAAGACTCAACAGGTATCTGTTTTATTGGCGAACGTCGTTTTACCGATTTCTTAAAACAGTATTTACCTGCGCAAGCTGGAAAAATTGTTTTGGAATCAGGTAAAGAAGTTGGTGAACATCATGGCTTGATGTACTATACGCTGGGTCAACGTGGTGGTATCGGTATCGGCGGGATGAAAGGTGTACAAGAAGGTGCATGGTTCGTACTCCATAAAGATATTGCCAATAACCGACTGGTGATTGGACAAGGACATGAACATCCGTTGATGCAAAGCACACAGCTTTGGAGCGAGACGATTGACTGGGTGGCTGGCGAACAGGACATCCCGAGTACCGGTTTCCGTTGCACAGCAAAAACCCGTTATCGTCAACCTGATCAGGCATGTACAATTTACCGCGATGAACACACTGAAAATGGTGTGCGTGTTGAATTTGATGAACCGCAACGCGCTGTAACACCAGGGCAAAGTGTGGTGTTCTACTCAGGAGAGGTTTGCTTAGGCGGTGGTGTGATTCACCATACCAATGCACCTGAACCGGATTTTATTTAAGGAAATTGGAAGCGAAGCATGGTCGAGTTACCCTTTCAGCACACGCAAGCGTTGAATGTCAGACAAAACCGTGCTTTGGCATTGGCAGCGGTCTTTCAGGCAACCCAGCTGACGCATATGACGGCGATGGCTGGACAGCAAAGTATTGGCGATAGTGGTAACTTTTATTTCGAACTGCTCATCAAGGCCAGTCTGAATATTCGCCCGACGGCCAATAATGCCACGCAAACCCTCGATTTCTTTAATCAGCTCGCCGATATTTCCCTTGGCTTAAAAACACTGGAAGGCTGCATTACCCAGCCCTTTAATACGGCACCCAAATCCCGTGTTCCCAAAATATCGACAGCTAAACTTCCAATGTCCTATGCAATGGCCTTATTGCAGCTGGAAAAGAAAGTCTACGGCAATCCTGAATACGTTAAAATCATTGAAACAGCTCAACAGAAAATCCTAAAACAACTCTCCTTTTTTGATAATAATTATTTGCATCCCAGCATTATTGCCAATCTCGCACAAACCTATGTTGAAACTGCGGGCCAAATTAATCCGCGCATTTTAGTCCGTGGTAATGCGGAAGCCTTTAAAGATATTAATCATACTAACCGTATTCGCGCTTGCCTGTTTACAGGCTTACAGCTGGCCCATTTATGGAAACAGTCCGGCGGCAGTTCGTGGAGTATGATCTTTAGTAAACGCAAGTTATTGCAAGATATTCAAGCTCTCGCTCGTTTGCAGTATCAGGTGGTATAGCCGATATGCTAACGATTTTATTTTTATGTTTATTCCAAAATTAAGGAATCTGTATGAATGCTTTAACCGCACTCTCGCCACTTGATGGACGTTACGCTAGCAAATGCGATGCCCTACGCCCTTTTTTGTCTGAGTTTGGTTTAATCCACGCTCGTGTCACGGTTGAAGTGCGTTGGTTACAAGCACTTGCGAATCGTGCAGAAATCATCGAAGTTGCGCCATTTTCAAATGAAACCAATGCCGCGCTCGATGCGATTGTTAGCAACTTCTCTGAAGAAGATGCAAACCGCATTAAAGAAATCGAACGCACTACCAACCATGATGTAAAAGCAGTTGAATACTTCCTTAAAGAAAAAATTGCCAACATTGATGAGTTGAAAAATGCAGGCGAATTTATTCACTTTGCATGTACATCAGAAGACATCAACAACCTGTCTCATGCATTAATGTTGAAAAATGGCCGTGAAGTTCTCGTGGCAAGCATGAAGCAGCTTCTTACTTCAATCTCGACTTTGGCAACCACCCATGCTGAACAACCAATGTTGTCTCGTACACACGGTCAAACAGCAAGCCCAACTACATTGGGTAAAGAAATGGCAAACGTTGCTTACCGTTTAGCACGTCAGATCAAGCAATTTGAAAATGTTGAATTATTAGGCAAAATTAATGGTGCAGTCGGTAACTACAACGCTCACCTCTCTGCTTACCCTGAAATTGACTGGGCTGCGCATGCACAAGCATTTGTTGAGTCTTTAGGTTTGGCATTTAACCCATACACCACGCAAATCGAGCCACATGACTACATGGCTGAATTGTTTGATGCATTACGTCGCTTTAATACGATTCTGATCGACTTTAACCGTGACGTTTGGGGTTATATCTCTCTCGGTTACTTCAAACAAAAGTTAAAAGATGGTGAAGTAGGTTCTTCAACCATGCCGCATAAAGTCAACCCAATTGACTTTGAAAACTCTGAAGGTAACTTGGGTATTGCCAATGCAGTATTGGGCCACCTTGGTGAAAAACTTCCTGTTTCTCGCTGGCAGCGTGACTTAACTGACTCAACCGTATTACGTAATATGGGTGTTGGTTTTGCACAAAGCTTGATTGCTTTTGATGCTTGCTTAAAAGGTGTAGGTAAACTTGAACTCAATGCTGCACGTTTAAATGAAGATTTGGACCAGGCACAAGAAGTTCTTGCAGAACCGATTCAAACCGTGATGCGCCGCTATAACGTTGAAAAGCCATACGAGAAATTAAAAGCCCTGACTCGTGGTCAAGCCATGACACGTGACATGATGGTCAACTTCGTGAAAGGTGATGAACTAGCTCAAGTTCCAGAAGACGAACGTACTCGCCTTGCTGAGCTTACACCTGCAACCTACACAGGTAATGCAGCCGAACAAGCAAAACAGATCAACGATTTGATCAGCAAAATCTAAAAACGGATGCCATAAAAAGCAGAGCCTCGGCTCTGCTTTTTATTTTTAAACGGGGTCAGATTTTATCGCAACTGCGCAACCTTGCTTAAACATAGTCCATAGGTCTGGCTTTTAGCAGGTCCAGCTCCAGCATCTTTTTCTTTTTACGACGATAGGCAATAAACAGGCCCAAAAACCAGATGGGTGAAACTGCCAAGGCAATCAAGGTATCATGATCCAAAGCCAGAATAACGATGGTAAATACTAAAAATGACATGGTAAACCAAGCCATAAACAGGCCACCCGGCATTTTAAACTTAGATTGCTGATGCAACTCAGGAAACTTCTTACGATAGCAAATATAAGAAAGAATAATCAGTATAAAGGTAAAGACACATAAGATCGAAGTCAGCGCTGAAATGATGGTAAACGCTGTCATGACATTCGGTACAATAAATAAAATTGAAGTACCGATGGTGACGCAAGCCATAGAGAAAACCAAACCGCGAATCGGCACTTTTCTTTTCGATAACTTACTAAAGCTTTTAGGTGCATCATTGTCCAAAGACAAACCATAGAGCATACGACTGGTCGCAAAAATACCGCTATTGGCAGAAGAAAGTGCCGAAGTTGCCACTACAAAATTGACCAGACCCGCTGCAATCGGTAAGCCAATCAAAGAGAACATCTCAACAAATGGACTTTTTTCTGGTGAAATTTTTGCCCAAGAAGTGACCGCAATAATACAGACCAATGCGCCGACATAAAACAACAGGATACGAAACGGAATAGAGTTAATGGCTTTAGGCAGTGATTTATGCGGATCTTTGGTTTCAGCAGCTGTGGTGCCGACCAGCTCAATCCCGACAAAGGCGAAGATTGCGATCTGGAAGCCAGCCAAAAAGCCGGTAAGGCCATACGGAAACATCGATTCAGTTTCAAATACATGACTCATCGACGCTTTGACACCACTTGGAGAAGTAAAGCCTGTACTAATCAGATATATCCCTGCAAGGATAAACAGGATAATGGCAGAGACCTTAATGAGAGAAAACCAGAACTCCAGTTCACCAAACATTCGAACCGCAACAAAGTTCAAAATCGTCAAAATCGCCAGCGAAGTAAATGCAGGAATCCAGACTGGCACATCGGGGTACCAGAACTGCATATACCCCCCAATCACAATCACATCTGCAATGGCGGTAATAATCCAGTTGCCCCAATACGACCAGCCCAGGAAAAAGCCAGCCCAAGGACCGATATAAGCGGTTGCAAAATCGGCAAAGGTTTTAAAATTGGTATTGGCCAGCAATAGTTCACCCATTGCCCGCATTACAAAGAAAAAGAAAAAGCCGATAATTAAATAAGTTAAAACAATGGAAGTACCCGAAACACTTAAGGTTTTGCCAGAACCCATAAATAAACCGGTACCAATTGCACCACCAATCGCAATCATTTGAATATGACGATTGGTCAAAGAACGCTGTAACTTTTCCTCATCCTGCGGGTTCCCGGGCAGGTCTTCATCCTGAAGTTGCTTTTCTTTATTTTGACTCATGTAATCCTTACTCCAACTTACAACAACCGTTATAAGCACTTGATAAAAATATAATATTTTTAAACTGCTTTAATATAAAAATTCCATTTCGTTGAATAAAATTATTTTAAAATGAATGTATTAAGTCGTATTCACCTCACCAATCATCCTTTTTCATGTATGCGTTATCAGGGCACTAAAATCTATTGTTATTCGCCAAAAGTCCTTTAGGCGCAAGCATCATATCCTATTCCCTTGTCACTTGAAGGTGAACACACATCTTCCTGCTCAATTTACAAGCAATTAAACGTGAAATATATTTAATTATAAGGAGATTTTTTATGTAAATAATCGTTATAAGCCTTTACTGTATAGAACTTAAAATTTAATACCTACAGATTAAGCTCATAAAAAATACAATATAAATCAAATAAAATTCACGCTTAAAGATGCTGTAGCATGCGAAAAGTCATTCTTTAATGCTTATGATGAACATTGATATTTAATACCCGAACCGAATCATTATTTTTGACATGCAACTGACGGGCCTGCTCTTCAGTCAATTTCACCAGATCATGATGTAGAGGGTTATAAATCAGGATTGCGCGATAATTGTCATAATCATCATTGGCAACGATATACGGCTCATCATCTCCTGAAACCGCATCAGATGGCTCAACCTGTACCTGCACCACATGACTGTCCTTAATCGCCCTTAAATTTTCGATATCAGCCTGTAAGGTTGCGCCCCCATCAAAGATATCGACATAACCCTTATAACGCAGCCCTTCTTCAATCAGGAGGTTATACGCAGGGACAGTATTCGGATGCACGGCACCAATCACGGCTTTGGCTTCATCAGGCAGCATATCGACATAAAGCGGATGTCGCGGCATCAATTCTGCAATAAATGCCTTTTTGCCAGTCCCACTGAGATAATCCGCTTTGGTAAAGTCCATATCAAAGAATCTATGACCGACTGCATCCCAAAATGGTGAACGCCCATTTTCATCCGAAAAACCACGCATTTCGGCAACAATGGTTTCTTCAAAATATTGTCTAAAGGCGGATAGAAATAAAAAACGGACTTTGGACAGAAATTTGCCATTTTTATTTAAGCGATAATCAGGATCGAGGAATAAAGTACACAGCTCACTACAGTTGGTATGGTTATTACTGAGATACAAGGTCGGCAGTGCTTTATACACATTCAAAGGCTCGGAGGAGTGAACTTGTGTCCCGACATGAAAATTATACCAAGGCTCTTTTAAACCAAGTGCCACCTCAATACCACAAACACCGACCACTTTATCCAGTTCAGTATCTTCCAGTACAAATAAATAGCCCTGCTCCGATTTATCTAATTTGCCCTGTACTGTTTTTACGGCCCGATCAATACGGGCAGCCAGCATTTCCATATCAGGCTGTAAGGAGGTTAAACCAAAGCCTGCTTTTTGTGCTAAGCGGTAAAGATCATGAATATCTTTCTGCTCAATATAACGGATAATCATCATGCGATTGGGTCCTTATTTTGAGAACGATCTTGATAATTTCCTCGAATCACCTCATCCCAATGACGCTGTCCTTGCTGAACCATGCACAATAGCAACATTTCTTATTCCTTAATTATTAAATTTTCCCTAGCCAGACCAATTTTCGGCTGAGCTGACTTTCATTATGCAAGTCTTTTTTTGACCACTTTCATCAACCTGAAACCAAAGTTAAATAGCATCACCAGATGCATATTCAGATTAATAACTCTATTATTCAAAAACTAATTGCCATACAAAATTTAAAATTAAGCAAAAAATGAGCTGTTTTTTAGCAATTTATTCATTGACAGTGACAATGTGAAAACTCTGTAGCCGGTTTATGGATAAAGATGTAAAGCGTTGGAGCATTCCCCTGATTGAATCTTTTTTTGTTATTGTTGTCTCTAACACAGGTATTGAAATGATCGCCTCCCCTAGAGCAATAGCTTCTCTTCATCACAATTGCTGGAGAATCATCATCTGATGAGCATTCAGAAAAATTAATCATCAACATATGATCATCCTGTTCAGCTTTACCAATCTATCTGGTAGCGTCGAGCGTGGAATGATTGCTATCTTGCTGAATGACTAAATAGAAATTTTGAGTCTGATCAATACCACCGACAAAGCAGCAACCACATTCAGTCTCAATAACAAGGTTTTTAAGACGTTACCAAATTAGAGTGGTCGGCGTAAAAGCATTTAGCTAAAATAAGGCAATAACATTTTAAAGATATAAAATTAAGCCTGATCAGTGAGTGAAAAAGTACAGTTCTGCATTTTTAAGGGATAATATTAAGATAAGGTTGGAAAATTGTGCTAACCCTTTGCTCAGATTGGTAAAATGAGCTGATGATCTTCTCAGCCCATCTTAAGTAAAATCTGTCTACTTCTTACCGCTGATAGACCCGTATTCCATCAAAAATAGTCCACAGCACTTTGGTTTCAGCCAGTTGTTCAGGTGAAACTTTAAAAATATCTCGATCCAGCACGATCATATCTGCCTTTTTACCAGGCTCAAGTGATCCTATGCTTTTATCCAGATATAAAGCTTTAGCCGAATGAATGGTATAAGCTTTAAAGACAGAATCACGATCAATTGCCTCTGCAGGATTGAGACGATCTCCATCTAATCCTTTTCGGGTAATTGCTGTGGCCATGGCAATAAAAGGATTTGGGGTTGAAACTGGAGCATCGCTGGCGCCAGCAATAATTGCCCCATGCTTCAGCAAAGAATGAGCAGGATACATACCTCGATAAGAGACAGCACTGATATAGGGTTTGACCAATTCTTTATTAAAGCTATCTTCATAGGCCCATGCCAGTTGCATGGAGGCAATTACATTATTTTGTTTGAAACGCTTATAGTCTTGAGGGTCCACCAGTTGCAGATGGGTAATACTATGAGGAACCTGACTATGTCTTTTGGAACGGGTATATTCAAACGCATTTAATGATTCATGCACAGCTTTGTCGCCCACTGCATGAATATGAACTAGCATGTCCCGCTTGTCTGCCTCATCAATAATGGTTTTAAAAGCAACCGGATCAAACAGTAATTGTCCACTCTTTTTGCTGTTTGTGTATTGTCCCAGTAAAGCAGCAGATTGTGCTGGATATTCTAGTACACCATCAGCGAATATCTTGATACCGACCAGATTAAAGTTTTCAATGTTTTGATACTGGTTGTTAATAGATTCAATTACATCAAATACCTGTACTGTACTCTTTGGATTAACGACATGTAGTCCCGACACACGTGCGGTTAATTGTCCTCTCTGCGATAATTCTTTATACATGGGAATCATGCCCAGTGTAGTTGGGGTATTTTGTATATTAGAAATACCTTTATTCGGCTCTGCATTGGCCGCAATATCCATCCATGCCGTAATACCTAGACTATTATAGTATTTCACTGCCTGTTTAGAGCCGTTATAAAGCAACTCATGAGCGATTGGAGGTATTTTAGCACTAACCACATCCCAACCAGAATCTACTAAAAAACCTGTCGGCTGAAATTTTTCATCATGAGCAATGGTTTGCTGATTTTCAGGGCTAAGCTTTTTAATATAATTGGTATCAATATTTGCTCTTTTCAACATTGCCTGATTTGCCCAGGCAGTATGATGATCGCTTCCAATCAATACCAGTGGCTGGGTTTTCCATTCATTCTGGTTAAATACGTCGGATAACTGTTGGCTCAATTCCCAATATTCGGATGATAATCCATTTAAAAACAGCACATCTCCTGCAACCCCAGTACCATCCAGTTTAGACTGTCTGAGCTTGTTTTCGACCTTCGCAATATCAACCTGTGCTTCATCCATAGTCGCTAAAACCATTTCCACACCAGAAGCTAGAGCATGAATATGACTATCCACTAGCCCAGGCATCATTACTTTATTTTTTAAATCATAAACTTGAGTATTTTTATCCGCAATTTTTTTAATCTCGGCATTACTCCCTACGCGGACGATGGTACCATCTGTGGCTATTGCTATGGCCTGTTGTAAAGGTTTATTATCTTGTGCTGTATAAATTTTTCCATTTATATAAATACTTCCCACCTGATGATTTGCCCATGCCATATTGGGTATGATCAAGCTCAGACTCAATGCCAAAAATCCATTTTTAAATTTCATGTTTTACTCCAAAAACGATCTTACTATTTAAAATTTAATTAAAAGTTATAACTTAAGCCTGCAACCAGCAGATTTTTCTGACGTTCACTAAAGCGGTCTTTTCCACCCACAATATATTGCATCCATCCTATGGCCTGCTCTTTCTGATCAAAGGCATGCGAAAATTCAAATGTGGTATGTCTAAAAACAAAATCTTCTGTCGAATTTTTTACATAGGTACCGTTTTTTTCAAAGTATGAAAAACCGGCATAAAGATTAAAATAGTAGCCAGGGTATAATAGAGTGGCGTAATTCAACTCAATATAGGTGTCACCTTTATTCATAAAATAAACATCATTCAAATAGGTCTCAAAGCTGATTCCAACACGATCTTTATCCTTCCGAATAGGATACTTTAGAAAAAGGCCTGCCTCTAAACCACCCGTATGATCAGATTCTGGATAATATAAATATTTTAGATTTACGTCATAATCTAACTTTGCATAACTATTTTCGTAGCCTATGAAAAAATCATTTTCATAGTAGCTAAAATTCGATACTTTCTTTGCATTCTGCGACAAGTGCCTATACGCTTGGTATAAAGCCTGTTCATATTCTTCAGCAGGAAGAGCTGAATTAATCTGGGTTTCAGCCTGTCGATACAAATACTCATCTTTCTGAATTTCACTAAATGAATATCCAAGCTTGCTATTAAAAAAAGAAATATAAAAATTCTGATAGTTCAACTTAAGAAAGCTTTGTATTGCGACATCTTCATTTTCTGGAAAGTTGGTCATGCCTCGATTGACATAAGCCGAAGCAACTGAAATATTGCCAGAAAAACTTAATCGACTCTCTGCATCCTCCTTTGCAACCCCTTTCGCAGAAATACTATAAAATATCAGTATAAAAACTATCTTTATATATTTTAAATACATCTTACATACATCCATGTTTCAACTTAAACAATTAAGTTTTATTAAAAATAATGATTCTATTCTTCAATCAATACGCGATTTAATATAATCTTTTAGACGGATAAATTTATTTCAATAAATTTAAATGCGACTAAAAACAAAAAACTCAGGACAGTACTTCTTCTTTCCTAACCTTTGACAATAATTTTTTAATTGATAAAGTTTCTGATGCTGAATCAACAATTGCATTTTTTTATTTAAGCCTTCCATAAATTAGCCTCCACTTCTTTCTGGATAAACTAATTTTTAAATTTAGTTGGTGCTATAACATGAATAAGAAAAAAACCGTTGTATGATACTTTCATCCGCCTAGCGGACAAAATATTTAAAAGGAATTTTATAATGAAAGACAAGTTAATTGAGAACACTTATACACATGAGTTTATAAAGGAAGAAGACTATATTAATGCCTTAGCAAAAGGGTTAAGTCTGCTAGAAGCATTTAGTACTGAACGGCAAAAATTAAATGTTACTCAAATTGCAGAAAAGACCCAGATTAGTAGAACTGCAGTACGTAGACATTTGAAAACATTAAAATTTCTAGGCTATCTAGATACAGATGAGTACTTTTACTGGTTAACACACAAAGTATTACGTTTTTCTAGCACTTATCTTCATTCGTCTCATCTTTCAAAAATTTCGCAACCGATTCTCAATTTACTGTCTGCTCAAACGACTTTAACATTTTCCGTGGTTGTACTGGATGATAATGAAATCGTACCGATTGCCCGTAGTTATTTACCCCAGCAAGAGAATCTCAGAATCAGTCCTTACGGAGTACATCTGGGTAATCGACTACCCGCTCATGCTACCTCGACAGGAAAAGTATTATTGGCTGCTCTTAGTAAACAGCAACAGTTTACATGGCTTAAAAAATATGGATTAAAACGTCTTACTCCATTTACCCATACAGATGAAATTATTTTTTTAAATATTTTAAAGCAAATTTCTATGCAAGATTATTGTTTATCAATCGATGAACACGAACTTGGAATTATTGCACTTGCGGTCCCTATCATTGATTCCACAGGTAAACATGTTGCTGCCTTAAACTGTATTTCTCAAAAAAACAAAGTGACACAGGATTATCTTACTAAACAAATTTTACCTTTATTAAAAAATACAGCGAGTGAAATGCGGAACATGTTATAAATATTTTCTAATCATGGCCTATTTTGTTCAGATATAATATTGAATTGGATAAAATTTTATCCAATTCATAAACCAATATTTAAATACATCAGATTTATCGTTTTTTATTTCTATTATCTCCTTCAAATTAATAAAATACTTTTATATTCAGTGCATTAAAAGATTATTATCGCTTTCCCCTTTTAAATCTATTGCTTTTTTTTTAGTGATCAGGTTATTTTAAAAAGCCAAGTTGTATATACATGAGTATTCATGTTTACACATAAGCCAATAAAGCAGGAAGAGGCATGTTGAGTATAAGAGGCTTCACTATGCTCAGTTTGGCCGCTGATCAATGCCAGGATTGATAGGAAATATTGAATAATAAAAGGAACTTTCGATGCAACAAAGCAATGATATTGATCAACAACAGCAAAATAGTTTTATAGAAAATCGCTCTATAGACTTTATTCCTGAAAACGAAAGACATGGCAGTGTATTCAGCCAATTTACCCTGTGGTTTGGAGCGAATCTACAAATCACTGCAATCGTTACAGGCGCCTTGGCTGTTGTACTAGGTGGAGACGTTTTCTGGTCAATTATTGGTCTTATTATTGGACAGGCATTCGGTGCTTCGATCATGGCCTTACATGCTGCGCAAGGTCCAAAACTTGGTCTCCCACAAATGATCTCAAGCCGGGTTCAGTTTGGGGTATATGGTGCCTGTATTCCAATTTTTCTGGTTAGTCTCATGTATATTGGCTTCACCGCCACCGGGACAGTTTTATCAGGACAAGCCATTGCCAAACTATTCAATATAAGCAATATTTCAGGAATTGTTATTTTTGCCTCGATTATTATTGTTCTGGCAACAGTGGGGTATAAAGCCATTCACTGGATTGGAAAAGTTGCCAGTATTTTAGGAATGGTTACTTTTTCGATTATCTTAGTCAAAATGATGCTGATTGTTGATCTTGGCAGCTTAATGTCCGTTAAACATTTCAACTGGTCAACATTTTTGCTTGCTGTTTCTCTTTCAGCCTCATGGCAAATCGCCTTTGGACCTTATGTTGCAGATTATTCTCGTTATTTACCTAAACAGACCTCATCATCCAAAGTATTCTGGGCGGTGGCGTTAGGTTCGTTTATCGGTTCCCAAATTTCGATGACCTTAGGTGTATTCATCGCCCAGATTGCTCAAGGGAACTTTGTTGGAAATGAAGTCGCTTATGTCATCGGACTAGGAAGTGCTGGTGCCATCGCTGCCTTACTTTATTTCAGTATTGCTTTTGGAAAACTGACGATCTCAACACTTAATTCATACGGCTGTTTCATGTGTATTGCCACGATCTATAGCGGTTTTAAAGGTTCTATAAATATCACTAAAAAACAGCGTTTGATTTCAGTGCTAGGCATTGTCGCGATTTCAACCGTTATTGCTATCTTAGGTGAGCAATCTTTTCTCAATACCTTTAAATCCTTTATTCTTTTCTTACTCACATTTTTTATTCCATGGAGCGCCATTAACTTAGTGGATTACTACTTCATTTCTAAAGAAAAATGTGAAATTTCAGCCCTGTCTGATCCCAATGGTATCTATGGTCGCTGGAATATGATCGGCATCGGTTGCTATGTTGCAGGTATTCTGTTTCAGCTTCCGTTTATTCATACCAAAATTTATCAAGGAAAAATTGCAGAGTTATTAGGTGGTGTAGATCTGTCATGGATCATGGGGCTATTTTTTACCGCATTGCTCTATTTCGCTTGTCAAAAGATCTTTTCCGGTATCAAACAGCACCAGCTTAAATCCAATACGCTTTAGCCTCCAATCAAATTCATGATTTGAAAAGTAACAAGGCCACTTTCTTGTTACTTTTTGAAAATTACTCTGCACAAACCTACAAAAAATTAAATAAAAATTCTCAATCTATGACCTCAATATTTATTTCAATAAAAAATTTAAAAAACATAGCTATAAAATTAAAAATAAAACCCAAATTATCAAAAATTAAATCCCGAAAAGATAAATATTGTTTTTATTTGCATCCTCATATTTTAATAAATCATATTGAAATTTAAGATACACAAGTAAAATCAAATACATAGTATTTAAAAATTCACGATAAAACTTATTAATAATAATTCCTATAATACAATTCGTTGTTATCATATTGACCATAAAAAATTTTATCTTTAAGGTAACTTACAAAATAAAAGTAAATTTTAAAATGAATTTTTAAGGTAAAAATCTAAAAACTTTTATTCATCACTTTGTGATTAAACCCTATATGTCAACTGTAGTTTTTTTAATAAAACTACTTTTTTTAAATAAATATAGAGATAGAACTATGGAAAGATTTAAAGGGCGCCGAATCTTGGTTACAGGTGCAGGATCCGGGATTGGTCAGGCCACTGTAGCAAGATTGCTTGCTGAGGGTGGCACCGTTATTGCAGCGGATATTTCAGAGGCTGGTCTAAAGAAAACCACCGAACAGGCAGAAAATAATGGTAATGCAGAACGTTTGTTAACTCTCACCATTGATTTAGCAGAGGAACAACAGGTTCAGGAGAAAATCGGCAATATCATAGCTCAAGTTGGTGGTTTAGAAGTCCTTGTTAATGCCGCTGGAATACTCAGGGGTGCGCACTTTTTAGAAACCAGCTTAGAACTTTGGAACACGTTAATTAAAGTTAACCTCACCAGCACATTTCTGGTTACACGACAGGCGCTCCCCGCTCTTCTTAAATCAGGAAAAGGCGTTGTCGTTAATTTTAGCTCCACGTCGGCAAGTTTTGCCCATCCTTATTTTGCCGCTTATGCCGCGACTAAGGGAGGAATTCAGTCTTTTACTCATGCTATTGCATCAGAATATGCAAGCCAGGGCTTACGCGCTGTAGCTGTAGTCCCCGGAGGTATCGCTTCAGGTATGACCAACACATCTCCTCTACCAGAAGGCGCCGACTTGAGTTTATACGCTAAACACACCCCAGCAATTCCAGGTGGTTATGGTTCACCTGATTCTGTAGCGGGTGCAATTGCCATGTTAGCCTCAGATGATGGTGAATTTATTACGGGTACAGAACTACGCATTGATGGTGGTGCGCACATGTAATCCTGACTTTGAAAATATTTCAAAGTGACCGACAAAGCTGTTGATCCTTTTTCATTTTAAACGGCATACCATTAATGCCGTTTGATTCTTAACTTTTTACTTGGAGAGTACCTGAATTTTTTATATCACTCTCTCCGCTATAGAAACCCTCATTTGATTTAATTATAAGATTTTATTTCTGTAAAAATGAAAAAGTCTTTAGCTAGGAAAATAATAAACTCTGGTGTTATATGCCTTAAAAAAATTGAAAAGCTAGAATAAATATAGGATTAAAACATCATCACATCATTCACTGTTTATCAAAACAAGTACAGTATAAGTCTAGATCGTTATGCTGAATCTATTACTGATTTTTTCAGGAGAAAACCATACTTTTTATCCTACAATAACTCAATATCTAAGGGCTGTGGACAAGACAAAAGGCTCAATAACAAGGTAAATCCCCTATATCAATACCAACTCATAATGCCCTATGTGTCAGCATCAAAACAGATTTTGTAGAAACAAAAAATACTCATTGTACTCGTTTGTTTCTATACCAATTTTATGCAACATTCATCTCATTTCTGTCGCATAATATGCCTGTCCGAAATTGCAGGTTCATCTCATGGTTGAAAAAGCTGACAGTCAGATGCTTGATAATGAAATTGCTCGTTTACTACTTAAGCAAAGAAAAAGTAAGGGATGGACTGTTGCCGAATTAGCACAATATTCAGGCGTCAGCCAAGCCATGATCAGCAAGGTTGAGCGCGGGGCTTCCAGTCCAAGTGCAGCCATTCTCAGCCGCTTGGCCAGTGCCTTGGGCATTACCCTATCCAAATTGTTTGCAGAAGCTGAACTCAGCCAAAATACACATGTATTGGTCTCTAAAAAATCGCAACAACACTATTGGACAGACACACAATTGGGACTTACCCGTTGGTCAATCTCGCCCGCAGGCGCAAATCCGGAAATGATTAAAGTCGAAGTTCCACCGGCAGGACAATTCAGCATTCCTTCAAGCGCATACCAGCATCTTAATGGACAAACCATTTGGGTATTAAGCGGACAACTTGATATTCAAGTTGATACACAACGCTTTCATCTGGAAACTGGAGATTGCATCGCACTCACTCAACCTGCAGATTGCCAATTAACCAATCCTGATAATCAACAACCTTGTGTTTATATGGTAAGTTTTGGCCAGAAACAGAGTTAGCAATGAAGGGGCAAAACCAGCTTTCACCGCTAATCAGCTAAATCAGTAGCTATGATTTAATAAAAATAGCATTAAGCCTTGGAGTTAATCGCAAGATGTAATAATGGATAGGCTCGGCCTTGACTATCAAGTTCTGAGCGTCCTGTTACCTGAAAACCGAGATGTTGATAAAATCCAACCGCCTGCTGGTTTTGCTCATTCACATCAATGGTAAGATTAGGATATAGCGTTAAAGCATGAGATACCAAAAACTTTCCAACGCCTTGTCCACGGGCTGTGGCAGCAATGAATAATGCTTCCATATGCCCTTCATGCAAGAACATAAAGCCCAGCGGTTGATCTTCCGGATTTACAGCAACCCATACAGGCGTCTCTGAAAAAAAGCCAACCACCTCTTTCTCAATTTCAAGACGATCTTCAGGCTTAAGAAACTGGTGAGTTGCATCGACAGAACTTTTCCAGATTGCAATCACCTCAGCACCCTCATCCGGACGCGACATACGAATATCTAACATTTTATATCTCTTCACATAAACTTAAAATTTAGGCAAAGAATTCCTCTAGAATGAATCATTCACCATGAATTTAATTTACTATAGTGAATAAATAATTACAATAGTAATAAAAATAAAGTCTTTTTATCCATTCATACTAGTTGATTGTAAAACCGTCATTTTAAATTTTTCAAATCCACAGAATCTGCTGCCAGTACTGATTGAATCACCTGCATTTCAATTTGAATGCAAGATTTATAAAAGATAATACGCTTTTTAAAAGAGAGATGAGATAAGGACATATCACAGACAAATAAAAAAGCCCTTGTTTTCACAAGGGCTTTTTTATTTATTTGGCAGAGGATCAAGGACTCGAACCTTGACGAACGGTTTTGGAGACCGTCATGCTACCATTACACCAATCCTCTATAACGGCATGGCTATTGCCTAACAGGCTTAACCATAAAAAAAGCAAGATGGCCTTGCTCTTTTAAATTTGGTGGGGGCGAAGAGACTCGAACTCTTACACCTTGCGGCGCTGGAACCTAAATCCAGTGCGTCTACCAATTTCGCCACGCCCCCGATGGGTGTGTATATTAGAGAGAAACTTTGCTCATGACAAGCCCTTTTTATAAAAAAAACATGTCTATGAAACCTAATGCTTTTTTAATATACAACTGAGAAAATAACAGACATAAAAAAAGGACTTTATAAAAAGTCCTTTTCAGATTTGGCAGAGGATCAAGGACTCGAACCTTGACGAACGGTTTTGGAGACCGTCATGCTACCATTACACCAATCCTCTATAACCGCATGATTAAAGCCTAAAAGACTTAACCATAAAAAAAGCAAGGTAACCTTGCTTTTTAAATTTGGTGGGGGCGAAGAGACTCGAACTCTTACACCTTGCGGCGCTGGAACCTAAATCCAGTGCGTCTACCAATTTCGCCACGCCCCCGATGGGTATGCATATTAGAGAGAAACGTTCTTCATGACAAGTCTTTCTTTTAAAAAAACCACTCAAATGAACATATAATATTCAAATCAAGGTGTTATGTTTACTTTTAAAGCAAAATTAGCGTATTGAGGCGTGTTTTTATCGCGTCAACAGAATCAAATCGATGTTGAACAAGTTTTTCCAGCAACCCTTTTAACACGGGGGAAAAACACTGTAATTGCTCGGAAAGCTGGATCTGGAGTTGCTGACAATGCAATATCGCCCAATCATGATAGCTTTTGGCGTGTAATCTGCTTTGTGTCAACCATTCATAAACAATAATACCGAAGGCATATAAATCGCTTTGCACGCTCTTGCCTGCGCCCTGAAACAGTTCTGGGGCCATATAATGCGGTGTTGCATTCAAGGTCGTGATGGACTGCCCTATCTTAACGGTCTGTTCAAAGTCGATCAGCCTGCAACCGTTATCATATAAGCGAAAATGTTCTGCCTTTAAATCACCATGAATCCAGCCCGATTGATGCAACTCATTTAATGCATCTAAGGCCTTCAGCAGCTTTTGCCGTAGCTCTTCAATATTGCTCAAATCCTGCATAGGTGTAAAAAAATCTTGCGCAGCAAGCGTGATTAATCCTATTTCATCACCATCGCAATCCAATAGAGGTGTGAACGGGTTAAGCTGAACGATCTGATGCGGTAACAAAAAGTGTTGCCCAGCTTGCTGCTGGTAAAACTCCAGCTCGCTTAATAAAGCCTGTTTTAAACCGGTATGGGTATTTGAACGATGGAATTTCAGCCAGTATTGCTGCTGGTTAATTTCAAAAGTATATAAACGACGCCCAAAGGCATAGCTTTGGGCTTTGGTCACTAAAGTTAAGTTTTCAAGTTGACTCTTGGGATCACAGATCCACGTAGTAAAACTCATTCTGCTGCTTTTCTTCCTGCTTTCGCAATGATGTTAAACAATGCTCAATGGTTTTACCAATCCGCGCATGGGTTTCAATAGCAGAAACTTTGGGCCAGGTAGCCCGCTCACCTTCTCGCTGCAAGATTTTGAACAGTTTTGGCCGTGGATTTTTCAGCATATAGCTATAGTGCCGTAAACCGTATTTGGCAATGATATTCACATCACCATAATAACGTTGTCCCAGAATACCGTAGCCATGATCCAGCGCACGGCGGATCGGAAAAAAGCTTCCTACATAATTACGTGTCAGATCCATCACTTCCAGTGCAATCGCTTTGCCTTGACGGCGCACAATCCGTTCAGGCCAGCTCAAGACATCTCTACGAAAGCGTTCAGAATCACTTTGCATAAACGGCACAATGTGCGGATTGACCTGACTGGCGATGGTGTAATTAATATTATACAGCCGTGCCATTTTTTCCTGCGGGAAATCGCTGCGCATACTGCCATCCACCCATTTAGTGTTGGCCAGATATGGAGTATGCTGCCCGTCATAACGCTTACTGGTCAAATGCACAGGTGGAAATAGCACCGGGACCGCACAAGAAGCCAGTACCGCACTCCATACCAACACATTCGGCGCAGTTAATGCATTCATGATCCGCGGGCTTTGCGCCGTGTTATAGGGTGCAATCACAATATTAATATGACGGTTGGACTGCTGATAAGCTTCAGCAAAGGTGACGTCGCCCAGATTTTGCATCAGGAACTGTTTTAAATACATGACATCGGCGAAACCGCCACGTCCCTTGACCAGTTCACTTATTTTCCTGAACTTGAATGCATCACTAAAAAAATGCTCTCCTTTGAGCAAGTCGGGTACCTGATCCGAGGTGGAGACGCCCAGCATGCCGGTCATGATGGCCCCCGCACTGGAGCCGGACAATACCCGTGGCATTAAATCCTGCTCGAGCAAGGCCTTACAGACACCAGTATGAAACAGTCCCAAGGTAGCGCCACCAGAAAACATCAAGGCTGGCTGTCCATAGGCTTTCTGGCATTCTTCAAAAAATTGGATTTTTTCCTTTAACTGAAAGGTAATACATTCGCTAGAGGCAAGATAACGAAAACAGTCACTCATTTCCTCGACATAATTTTCAATAATCTTTTTTGTTCCGATATAGGTTTGCGCAAATAACATTGGATGACCAATATTGGCAAAGTCATAAGACAAGCCTTCTCTTAATACATAAATCAGATCAAGTGTCCGATGCTGAGTGCGATACTTTTTTAATAGGTTATAACGCTTGGATAAAATTTCTGCATCAAAATAAGGCGAGTCATTGTCATATTTCCATACTTCATGACCCGATTCTTCGTCCAGTTTTAGTGCAATTTCCTTCCATTCATCATAAGAGTTTGCGTGCCGTAAGTGTTCTTGCAACACATCAACCCTATGCGACTGATATGTATTCTTTTTTTCCTGAACTCTATTGAACATTCGCGATCCTGTTTTTCAGCATATTTTTTGAATTCTTGCACCTATACAATGCAAAAAGCTGCTGTAACAATCAAGGGTAAAATCGATTTATTTCGATATTTCTGATGAGATCTTCTTTCTTTCAGAAATAGCAATGTTAGTATCACTATTCATCATTAAGTTTGGTTTGTATTTATGGCAATCCTTGATTTACCCGAATCTATTCTCCAGTCTTTATCGAATGTCCTAACACAACTGCAGCAAGTTCTTCCTGCACCAAGACAGCCGACTGATTTCTCTGCAATTGCGTTTCGATGGGAAAATCAACAACTGGTCGCCATACAACAGCCCAAGCAAATGTATCTGGAAGATTTAAAAGGGATTGAACGCCAGAAAGAGAAGATTATCCAGAATACCTTACAATTCCTGAATGGCTTACCTGCCAATGATGTATTGCTCACTGGCTCTCGAGGCACAGGGAAATCCTCGATTGTACGTGCCCTGCTCACTGAATATTCGGCTCAGGGTTTACGTTTGATCGAAATTGAACGTGATGATCTGTCAGACTTGCCTAAAATTCAAAAGCTAATTGAAGGGCGCCCCGAGAAATTTATTGTCTATTGTGATGATCTGGCTTTCAATGCTGAAGATGAAAACTACCGCAGCTTAAAAAGCGTTCTGGATGGCTCACTGCAATCTGGCTCAAGCAATTTTATTATTTACGCCACCAGTAACCGCCGTCATTTATTGCCTGAATTTATGCATGAGAATACCCCGGTACGGAAAGTCGATGTGCCGCAATATACGGAACTGCATCCACAGGAAGCCATTGAAGAAAAAATTTCACTTTCGGATCGGTTTGGCTTGTGGCTATCCTTCTATCCTATGGATCAGCAGCTTTATTTAGAAATCGTTGAACACTATATCGTGAAAGCCGATTTGGAGTATAACGAGCTGGTACGTGGTGAAAGTTTAAAATGGTCTCAGGCCCGTGGACAGCGTTCCGGACGTGCCGCCTACCAGTTCTCAAAACATTGGATTGGTTCACAAAATTTAGAAAAAATTACCTAAAAAGTTAAATATTGAGTTGTCCTCTAAAGCTGTGGTTTTGTCCTCATTTCCGCTTAGCAATGGCAATTGTTTTCCCTAACCTACTTCCCTGCATAAATAGAGTTTAGGAAAATGAGATGAAAAAACAATTGCCACCAGCCTCCCTGACGAGCAAAATATTAGGTAAAAGTCTATTGCTTGCTCAGGGCACATTAGATAAAGCGGTCAAGTATTCAACAATCCCTTTTTCCGCCCCTGAAATCATCCGTCCAAGAACAGAAGAAAAGTTTTATACCTGGACGCATTATGGAATTTTCTTTCCATTGTTGCCTGAACCGCACCGTTATTTAAATATTATGATCTTGCTTGGTACGCCTGGTGCACTGGCTTTTGACCATGATGATATTACCTTGGGCAATCCACGAGAAAGCGCAACCTTCTTTTCAAGCACGGCTGCTGTAGATGAACATCTGTTAAAAGCCTATATCATGCCTGAAAATGCGAATATTCAGGAAGATGGCACGTTAATCGAATTGGGCGAAGAGGTTTCAATTCAAGGCACATTACCACATATTCACCTCAAAGGTGCTTATCATGGCCTCAGCTTTGAATTTGAACTGGATGTCAGCGATCAAATTTCATGGTTTATCAAAACCCCGATTTATGATCATTTCAGTCTATTAGCCACCTTCAAAGGCCAACTTGAGTATAAGGGCAAAAAAACACCTGCTGAAGGTTTATGTACCTATGAATATGCGCGCGCAACTGGTGCTCATATGGTCGCTAAAAAACTCATACCTGAAGCTTATAAGCTACCGCTGGATTTCTTCACGTATCAGATTATTAATCTTAGCGAAACAACGCAACTCTTATTAACCAAGGCTGACATTCTGGGGAAACCTGCGGCATATAGCTTGCATATACGTCATACTGATCAACCAGCTGAAATTTATACTGAAGTTGAATTTAACGTGATTTCTCATCAAATCGAGGACTATGTTTCACCAAGCGGTAAGAAAATGCGCTTACCGCAAGTGTTTTCATGGTCTGTTAAAAATAAGGCCAATCAAAAGGTACTGGAAATTACAGCAAAAATTGATAGTCCGTTCCGTTATGGTCATGGTGTGGGTTACGCCAGTGCTTATACCTTTACTGGAGAATATTTAAATGAGCCTGTTCAAGGACGTGGTTATATTGAATATGTAGATGTCGAAGACCAAAAAGCATTTCAATAAACATTCTATTTAGAAGTTAATATAGCAATAAGCCTTTGAAAATATTAAAAGGCTTATCTACTCTCTCATTTCTTTCGCCGCTTCATCGCTAAAAAAATTACTGTCTGTTTAAGGATTCATACTTGCGAATAAAAGAATTTTTACCTAATATTAGGTAGATCGGTATACATAAGTAATTTTACGATGAGTTCGAAATCAGCAAAACAAAAAATTCTGGATGCTGCATCCACCCTGTTCTATAACGATGGCATCAGTAATACAGGCATCAATAGCATTACAGAGAAAGCCAACGTGGCGAAAATGTCTTTGTATAATAACTTTGCTACCAAGTCAGATCTGATCACCTGTTACATCGAAGCACGTCATCAGGAATGGCTCGACTTATATGAAAAACGAAAAGTCCAGATTCAAACACCTCTAGATGGAATTATGGCCGTGTTTGATGCCTATCAAGATCATGCCGAATTTGCCTATGAAAACGGTTTTCGTGGCTGTGGCTTATTGAATGCGGCAGCAGAATTTCCTGCTTATAGCCCTGAGCGATTAGCTGTCAAAAACCATAAAGACGAAATTGAAGCAATTTTAGCCGGCCATTTAAATCAATTAATTCACGATGCTGAGCGAGTCAAAGAACTGGCATTACTACTCTCTTTTCTTCTTGAAGGATCGATTGCCCGCGCAGGTTTGGAAAGTTCCAGTGACAAGGTATTTGCAGCCAAACACATGGCTCAGCGTTTATTAGAACAAGAGATTACAAATTGAATAGCTCAATCAATATAAAAGCTCATTACGGCTTTATTGCGGTGTTAGTGGCCTCTATTTTATGGGGAACCACAGGGACGGCTGCGTCCTATGCACCGAATTTAAGTCCGTTGGCCATCGGCGCAATTGCCATGGGTGGCGGTGGGTTGTTACAAGCCTTACTCGCCCATAAAGATATTCGCAACCACTTACCCCACATTCGCGCTTACTATCCATTATTATTGATCGGTATGGTCTCAGTCGCGATCTACCCATTAGCGTTCTATTCATCGATGCGTATGGCGGGGATTACCATTGGCACCGTGGTTTCAATCGGTTCAGCCCCTTTATTTACCGCATTACTGGAAAAGTTTTTTGATAAAAAGGCACTTTCTGGCAAATGGTTTATCAGTTTCGTCTTTGGTGTCGCCGGCGTTTTACTGTTATCCATTGGCGAATCTCATTCTCAAGGAGCAATACAGACCATTGAGACAGACCAGAAAAGCATTGGCATTATTCTCGGACTGGTTGCTGCCCTGACCTATTCTCTATATTCCTGGGCTGCAAAAAAGATGATTGATCGTGGCGTTGATTCAAAAGCCTCTATGGGCCTGATTTTCGGTTTTGGGGCCTTAATTCTATTACCGACCCTATTTTTTACCGGCACTAACCTGTTTGATGAACCGGTAAATCTTTATGTGGTGGGTTATATGATGCTGATCCCGATGTTTCTCGGCTACCTATTATTTGGTTATGCGCTAAAAACCATTTCAGCCAGTACCGCCACCACATTGACCTTATTTGAACCACTGGTTGCAGCATTATTTGCAGTGTTATTAGTGGGCGAGCAACTGGCACCTATTGGCTGGCTGGGTATGGTGTTGATTTTTGTGTGTCTGGCAGTGTTGTCTAAAGCTGATCGTTAACAGTTAATCACTTAGAAAAATTGCTAAGCCATTAAAATCAATAAATAGTAATAAAGCGCACACAAAGCTCAAAGCAATGATTTTCCCATTAAAGAACAATGCTACTTTGGCTAGTTTTTTAATGGGTTCATCTTTTTTCAATCCAATGATCGAAAAAATGATACCAATAAAATTACAGATAACTGAAATGATCCATGCCAGCAAAAAGAATAAATGAATGGGTGGCATTTCACAGATTCGATCATTTGTACAAGGAATACTTAGAGCGTAAATTGAAAAAATCACTGCCGCAGCAATCACAATGATACTTAACCATGCACAACCATTGGCTGCTTTAATCACCCACATTATTGGTTCCTTTTTATTTATACATTATTAAAAAACACTGAAACCATTTGATTATTAAAAAGATTGAGTACTATCGATGCAAAAAAAATTTCTGCATCGACCATCCAACTGAAAGATTAATACTCTCTTGCTAACTTCTCTAAAGTGGTTAGCATTTTTCTGACCACACTTCTTTTATGATGCAACATATTCTTAATGTTACTTGGATTAAAACCCGTCAATTTTGCGATACCACGACTGGTCATGTATTCACCAGTTTTCGCAAAGTGCTTTTCACTTAACTCGGTTTTCGCATTAGAGAAACGAACTGCCAGCTTATAATCATTAAACTCAGACCATGCACCTGTCTTATATTCATCTGCATCAAAGTTGCTCTTCTGCTGAGTCGGTTTCTCGCGCAGAATATTACTTAAACGATTAATAACAATTTTTTCTTCACTTTGTTCAAGCAATTGATAAAGTTCAGTTTCTTCAAATGGTCGACCTAAAGCGATATCTTTCCGATATTGTTCAACGATTTTTTCTTTTGATGCAACCTTGTCCTCACCTTTTTGAGTGAGGCATAGAATCTTGAATAAAGATTCTAATCGGCCACATGTAAAAATATAAGAAATTTTCAACTTACAACTCCATTATGAACGATTTGTTCATAAAAATATTTTCAAAAAAAATTTTGACGTATAAATTCACTATAGAATTCATTTAAAGGCAAATCAAAATCAGCAACTAACTGCCTTCTTGTCGTTTGTGTAGTTTCACCAGTTTTCGGATTCAGTCCCGTTTTTTCAACATCTTTCCAATAAATACCTGTACCACGTTTTTGCCATGCAGGGAGTTCATTAAAATTAATCTGCTGTGAAAAGAGTAAATCATGCTTTTCTTGACGATTTAATCCCTTAACTTGTTCCGTTGCCGCACCTACTGCATGGCCTGATTTTCTTAACATCCAATAACAATGTGCATTTAATGCATTTCGATGAGCATCCTCTTGTCTCCAACGGAAGTAGTCATCGACTAATTGCGAATTGGGTAAAACACAAACTCGAGCATCAAAAGTAGCCATTTGACCATGCATAACAGAGAACTTTGCACTGGCTTCCCCTGCTAAAATAGAAAGAATTTTGCGTTCCTTACGATTAAAACTTTCATCACGGTAATGGAATAAAAGAGAAATTTCATCGCTCTGGGTATAACCATAAACGATATTAAAACCACATTGTAATAAATGGGTTGTGGTTTCTACCATTAAATCTCTAAAATGTACATCAAATGGCGCTTCAAATTGCCAGATCTCTTTAGTTAACCGTGTAAACCCACGACCATCCAACCTTACGACAATATAATTTTCGGGCGGAATACAAAAATCGTAAGCCGTCTCATATTTTCTTAGTCTGGTATCTAAATCTTCAAATCTCATTATTGTTCTCTTTGATACAGCAAGCTCACATTAAAATCATTTTCTTGATCAATTGAAACGCTGTAAATTTCATCAAAACCTTCATTAAGCTCAGGGACTTCTAACTTTTTAAACGTAGAAATCACACCAACTCTAGGAATTTTCGCCTTACCTTGACGTTGTTCATTCCGTAAAAGAGCATCATCCAGACCACTATCAAAATAGTAAGCGATCACCTTAAAGTAAGCATTTTTTGCATCTTGAACATATATCTTTCGATCTAGTTTACTCGGATTAGTATTATCAACAACAACCTTCTGTTTTGCGTCCAAACAGGCCTGAAACAATATTTTCTCACGATGTCTAGTTTTCAACATATCAAGATTAAGACGAATATGCGTGTCAGAGAAATATTGCTTAAAGAATGTTGATTTACCTGAAGCTTGCCCACCCACAAAAATGATAAGTTCCATTTTAGGTCGGTTTTAACTCGGTCATTGGCCAGCGTGGTGTGGTGGTCACTGCCAAACTATCCTGCTGTCCAGCTTTTAAACGTTGGTATCCGGCAAAGGCAATCATGGCGCCGTTATCGGTACACAACGCAGGCTCGGCATAATACACCTGCGCTTTAATCTTTTTCAGTGAGGTCTCTAATTGCTCACGCAAACGAACATTCGCACTGACCCCACCCGCAATCACCAAACGTTTTAAACCCGTTTGTTTTAAAGCTTTCACGGATTTTTTTGCCAGTGTATCGACAACTGCCTCTTGGAAAGAGGCAGCCACATCCGCATCCCGATTTTCTTCACCCAGCTTTTTCAGTTGTACCGAAACTGCTGTTTTAAGACCACTAAAAGAAAAATCCAGACCTTGATGCAAGATTGGGCGCGGGAATTCAAAAGCTTGTGCATCGCCCTGTAACGCCAGTTTCGCAATATTTGGTCCGCCCGGATAAGGTAGCTTCATCATTTTTGCGACTTTATCAAAGGCCTCACCCGCAGCATCGTCAATTGATTCACCGAGTAATTCATACTGACCAATGCCATAAGCTGCCATTAATTGAGTATGCCCGCCAGAAACCAGTAAAGCCACAAACGGAAATTCCGGTGGAGTTTCCGAAAGTAATGGTGCCAGCATATGACCTTCCATATGATGTACACCAATCGCAGGCTTATTCAACGCAAAGGCTAAGGTACGACCAAATAACGCACCCGTCATAAGCGCGCCCATCAGACCTGGGCCACGGGTATAAGCCACTGCGTCAATCTCTTGCTTGGTAACACCACTTTGCTCAAGCAATTGATTCATCAAGGGAATCATTTTACGAACATGATCACGTGAAGCCAATTCAGGCACCACACCGCCATATTCAGCATGCAGTTTGATCTGGCTATAGAGAACCTGTCCACGTAAGCCGAGCTCGCTATCATAGAGTGCTAACCCAGTTTCATCACACGAAGTTTCCAAGCCCAAAACAATCATTAAACTGCCTTTACAACGATCAAAAATAATATCCGAGCTATTATAGACTTGTGATCTGAGTTGTAAATGAGTAAAATACTGACCTTCACTTGCGATCTAGTGCATAGTGCGTTAGATCTTATCCATTATCTTAGAGGATTTTACATGCCACAAGTTAAGTTGAAAGAAGGCGAACCAGTAGACGTAGCTATCCGTCGTTTCAAACGTTCATGCGAAAAAGCGGGTGTTTTAGCTGACGTTCGTAAGCGCGAATTCTATGAGAAACCAACTCAAGAACGTAAGCGTAAAAAAGCTGCTGCAGTTAAGCGTTATCAAAAGAAATTGACTCGCGAATCTGTACGTACTACTCGCCTTTACTAATTAATTTGTGATTGACTGCTGAAGACTATGAATACTTTAAAAAACCAGATTACTGACGTGTTAAAAAATTCAATGCGTGCCAAAGATATGGCAACAGTAACGGTGATTCGTGGTGTACAGGCAGCAATTAAGCAAATCGAAGTCGATGAGCGCATAGAGCTTGACGATGCTCAGGTTCTTGCGGTCATTGAAAAGCAAATTAAACAACGTAAAGAATCGATCAAAGCCTTTCAAGGCGCTGGTCGTGATGATTTAGCTAGTAAAGAACAAGCCGAAGTTGAGGTTATTTCTCAATTTCTACCAGAAGCTATGACTGAGGAAGAGCTTGATTCTATCATTGAGCAAACGATTGCTGCTCAAGAAGCTACTAGCATGAAAGATATGGGTAAGGTGATGAATTCTCTACGTCCGATCATAGCCGGGCGTGCCGATCCTGCACAAGTATCTGCTAAAATTAAAGCAAAATTAAGCTAATCTGCTTAATCCCCACTTTATATAATTTATTCAATTCAAAAATTGGATTCATTGCAACAATGAACCCAAAGCCACTGTTTTATTTAAAATCACACTGAACATGATATTTCGCAAGCATTTGCATCTCTTTCGATTCTGCAACCTGCTTGATGAGATCCTGTCTGGTCATACTGGCATATTGTGCCGGTAATGATGAGCGATTTTGTTCGATCGCATCGGACATATCCTGAATATAACGCTGATTTATCTGACAATATTTGGCCTGCTGCTCAGGCGTAAATTGAGAGGTTTGGGGATTCAAGCTGCGTAAAAAACTCCGGATGTCCTGTGCATAGCTACTACGAATTTTATCGACTGCATTTACATATTGCTCAACAGAAGCTGCTGAACTCATCCCCACTGCACTTAATGCACAAATTAAAACTAAAATCTTTTTCATAAATGTTCTAAATGCTCAGCCATTGCTTACGCAGGCCATCTTATCTTAATTCAATAAAATTTGGTTTATGCTCAAGAAAAAATTCTTCCTTCGGTGCTGGGATACCACCTTCCGTCACTGTACCCAGACGTAAACGGATGACATTCGGTAAATCAATACGATAAGAATAAAGCGGACTGGCACAGTTTTGGCAAAATACACGTGCCTTGTTGGGCGTATGAAAATACTCTTTCAGTTGCTCACGTCCGGCAATCAGCTCAAATTTATTTTGCTCAAGCGGGCTGTTCCAGCCCACAATAGAACCTTGAGCCTGCTGGCAATGCATGCAATAACATAAGATGCTGTGTTCAATTTCCCCATGATATTGATACTGCACCGCACCACACAAACATTGCCCTTTGATCATTTTATATTCCTTGGGATCTTAGCTGGTTTTAGATTTTCATACGCCGTTCATCTTGCATTTGTTTTAGGCGCGAGTCAATTTTGGCCGACATGGCCAGATTTCCTTTTGCCAAGCGCTGGGCATGCAGCATCGATTTAATCGCATTTTCCTCATATCCCGACCAATACTCGGCTTCTGCACGATAGCACAGTACATTAATCGCCTGCAGTGATGAACTCTTATCCAGATTAGTGGCACGCTGCAATAATTGCCAACCTTCAATATCTCTTTGGTTCTTATGAATAAAGCGTTGTACCAAAGCTTGTGCCTGCGCGACCTGTCCTTGACGAATCAACACCTCTGCCAGTTTATAAGACAATGCCCGGTTTTCAGGCATGGTTCTTTGTACTGAAACAATACTATTACTGGCCTGCTCTATTTTATTTTGCCCCAGATAAATATCCGTCTGGATCAAAGGAATCAGCACATGATTTTTTAATCTTGTTTTAACCAGATCCAGATTTTCCTGAGCCTGCGTATAATCACCGCGCTCTAAATAGAATTTGCTGAGTGCAAGTTGTGCTGCAGTATTGTTCTGGTTGGCCAGTGCCTGTAACTGGATTTCTGTCGCCTGATTAGACACAACCAAGGTATAGAGTTTTAGAATTTCAAAATCGAGATCGTAAATTTTTGATTTAACTTTCGGCAGTTGATTAGCCCGTAACCGTGCTTCGCTCATACGCTCAGTGGTTAAAGGATGGGTAAACCAAAAGTCAGGTAAAAAGCTAACCCGACTGGTCGCACGATGCATGGTTTCAAAATAGTCCGCCATACTTTGCGGATTATAGCCAGCAGCATACATAAACTGCATACCGATACGATCTGCTTCACGTTCCTGATTACGACTATAACTCAGCTGCTTGTCCATTAATGCGGCTTGAGTTCCCAACATGACCGCCGAACCCGCATTGCTATCTGCCTGAGAGGCAATGGCGGCACCGACAAGAATCCCCGCCAATGCCAATAAGCCCTGCCCTTTAAATGCTTCTTGTGAACGACTGTAGTGTCGCTGTGCCACATGCGCGATCTCATGCGCCATAACGCCCGCAATTTCATCCAGATTTTTTGCCGAGGTAATCAGACCGGTGTTTAAGGCAAATAAGCCACCCGGCACTGCAAAAGCGTTAATCTGAGGATCTTTTACAATCACCAGCCCAATCGGCTGGCCCAGTTGGGTCTGGCTTAAAATACCTGAGAAAACTTGCAAAAACTGATCTTCCAGCCATGCATCCTGCACGGTTGGCATTTGACGATGTACTTCACGATATACCTTTTCGCCAATAAATTTTTCTTTTTGCTGGTCGAGTAAACCGATACCGCTGCCAATTTCAGGTACTTCCGTTTGCCCAGCCGTCACTGTCGGCAAAAACACCTCTGTATGACTCAATTGAGTTGTGGCCAGTAAGCCACATGCAAGCAGCAACGATCTCAAGGGGTTTCTCTATGATTTTAATAAAGAAATTTAATATAGCACTGAAAAAAGGAGAAATTTGCAACAATGTGTTATAAAAGGCAGAAAAATCCTGCCTTATTTTATGATTTTTGCAAGCAGCTTATTTATTTCGCTGTCATATAACGCTGGTCTACACTGAATTTTTCCGGAAATTTACCTTGAATTCCCGCATAAAAAGCCATGATTTCCGCCATGTCTTTTTCATAATCCCCTGTTGGATAAACAATTTTTCCTACACCTGTCTTTTTCTTGGCATAGTCCATATAAGCCAAAGCAATCGGCACGCCTGCAGTGGTCGCAACATGATAGAAACCGGTTTTCCATTGTTCCTGTTTTGCTCGTGTTCCTTCCGGGGTCACCAGCATCACCAATTTAGGATGTGTCTTAAACAGATTACTCATGAGCTGAACCATACTTGGGCGCTCCTGACCTTGCTGCTTGACACGACGGTCAATCCCGATTCCGCCCATCGCACGCACAAAAGGACCAAAGGGTAATTTCATATAACTGTCTTTAATGGTGATACGTACATTAACTCCTAAGGCTTTTAGGGCCAGACGTGCATAAAGCGCATCCCAGTTGCTGGTGTGCGGGGCTGCAATCATGACACATTGATCAATATTCAGATCCCAATGATTATCAATTTCCCAGCCCATTAACCCTAAACTTTGTTCAGCTAATTTCTCAAACACCAGACACCTCAAGACGAAGTCACAAAGGGCGCAAGTGTAGCAATATCCATCAATTTAGAAAGATCGCCCAGTACAATAATCCAGCGATCAAATACTCAGCATTGTAAGCAATTATTCAAATTTCGGATTGACCAGATAACGTGGCGTACGGCCTTCTAAAGCCTCAATCAGGTTTTGATAAGCAAGATTCACCATCTTCTTGCGTGTCTCTGCGGTTGCCGAACCCAGATGCGGGACAGTCACGGCATTAGGTAAGTCGAATAAAGGAGAAGTTTGCAAAGGTTCTTTGGTATAAACATCCAGACCTGCTGCAAAGATTTTGTTTTGCTGCAAGGCCTCGATCAATGCATTTTCATCGACCACTGAACCACGGGCAATATTGACGAATACCACATGTTTCTGCATTAAATCGAACTGTTCCGCACCAATCAGGGCTTTAGATTCGGTATTTAAATCAACCGCAACCACAATAAAATCCGACTGTTGTAACAGTTGATCGAGCTCGCGATATTGCGCATTGAAAGCTTGTGCAACTTCAATTTTTTCACGGCGATTATGGTACAGGATATTCATATTGAAACCATAAAAACCGCGACGGGCGATGGCAGCCCCAATATTTCCCAGACCAATAATACCGAGGGTTTTACCAAAAACATCGACACCAAACTGTTCAGTCGATACGGTCCGTTTCCATTGGCCCTGTTTGGTCCATGCATCCAGATAGGGAATTTGTCGTGCCGCACTGAGCAATAAAGTAAAAGCAAGGTCTGCCGTGGTTTCAGTCAATACATGCGGTGTATTCGCCAGCCAGATTTTTTTCTGATTCAGATAATCGACATCATAGTTGTCGTAGCCTACCGAAACGGTAGAAATCACTTTGAGTTTTTGTGCGGGTGCCAGATTACTTTCATTAAGTAAGCGCCCTGCGCCAATCATGGCATCGGCATCAGCCACTTCTGTTCGGATTTGTTCATTGATATCACCAAGCTTGGGATTCAGTACCACTACCTGATAATCTTGCTGTAACTGTGCGATAACATCCTGGTCGATCTGGCTAAATACAACGACTTTCTTCATTATTAAATTCCGCTCTTTATTGCATGAGCTGCCACAACCGTCTTTTGAGTAAAGGTTGAGCCAGCATTTCTTCCAAACTCGCTAAATGTAATATATTAGAATGCTGGATAAAGTCCAGTTGACCTAAGCATAATATTTTTTTACCAGTGGCGGTTGCATCCAGAAAGCCTTGAATATATGAAGACAGTCCTCGACTTTCCTGAAAAGCCGCCAGAGGAAATGGCCATTTCAGCTCGGCATATTGTCCCAGTCTGGCCTTTTGTATGTTTTGCCATAACTGGCGCTGTGCATCGTTGAGCTGACTGCTTTCCAATAAAATGGCGCAGTTTTCCAGAACATACATTTGCAATTCAAATGCCTGAATCTGGGTGCTAACAACGATCTGTTCTTTTTCAACGACCGCTTCTTTAACTGCAGGTTCTGCAACGACTTCTGCCTGTTGAGGACGTTCAATTTCAGTAACCAGCGCTGTCTGGACAGCTTTGACCTCAACATCTTGAACCACTGGCGCAGGCTCAAATACCAGAGCATGGGCTTGTTGAAGCTCTTCAAGCATCTGATCCCGCCACAGGCTGGACGCAGTATTTTTTTGACATACGGCTTCCCTAGGAATCCAGACATCTATTCCTAAACTTGCCAATATGTTTCTCTGCTGCCCGATCATGCTACCTACTCGTCGTCTCTACTTACAGTCATTTTCGATCCTGTAATGTGCGCTGCTAGTCTAACACAAACCTACCCTGTCTAAATGTCTTCCTTTTGCTCAATCACATTTCTTCTCATGCCATAGACCGCCAGATAAAAAGAACCGGTTTGATGCTTTGAAGCAAGGCTTCCATCAGAATAGCCCATCGTTCATTCATCGGTTTTCAAGTCTATTTCATCATTTTGTCGCTTTGACTTTTTATTACTGTCGTATCGAATGCTCAAATGAAATGGTTGACTGCATTTATGCTTATTGTTTTTGCGATCGCTGTGATGCTGCTTATTGTGAGCAGTTTTATTTATACGCAACACCCCTTATTTGGTAAAAGTCCCTCTGGCGAACGTTTAAAATTAATCGAAAGCTCTCCCAATTATCGGCAAGGTCAATTCCGTAATCTGATTGAAAAGTCAGGTATGAGTGAAGGTTGCAGCATGGTTATTGAACTCTACAAAACGTTTATTCAGACCATTCCCCATCGCAATCCACTTGATCCGATTCCTTCGATTAAGACCAATCTAAAAACACTGAATCCACAACAAGATGTCATGGTCTGGTTTGGACATTCCTCGGTATTTATGCAGCTGCAGGGTAAAAAATTCCTGATTGATCCGGTCATGAGCGGCAAAGCTTCTCCCTTCCCTTGGGGCACACGCGCCTATAAAGGAACCGATATTTATCAGGTTGAAGATTTACCCGATATTGATTATTTACTGATCTCACATGATCACTATGATCATCTGGACTACGACACCATTATCAAACTCAAAGATAAGGTCAAATACGTGATTACCGGTTTAGGGGTTGGAGAACATTTTGAGTATTGGGGCTATCCCAAAGAAAAGCTGATCGAGAGAGATTGGGGTGACCGGATCGAATTTGATGAGGGTATTTGTATTATCACTGAAACTACGCATCACGACTCAAGGCGGGCCTTTGAGGGCGGTAAAAATCTATGGGTGTCATTTGTGATCCAGTCACCGAATAACAAGATTTTCTATACCGGAGATGGCGGTTATGGTCAGCATTTTGCAGCGATCGGCAAAAAATATGGTCCCTTTGATTGGGCCTTGATGGAAAATGGGCAATATGATGCAGCCTGGCGTTCTGTACATTGTCATCCAGATGAAGTCGCTCAAGCAACTGAAGAGCTGAATGCACGCAATATGCTTCCAGTTCATCACTCCAAATTTAGCTTAGCCAAACATGCATGGAATGAACCGATTATCCGTATTTCTGAATATTCAAAAACTCGCAATTATCGCCTTGCCACGCCAATAATTGGTGAACTGGTTGAACTTGATAACCAACAGCAAGTCTTTCAAGCCTGGTGGAAAAATATCCGTTAATTTCATCAAGTCATCATGCTCTATTTCAATAGGGTATTTTGTTTCACCTCTAAAAGTTAAAATTTGTTTAGCGTGCTTGTCATGTTTTTTTCAGATAAAAAAAATCGGACAATAGTTGGAACATTGTCCGATTCTGCCAATACGGCAGTAAGGGGGATGAGAGGTATTACACTGCCATCTGTTGTGCTTTCAGATGCGCATCTTTCAAGGCATCGGCCTTTAGTGCAGAAATATCAAGACCTTCAGCATAAACAAAATCAACCTCATGGATACCCATCAAGCCCAATACTGAACGAAGATAAGGTGTCACTGCATCGGTCATTTGCCCAAGATGAATACCACCACGGCTGCTCATCACAATCGCTTTAACGTTTTCAACCAAACCTTGTGGATAGGTTTCGGTATAACGGAAGGTATGGCGAGCACGTGCTACCAGATCAAACCAGTTTTTCAATTGGGTTGGCACATTCAGGTTATACATCGGTGCACCAATCAACAATAAGTCTGCCGCTTTAAGCTCTGCAATCAGCTCATCTGATAGTTGCACAATCTGCTGGACCGTAGCATTCACATTTTCGGCACCACGTAAAGCATGGAAAATCTCGGCATCCAGTACAGGTAAATTCAGTGTGGTCAGATCACGAATGATGACTTCATCTTGTACACCGTTTTCTACACGCTGTTTTAGAAATGCATCGATCAAACGGCTAGTTTGTGAATGATCGCCCATAATGCTTGACTTCAACACCAACACTTTTGCCATGTTTGTTCTCCATATCTTTGATGGAGTTATCTTACTATTAGATTACAATCACCAGTAGTGATAATATTTCAGTTAATTGGTTCCAAAAATTCTACAATTATGCAAACTGAACTGAGTACGATTTCCATCTTTGTAACGGTGGTCGAGGCAGGAAGCTTTAGTAGCGCCGCTGAACAGCTGCATCTAACCCGTTCAGCGGTTAGCAAAAGTATTGCCCGCTTAGAAGAGCGTTTAAGTGTCTCGCTATTTAAACGTACAACCCGAACCCTGAGCTTAACGGCTGAAGGTACGCTGTTTTATGAACATAGTCAGCGTGCTATTGCTGAAATTCATAGCGCGGAAAGTTTGCTAGACCAAGGTAAAATCACGGCAACGGGCCTGTTAAGAATCTCAGCTCCAGTGCTGTTTGGACAGCTTTATGTTGCCCCACTCATGGCAGGTTTTGCACAACAGCATGTCGATTTACAGATTGAACTGTCGGTTAATGACCGGACGGTTGACCTGATTGAAGAGGGTTTTGATCTGGCCATCCGAATTGGAAATCTGCCTGACAGTCATCAACTGGTGGCCAGAAAACTAGGCATGCATCGGATGTTACTGTGCAGCACACCTGAATATCTTCAACAATCAGGGCCTGTCAACGCTCTGGAAGATTTAAAGCTCCACACAACTATTGCCTACGCCTCCTCAGGACATCTGCAAAAATGGCAATTACAGGATGAACAGCAACAGCAATATACGGTCAAACCGAAAGCTAAATTTATGTTGAATGACATGCAAGCAATCAAGGATACGGTGTTATCGCATTATGGTATCGCATGGTTACCGGACTGGCTCATCCATAAAGAACTGCAAGAGGGTCGTTTAGTTCAGATATTAGCAGAATTTACCAGTGTCCATTTTCCGATTCACGTGGTCTGGCCTGCTTTAGCCTATATGCCGCTTAAGACGCGTTTGACGATTGATCACGTGGTGGCAGCTTTGCCTCAACAACTGAAAGCTTAAAACCTATGCCCATTCAAAAGCCGTTTTACCTATGTAACCGGCCAATGAGGGTGATCGATATCGCAAGGTCGATTCACATGACTTTCAGAAGCTCATCCCAGCGGGTTAAATAACTCGGAGATTTATGGTTCTGAGTCATACGCCATGTTCGTCCATGCGGCGTAATCAAATGTCCTAAAGTCATGGCGTCCCGACCAAATTTCTGATTGATTTCATCAAAGGCCTGTGAGAGATGACGGCGGGCAACCAGTTCATCCGTGTCATGAAACAGATCGACGGCATGACTATGTTGCGGAATAATATCCAGCAAGATGACTTCGGCTTTTTTATAGCGATGTCCTGCCTGATAAATCCGATCCAGACCTTGCTGGACTGCTTTCATAATCTCCAGACGGTCATCACTATAATCTGCCAGATATACCACGGTAAAAGGACGGTAATAAGTTTCTTGATTAAAACGATTGGTACGAATCCCGACCCCGACCGCTTTACAGAGTAAGTTTTGTTGACGTAAACGCTCCACCGCCCGCAAGGTAAATTCAGTTAATGCTCCGCTTAGGCTATTTTTATCCTCAATGGGCTGTCCAAAAGAACGGCTACTCAATACTTGCTGACGGTCAGCCATCACATCTTCAATCTGCAGACAGGCCAGACCCTGCAACTCCTTTACGGTATTTTCCATCAGTACGGAAAAATATTTTCCCATCATCTTTGGGTCAGCTTGCAGCAAGTCCAGTACCGAGTAGACTCCCATTTTTTCCAGACGTTGCCTGATCTTTCGTCCGACACCCCACACCTCTCCTACCGGCATGTGTTGCAGCAGGTCTTCAATCACGCATGGGTCTTCTGCAACGATATTACAGACACTATTAAAACAGGCATGAGTTTTGGCCAGGTTATTGGCAAGCTTGGCCTGAGTTTTGGAATAACCAATCCCAATACAACACGGCATTCCCAACCATTGTTTTACGGTCCGTAGAATCTGTTGAGCATATTCATTTAAATCATAACTGTGCTGATAAGCTGTCAATTCTAGAAAGCATTCATCAATCGAATAAATTTCCTGCTCGCATGGATCTACAAAGTTACCCAATATATTCATAAAACGGCGCGACATTTCCGCATACAAGGCATAATTACTTGAAAAGACTTCAACCTGATGTCGGCGAATAATCTCCTCAATCTGAAACACTGGCGCAGCCATCTTGATCCCGAGTTTTTTGGCCTCATAAGAACGCGAAACCACACAACCATCGTTATTGGACAGCACCACAACAGGACGATTTTCCAGTTTTGGATTGAATACCCGCTCACAACTGACATAACAGTTATTCACATCAATCAAGGCAAAAATACGTTGTGGAGGACTCATCCGCTTATCTCATCGGTTTCAGGTTATAAGTCACTACACCCCAGATCAGCAGCTCTTGCCCTTCTGTAATATAAATATCCTGATAGTCAGGATTCTCGGCCTTTAGCCAGACTTTTGGCGGGCTAAAGTGATGGTCAACCATTAAACGTTTCACGGTAAAATCATTGTCAATCAAGGCAATCACAATATCACCCGATTTGGCAGACAAACTACGATCGACCACCAGCGGATCATCAATATCAATGCCTGCATCCAGCATCGACAGTGAGTTTGCCTTAACGATAAAGGTGGAATTTTCATTACGAATTAAAAACTGATTTAAATCCAAGGCTTGTTCAATATGGTCTTGGGCAGGCGATGGAAATCCGGCGGCAACACGTTCCGTGGCAAGTGGAATATGGTAAATTCGATCATTATTGGCCTGTACATTTTGTATTTTCAGCGAGGGCGTCAAATCGGACCGTGTTCCGGTTTTGACATTATTCAGTAACCAGTTTTTGATGAAATCAACCTGAGACTCCGGTACACGGATCACCTTGGTCGGCTCACTGAACTGTGACTTACGTCCAGCATTGGTTCTAGCCCCACCATGCTCAAATTCCATTTTTTTGGACATATCTCCCCCTTAGCCAACTCTAAAATGCGTTCAAATAATTTAACTTGAAAAAGTTACAAATTCAAGTTGACGCCTCATTAATTTTGCATAACAATAAATCCCATAGATCAGATTTTGGCTTGTTTAACTAAGACAAGGATGTAAAACAAACCAGATTCATATTTTAAATCAATGATTTAAATCTTTTAAAATTCTTTTTAAGAAATTAAGTTATTGATCTGCTTCATGAATATATCTGATTACCCGGCAGTTAGGTTTTATTCAAGTATTTTTGATGTGGAGACATGAAAAATGAACAATCAACGTGATGCTATTTTAGGTTATGCAGACGAACAACATGCTTACTTTATTCGTCTAATTGAGAACAATACCGTGCTTGGCAATAGCTATGGACTGTTTTGTGAAAGTCCTGACAGTGAAAATGCAGAGCATATTATGACCACACTTTTCCTGAAGAAATCCTTCTGGTTAAATGGCTCAGAATTTAAAGATATCGTAAAAGGTCTTAATCCGATTACCTGAACAATCCAAACCAGAAGATAATGTTTTATGTTAGACAAAGCCTAGACTTCTCACCCTAGTTAGTCGGCTATTTAAATTACCTCCCAACCCTAGCAGCAAATATTGATACGATAAAAATAGCCATGAAAAACGATAAATTTTTATGATGAGCAACAACACAACCCACTTATTTCAAGATGATAAGTGGGTTTTTTAGATGAGATGATACGGACGTTATTTAAACAAATCGTTGATCATCCACGGGTGCAACCAGTTTATAAATTTTTCCATCTGCTTCATTTTCAAATAGCCAATCAATATTTGGATGAATAATATGTCCTTCGACCTCAATATGTTCTACCCGTTTAAAAAAAGGTATATCCTGATCTTCGAGATCATTTAACTGGGCCACGACAATAGACTCATTTTCTTCTTGATCTTTTACAATGACTGTAATTTTATCAATCTTATCCATAACAGTTCTCCCAATAATCTTGTTCATAGGACTATGGGAAATTTTCTATAAATTGTCGATAAAATGGTTGTAACAAGAGTTATAAGTATTATAGTTTTATTTTTTAAACTGCTAACTTATTGAAATTAACACCAAAATCAGCTTTTCCGTTAATCTTGAGTTAACTATCGAGTTACAATGCACAGCACAAACGTTTCAAAATAATTCCACGCATGTCGGGCATTTAAATTTGTAAAGATTGCCTTGAATAGCCTGCTTCCCTTCACAGTGATGCACAAACTGTGTAGTCTCCCTTTCCTAGAATAGCAAACAACTATTTACTTGCTACAACCTCGGTTACATTTTTAACTTTGGCTTTTTCTACTGGTAATTGTTGCTGACTTTGTTGTGCATCTTTTTTTAACTCAAGATATTCACGTGCATCCTCTCTACGATGAATTCCACCTAGCTTTAAAGCTTGGGTACCTACTTCCTCGTTAATGTCAGCTTTTTTTACCGATTGCTTAATCAGCGATTCTTTGCCTTTATCACTCGATGCTGTAGCACTCGCAACAGGTTCTGAACTCGGTAATTGCGCATCAGCAGCACAAGTCAAAGTTGATGCCATAAAAACAATCCCCAAACATAGCGTCTTTTTCATTCTCAAGCCCCATCGATTTTTAATTTTAGTGATGAATATTATCATGTTATGTAGCATTGAATGGCATAAAATTTAGCCGAATATTTTACGCCACCGAAAGCCTGCACATTGTGCTTTTCACACTCTGGTGTTGCCTTTTACCCCTCATTAGCAAAGCCATACTTTAGCTGAATGATAACCAAGAACAATCCAAAAATTTTCCAACTCGTTTTTGTTATTTTAGATTTTTACTTAACCTTATTATGTGGATAGGATTTTCTAGGAAACCCGATAGGTGGAGCACTCTACTTAAACAGATCTACACGTTATCCAATAAAATCAAATATTTTTGATTTCGTCTGCAAAATCATCACTTCTAAAATATGAAATGATTCTTTCACCGCTATGCTGGTTACGTATATCTAGCACCACATTTGGATCACTCTGAAAGGTAAATTCGGGCGGGATATCGGCATGCAATGGCGCTAAGCGTTTCACTCCGCCTTCAGTAATTCTTTCGATAAATCCTGCCAGCCATAACACAAATTCATCCTTATGCTTATAGCTCGGGATCAGACTGATATCCAGAGTCATGCGTCTATCTTTTACAGGTTCTTCAAATCCTTCAACAAAATCAATATAGTTATAGATTAACTTAAGATCTGTATCGACAAGTTCCTTACGGATTTGTTTGATAATCAGATTCAAACAATCTTGTTTATTATCCGTAAACCGATCATTTTCCTTAACTTTTCTATATATATTTTCAGATATTCGTAAATATTGAGGCATTTCTATTTCCTTTAAGATGCAACCTACTATTCTTATTTTGAAATAAAAACTATTTTTACTTTGTAAGGATTGATACCTTACATGTAATTAGTGTAATTTTTGTGCAACATAGACATCATTGTTAACATTCTGGTTACTTGTCTTTTATCTGCTTTTTAATTCGAACTGGTTCAGCATATTTCTAAAACGATTATTCAGTTGACTGAAAAACTTAAACTTTCTACTTTTTTTGTTCTTATCTAAGTATTGCCTATAGCTAAAAGATTTTATTCATCTTAGCGTACACATTAAATCCTTGTTATTTAATATTCTTTTAATACAACAAGAATTTCGTTTATCGTTCCAATCTAAGCTCTTTAACGGTTTAATTTAGATATTGAGACATCAATTTCTGCTACATCGACATTCACCAAATATTTTATAAACAAGCTGAGCTGGTGCATCTAGTGGGTAAACCTGAGTATCTTTAAAGTAAAGAATTAAGCCATTATCCAGCACCGTTAAGATTTTATTCTTTATTTTGATTATCACTCCTTTTTTCATTAAGCTCTTCAGCTTTCCTGCAATCACTTCATATTGATAAAAGCAAATAATTTGCCCTAACTTCAAAGTATTTGGATTAAACCTTTTATACTTTCTACATATTTTACAAATCCAATCTATCATTCAAGATACCTTATAAAACAAGAGCAATTATTATATAAAAATATATAATAAAAAATTATCATTAAGATCATTTTAATTTAACATTTAATGTAATTTGTTGTGTTCAAGAACAATTTTTTCCTCAACCGATATATTTCCACATAAAAAATTTAATTTTTTATTATAAAAATCATTTTAGCTATTTTTTTATTTATGACTCAATGAATCAATAATTTTTACCCTCTATAAAATAGAGTGATAAGCATAAAAAACCCATGATCTTTTGACCATGGGCTCCGTTATACAGTAGAGAGGCTTAGCATCTCAACGACTCAATTATAACTCCTCTATAAATCTATAGATACGTCCATCTTTTGGATTCTCATATAGAAGTTCCATATTAGGTAGCAGGATCTCTCCTTCAATTTCAATATGCTCTATTCTTTTGAATAAAGGAATTTCCTGCTCATTTGCCTTCCGAATTAAGGCAAGGGCTATATTTTCAGCCTCAAACTGATCCTTTACTTTGATTTTTATATTGTTCATCAAATAACTCCATTTTAAAATTGGAAAACAGCTAAATAAATTAGAAAATATCATTGCCGAATAAGCTAAAAGCATTGCAAAAAAGGTTAAAATAAAAGCAGCTATTCGTTGCAATTTTTGTTGATTTAACCAAACGATTTTATTAGAAATCAGTATAGGTTCAAAAGCAATCCATAAATATGCATTGCACTAATCCCTATCAAAAATATTCCTCTGTAATTAAAATAATGATTCAGGATCAACGGTACTATACGCAAAATAACCAATCCCAATAATAGTTTATCTATTCCTTGGAATGGGTGTAAACAGAATTCTTGCACTCAACTCCGTAAATAAAATGACGCCATAAGCAAATTCCTTTGCTAAGTTTGCAAGCGAATATCGCAAATAAACATAAAGTTTGTCGATCAAAGGGTTGTAACGAAAAATGTAGATATATTTTAAAATATTAAAAAACAATAGATTAGAAAATAAAAATAATAAATTAAAACTTTATGCAACCGAAAAAATATGTGATAAACATCACAGTTATAAATTATCTTCTCCCTAGAGTTTAGTTATATTCCCCATAGTATTTTGATTATTAAGCAAAATTTCCTCCATTAATTCCTAGAGCCTTTCAGACATCCATCTGTTCCGAAAATGTACATTGAGCTCAGCCTAATCAAGCAGCGTTGCTTTATCAGGCTAGAACTTTGACGTCGGGAAAATGGACTTAATAAATTAGGCCAATGATGCTATCTGCCTGACAAGTCGTACCCTTCTCTGCGCCAATCTGAATAACGCCGCTGCGATGTGCCAGTACCTGCACTTCCATTTTCATGGCTTCCATAATGGCAATCACTTGACCTTCTGTGACTTGCTCATCATTTTCGACTTTCCAAGCGCTCATCACACCATTAATTGGGGCAAGTAAATGCTCGGCGCTCACTTCTGGCTCGGCTGTTTGTGCCTGAACTGTGGTTGCTGGGCCTTGTGCAAACATGCCCGCAGGTAAACCCAAACGGTGTAACTTGCCATCAATTTCAATGTAGCTGAGCAACATTGGTTGTTGATGATTTGGAATGCCGCGTTTAGTCGATTTCAACTCTTGTTTAAAGTCATTTTCGATCCAACGCGTGTGTACATTAAACTCATCACTAAAATCAGGCTCATTGAGTACCGCACGGTGGAAATCTAAAATCGAAGCAACACCTTCAATTTTAAATTGCTTTAACGCACGTTTAGCGCGGGCAATTGCAACTTCGCGGGTTGGGCCAGTCACAATCAGTTTTGCCATAAGTGAGTCAAAGTGGCTGGAAACCAATGACCCAGTTCGAACCCCTGTATCCACGCGAACCCCTTGACCAAACGGCGCTTCGAATAAACTCAACACACCAAAGGCCGGAATGAACCCGCGAGCTGGGTCTTCGGCATTAATACGAAACTCAATGGCGTGGCCTTGGGCTTTTGGTGTTTCTTTAATAGAGAGCACTTCACCTTGTGCCACACGAATTTGCTCAACCACCAAATCGACTTTTGAGGTTTCTTCAGTCACCGGGTGCTCGACTTGCAAACGCGTGTTTACTTCTAAAAATGAAAGCTTGCCGTCACGACTCAGTAAGTATTCAACTGTTCCTGCACCCACATAGTTTGCAGCCTGACAAATGTTTTTTGCCGAGCTTAAGATTTGCTGATAAATCTCATCGCTAATAAATGGTGCTGGCGCTTCTTCGACTAACTTTTGGTTACGGCGTTGCAACGAGCAATCACGTGTACCCAATACCACAATATTGCCATGTTGGTCGGCAATCACTTGCGCTTCGACATGACGCGGTTTATCGAGATATTGCTCGACAAAACATTCACCACGACCAAAGGCAGCTTTTGCTTCTCGAACTGCCGACGCATAAAGCTCTTTGACTTCTTCGAGTTTCCAAGCGACTTTTAAACCTCGGCCACCGCCACCAAATGCAGCTTTAATGGCAATGGGTAAACCAAACTGTTTGGCAAAATCTAAAGCTTCCTCTGCATTGTTGAGTGGATCTTGCGTACCCTGAACCAAGGGTGCACCCACCGAAGCAGCAATTTTACGTGCTTCGATTTTATCGCCTAATTTTTCAATGGCACTTGGTGATGGCCCGACCCATTTTAAGCCTGCATCAATCACAGCTTGAGCAAACTCAGCACGTTCGGATAAAAAGCCGTAACCTGGGTGCACCATCGTCGCTTTGGATTTTTTTGCAATCTCGATAATGGCAGTAATATTTAAATAAGTTTCACTGGCGGTTGCACCAGCCAAGCCCCATGCTTCGTCTGCAAGTTCAACATGCAAGCTGCCAATGTCATCATCTGCATATAACGCGACCGAAGCAATTCCCATGTCACGGCAAGCATGGATAATACGAACGGCAATTTCACCACGATTCGCAATCAATAATTTTTCTGTATTCATCATTCATTCTCAAAATCTGTAAATTCGGCAATTTTTTTAAATTTGATGCGGCAACCTGCAGGAATCTGTGCCACCAAGTCCCAATGGTGTTTAGCAACAGAGCCAATGACTGGATAGCCGCCCGTTAAAGGATGATCATTCATAAACAAAACGGGCTGCCCGCTCGGTGGAATCTGCAAAGCACCAATGCATGTACCTTCACTTTCCAGTTCATGGGTGATTTTGCGAGTTAAAGGCTGCTCACCTGAAAGTCTTAGCCCGACGCGGTTGCTTTCATTGGTTACCAGCCATTCTTGCTGACAGAGCAGTTCAATACTGTCTCGTTCAAACCAGTCAGTGCGTGGCCCCATTACAATATCGAGCTCAACCACTTCACCAGCTCGTGGTAAATCACTTTTACCCACTTCATTTACACTAATGTTGGTCGCCTTCACCTGTCCTTGGTAAATGGTATCTCCGAGCTTTAAAGGCTCTGGCCCTAACATTGCCAAGCTGTCAAACGAGGCACTATTCAGTACAGGTTCAACGTCTATACCACCGCGAATTGCCAGATAGTTTCTTAAGCCTGCGGTTGGTGGCTGAATTTGAAATTCATCTCCTTCATCCAAATTAATCGGCTGATCGCTTGCAAAGTCTACGGTTTGACCGTCGGCAAATTTCACACGAATGTTTGAGATGGCACCTGCCACCGCAATAACACCTGCATGTTGCATCTTGGCTTTTAAGCCACCATTTAAAACTTCAATAACGGGTGTATCGGTTGGGTTACCCGCAACACGATTAGCACTATGCATGGCAGACAAATCCATTGCACCTGCCACCCCAACTCCAATATTGGTCTGGTTTAAGCGCCCTTCATCTTGAATCAGCATCTGTAAACTTGGCGCAGTGATCGTAAACAGTGGCACCGATTGTTTAGGCTCAACTGTGCGCATGATCTGCTGCGGTACATTTACAGTTGTTGGACGATGCGTGACATCTTTAAAATGTACAGTCATGCCCGGTAACAACAAAGCAGGATTTTTACGCGCTAAATCCCACATTTTTTCCGATGTAGTACCAATTAGCTGCCAGCCACCCGGACTGTCTTTTGGGTAAATACCAGAGTATTTTCCAGCCAAGCCCAAAGAGCCTGACGGTATTTTTTTACGCGGAACCGTTAAGCGCGGAATATCAGTAAATGGTCGGTCGGGACTGCTCATATAAGCAAAGCCTGGCGCAAAACCAATAAAAGCCACATTCCACACGCTTTGGTGATGCATTCTAATCACATCCGAGATCGATAACCCTTGTAACTCGGCAACCTGCGCAAGGTCTTCACCATCGTAACGAATAGGTACAATCATTGCTTGGCTGCTACGCTCAAATCCAGCATCAAATTTAAGGCTCTGAATTGAAGCAACCAGCGTTTTAAAGTTGGTTCCGATCTCGTTGAAAAAAACCAAAATTGTTTTTGCAGCAGGGACTAAGTCTTTAATTCCATTCAATTGCGTATTTTGCAATTTATTGTACAACGCCAAAGTTTCCTCTAGGCTCGCAAGCTCAATCAGGAAACAATCGGCGTTTACCGATAAAAAACGCATTTGCTTATCCTTTTAATTGTTCTTTAGTCCAATTAGCCCATCCAAGCGCGGTCAGGAATGTCGGTAATAAACATGTGACCCGGTGCATGACTAATCGCAAAAGGAATTTTTGAGTTCATGACTGCTGCTTGCGGGGTGACCCCACAAGCCCAAAACACCGGAATTTCACCTGCTTCAATACGGGAAGCATCACCAAAATCTGGTTTATTTACATCCTTAATGCCTAAGCTTTCAGGGTGACCAATATGTACAGGTGCACCATGCACGCTTGGCATACGTGAAGTAATTTTTACCGCTTCACTAATTTGATGTGATGGAATTGGTCGCATGGAAACCACCATGTTTCCTGAAATACGTCCTGCTGGTTGACACTGAATATTGCTCAAATACATCGGTACATTGGTATCGTCATGAATATGGCGAACTTCAATACCCGCTTCTTGCAAAGCTGTTTCAAACGAAAAACTACAGCCAATTAAGAAAGTCACCAAATCAGGATGGGCGTTGTAAATCTCGCTCGCATCGGTCACTTCATCGACCATTTCACCATCTTTCCAAATGCGATAGCGTGGAAAGTCGGTTCGAATGTCTGAATCTGCCGCAAGCTGAGTTGCGTAGATGCCTTCTTCAAGCACATCAAGTACTGGGCAGCTTTGCGGATTACGATGCGCATAGAGTAAAAAGTCATAGGCCCACTCTTTTGGCACCGAAATCATGTTGACCTGCGTCATACCTGCCGCCATGCCTGCTGTCGGTTTATCAAAACCTGCACGAATTTTTAAACGCGCATCTAAAGCGGCTTCAAGCTGAGCTGGGTCGACTTTAATATCCTTATACATGGTGCTCATCCTTATGCTTTGTTTACAAATGGGCGAATTTCAATATTGTTTTTTACAAGTTCGGCTTTAATGGCTGCTGACATCTCTAGCGCACCGTCGGTGTCGCCATGTAGGCAAATAGTATCGGCCTGAATTGAGGTAAAGACACCGTCAATTGCCTCGACCCCACCATTTTTAAGCATAGACACCACACGGCTCGCAACAAATGCCGAGTCATGTAAAACCGCACCTTCGAGACGGCGAGACACCAATGAGCCATCGCTGTTATAAGCGCGATCTGCAAATGCTTCAGACACAACTTTTAAGCCAGCCGCACGTGCCTGCTCGACTAAGTTCGACCCCGCCAAAGCCACTAAAACCAATTCAGGGTTATACATTTTAATCGCATCAATCACAGCTGCTGCCTGAGCTTGGTCATGGGCAATGGTGTTATAAAGTGCGCCATGTGGTTTAACATATTGTACTTTTGAGCCTGCCACTTTCGCCAAACCATCGAGTGCAGAAATTTGATAAAGCACATCGGCAATCAGTTCGTCACGTGACAAATCCATATTCCGGCGACCAAAACCAACCAGATCTGGATAAGACACATGCGCCCCAATTGTGACACCCAATTCAACGGCTTTACGAACTGTTTTTAAAATGCCGAGCGGATCGCCAGCATGAAAGCCACAAGCAATATTGGCACTGGTCACGACAGGTAAGATCTGATCATCATTACCCATTTTCCATGAGCCAAAGCTTTCACCCAAATCGCTATTTAAATCTACAAACATGGCATTATTCCTTTATCTCTTCACGTCGTCTGGCTTAAAGCTTGGTCAAATAGTTAAACACTGTCGTAAATGACATATAACCCATCCACCACGTCAACAGACATGTTAACCCACCCAAAATAAGTAACCATTTTGGATAGTTGTAATTACCCATTAAATCTTTACGGCATGCAGCAACATACACAAAAATTGTAAGACCAATTGGCAGCACCAAACCGTTAAAACCACCCACAAAAATGAGTAGACCCGCTGGAGTTGCGCCCAATACCACATAGAGTAATAAAGCTAATGCGATAAAGGTAATGGTTGTATAGTTGCTTTGTTTTGGTGTTAAGTTCTTTTTAAATGCAGTAAAGAATGACACTGACGTATATGCTGCGCCAATGGTGCTACTAATACCCGCTGCCCAGAAAATTAAACCAAATAATTTAAAACCGAATGTACCCGCTGCATATTGGAATGCTTGAGCTGCCGGATTGGCATTATGACTAGCGAGATCAATCGTGGCACCGCTGACCACCACACCTAAAAACGCTAAGAATAATACGTAGCGCATGATGCCAACCACAACAATGCCCTTGGTCGCAGCTCTAGCAACTTCATCAATATTTTCAGGGCCAACCGCGCCTTTATCGAGTAAACGGTGTGCACCCGCATAGCAGATATAGCCACCCACCGTACCACCGACAATGGTGGTAATAATGGCAAAGTCGATCTGATCTGGCGCAAAGGTTTGCTGTACCGCTTGCCCAACAGGAGGCATCACAATGACTGCGACAATGATGATCAGGATGATTTTCAGTAATCCCAACACGATCATGCTTTTATCCATGGCAAGCGTGGCTTTTCTTGATGCAAAAATCAAAATAGCTAACGCACCGCTGAGGATACCTCCCCATTTGGTATCCAGACCAAACAATGCATTCAGACCTAATGCAGCACCTGCAATATTTCCGATACTAAAGAAGAAACCGCCTAGAATCACCAGAAAAGCAAGTAAATAGCCACTACCAGGTAAAGCCTTATTGGCAATATCGGATGCACGCATTTGCGTGAGCGTCACTACACGCCAAATATTTTGCTGCACCACATAATCAATCAGAATAGAAACTAAAATGGCAAAACCAAATGCAGCACCTAATTTCACTGTAAACACTGCAGTTTGGGTTAAAAATCCAGGTCCCATGGCAGAAGTTGCCATCATAAAGATCGAGGCGACAATGGCCCACTGGCGATCTGATAAAAAAGAAGATTTCAGTAAAGACATATTAATGCGTTCCTCATCCATTTGAGCTCAATAACGCTATTTTTAATTTGATTCAGAAATATCATTTTTGACCAATGATCTTCTTCAATCCTTTTCAATAACCAAGATTCTCTGTTCCTGAATGACCACATGAGTTCATCAAATCTTGTATTTAAGATAAAAACACAGCAAAGCCAGCTGAACAATACGACTTTTTACAACAATCGTTAAACTCAAGATTTTGAATTTTAAATATTTTTATTTTCAATATCTTTAATGATAAATTTTACTTATCACGTTCTATAAGCTGTGTTTATCACTTGGCAAATAAGCAATGCTTATAAGAATGAGAAAAAGAACTGGAAAATGCCGCCAATCATTTAGGTATTAATCTGCGCATTCAGTCTTTTCATGGCACTATCCGACACCATCACCGCAACGTCAGTTAATTTTTCTTTCAAGGCCACATCGTTGCCATGAATATACACCGAGGTAAAGTGGAAGGTCTTTAGGCGAATCGGCGTATTTAAGATTTCCAGCCGACCGTCAGTGATCTCCTTCAAGGCAGTTAAGGTCGGCACCACAGCGATCCCCAAACCTTGCTCAGCAAGTCGTAATAATGTCGCCAAGGAATAACTGGTGATTGAAAGCGGCTCATCCAACCCTTGTTCCTTCATTTTGGCTTTAAGCTCTTTATAGGGATAGGTAATTTTTGGATAGGTTAAAATGGTATGTGACATTAAGGTCTTAAAGGACATTTGAGCAATCCCTCCTTTAAATGAAGGTGAAGCCAAGAAGCTGAGTTCAAAATCACAAAGTGCCTGTTCAATACATTCAAAAGCCAGCGTCGGACCGAGTAAAAAGGCCATATCCAGATCACCTGTGCGTACGCCTTCTTGTAAATTCGGGGTCAGATCAACTACGATTTCTACAGAAACTTTAGGGAATTCCTGCTGAACTTTCTCGATATATTCCACCAACCAAGTGTAGACAATGGTTTCCGAAACGCCCAAACGAATTGTACCTGTCAAATGCTGATTTTCAGTTAATTCTGCGATGAGTTCAGTTTCTAAACGCATCAACTTTTCAGCATATTTAAATAAGGTCATCCCTTTATGCGTTGGTTTCAGTTGGCGAAAGCTTCGATCTAAAACTTTAAATCCTAAGTCATTTTCAATTGCAGTGATTTTCTGTGATACCGCAGGCTGAGTAGTCTGTAATTTTGTCGCTGCCTTATTAAAACTATTCAGCGTCACCACCCAGTAAAATGCTTCCAGATTCTTTAAATTCACTTTAAACCAAAGCTCGCTATCCCTTTCTTGCTATATAGTATGAGAGTGAAAAGCCTGATTAAGCTACCTATTTATTAATTTTTGTTGCAGTCATTTGCAAATTGACTCATTTCACTCTTACAAAAATAATATCCAAATCCTGTTTGGGAACGAAGTTACGCTTGGTCATCTGAAATTGAGTTGGGTTAATTTTTTCGACTTTGCCATTCCAGCAAAATGAAACCAATTCATTCTTATCACGCTCAATCGTTAATTTAAAATTTTCAATCGGTTTAGCCCAATTTGCCCCTGTGATCAGAATATAGCTTAAAGCGTTAAACGGTGAATTTTCTGCTTTGGCTTTTTTTAAGCCTTGTTTAAATTGCGCATCCATACAAAAGTTCTGATTATATTCATCAGGATATAGCGCAACAGAACCACCCACCAAAGGTTGATATTGATGCTGAATTTTGGTCAAAGCATTGGCTTTAAAGGTTTGCTTCCAACTATAGATCACTTGTGATGACCATGGGATTTCATCATCTTTTTTAAAGTTCGCCAATATTTTCTGTACTTGTGGCTGCTTACATTGTCTCAATTTCTCTTGATAATATTCATCATCATCTTTATTTCTAACCCAAGGATTGAGCATATCTACCTGACTAAAGCCACATTGTTGAAATGCCTCTGTGCTATCTATCATCGGCGACTTATCATCCTTTTGGATAAAAGTACGTACATGCATTGTAGGTTTTATATTTTGACCATCGACAATAATCTTAAAACTTTTTAACAGTGCTTCGGTATGGGCAAAATCCGCTTCAAAGAAATTATCGATACGCGGTAAGGGAAATAACACGGTTTCAGTAATATCGTGCTTACTTAAATTTTTATAAACATAATCAACCTTGATCAGCTTTTTGCTAATAAATAAGTCTTCACTTTGCATCGCTATCTGCGCGTTTTTAAGATACTGAATACCGCCTGTGCCAACATAGCCCGTAGAATCATTGGCTAGACTAAAGGTCGATAATGAAGCTAAACAGACCCAAACCGCTGTCATTTTTTTCATTTTTAACTGCTCTCACGGAACTTGTTATTATGAGATTTTCATTTATTAGAAATCATAGCGGTTGTAACGCCACAATGTGAAATTTTTATCGGGATGGGTGAAGGAAAAGCATTTATTTAGAGCGAGTAATAGCCTTTTCACAAATTAAAGTACTAAAGAAATAGGTCTATTTAAATCCCATATCCGAGTACTAAATCGATACAGCGTGTCTAAGCGTTTTAACTAAAAGATCGTTTAAGTGATCTACAGCTTTTGAGTCACGAGAAGCCTGGCTTCGGTAAACCGCGACCTCCATTGGCTCTAAAGGACCTAGCCCATGTTCTGCTCCAAGAATTTCTAAATGCTGTGGCGCACTACATAGAGTAAACACAGCAATAGCCAATCCACTTTCAACAGCAGCAATTTGTCCAACCAAACTTGAGCTGCTGTAAACCACACGATAACGGCGCCCTTGCAAGGCAAGAGAGTTAATTGCACTCTTTTTAGCTGAACTGGTACTTTCATACACTGCAATAGGCACAGGATCTTCACGCCAAAGCTCAAACTGTGGTGATCCCACCCAAACCATTGGCTCATGAAATAATAAATTACCTTGACGCTTGCTATCTCTGGAAATTAAAGCCAGATCAATATCACCACTTTCTATACGAGGAATTAAGGAGGTGGATTGTTCACAAATGAGTTTAATTTCAACCCCACTATAACGAGGTGCAAATCGTTTCAATACAGGGGTCAGATATTTCACAGCATAATCATCAGGAACTCCTAAACGTATTTTTCCACTTAACTCTTCCCCATGAAATGCCATCACAGCTTCATTATGCAAATCTAATATTCGCCGCGCGTATCCTAATAGCACCTGCCCCTGAGGGGTAAGTTCTATCTGTCTATGGGTTCTGATCAATAACTGACATTGCACAGCTTCTTCTAATTTTTTCAATTGCATGCTGACCGCAGATTGTGATCGATACAGCTCAGGAGCCGCATTTGAGAGTGAACCAGTATCAACCACCGTAACAAAACACGTTAACCAGTCTATTTGTAAGTTCTTTAGATTCATGACAAATCTTTCTATTTGATTTTCGAATAGTATATTCAAGAATTATGCGCTTTTCATTATTTCATAATAGGACAATACTTACCTTATTCAGCAGGCCGTCACATTGATTTGAAGGCTTTTTTCGATAACTTTTTATCATCATTTTTTATTTTAAAATTTAATAATTTCTTAGGAATTAAATGACTAGGAGTGATTCCATGCGTCTCAATAAAAGTACACTTGCTGCACAAAGTGCCACTTCAGGATTTGTTCTATTATGGGGCTGCGCTGCGATCTTTACTCGTTGGGGGCTCGATAACACATCACCAATCGCTTTATTAATTTTACGATTTTCAACTGCTTTAATAGTCCTCCTCTTACTTGCTCTGTATAGAAAAAAATTATTGCCTAAACATGGGAGTCGCAAACAAGTGTTACTCACTGGACTTCTCATTATTGCGGGTTATTCGATCTGTTATTTTCAAGCAATGGCACATGGCGTTACACCAGGTTTAATTGCGACTATTTTGGGAATACAGCCAATTCTAACGCTATGCATCATGGAGAAAAATATACAAAAAACACGCTTGCTAGGTTTATGTATCTCTTTAGCAGGCCTGACTCTTCTGGTCTGGAAAAGCTTGTCTATGACTTTGATTGCACCTATTGGTATTTTGTTTGCACTGGCCGCGCTACTCTGCATGACTTTTGGTGCCATCATGCAGAAGAAGATTCAACAAGCACCTACAGAAGTATTACCCTTACAATATGCAATCAGTCTTGTCGTATGCTTGATCTTTATTCCATTTGAACATTTTGAAATCCACTGGAACTCACAACTTGTTATCTCTGTTCTTTTTCTTGGAGTTTTGATTTCTGTTGTTGCCCAACTTTTATTGTATAAGCTACTAAGTCAGGGAAATATTGTAAATGTGACGAGCTTGTTCTACTTAGTTCCTGTGGTGACTGCATTACTCGACTTTTTAATTTTAGGCAATAAACTGCCAATAGCAGGTCTTATTGGGATGCTCGCAATTTTATTAGGCGTGTTGCTGGTGTTTAGAAAAGAGTATGACATTCAACGTTAAAATGATGACACCTTTTCACCCGATATCTATTTTTTATTAATTTTTAAAGAATTTTCAAACGGTTTCCCGATTTTTAGAAACCGTTTGAACATATTTACTGTTTAAAACTTAAAGCTATAGTCAATATTCAAGCGTGTTTCATTCGCAGCATGAAAAGTCATATTGGTTGGCATATCGTTGCGATAGTGGGAAAATCGAGCCCGCATTCCCAAACCTTTTAACTTGCCTTCAGGAATTTTATAGCCCAAATCAAATTCCATCGACTCTTCATTAAAACGCTGATCGCCATATTGCAGTAAATCAATGTCTTCACCTTTTGCATAGCGAGTCATAAAACGCAGTCCGTTTAATGAAACATCACCTACCTGCGCATTTTTAAAATCATATTCATAACGAACTGAATAGACTTTTTCGTCTTTATTTGAATAGTCCGAACTCATAAAATCAAGCACAACTGGACTTTCAGTTCCCGACAAAAACGGCAGACCAGTTGAACCAAACGACTGCATGTAGCCCAAAGAAAGCGTATGATTTTGATAGTTCAAACCAAATAAACCACTGATATGGCGGTTATCGACCTCTCCTATTTTTTTACCTCCAGTTTCCTCACTGTTAAAAAAACGCACGTCACTTAAAAAGTTAAGTTGATCATTTAAAGGTTGTTTGCCGTTAAAACCCAAAAACTGTTGTTGGTAAATGTCTTTGAGTTCGGCATGATAAGCTCGTAGGCGATAATCCTTTAACTGATAGCTTCCTCCCAAGGTATAAAAAGAATCGGTGGTTGCCGCTTTATCAAAACGATGATTGATATTATCCGTGCCAACATCGGTAAAACGAATCGAGTCGCGTTGACGTACTTCGTCGACATAAAAGCCTTCGAGTTGAAGATTTGGAATTTCATTAGAAACAAAGCGAATACCGCGATAAGTCTGTGGGAACAAACGCGCTGGCGATGAAAATAGGGTCGGCAATTGTGGAACCATATCTCCTAAAAATAGCTCATTTTTTCTGAATTTCGCCTTCCCTGTAATACCTATTTTTCCATAATAATCATCACGCGAGTTGTCAGGATTAACTTGCAATAAGCCACTACGTGCATAGTCATCAGCACGGCTTCCCATCAGGTTAAAGCCTGCCATTGCCAATACATCGATACCAAACCCAACTGTCCCTTCGGTATAACCAGACTGTCCTTTAAAAATTAAACCCTGCGCCCAATCTCTGGCTGCGGTATAGGGATATGGGTCTTTTTTATAGTCTCGGTCAAAGTAAAAATTACGTAGTGTCAGCTCAGCTTTACGGTCTGCAATAAACTCGGCATGCGCAATTTGACTCAATAACGGGCACAAGCATACCCCCACCCATAATGGTGTCTTTTTCATTTTTTATCTCAACTATTTAATTTTTAATGATTTAAGGTGCTGTTTTAAGCGAGTAGTTCTGCTCTTTCTGACTTCGGTAAAAAGCATTACTTAAACTTAAAATCAGGAAAATGGCTAAAATAAACACCACACCGTAATAGGCGTACAGCGTTGCGGGTGCAATCCCTTGATCTAAAAAAATGCCTGCAACCGTTGGCGATAAAATTGCCCCAATCCGACCAAAACCGATGGCATAGCCTACGCCACGACTACGGATTTCAGCATCGTAAATTGTTGGAGAAATCGAATATAAACCGGCTACACAGCCATTAATAAGTGTGCCAAGTAATAACCCCACCATGAGTGCAACACTGACTTGAGCAGAGACTGCGACAAATAGGAAAACACATGCCGAGGTTAAACCTAAAAACAGGCTTAAGGCATAGAAAATTTTCATACGTGATGCCAATAAACCAATAATGGCTGCCCCGAAAATCCCACCAATACTAATTAAAATACCGGTACTTACACCTTGTTCAGGTGACATCCCCATTGAAATAAGAATTTTTGGTGTCCAGCTCATCACGAAGTAAAAGCCAAACATCACTAAAAAGAATGCAAACCAAAGACAAAGTGTTTGAAATCCAAGCTGTCCTGCAAATAATTTGCTCAGCTCACTGCCATTTTGCGTACTGATTTTTTCATAACGCGGCATAACCGGTAATTCATTTATCCCCATACGATTTACAGTTGCATTAATACGTTCTAGTGCCTGTTTTGGTCTTTTCGCGAGTAAATAATCTAAAGATTCTGGTAATAACCAGGCACTGATCAACAGCATTGCAATAGTGGTAACCCCACCTGCCAAGAAGATTGAACGCCAACCCAAATGCTCAATCAATGCCAGTGATAGTACTCCGCCAAGTGTCGCGCCAATGCCATAACCTGTAGACATTAAACTCACTGCAAGACTGCGCCAGCGAGCATTGGCATATTCACTTGCCAATACATTACTACTTGCAAGAATGCCACCCACCCCGATTCCAGTAATAAAGCGAAGTGCTGCCAACATGTCGTGACTTTGTACAAAAGCACAGCCCAACATGCTAAGACCTGCAATCACAAGACAAACCAAGATAAGTAAACGGCGACCGATTCTATCGGCTAACGGTGCGAGAAAAATGGAACCAGCAGCCATTCCAAACAGGCCGGAACTGAGTAACAAACCAATTTGTGCACCTGAAAGTGACCATTCTGCTGACACGGATGGAGCGGTAAATGCCATTACCATCACGTCAAAGCCATCAATAATATTGAGACAAATACAGATCAAAATGATGAACCATTGGTAGCGACTCATGTTGTTTTGATTGATCTCACTTAAAACATCTCTTTCCATTTGTGTATCTCCCAATGTGGATAAGAGATACACACGACATTGCCGATAAGAGCGATTGGGTGGTTATGCATATCCGTATCCATAATGACCTAGAGGAATATTTTTTTTGGAGCATCCTGCTCTTTTTCTATACTGAATATTTGGATCCAAAAAATCAACAATATTTTTAAAATTTAATTAACAACAAATCAAGCTATTGAAAAATATATTTATAATTTATTTTAACTTTATGAAATAAAAAATATGGATCCATAAATTATTTATCCATTTTTAAATTTGTAACTTCAAGAGCTATCCAAATCTAGTATGGGATTGAGAAGTATGGATCCAAATAAAAGCTAATAAAAATTTCAACCACAAAATTTAAAAGAAATACAAAAAGCCTTCAACAACATTAAAATACATACATAACAACTAAACACATAGATCAATATTTTTAAAAAATATACTGCTTATCAATTGACCAATATTTTTATTTACTATAAATTGGATCCAATAAGTGATAAGGAGTCGTCACAATGTTCATTAAAAATGCTTGGTATGTTGCCTGCCGCCCAGAAGAAATCCAGGACAAACCATTAGGTCGCACTATCTGTGGTGAAAAAATTGTTTTTTACCGTGGCAAAGAAAACCAAGTTGCAGCCGTTGAAGATTTTTGCCCCCATCGCGGTGCCCCACTTTCACTTGGCTATGTAGAAGATGGCAACCTCGTATGTGGATATCATGGCTTAGTCATGGGTTGTGACGGAAAGACCGTTTCAATGCCAGCTCAACGTGTCAATGGTTTCCCTTGCAACAAAGTATATGCAGTTGTCGAAAAGTTCGGTTTTATCTGGATATGGCCAGGCGAGAAAGCTTTAGCAGATGAAGCAAAACTGCCAACTTTAGAATGGGCAGAGCATCCAGAATGGAGCTATGGCGGAGGCCTGTTTCACATTCAGTGTGACTATCGCTTGATGGTCGATAACCTGATGGATTTAACCCACGAGACCTATGTTCACTCCAGCAGCATCGGACAAAAAGAAATTGATGAATCATTACCAGTCACTAAAGTTGACGGCGACCATGTCGTTACCGAACGCTATATGGAAAATGTGATCGCACCTCCATTTTGGCAAATGGCGCTTCGTGGTAACCACTTAGCAGATGATGTACCCGTTGACCGTTGGCAACGTTGCCACTTCTTTGCGCCAAGTAATGTCCACATTGAAGTGGGTGTAGCGCATGCCGGACACGGTGGTTACCATGCACCAAATGACAAAAAAGTTTCCTCAATTGTGGTCGATTTTATTACACCGGAAACCGAAACCTCACACTGGTATTTCTGGGGAATGGCACGTAACTTCCAGCCTGACAATGCAGAACTCACCGATCAAATCCGTGAAGGCCAAGGCAAAATCTTTACTGAAGATTTAGAAATGCTTGAGCAACAGCAGCAAAATATTTTAAACAATCCACATCGCAAATTACTCATGCTCAACATCGACGCAGGTGGTGTACAGTCTCGTAAGGTGATTGAGCGACTACTTGCCGAAGAAAATAAAACACCTCCTGAAACATCCGCACAGAAGTTTCCAAACATTCGGATTATTTAAAGGAGTATGAACATGGACGTTATTATTCAGAAAATTCACCAGCTTACCCCTACCATACGTGCTTTTGAGTTGGTCTCGGCAAATGGTACAGCGCTACCGAATTTTGAGGCAGGTGCACATATTGATGTGCATCTAAAAAACGGTCTAATTCGTCAATATTCACTTTCAAACTGCTGCACTGAAAAGCATCGATATGTCATTGGTGTTTTACATGATGCCAATTCACGCGGTGGCTCACGTTGCATCCACACCGAATATCGTGAAGGCGACCATTTAAAGATTGGTGAACCACGCAATTTATTTGAAATTCACCCTCAAACAAAGCAGGCAGTTTTATTTGCGGGTGGTATTGGTATTACCCCTATTTTGTCGATGGCGTATCGGCTTAAGTCAGCCAATATACCTTTCGAATTACACTACTTTGTTCGTAGTCATGAAATGATTGCCTTCTATGGCAACTTAACCGAGCACTTTGGTGACCGAGTCCATTTTCATATTCAAGATCAGCCAGATACCGAATGTAATATGGCAGAGGTTTTAGGCCAAGTTTCACCAAACAGACACTTATATGTATGTGGACCAACAGGGTTTATGCAGTTTGTCATGAGCTCAGCCGAACAAGCAGATTGGCATAGCGATCAGTTACATCAAGAGCATTTTGTCGCTCAAAAAGTAGATACCTCTAACGATGAAGCTTTCACGATTGAAGTGAAAGGTACGGGCCGTCGAATTGAAGTACTACCAGAGCAAACTGCTACTGAGGCATTAATTGCAAATGGTTTTGATATCCCGGTTTCATGTGAACAAGGCATTTGCGGTACCTGTATTACACGCGTTGTAGAAGGCACGCCAGATCATCGGGATCTATTTATGACCGATGAGGAACATGCACTAAATGACCAATTTACGCCCTGCTGTTCTCGTGCAAAAACCAAACATCTTGTGATTGAGCTTTAACAACCGAGTTCCTTTATTCAAAAATAAAGGAACTTTTCACTTTAAGCGCTGAGAACATTTCTTAGGGTTTCACCCAAAATCACCACACTACTGTGTTCGCGCATTAAGGTTTCAGCACGCCCTGCCTGACGATGTACCAATGCATCGAAAATCGAACAATGCTGTAAATGCGCATAGTGCAAACGACGATATTCTGACAAAGCTTGGTTCTGGTCATAGGTAATGGCTTGAGCAGAAGCCATCGGCAATTGGTTGTTTTTTGCTAAGGCTTGGATGAGTGCGACGTTTTGCGCGCCCTCAATAATCGTGTCATGAAAAATGACGTTAAAATGATGATAACGTTCTAGCTCAGCATCGCCAAACTCGTCTGTTTCATTAAAGAGTTTTTCAGTTTCTTGAATGCAGTGTTGCAATGTCTTTTTCTGTTCTTCGCTTAAGCCCTGTTCTGCCAAAGTTTTTGCAGCCAACCCTTCCAGCACACCGCGCACTTCGAGCGCATCATGAACCAGTTGTTCTGAAATTTCACGAACCGTGTAACCACGAGTTGGGTTTTTAATCAGGAGGCCTTCTTGCTCAAGCAAGCGAAAGGCAATACGGACAGGCTGCCTTGAAACACCAAGTAACTCGGCAGTCGGAATTTCGGCAATTCTGGCACCGCCTTCAAGTTCCCCTGAAATAATCATTTTTCTTAGTTTAAGTAAAACTTGTTGTCCTGAAGACATTCGCTGCCACACATCACCAAAAACGTCACTTCGATGCTAGCAAGTTCATTTGTAAAATGAAATAAATTTTCTGTGTGAATCAGTGCTTAAGCATTTCGATTAAGTTTAATAAATTAAATTGCAAACTATCTTTCATCAAAAATTTTTAAGATTATTGACCATAATATCGAGATTATTACGGATTAAATAAGCCAAGTTAATATCAATGCCTTCAAGCATTTTTTCTTCGACTTTTAAAACCACTTCATTACATGTATTTAGCTTTTCAACACCGCTTTCAGTCAGGGTAATTAAAATACGGCGGCCATGGGTTGGGTCCTGTTTTTTCTCAATCCAGCCATTAACCAATAAATCTTGCAAAATTTTGTTAGCCGATTGCGGCTTAATAAAAGAACGTTCAGCAAGCTTGGCATTGGATAAATTACTTTTTGAAGCTAGAACCGAAAGTGCCGTAAATTGCGGCAAGGTAATTTCAAGTTCTTTTAAATGTTCGGTTAAATGTTTACTAATGATCCGGTCAACACGAGCGATCATGTAACTTAATTTCGGCTCATCTTCTGCTTTTTTTTGAACTAAATTTGAACGTACCATAACCTTTCAATCAACATAAGAAAATCTGTAATGAAAGTATGAGGCTCGAACCCCATACTTTCGTTGAAACTTAGCCAGCACCTGAGCTTTGTACTAAATGTACAGGCTGTTTAGGTTTTTTGACAAGAAGTAATGCAGAGATCGCTGCAATTAAAATCACTGGAATGCTTGAACCAATTACAATGGTCGAACTTTGTCCGAGCGAGAGTAAAAACCCTGCCATTAAAGGCCCTGCAAAAGAACCAATACGCCCGATTGCAACCGCTGCCCCCACTCCCGTCCCACGCATTTCGGTTGGATAATACATGGCAGCCAGACCATACAACGCCGATTGTCCGCCCACAATGAATAAACCACAGCCCACTGCCGAAAGTGCAAGTAAGGCAACGTTTGGGGATATTGCCAAACAGCACAGTGAGAATAAAATGCCGAGATAAATCAGCTTAATCACAAAGCTCATGCGTAATTTATCAAGTAAGACACCCATGAGGATTGAACCTAAAATTCCACCCACGTTGTAGCCCATCTGCACATAGTTTGCCTGAAGTTTCGATAAGCCTTGCGCGCCCATCAGCAACGGCAACCAGTTCAACAAGAAATACAGTACAACGAGCGTACAGAAAAAACTGACCCAAAGCTGAATGGTTGACATACGACGTTCTTTGGCAAATAAAACTTCCAAAAATGGCGTGGTTTTTTGCGCTTGACCTTTACGTTGCAGGTAATCATTAGACTCAGGTAAAAAGCGCATAATCAGTGGAATGAGTAGAATTGGCGCAATCCCACCAATATAGAAAATATGACGCCACTCTGCATCACCTGCCAACGACATAGCAACGACAGAAGTAAGTAATCCACCAAAAGGAATGCCGCTATACATAATACTCACCGCGGTTCCTTTATATTTATCAGGTACAGCTTCAGATGCCAGTGTAATCATCATTGGAAGTGCCCCACCCATTCCTAAACCAGTACAAAAACGAATGAGTAACAGCAAACTAAAGTTAGCAGCATAAGCCGTTAGCAAAGACATAATTCCAAAAAGTAAAATACTAAAAATCAGAATTTTCTTACGCCCGACGATATCTGCAAACCTACCGCCCAATATGGCACCTGGTAGTGTTCCTAAAATTGCAGCACTAAATGCCCATGCCATCTGGCCATTGTCCAACATAAACTCAGCCCGCATTCTTGGAGCGGCTACCCCCATTGACTGAAGATCAAAACCTTCAAAAATTGCTATTGCAAAGCATAATAGCAACGTGATTTTTGCCCTTGCAGACTGTCCTAATATCTTTTCCATTGTGTTATCCCTTATTGACTAGTCGTTCCATTTAGCCCTTTGTGTATTATTGTTTAAACACAGCAAAAATATCAGTTAAACTTACTAAAAAATCAACATATTTTTATATTAAATCATCAATAAAATTAATTAATGTTTAGAATACAATTAATTATGAAATATTTATGAAATTTTACAAAAAACACTTGAATGTAAGTTTAGCTGATATTAAATTAAATCCCAGAACAGCTAAAAATCATTCAAGGAGTATGAAGATGAGTTATGAAAACCGCTGGGAAACCGTAGATGTTAAAGTTGAAGATGGAATTGCATGGGTAACACTAAACCGCCCAGAAAAGAAAAATGCCATGAGCCCGACACTCAATCGTGAAATGATTGATGTACTCGAAGCCATAGAACTTGATCAAAATGCACGTGTGCTTGTGTTGACGGGTGCAGGTGATTCTTGGACAGCAGGCATGGACTTGAAGGAATATTTCCGTGAAGTCGATACTCAACCAGAAATTTATCAAGAACGTATTCGCCGTGACTCATGCCGTTGGCAGTGGCAACTTCTTCGCATGTATTCAAAACCAACCATTGCCATGGTCAACGGCTGGTGCTTTGGTGGCGGTTTCTCACCTTTAGTGGCGTGTGATCTCGCAATTGCAGCAGATGAAGCAACTTTCGGTTTATCTGAAATTAACTGGGGGATCCCACCGGGTAACCTTGTAAGCAAAGCAATGGCAGACACTGTTGGTCACCGTGCCTCTTTGTACTACATCATGACGGGTAAAACCTTTAGTGGTAAAGAAGCTGAAACGATGGGCCTTGTGAATAAAAGCGTACCGCTTGAACAGTTAAAAGCAGAAGTGACTGAGCTTGCAAACTGTCTACTTGAGAAAAACCCTGTGGTTCTTCGTACCGCTAAAAATGGCTTTAAGCGTTGCCGTGAACTGACTTGGGATCAAAATGAAGATTACTTATATGCCAAACTTGATCAATGTATCCACCGCGATACAGAAAATGGTCGCCAAGAAGGTTTGAAACAATTTTTAGATGAAAAATCAATTAAACCGGGTTTACAGAGCTATAAACGTACTGGTTAACTTTTGATTCTCTAATGGCAATGTAAGGACACAACCCATGCAAAATGTACAGTTACTTATTCACGGTCAATCTGTTGATGCATCAAATCAGGTAACGTTTGAGCGTATTAGTCCCATAGATGGATCAGTGGCAACAAAAGCTGCTGCTGCAACATTGGAAGATGTTGATCGTGCAATAGACTCGGCACAACAAGCTTTTAAAATATGGTCGAAACTCTCGCCTACCGAACGCCGTTTACGCTTATTAAAAGCAGCCGATTTAATGGATCAAAAGACCGAGCAATTCATTAAAACTGGAATGCAAGAAACAGGTTCAACTGCAACATGGTATGGGTTTAACGTTCATCTTGCTGCCAACATGTTACGTGAAGCCGCAGCAATGACCACACAAATTGACGGAAGCCTCATTCCGTCAGATGTGCCGGGCAATCTTGCGATGGGTGTACGGGTTCCTTGCGGTGTCATTGTAGGGATTGCACCTTGGAACGCCCCTGTCATTTTGGCAACACGTGCGCTTGCTATGCCTTTGGCTTGTGGTAACACGGTAGTGTTAAAAGCATCGGAAGCCTGTCCAGCAACACATCGTCTGATTGGTGAAGTGTTACATGAAGCAGGTCTTGGTGAAGGTGTAGTGAATGTCATTACCCATGCCGCCGAAGATGCACCACAAATCGTGGAGCGTTTAGTCTCTCATCCAGCCGTGAAGCGTATTAATTTTACCGGCTCAACCAAAGTCGGAAAAATTATTGCCGAGACTGCGGCTAAATATTTAAAACCAGTTTTACTTGAATTGGGTGGTAAGGCGCCTGTCGTGGTTTTAAATGAAGCTGATATTCATGAAGCCGTAAATGCAGTCGCTTTTGGAGCGTTCTTTAATCAGGGTCAAATCTGTATGTCGACCGAACGTGTTTTGGTTCAAGACAAAATTGCCGACCAGTTTATTGAAAAGCTGATTGAGAAAACGCGTTCTATTCGGGCAGGTAATCCAATTTCAAAAGACAATGTACTCGGTGTTTTAGAAAGTCGACGTGCTGCAAACCGTATTCAGCATTTGCTGGAAGATGCTCAAAACAAAGGGGCTGACTTACCTTTAGGCATTCATATTGAAGACACCACCATGCAACCGACGCTGGTACTCAATATTAAACCTGACATGCTGCTTTACCGCGAAGAATCATTTGGACCTGTATGCACAGTTCAACGTTTTTCAAGCATTGAAGAAGGCGTAGCACTGGCAAATGACAGCGAGTTCGGCCTTTCTTCGGCAGTGTTTAGTCAAAATATTTCGCAAGCACTGGAAGTGGCTCAACAAATTGATTCGGGTATTTGTCATATTAACGGCGCAACCGTACATGACGAAGCTCAAATGCCATTTGGCGGAACAAAATCGAGTGGTTACGGACGTTTTGGTAGTAAAGTCTCTGTTGCCGAATTTACCGAACTACGCTGGATCACCATTCAGACCCAATCACGTCATTACCCGATTTAGTCAGGCTAATGCGGACAACAACAGATTAAATAAAAATTGCATGATGCAAAAAATTAAAGCGCAGTGATGCGCTTCCCCATGGAGTGAAAGAAATGCAAATGAATGCCACTCAATCACAAGACCGCGAACGGTTCGTAAAATTAGGGCAACATGATATTCATTATCACCATAAAGATGACACGCTCTATATCAGCCCAAAAGAGCAATTAAAACCGTATCCACAAAAACTGACAGATCGGTTAATTCATTTTGCACAAACCAAGCCCGACCATATTTTTGCAGCAAAACGCAATGCTCAAGGTGAATGGGTTAAACTGAGTTATGCAGAAGTTTTACAACGTGCATGGCACATTGCTCAGGCATTACATGAACGTAAGTTAAGCAAAGAAAGACCTCTGGTCATTTTAAGTGGTAATGATCTCGAACATTTAACACTGTCTATGGCTGCCATGCTGGCAGGCGTGCCTTTCTCGGCGATTTCACCCGCCTACTCTCTGATTTCCCAAGACTTTGGCAAACTTAAACATGTGTTTGAAGTGCTGACACCGGGTATGGTCTATGCCAACGATGGACAAACCTTCGCCAAAGCTATTCAGGCATGTATTACGCCTGATATTGAAGTGGTGACCAATAAAGGGATTGTGGGTGATCAGATCTGCACGTCTTTTCAATCGCTATTAGATACGCCTGTTTCAAATGTTCAAGAGTTTTATCAAACCCTTGATGAAAACCAAATTGCTAAATTCTTATTTACGTCAGGTTCAACCAAATTGCCTAAAGCTGTACCAACCACGCATTTAATGTTGTGTGTGAATCAGCAAATGTTATTACAGACTTTCCCTGAGTTTGAAGAAATACCACCTGTCCTACTCGACTGGCTGTCTTGGCACCATACATTTGGTGGTAGTCACAATGTCGGCATTGCGCTCTATAACGGTGGCACCATTTACATTGATGACGGCAAACCCGTTGCAGGAAAATTTGACGAAACCATTCGTAATCTGAAAGAAATTTCTCCAACCGTTTATTTAAATGTGCCAAAAGGTTGGGAAGAACTCACCGAAGCTTTAGAAAAAGATGAAGAATTAAGAGACCGCTTTTTTGCCAAAGTTAAAATTTTATTCTTTGCAGGTGCAGCGCTTTCAGAAGCGGGCTGGAACAGACTCGATAAAATTGCTCAGCAACATTGCGGAGAAAAAATTCGCATTATGAGCGGATTGGGCATGACTGAAACTGCTCCCTCTTGCGCTTTTACCACTGGCCCACGTGTGATGGCTGGCTTTATTGGTTACCCGGCTCCGGGATGCGAAATCAAGTTGGTTCCATGTGGTGACAAACTTGAGTTTTGTGTTCGTGGCAAACATGTCATGAAAGGTTATTGGCGTTTAAAGGCAGACCAGCAAAGCACTGTGTTTGACGATGAAGGCTTTTTCCATACTGGCGATGCTGTTCGTTTGGTCGATGTGAATGATCCAACTAAAGGTCTGATGTACGACGGACGAATTGCCGAAGATTTTAAACTCAATACAGGTACTTTTGTGAATGTGGGCACACTACGCAACAAAGTACTCATTCAAGGTAATTTACTGATTCAAGATGTTTGTATTACAGGTTCAAACCTGAATGCGGTTGGTTTTTTGATTTTTCCAAAACTAGATGCTTGTGCTCAACAAGCTGGCATTAAGCTGGGCGAACATTCTCCAGCAGAGATACTACAGCATCCTAAAGTCCAGCAATGGTTCCGCCAATTTTTAACGACCTTTAATAAAGATGCGACCGGTAGCTCAAATACAGTCTCAATGCTTTATTTAATGACCGAGCCACCTCAACTCGATGCAGGTGAAGTGACCGATAAAGGCAACCTCAATCAAGGCAATATTACCAAGCGTCGAGCCGCTTTAATTGATGAACTTTATCAAAAGCAGGCCGAAAACCCACTGATTATTCGGGTGCCTACCTTAAAGCAATAAGCAATTGAAATAGAAAAGCAAGCTCAAACTTTGGTTTGGGCCTTAGCCTCACTTTTGCCTAAAAAAAGGTTCAACATGCCACACGATACAGAATTTGAACTATTTCGGGACAGCTATCGCAGGTTCTTAAAAGAACAGGTTGCTCCTTACTACGAACAATGGGAACACGATGGCCTTATCCCACGTGACCTATGGCTTCGTCTTGGGGAAAATGGCTTTTTGTGCGTCGATGTACCCGAAGAATATGGTGGCTACGGTGCTCCAGTTCATTACTCACTCATGCTGGTTCAAGAAACGGCTCAAGCGGGTTTTGCATCTTTGGCGGTTGCCATTGGCGGGCAAAATGAGTTGGTCTCTCCTTACCTGCAAAATATTGGATCCGAAGTGCAAAAACGTTATTGGTTACCGAAAATGGTGACAGGCGAAGTTGTCACTGCAATTGCCATGACCGAAGCCAATGCTGGTTCAGACTTACAGGCCATACGCACTCAAGCCATTTTAGAAAATGACCACTATCGTATTAATGGTTCAAAAACTTTTATTTCAAATGGTTTGCATGCCGATCTGATCGTTTTAGTAACAAAAACCGATCCGCAAGCCAAAGCAAAAGGCATTTCCATTTTTTTAGTCGACTCTGCGTTAGACGGCGTTAAAAAAGGCCGTTCATTACAAAAAATCGGGCTACATGCTCAAGATACAGCCGAACTATTTTTTGATGATGTTTATGTGTCTACAACTCAGCGTTTGGGTGAAGAAGGACAAGGCTTTACTTATTTAATGCAAGAGTTACCTCGCGAACGTTTAAGCATTTCCATGATGGCGTTGGGGTCAATTTTAGGCGCCATTGAAATTACTAAAGACTATGTGCTGGAACGCAAAGCTTTCGGACAACCGTTAAGTCAAATGCAAAACACACGCTTTGTGCTCGCAAACGCGCAAATCAAAGCAAAAGCCGCACAAGCCTTTGTAGATCAATGTGCAGCGCTGTATCAACAACAGCAGTTAAGTGTCACTCAAGTTGCCGCACTGAAATGCTTTATCACCGACACTCAATGTGAAGTGATTGATCAGTTACTTCAGCTCTTTGGCGGCTACGGTTACATGCAGGAATACCCGATTTCACGCTTTTTTGTGGATGCACGGGTACAGAAAATTTATGGGGGAACCAATGAAATTATGAAGGAAATCGTGGCCCGAGAACTGCTCGGAAAATAATTCGATTAAAAAACCAAATCAGGCAGACACAACAATCATGCCTTGTTTAAAACAAAAAAATGTTATTTCAGGAAGAAATGCGATGTCGAAATTATGGATGTACTCTACCCTTATGCTCTCTGGTTCAGTGTGGGCTGGCAATTTTATTGACAACAGTTCAGTAGAACTCACCACGCGAAATTTCTATTTTGACCGCGACTACCAAGAGCAATCTGCTTACCCTGCTGCCAAGGACTGGACACAAGGGTTTATTCTTAAAGCCAATTCAGGTTATACCGAAGGGACTGTCGGTTTTGGGCTAGATGTACTTGCGACGGCCGGCTTTAAGCTGGATGCCGATGCGCAACATGCAGGTACCGGCAATTTAATCAGAAATACGGTTACCAATGAACCTGCTGACTCTTATGGCGAAATTGGGGTCACAGCAAAAGCGAAAATGAGCCAGACCGAGCTACGCATCGGTACGCTCATGCCAATGAACCCGGTGTTAGTGGCTTCACCTGCTCGTTTGCTTCCTCAGACCTATCGAGGTATTTCACTAACCAGTAAAGATATTAAAGACTTCGACTTACAAGCGGCCTATCTCGATAAAGTGAATCATCGTGATTCGACCGACTACGAAAAAATTAAAATTTCAGGCGTGAATGGACGTTTTAAAAGTGCCGAAACCGATGGGCTCTATTATTTAGGCGGGAATTATCAGCTCAATCCCGCATTCAAGCTCACCGCTTTTTATATGGATGTTGATGATCTGTATCATCAGACGCTGGTCGGTGTATTACATCAATATAAAATTAATGACAGCACCAATCTGAGTTCACAATTACGTTACTACCGCAGCCGAGATGACGGACAAGCAAAAGCAGGCTTAGTCGATAATGACCTGTATCATGCGCATTTCGAACTTAAACATCAAAACCATAAATTTATTTTTGGAACCTTCCAACATCACGGCGACACCGCCTTTCCATATTTGACGGGAGGTGAAACTGGACTTCTGATTGATACGTGGCCGGGCGAGTTTTTAAACCCAAAAGAAAAAGCCTATAGCTTCCGTTATGAATACGACTTTAAAGATTATGTACCGGGTTTACGTTTTATGACCCGTTACACCACAGGTCACAATATTTATGCACCCAACTTAGGCGGAACCAATCTAAAAGAACGCGAAACAGACTTTGATTTAGGCTACACCATTCAAAGTGGCTGGTTAAAAAATCTAGGGTTGCGCGCGCGCTACGCCATATATGACAACAACATGCTCTCTACAGCCAACATCAAACCTGTCAACGAAACCCGTATCAACATTGACTACACATGGAAATTTAAATAATTCAAAACAAGAGGTTCTGTCACAGATAGAACCTCTTTTTATTTCGGGAAATTCATCATGAAGAAAGTTGTAGCTCTACTCTGCGGCATGAGTCTGATTGCCCTGACTCATGCCGAAACACAATATAGCCCGCCACCTATTCAGCTTGAGCCTTTAGCAAAATTTAGTGTTGATTTAAATGCGCCTGTTTGGGAATTAGGCACAACCAGTGATGCTGGTAAGCGCCGAATTATTCCTATTACAGGTGGGACATTTGAAGGGAAATCACTTAAGGGCCGCATTTTAAATAATGGCGCAGATTGGCAAATTGTCGACAGTAAAGGATTGGCAATTATTGATACGCGATATTTGTTAGAAACCGATGACGGTGCACTTATTTATCTTCAAACCAAAGGTTACCGACATGGCTCGGCAGAAATACTAAAACAGCTTGCTCAAGGCAAAGATGTCGACCCGAAAAACTACTATTTCAAAATTACCATGCAGTTTGAAACCAGCTCACCCAAATATTCATGGCTTAACCAGACCGTTGCGGTAGGGAGTGCAATGCGCTTGGGCAAAGCGGTTATTTATGATGCCTACAGCTTGAAATAATCATTTTTATAACACTGATAAAAAGGATGGAGCCTTTATTATGGATCAAAAAACTTTAGAACACTTACCGCCCATCCATCACCATTTGGGTGGACACAATATCCATTGGAATGACAAAAACACTGAACTCACCATCCATTACACAGCCCTAGAAAGCTTTACTAATCCACGCGGCACCATTGAAGGCGGCATGGTCTGCGCCATGCTTGATGACGTGATGGGGCTTTTTGCATTTCTTGCAAATGACAGTAAACCAGCTACTACCATTAACTTAACCATGGATTTTTTAAGGCCCTGTGCTGTGGGCGAAGTCATTACAAAATGCCGATTCATTAAACAAGGCAAAACCGTACTTAATCTTGAAAGTGAAGCTTGGCAAAACAACAAAATGATTGCACGAAGCACAGCTAATTTTTTGGTTTTAGATTAATTACAACCATTCATTCAATAAGGATATGAATCAATGAATGACACCAACAATAAACGAATTTTGATGCATTCCGCTGTAGTGCTTGCCATGCTTGGCGCTTTGGCAGGCTGTGGAAGTGATAATGATGACACAACGGTTCCCTCAACAACCAAACCACCGCAGTTGTCTCCTGCTGTTGGCGTAAAAATGACAGGAAGCTGTTCAGACTTACTCGGATTTCAATACAACAATACAGTCATTAGCTCAGCTACCCTTCAAGAAGCAGGCACATTGACTGTCGCCAACAAACCGATTGGCACACATTGTTTGGTTAAAGGTTATATGGACCAACGTGTAAGTCCTATCGATGGACAAACCTATCAAATTGGTTTTGAAATGCGCTTACCTGTTGATTGGAATGGCCGTTTTCTCTATCAAGGCAATGGTGGAACCGATGGTAACTTAGTCCCTGCAACGGGTCAGGTCGGCAGCGGTGGTCCACTGACCAATGCCCTACATGATGGCTTTGCGGTTATTTCTTCCGATGCCGGGCATAATGCTTCACAAAATCCAATGTTTGGTTTAGACCCTCAAGCCAGAATCAACTACGGCTACGGTGCGATTACCAAACTCACGCCTATGGCAAAAAACCTAATTAAAGCCGCATATGGTAAATTGCCAGACCGCTCATATGCAGGTGGTACATCTAATGGTGGGCGTCATGCCATGATTGCCGCAACCCGTTTGGGCGACCAATATGACGGAATTTTAGCAAGTACACCGGGTTTTCACCTACCTCGTGCAGCCGCGGCTCAACTCTACACAGCACAACAGCTCCGTCGTGTCGCAACAGATGAAAATGACTTAAGTACCGCTCTTACCCTTTCAGAGCGTAAAGTTTTAGCAAAAGCGATTTTAGATCGATGCGATGCTTTGGATGGTGTTGCAGATGGCTTGGTACAAGATGTTGAGGCTTGCCGTACGGCTCTTGATATTCACAAAGATGTACCCGTTTGCTCAAGCACAAGAGATGGCACGTGTTTAAGCGCCGAACAAATTGATGTATTAGCCAACATTTACCACGGTCCTGTAAATTCGGCTGGACAAGCGCTCTATGCAACCCAGCCTTTCGACCCCGGTTTAATCGGCAGTAACTGGGCAAGCTGGAAATTCGAGTCTTCGGTGGGAACAGCGCGTGACCCAGTTGCAGTCGGTATTCTTTTTCAGGTTCCACCCGACCCAACTGTGACTCAAAACTCTAGACAATTTGCCTTTAATTTTAACTTCGATACCGACTATCCAAAACTCTCGGCAACCAATGATGTGTATACCGAAAGTTCCATGTCATTCATGATGCCGCCCGATGAACTGAATCTAGATAAACTGCGTAATCACGGTGGAAAAATAATTGTGGTACAAGGCACAGCAGATGGCGTTTTCTCTGTAGATGACACCCAAAATTGGTATGATCAACTGCTACAACACTATAAAAATGATGCAAAAGGTACAGCACCTGAATTCGCACGTTTCTTTAGAGTTCCGGGCATGAACCATTCCCGTGGTGGCATTGCAACCGACCAATTTGATGCTTTAACCACTTTAGTCAACTGGGTCGAATATGGCCAAGCACCTGACAAAATCATTGCCACTGCACGCGGTGCAGGTAATCCGAGTGGTCAAGTGAATACTGAGCTTCCTCAAGATTGGGCACCAGATCGTACCCGTCCACTTTGTCCTTACCCACTGATTGCCCGTTACAATGGTCAAGGTGATAGCGAAAAAGCTGAAAACTTTAGTTGTAAATAAGTCCATTGGAACTAAAAGAGAGCTTATTTAAGCTCTTTTTTAGCTTTAAGAATGACGGTTCTTAATGACTATAAGTTATTCCAACTCAATTGATCTATTAGTGATATTGACTGTTTTTACTGGCATAGCATCAAACAAAGTCGAAAAGTAATTCATTTTAGACCAAGTATGAATATTACCGATGACATATAAACGACTCTTAGCTCTAGTTACAGCAACATTTAACAGATTAGGGCTTGAGGAAGCCCAAGCTCTGGCCCCCTCGCCTTGATCCTTACACGTTCCTAATACAAGAAACACAATCTCAGCTTCTTTCCCTTGAAAGGTATGCACAGTGCCACATTCAATACCTGTTAGTCTTTCTTCTCTAATACGCTTTTTACAAGCTTGGATAACTTTTCTAAAAGGAGAAATGACATATACTTTGATTCTTGACTGATCAGCTGATTTTTTTTGATTTGCTTCAAGCTTTCTTAATGAATAGATCAATACATTAAGTTCTTCATAATTAACAGGATGAATAGAATCTACTGAATCCACATTGAGCCATGAACTAGCACCAATGTCATAAGCAATCTCTGTCACTTTAGGGTTTCCAAGGTTATCGACACGACCTTGCACCATTTGCCCTGCATAAGCAATATTATTTGCGATTGAGAACATCGGATCGTCACATCGACGATGTGTCCTTAAGGGCATACCCGTCCAGATTCTTGATAGTTCATTTACATTACCATCACCAATCCATGAACCAAATTGTGTTATTCGATCAGCAATCGTTTGTACCGACTCAAATACCGGGGACCAAGAGATATCTACATTATTTTGTTTGCACAGGACTTCAACCATACTATCAGGTAATGTAAATACGGGTTTTACCTGTAATGGATCACCAATTAAAATCGCTTTTTTACTCCGCCAAATTGCTCCTGCTGCGGACTGAGGAGTAGCTTGACCAGCTTCATCAATAAGTAACCAGCCTAAACTATCTTGTCCCAAGCCTGCAAAAAGCCGACTAAATGAAGCTAAAGTTGTCGATACAACAGGGACAACAAAAAATAAGCTATCCCAAATTAATGGGCGACCTTCATACTCTAATCCCTTTGCATTACCTGCCAGCATTTGTCCAACCATTCTCAAATTGCTTAAGAACCTCTTGGCATTAGATAAAATCGTTAGCTTATGCAGTTGCATTGATTTAATAAAAATACGGGCCCTCAGATCATCTATGACTTCTGACGTATTTACTGAAGTTCGATGGAGTTCTTCAAATGATAACTTCCATAAATCAGGACCAACAATATTTTTTACGCCTAAATTCTTTATCTCCAATAAATCATGGCTTAACCTTTCATATTCTTGTTTTAACTTGAGAGATTCATTATTAAGCTCTAATAACTCTTGCTGACAGATTTTTATCGCTTTATTTCGTGTTGTCTTATCATCAATTAAGTTTTCATAGTGAGACGTATTTTTTTGCAATGATAAGGTTACCTCATTAATCCGCTTATTATAGATTTCCAGACGCTGTGTCCGAAAACCAAATAATGCGCATAGACGATCCCAGAGTCGAGGTCCATCTGAGATCTGGATTTGCTTTAATATCTGCTGTTTAGACTGTATTAAGATAGATTGATCTTGTAATTCATGCTGTAACTGATCAAATATCTGTTGATGCTCATTTAATACTTTATTTTTTAGTATAACCGTTTGTGATAACTTTTCTCTGTTCTCCCTAATTGCAGAAATAGACACTGAAGCATGCTCTGCTTTCGTCAAAATAGAACGGATTTGTTCTAGTTGCTCAATTAATTCGAGAAGTTCGCGCTTTGTTTGATTCCATTCTTGGCGATAACTATTCACATGGGGAATAGCATCCTCAAGTATTTGCTTCATTGATACAAATGAATCTTTATTACTCACCTCATCGTTATCAGTAACATGATCTTCCTTAAAAAAAGCCCGCGCAAAAGATTTACGATTCGTACTATTACCTAATGCAGCCGCAATGATTCCCCAAGTCGGAATCGTTTTTTGATTTCCATCTAGAACTTTTTGACTATCAAATACCCCCTTTATGACTTCTGGAAAATACAAGGAGGTTGATGCGTACTGCTTTTCTAGTTTACTAAGTGCAGGTAATTCCTGTGAGATATTTTTCACAGCATTATTATTGTTACTACTGATAACAATTGACGTATCCCGTACCAACTCTTCTAAAATCGGTGAGAACATTCTCCCCATGAGTCGAATAGGTTCTTTAAATATAGCTTCAGGCGTAGATAGCGCAGAGATTCGCTTGGCACGCTCAGTAATGACTGTTGCGATGACATCGCATAATAAAGTCGTTTTTCCTGTACCAGGCGGACCATTTACCCCAATAACTCCATCTTGCTTGCTTAAAAAGTTTTGAATATGTGCAACAACAGCTTGTTGTGCTAATACCAATGGTTTATCGGGTGATGTAGGCCAGCGACTAATCGGCAAGTGTGAAGCACAAACAAGCTCCGCCATAGCCTCATGATTTTTTAAAATATCTATTCGATCATCATGAATAATCGAGGAGCCAAGATATGCTGATAATGCTTGTCCAAATGGCTGCTTCGACATACTCTGTTTCAGCATTTGGTCAAGATCATCTAAATAAAATGAATTAAGAAAGTTAACTTCTTGCTCAACTTTCTCTAAATCAGATGGTTTTTTGGGAGAGCGTTTAGTAACAACGATAAACCGCCAATCTAGCCCAGCCTGATCATCCTGTTCAAAAATAGAACGAACTAATTCCGTCTCACTTTGTAAATCCTTCCATGAACAGCGATAGTCCAGTTTTGATTGAGATAAACAGTGACAGCGCTGAGCAAACTCTTCTTTTGCTCGTGTAAGTCTAACATTCAGATTTGTAAGAGACTCTCCTACACTTAAAGCTTGAGTACCATATACATAACTGGCTGGTGTATAACTATCTTCAATCAAACGCCCATTTTCATTTACCGAAAAAGAAGCTAACCAACCAGTACCAGAAATGCGTTCACGCTCTTTATCATTCAACTCTTTTCTTACAACCTTTTGCAAAATAAGTCGGGTGAGATATTCTTGCTCTGTCACACCAATATAGACTGTATGTGTGTATATATTTTTTTGTGTTGGTTGATACTCTGACTTATTCCAAGGTAATTCTTCACCAAACCTTAAGGTGGTGATCTTTGTAAATTCATTACTATCTTTCGCGGTTGGAGCAGATGGTATCGTAAAAATTTCTAAATCTCGCCAAAATGAAAGAATTTGGCTCACTTCTGTAAAATTGCAATTGCTCTTTTTATTATCCATAAAAATTCTCAAAAAAATTATATTCACATCCTTCAAAAGGATTAGTATTTAAAAATACTAATCTAAATAGATATTTAGCACTTTTAATTAAGTTTCCTGTTCTCCCGTACATTGACTTGCGTATCAACAAATGGCAGGAATACTTAACAATGAAAATGAAAACACCTGTCTAGATTACCCCCTAAGTTCTTTAGGGCCCGAGGAATGTTCAAGCTTCCGTTATCAGCTATTCCCTTAAATTTAATCCATTTTACAAATTATAGGAACCTGCTGTCTATACAGATCTGTATACTCATAAACTTCAGTTATTATTCCTCATAGTTTGATGTAATTTTTTAGTGATAACTAAAATTTGCTGAAGAAAATATTTGGTGAATTATTCAATTTATAAAATACTATCTTTCAAAACTGCTCTTTCCGCTCACCTTAATGCCCCAGCACATCTATATTTTTACTTAACTAAGGCAACTGCCTACCACCAATTCATCCAGTTGCTTAAAGTTAATCTCCTCGAATAAATCAAATTAAAAATCTTCAAAAACTCAGTGTATATTACTGTGGATGGTTTCTTTTTTACTGCTGATATGAACAATACATTTTCTGATCACAAGCAAGTCGGTGTGGTATCTACTTTCTCTGAACTGATTAACACTCATTTCCAAGGAGAAATGAATGCGCTTTGCTGGCATAGAAGTCCGGTTGGAGATTTTAAAGAAATCGTGACTCAGCTTCAGTTAAAAGAAAATGTTACCGAAATTTCGGCAGAAGACCTTTTAGCACTGCACCTTTCAGAACAAGGGAATCTAGCTAGAACAATGATTTTGCAGGATATACAGTTATTGACTGATCTTGGAGCCTTACCTACTCTTAATTTAATTGAAAGTTACCAGCGCGATGACGAACTGGATTTCATTTCAACAGATGTCTATTCCTATCACGTCGATCGGTCGCCCATCGCAACGGATACATTTTTATGCACCTATCATGGGGCGGCTAGCGAAATCTTGCCTAATGATCAGGTTGAGCAAAAAATTTTAATCCCGGAAATCAGAGAACAGCTCAGAAAATTACATGACGGGCCGGAAGCTGAATTTGAACACTTCTTGCAAGAATACTTTTTTGATTTGCATTATCAAGCCCAACCTGATGCTCAACCAGTCAATTTAGGGATCGGACATCTTTGGCGCTTGGCTGTAGATCACCCCACCCAACAGGTCTTGCCTTGTGTTCATCGAGCGCCAATTGAAAAAAAAGGCGAATATCGGTTGCTGTTGATTTGTTAAGATAAAACTATGTGATAGTTAATAAGTCTATCCTTATGCATAAATGAAAATTTTATATTTAACTTTTTTGCATCACCCCAAAGCCATAATCATAAGACCAAGTCGGTACTTCATCTCTATTGTAAGGTGTTAAAGATATACGGCAGCCTTGCTCAATGGCAATATGGTACTCATCACAATAATCTTGCATGTGTTGTGGATCGAGAGCTAACCATGCTTGTGGTTTAGCAGGAATTTCTTCGAATTCCACTTGATCCCATACCAAACCATATTTGGGATATTTTAAAGTTTTCGTCGCTTTTTCATCTAAACCATACACTTGTTTTTTAACAATCAAGCTATCAGTCCACTCAAACCTATAGGTTTCTTGATAATTACGTTCACGTAAAGGCGTTAAATTGTAAATATTCTCTGTCATGATACTTGCATCGACATCCGACCGAGAAAATAACTGCTCCCCTTGATCATTAAAATAATTTTGGCAAAAACTTCCTATTTGTTGGTCATCATATTTTGCAAACAAACAGTTTACTTGATCAAAACGTAGTCGGGCATTAATGACTAATTGAGATTGATGATCCCACGGTAAAAGTTCACTTAAATCTTGAGGTGAATATGTTGATATATCTGATGAACCATACCCTTCATAGCCAGGGTATACAAATACAGGGCGACGCTGCTTACTGTGTTGCTTACGTTTTTCAATGTCTCGTTGTTCACAATAACGATAATTCCACTGTGGAATCATAATATTGGGTTGTTGTACTTTTTCTAAGCGATGACGGTTCACTCGGCCAGCCGTTTGTACAATGGATTGCACACTTGATGCATCAATAATCGCCCAATCAAAATCATGATCTCGCCCGACTTCTTCCACTGGTGTTGCAATCACAATAAATGGAATATTTAGAGAATTAGATTTTTGAATGAGATCAATCATTTCATTATCTTGCTCGATCTGCTCATTACCCGTTTTTCTTTTTTTACCATCTTTATGGCGTGTTAAAAGCTGATCTAAACGTTGCTCTTTATAAAATCTTGAAATAAGCCAGTCATTTGCATGATAACAAGCGATGTTTGCCTCAGGTAAATGATCTGATAAAAATTGGGCAAGCCGAATTGCATGTTTAATATTGGCAACCCGTATAAGTCCCAAAGAGATTTTCTTTTCGGTCTTTTTAAAATGCCATGCATGCGCTTGATGAAGTTGCTTTACTGCTGCCAATACCGACTGTTTCCACACTAAAACGGTCGTTTCAGGTAATGAAAGCAACTGAGCCAGTCGATGAGTAGGCTTAGAGAGCAAGTGAACTTGTAAATCATCTAAATGCTTTTGATAATTTTCATTAAATTCTGATTTTTGATTTGATCGTTCTAACCAGACCTGCGGTTTAAGTTCATTATCAATAATCGCAATGATTGATTTTTTCTCATTTCCATACAGAGCCGCCCGCATCTGTATACCTGACTCAAAAGCCCGATGAATTGTTTTGGCAACGGTCAGTGATAAGGTTGCCGACGAACAAATCACGTTCCGACTATACAAAGCAGCGAGCTGAACTAAACGCAACACGGCAATCAATGCCTTAGGTTCATAACCATCCACTTCATCTAAAATTAAATCACTACTCATTATTCTAAGTAATGCTTTAACGTGATGTCCTTGTCGATGGGGCTCACCTGCTGCAATCAGATAATCAATGGTTGACACCAATAATGGTGAAGCAAGAATGGTTGTTTCCTTTTGATCTAAAACTTTACGTCCATTTTTTTCAACCGTAAACAATGGATGTAACCATTCAGGTAATTCACAGTCCTCACCCCAAGCATCAAACATAGGCTCAGGATGATTTTCATCTTCATCAACAAACTCAATTTTCTCTTTACTTTGATCGAATAAATTCTGAGTAACAGTATCACCAATAATCACAGCGATTTCATCTTCCGATAGATTCATCGACGTTTTAAGCGCATGCCCAGTCTGCAAAGTTAGAGAACGCAAATTAAGCGCAATTGCTAGTCTTGGGTCATCTGGTCGTAAAGTACAAGCAGCGCGCAAATTCATACGGGTTTTACCACTTCCTGTCCCTGCAATATTAAATACCAGTGCCGGTGTTTCAGGATGCTTTTGTATATTCTTTTGCAATGCATTTGCTGCGATATTTTGCCATTGGAAACGTGGGTGAGTTGTTGGCTGGCAAATGTATTCAACCGTTTGTTCAGATAGGCCAGATAAACTCAAATCAGTCATCATTTGAACTGCGATGCGTGAAGCCCGATTTCCGACTTGGTGTAAATGCCATTCTAGTGGCTGATCTTGTAATTTGGCTTTTTTGTCTGGGCCTATATTTTTAAGCTTGGTATTGGCAAATAACGATATATTTTCAGGTTTTTGCAAAGAATATTGTTGTGCCGAGACAATATGATCGGCATGAATCAGAGCTGCTCGTGAATGCAATGCTAAGGCTTTCCAATACAAAAGCTGATCTGCTTTTTGTTGTGGTACTAATGCGGTTAAACGCTGCATACGTTTTTGATGGCTTTTAAAAATAGAGTCTGGCAACTCAGCTGCACTGGTTATTTGCTCACGACTTGGAACTAATGTACGGACATGATTTTTATAGTGAGGTAACGAATCGAAAGGTGGTTTGTCCTCACCATTAGGCTCAACACCTAATAAGCCATGATGCGTAACAACCAAATAATCGACTGCTTCTAATTCGTTTTGGATTCCCTGTTCAATTTCCTGTCGATCACCTAAAGTAAATTTATCTAAACCTTTACCTAAATTCTTCCAGGCAAGTTGCCAGTCCCATCCATTTTTTCTGAGTTGTTGCAATAATTTTAGAGACAACCATTCATGTCGAATATCATCTCTAATTTTTTGCCCTGCCATTTCTGGACTTAATTTGTTCTGAAAATGTTGTGAGGCCTTACCAATATCATGCATGTCCCCTGCTGCACCTGCCAACAAGCTACTTGCTTTGACCCATTCATCTAGCATCAATAACTTTTGTTGTTTTTTGGTCGATGCAACTGGATATGCACCGTCATAGGCAAATTTATGTTTTGCGCCCACAACCCATACCAGCTTCATTCTTCGTACACCAAAATTAATATAGGCGGCTACCGCAGTTTGTCGGGTGGCGACTTTTTTTAATGCACTACGAATTTCTTTTAAGCCTTCCATGGTCATGGGTGCTTGCCACGACGAATGTCCTGTACGAATCGCATAACTATCCAAGATCGCTCGAGTTTTCTTTAAGGCTCTTTTTTCACAAGCTGAGATCAGAATGACATGCATAGTTTATTGTTAAAATTTAAATGTAGTGAAAATATAATCTTTTGTTTTAAAAAGAGAAAGTTTTAATCTGCTTAATACCAGTTTTTAACGACAGAATATGTCGCCTTAAACATTGAATGAAGTTTTCTAAATCATCTACACGATGACAAACTCTTTGTTGAAGAAAAGAATAAAAGCTCATTTTTTCTAAATCATCTACGCGATGAGCAACCAAAGCACGTCTGTAGGCATCAATAACATCAATTTCTAAATCATCTACGCGATGAACAACGACGATCAAGCCACGTTATAAAAAGACCTGGTTTTCTAAATCATCTATACGATGAACAACTACATCAGCCCCACTAATCAGGCCTTGTTCTTTTTCTAAATCATCTATGCGATGAACAACCGTACCTGTGAACCTGACAGCCTTGTTATCATTTTCTAAATCATCTATGCGATGAACAACTGTTTAACGAATCTAGGAACAAGGCTCACTGGTTTCTAAATCATCTATGCGATGAACAACGACGCGCTCAACTCTTGAGCCTTTGGGGTAACTTTCTAAATCATCTATGCGATGAACAACTTTTTTGAATTAGGGTATTTGTTTTTTATAAACTTTCTAAATCATCTATGCGATGAACAACTAGAGCTCAGTCAAAACAAAACTCTTAAAAATAATAATATAAAGTTTTAATGAAACAAAAACCTTTAAAAAAAGAGTAATAATATAATATATTGAATTATATTAATTTTTCTAATTTTTTAAAATTCAACCTAATCGTCTTAGGCTAAATTTATAAAGCATATAATATTTTCCTTCAATTGTCTCTACGACTTAATTTGTCGCAGATCTCCGCTTCAATACTTTCATTTTTTAAATAATGTGTTAAAAATTGGCTAGATAACAAAAACGGGGAAGATAATGCCTGAACCACAAACTGATATTTTTATAAATGCCTTAGAAGAATCAGTGCACTTTAGTTTAAAAACGATTAACTCCAATATTGAGAAAGGCGGGATTCGTTTAAGTAAACAACAAGCACTTGATTTACCCTATCTCAGTGCTCGAACTTTATTAAATGAAGACTTTCTGATTCCTACTGATTATCAGGCAAATGCAGGTAAAACAGCTTCTATTTTTAAAGTCGTAAAAGCGGCCATGATTAATGATGAGATCAGTTCAGAAGACGCAGAATTTCAACAACAAGTGGAACAGCTCAAGCCATCCATTTCATCTGTTTTTAATGAGCCGTATCAAGCAGGTACAGAAAACATTGATATTCGTATGCGCCAGCTTTTAATTCCAAAAAATGGTGAATATGTTTCAGTGAGTCCACTTACTGCTGCTGGTGTAAATTATCTTGTGAACCAGGAAGTTGATACTGTAAATGAATTACGCAAAGAAAAAGACAGCGAGTTTAACCGTATTCAAACGGCTGTTTTTGGTATAGGTGGAGCTAATCCACAAAATGTCGGAAGCCTAGTGCGTTCAATGCAACGCCCTATTACAGTGGATGCTCCTCAAGCAAGTGAAAAAGTACGTCAAGCTTTAGCAATTTTCTATAACGGATTCACCATAAGGCTATCCCGCAAGATAAAACTGCTTCATGGAACTAAACGGGCAAAAGAAGCGATTAAAGAGTGGTCAGAGATTTTAAATCGCCAGCTTATTATCACCGCGACCAATACCATTCAAAATTGGCATGACCTCGAGATTTTCGCTCCTTCTACCAATCGGGATGTACGAGATCAGGAAGTTATTTTCCTGAATATCCTTGCTAAAGATGTATTAAGACAGGCGACTTTTCAAAAAAATATTTTAGAAGAGGCTGAATCAATTTTACCAAGTATGGAAGAAATTGAGCGTCCTTCATTCTGGGTTCATCCGAGTCTTTCCTTTGTTTTACAAGGTTTGGTTGACCCAGAGCTAAGGGATGATAGCTGGAGAATTAAATTCTCAGATTATTTAGCTAGAAAAATCACCAATGAGACCTTTGATATCGAAATCAATAATGAAACTATAACGATTAGCCTAGATAGCAATGCTGAAGGTTATATCGCCCGCCGCTTACGGGAGATTATTCGATGAGTCGTTATGTCGTTATTCCTCGTATGCGAGTACAAAATGCAAATATGCAAAGTAATGGCCTGTTATTAGGCGGTGTACCTTTATTTGCAGCCAACATGTTTGCACATCATTTGGCAAGACAATTAGGCACTCAAGAACAAGGCATTATTTATATTCATCATGACCAACAGCGTTTAGGTGGGCAAGCCTATGGCCGCTTTACGCCTGCTCAACGTCGTGGTGCCGTGTTTATTGGTAAAAAGGACTATTCTTCTAAAAATAAATATGCGTTGTCTTTACAACCAACTGCATCTTGTCATTTAGAGTTTAGCCTTGTGATTAAATTTAGTAGCTCTCGGATTAGTCCAGAAAAACTAACAAACATACTTAAACGTAGCCGTTTTGCTGGCGGACAAATTATCGAGTTTTTAGACATTACCACCCATGCTGAAAATGAATTAGAAGCAGCCCTAAAGAAAATCAAAACTGGATTTGTCATTTTAGATCGACAAGATTTGCTTATTGAATATCAGCAACGTCAACAAATAAATCGTGTTCAGGCTTTTACCCAACTCCTGGCATTAAAAGCAGATGCGCTTAGAGCTTTCTTTAATGATCAAAATTTAAGTTGGATATCGGCAACTAATTTAGGGTACGCCCTGCTTGAGCCACTTACAGACCAACGGGCTGGTATTCGCCAAGCACAAGATCAGGAAACGACAGCACATGCCTATGCAGAACCGCTTACCGGCATTGTTCAGTATTTTTCTTTAGGTGAGATTCTAAGGAAAAATACTGAGGCTGAGGATGACACTTGGCATAACTTGCAAAAACTATTGTGGACCTACCACTGGCCGCAAGACGACATTTTTCTTTTAAAACAAAATTGCGTTAATGCATAAATCATTTTTGAACATAAGGAATTTTTCATATGACGATTTTTAAGAAATTACCAGGTAGCCTTTCTTTACAACGCGGCACAGTAGTGAGTGATGGCGCATTTTTTAACTTATTTGAAGATGGCAAACAAGAGCCTTTACATGTGATGTATCACGGTATTCGAGGGACTCAAAATGTCGCAGGTAATAAAGAAAAAGGTGCTGCAACAGGTAATTCACTTGCTCGTGAAGTAACCAATATTCAGTTGACCGAATCTGCAAAATTACAACCTAAAGCCAAACTTTTGGTGAAATGGGATTTCCGTTTTATTGACTTGAGCTATGTACTGTTTGCAAGTGCTTCTAAAGCGGGTGCTGACAAAAGCGAAGAATATAATTTCCGCCAAGCTTTCTTAAATTTTGTAAATCGCACCAAAGAAAGCGATGGACTTAAAGAAGTTGTGCGTCGTTATGTACGTAATATCGTGAATGGTCGCTGGTTATGGCGTAACCGCATTGTCGCTGAAAGCATTACCATTCAAGTGACGGCTCAGGACCACCCTGAAACATTGAGTTTTGATGCCCTTTCCTACAACCTCAAGAGTTTTGATCAACCATCTGAACAAGAACAAAAACTAGCAGACATTTTGTTAAAAGGAATTACTGGCGAATCCACAAGTGCAGCATTGCATATTGAAGCGATTGTTGACTTTGGAATGGGTGGTGTAGAAGTTTTCCCATCTCAGAATTACTTGGAAGATAAACCAAAAGGTTTCTCTCGATCTTTATATCAATTAACACCGAAAAGACCAGACCACAAAGCAAATGACAACCAATATCTGGGTCAAGCTGCATTACGGGACCAAAAAATCGGAAATGCGCTAAGAACAATTGATACCTGGTATCCACAGTTTAAAGAAAATGATGAAAAGCCAATTGCAGTAGAGCCTAATGGGGCAAACCTAGAAGGGCAGATTTTCTATCGTGTGGGTAAAGATAAAGTTTCTGCATTCGATATTTTAAAAGAAATTGATGAGCTTGACCCAAACAGCGAAAAAGGTATGTTCCTGATTGCATGTTTAATTCGCGGTGGCGTGTACTCTGAGGGTGAATAATCATGGATGCCAATTACTATCTGGATATCCGTGTTCTTGAATCATCAGATGATACGGATTTAAAACTGGGCCATATTCGGAATCAAATTTACACCGTGATTCATGGTGCATTTCGAAAACTACCTGCACATTACGCGCTTGCGTTGGAGATATCCAATAAATTGAAAGCGAAGCAGGAACAGTTTGAAAAAAAACATGGTCGTTCAGCTAAACCTGACTTTGATATTTTGCGAATTTTTGCAGAAAAACAGGAGGAGTTAGATGGGTTAATCGAGGCAATTAAAGGACACTGGAAAATTCGCGACTATACCGTTTTAGGTGTCGCAATTGCTGTTCCTGCTGCCAAAATTTCTGGTTGGAAAAGTTATCGAAAGTTTCGTATTCCAACTCAGAAAGCTGAACGCACAAAGCTTTCTCATCAAAATGAACCTTTAAGAGATAGACGCTTAAAAACTGCCAAAGGAATGCCCTTCTTTCAGGTGGTCAGCAGTACAGGTCATGGTTTTACAGTGATTATTGATGTGCAGGACAGCGAAAATGCGGGATACGGCTTACCAGACAGTTATGGCCTTGCCCGTAAGGAAAGTCCTTTTGCCCTACCCGTCTTTTAAGGAAATATGATATGAGTCAACTCCGTCAAGAACGCAGCCGCCCTCTTCTGCTTTCAAAGCGTGCCTGCGTATTTTATCTCGAAAGAGTTCGTGTCGTTTTAAAAGATGATCGAATTGTTTACTTGACGGAGAACTCACAACCTGTGGAATATTTTTATAATATTCCCGAGAAAAACACCGCCTTTTTACTCCTTGGCAAAGGCAGTTCATTAACAGATGCAGCTGCTCGGCGTTTAGCAGAATCTAATGTCATGGTTGGGTTTTGCGGTTCCGGCGGTTCCCCTTTATTTTCATCATTAGACTTAACATTTTTAGCGCCTCAAAGTGAATATCGTCCCACTGAATATATGCAAATCTGGATGAAAGCATGGCTAGAAGATGATGCACGCTTACTCATGGCAAAAATATTATTACTCGAACGTATTGCCCTCGTATCACAGGCTTGGAAAAAGAATTTTGATTTGATTCAATCTGGTATTTATATTGACGAAAATGCTTTAAACACATTTAAACAAGATATTGATCGCTCCGAGAATCAACAGGAATTACTTGCTGCCGAAGGACGTTGGGCCAAAGCGTTATATAAACAACTTGCTAAAGGTTTTGGCCTTGAGTTTACGCGTGATGAAGGAAAAAACTCTCACGATACTATTGTTGATATCGCCAACAGTTATCTCGATCATGGAAATTATATTGCCTATGGCTATACAGCAGTGGCTTTAAATGGCATGGGAATTAGCTTTGCCCTCCCTATTCTGCATGGTAAAACACGTCGTGGAGGTCTAGTCTTTGACCTCGCCGATCTGGTTAAAGATGCTTTTGTGATGCCAATCGCTTTTACATGTGCCGCAAAAGGATTAAATCAAAAAGAATTCCGGATGCAACTTATTGAAACCTGTCAAGATCAAGATATTTTGGATTACATGTTTAGCTTCATTACTGACATATGTAGCAAAATCAAATAAAATCATATAATTAAGACTTATACCTCATAACGAAGTATTTTCACTCATTAAAAACTTATATAATTGATTTTAAGAGTTTTGTATTAACTTAACTCTAGTTGCTCATCGCATAGATGATTTAGAAAATTATCAGTTCGATTGATTGTGGGTCGAACGAGTTGCTCATCGCATAGATGATTTAGAAAACTATTTGCCCCCTTTTTCATCTCAATAAGGTGTTGCTCATCGCATAGATGATTTAGAAATAGCTTGCAGCAACCCAATCCAGATGCAAAAGGTTGCTCATCGCATAGATGATTTAGAAATGCAGCAGGTACTCCTCTTGTTGCTTGGTTAAGTTGCTCATCGCATAGATGATTTAGAAATCAATTTTTAAACCATTAATATCAGAATAAATGTTGCTCATCGCATAGATGATTTAGAAAACGCTAAGCTCCGCTACGGATCAGGCAATGACGTTGCTCATCGCATAGATGATTTAGAAAAGTTCGGAAACGGTGAGGCCGATAAGGAAATAGTTGCTCATCGCATAGATGATTTAGAAAAGTTCGGAAACGGTGAGGCCGATAAGGAAATAGTTGCTCATCGCATAGATGATTTAGAAAAGTGCGTCAGTTGTATTCAAATATCAATGGATGTTGCTCATCGCATAGATGATTTAGAAAAATAAAAAGCCCATAAAAAAGCCACGGTGAAGGTTGCTCATCGCATAGATGATTTAGAAACCAAGCCAACGCGAGCGGCGAAGTTTTGGAAAGTTGCTCATCGCATAGATGATTTAGAAAAGGTTGATGAGATGATTTCGTTTGTATCGATTGTTGCTCATCGCATAGATGATTTAGAAAATATCCGAAGTGGTTAAAATTTTTAACCATGTGTTGCTCATCGCATAGATGATTTAGAAAAAGATCAGAGAAGTAGATAGGCAACTTCTTAGGTTGCTCATCGCATAGATGATTTAGAAAATCTCGTGGAAAAGATGGTGTCAGGTTTAATAGTTGCTCATCGCATAGATGATTTAGAAATGGCCAATAGTTCCCCCTGGGAACATGGTTGCGTTGCTCATCGCATAGATGATTTAGAAAATTAACTGCCTGCGAAACGAACCATCCTACCAGTTGCTCATCGCATAGATGATTTAGAAAAGCACCAACAAGTAATTTTTTGAATGCAAAACGTTGCTCATCGCATAGATGATTTAGAAATTTCTGGCATTGCTATTCGCTTAACAATGAATGTTGCTCATCGCATAGATGATTTAGAAAATCTTGAGTTTCAAGGCTAGTGTTATCTGCAAGTTGCTCATCGCATAGATGATTTAGAAAAGAAGATGAAGGTGAATTGATCGACTTTGACTGTTGCTCATCGCATAGATGATTTAGAAAATAAAGCTTGAGCTAGAGATTCCAGCTCCTTTGTTGCTCATCGCATAGATGATTTAGAAAAATAAGATACATTTCTGTATTATTCCAGTTCGGTTGCTCATCGCATAGATGATTTAGAAAATTTACTCCAATTAGATGCAGAACATTATTCAGTTGCTCATCGCATAGATGATTTAGAAATTGATAACCAGTAGCTGACGCTGCACCATATTGTTGCTCATCGCATAGATGATTTAGAAATTCTGGTGATGTATCAGCCGAGGCTTGAATTGGTTGCTCATCGCATAGATGATTTAGAAATTATGACCAAAGCCACTGACGAACAGATTCTCGTTGCTCATCGCATAGATGATTTAGAAACTTGGCAATTTTCGAGTCATGCATATTCAACAGTTGCTCATCGCATAGATGATTTAGAAAGCATTGATCGTTAACATGCTCATCGATATGACGTTGCTCATCGCATAGATGATTTAGAAAATATATTGTTGTTGGCTGCCCGACCACTGGAGGTTGCTCATCGCATAGATGATTTAGAAAATTAAGAGCGCTCCTTAATTTTAGGCATAAAAGTTGCTCATCGCATAGATGATTTAGAAAAAGAGTAAAAATCATGGAACAAGCATCAATCGGTTGCTCATCGCATAGATGATTTAGAAATCCCCATGCTGTAGCTCTTGCATCACTACGCCGTTCCTCATCGCATAGATGATTTAGAAAAGAATGTCCGCGCCCGCTTGGTCCCACGCTACGTTCCTCATCGCATAGATGATTTAGAAAAGAATCTTAATTTTCTATCAACGATGATCTCGGTTCCTCATCGCATAGATGATTTAGAAAAAAGAGCTTGCTGCAAAACACGGTATTAAATTGTTGCTCATCGCGTAGATGATTTAGAAACATCTCATGCGCCGAATTTCAGAAGCTCGCAAGTTGCTCATCGCGTAGATGATTTAGAAAAGCAATTAGCTTTGTGGATCTGGGGGTAAGCCGTTGCTCATCGCGTAGATGATTTAGAAAAATGGTGATCAGATTTAATCTACTTGAAGAACGTTGCTCATCGCGTAGATGATTTAGAAAAATTCCTTAAGTGCGATACGGATCTGTGAAAGGTTGCTCATCGCGTAGATGATTTAGAAATGTCGAACTTACAAATGATTGGGATGATCGAGGGTTGCTCATCGCGTAGATGATTTAGAAATTTAGCACGTGATAGTGCAAGCGAACTATTATGGTTGCTCATCGCGTAGATGATTTAGAAAAGAATGACAAAACTAGATTGCGTGCTAGCCGCGGTTGCTCATCGCGTAGATGATTTAGAAATTCAGGAGGTTTTCTTTTATGCCCTGCTACGGGTTGCTCATCGCGTAGATGATTTAGAAAGAGCCCGAATATCTCTGAACCTCGACCTAGATGTTGCTCATCGCGTAGATGATTTAGAAAATTCTTGGAAATGATCTTCAACTCAGAAATATGTTGCTCATCGCGTAGATGATTTAGAAATATCAAACATTGAGGGCCGCGCCCTTGCATGGGTTGCTCATCGCGTAGATGATTTAGAAAAACTTGAACCGCCATTTGTACTACGTCTGTTAGTTGCTCATCGCGTAGATGATTTAGAAAGTGCTGGATCGGTTGCGTGGACATGCAGGATGGGTTGCTCATCGCGTAGATGATTTAGAAATACTGGTAGAGTTCATCAAACAGAAGATAGTTGTTGCTCATCGCGTAGATGATTTAGAAAATAAATGGATTCATAGTCTGAGGTGCGTTTTCGTTCCTCATCGCATAGATGATTTAGAAAATGGCGCAAACTATGACAGTGAAATCTTTGATGTTCCTCATCGCATAGATGATTTAGAAAAATTCTGGGCGCAGAATGCTGCAGGTCGAATCGTTCCTCATCGCATAGATGATTTAGAAATAATAAATCCATACTATTGATAGAACCAAAATGTTCCTCATCGCATAGATGATTTAGAAAAATTCAATCACCGTACCAGGCGGGCAGCTATTGTTCCTCATCGCGTAGATGATTTAGAAAATAATTACATCGAAATGGCCTTGAAGTTCCTTGTTCGTCATCGTGTAGATGATTTAGAAATTCACGGCGCATATCTTCCTTAGAAGGGATTTGTTCGTCATCGTGTAGATGATTTAGAAAATTGTCTGTGACAGCTTTTCACGCTCAAATCGGTTCGTCATCGTGTAGATGATTTAGAAAATAATATGCATTCATAAAACGTTCGCGCCAAAGTTGCTCATCGCATAGATGATTTAGAAACAATTGGCCTTCCCACTGGGCGCCAGCAAACGGTTCGTCATCGTGTAGATGATTTAGAAACTGAGCGCTTTGATGTTGCAGCTCCAAAAGAGGTTGCTCATCGCGTAGATGATTTAGAAAGGGATCAGGAAATGAATGCATGGGCGCATAATGTTCGTCATCGCATAGATGATTTAGAAATACCTGTGGAATGACATCTTGTAAACACACTCGTTCCTCATCGCATAGATGATTTATAAATCCCACATTGCTACCCAAGCGCATTAAATCAGGTTCCTCATCGCATAGATGATTTAGAAACGCATTCAGCCACAACTGGTGCTGTGATAGAAGTTCCTCATCGCATAGATGATTTAGAAAAAAATTGCGTCTCCATCCACAAATGGCATTAGTTCGTCATCGCATAGATGATTTAGAAAATACTGGTCGTATTATGGTTCATACCGAGACCATTCGTCATCGTGTAGATGATTTAGAAACTGTCCCAACGCTTGAAAATCTAGGCGTAAATGTTCGTCATCGTGTAGATGATTTAGAAATAAAACATGTGTGCAATAATCCTTGTATACATGTTCGTCATCGCACAGATGATTTAGAAATCACAGAAACAGGCGCTTGCTATCATCCCAGCGTTACTCATCGCATAGATGATTTAGAAAATCAAAGCTGCGACAAACAGCAAAAACCAAACGTTGCTCATCGCGTAGATGATTTAGAAATTCTTCCATGACCCAACCAACACCCTCAATGAGTTGCTCATCGCGTAGATGATTTAGAAATGGATCGCTGTCACGTAGTACTGAATGTTGTCGTTCGTCATCGTATAGATGATTTAGAAATTAGAACGCATCCCTGCTGGTCCAGCCTTCACGTTCGTCATCGTATAGATGATTTAGAAATCAATATAATAATGATGTGAGACAAGCTCTCTGTTCGTCATCGTATAGATGATTTAGAAAATATCAACAAGCTGCAAATTCAGGTTAAAGGTGTTCGTCATCGCACAGATGATTTAGAAAATTTCATAACGATGGTAAATACCCTGTCGAGAGTTGCTCATCGCGTAGATGATTTAGAAATCTGACAAGAACTCAGAGTTCATTGAGATTACGTTCGTCATCGTGTAGATGATTTAGAAAACGCCTTCTAATGGTGGAATCTAGTCCAATATGTTGGTCATCGCTCAGATGATTTAAAAATCAAGTCTTTAACGCCCTTGCTTCAGCAATATTATGCTGTTCCACCAAAGTACGAATGGTATATTCATGATTGGTTTTCTGGTCACAGGCAAATTCACATTTTTGATCCAAAGGTAACGCACTCCCCCCAAGCAATGGGCAGCCTGCAAACAGCTCCGCCACCCAGTCAACAAAGACCCGAACCTTTTGTGATAAATGTCGACTCTGCAAATATACTACCGAAATCGGCATCGGTGCAGGCGTCCATTGGGGCAAGACTTCTTTTAAAGTCCCCGCCTCAAAGTGATTGGTCAGCATATAACGTGGTCCTTGAATCAGGCCAAAGCCTTGCAGCGCCAAATCGATATAGGCATCACCATCATTGACAGACACCTGCCCATTAACACTGACACTTTGAATCAGGTCATCGACCACAAAATCCCAGTCAAAATTACGCCCTGTACGACTGGAAAAGAAATGAATGGCTTGATGATTCTTTTGCAAATCCTCAAGTGTTTTCGGTTCACCATATTTTTCTAAATAGCATGCTGATGCCGCTGTTGCACACTGAAAAGTGCCAATACGGCGGGCAATTAAACTCGAGTCCTGTAATTCTCCCACCCGAATTGCACAATCTACCGCCTCACCCACCAAATCCACAGGACGATCATTCATTCCAATGACCAGATCAATATCCGGATAACGTTGATGAAAATCTCTCAACCTTGGAATCAGAATCAAACGACCAATCGAAACGGGAACATCAATCCGTAATCGACCTCGCGGCCCTCGTTCCTCATCATGGAAAGATGCTTCAATATCTTCCACGTCCGCCAAAATTCTCAAGCTACGGTCATAATAGACTGCCCCATCAGGGGTTAGACTCAGTTTACGCGTGGTTCGATTCAGCAGGCGAACCTGTAAATGTTTTTCTAAAGCCTGAATCGTGGTAGTCACCGATGCACGTGGCAGCCCCAGACTATCCGCAGCCAGACTAAAGCTGTTGGTTTCAACCACTTTATTAAAGACTTTCATTGCATGAAATAGATCCATGGGCCACTCCCATTGATGCATTTTTTGGATTTTATGCATCAATTGTTATAAAAATACGAATAGTGTTATCAAATTTAGTATATTTATTCGTAATTGACAAACTTTTATGCTCCTTCCATTCCATAAACCTGTTTCTCCCATACAGACCACAACAAAAAGTCTGAAAACAGGGATTCAAATAACCAGGAGCATCCCATGTCACTTTCCCGCAAGCAGCTGACGCTGTCTGCTGTCATTATTGCTATTTTTGCAACAGGTGGCAGTTTTATTCTCTTCCAAGAAAATGCAGATGCCAAAGCGACTTCAACAACAACTGCGCCGTCAGCGGCAACCGTTGATGTAGCCAATGTCGTCAGTCAAACCATTACCGACTGGCAAGAATATTCGGGACGTCTCGAAGCCATCGATCAAGTCGATGTCCGTCCACAAGTTTCAGGCAAACTGATTGCCGTGCATTTTAAAGATGGCAGTTTAGTAAACAAAGGCGACCTGCTGTTTACCATTGATCCTCGCCCTTTTGAAGCAGAACTGAATCGCGCCAAAGCGCAAATGGCTTCTGCTGAAGCACAAGTCACCTACACCTCAGCAAATCTAGACCGGAACCAGCGTTTAATTCAAAGTAATGCGATTGCCCGTCAAGAACTTGATCAAGCGCAAAATGAAGCCCGCTCAGCCAATGCCAATTTACAGGCCACCAAAGCAGCCGTTGAAACTGCCCATCTAAATCTGGAATATACCCGTATTACAGCCCCTGTCAGTGGGCGTATTTCCCGTGCCGAAGTCACGGTGGGTAATGTGGTTTCCGCAGGTAATGGCGCACAGGTGCTGACCAGTTTGGTTTCGGTATCACGTCTGTATGCTTCTTTCGATGTCGATGAACAAACTTATTTAAAATACATCAGCAATCAACGCAATTCAGGCCAAGTCCCTGTTTATCTTGGTCTTGCCAATGAATCTGGTTTTAGCCGTGAAGGTTATATCAGTTCGATCGACAATAATTTAAATACCACCTCAGGCACCATCCGTGTCCGCGCTACCTTCGATAATCCTAAAGGTGTGATGCTTCCTGGACTGTATGCCCGCATTCGTCTGGGCGGTGGACAACCTCGCTCAGCCATTCTGATTAGCCCAACTGCGATTGGTGTTGATCAGGACAAACGTTTTGTGGTGGTAGTCGATGCGAAAAATCAAACTGCATACCGTGAAGTAAAACTCGGCGCGCAACAAGACGGCCTACAAATCATCAATAGTGGTCTGCAAGTCGGTGATCGTATTGTGGTGAATGGTTTACAACGTATCCGTCCGGGTGATCCTGTCAAACCTCAACTCGTTCCTATGCCGAATCCTCAAATCATCACCGATAACACAGCACAACAACCTCAGCCTACAGAAAAAACCTCAACTTCGGCAAAAGGTTAATCCTCATGAATATTTCTAAATTTTTTATTGATCGCCCGATCTTTGCTGGGGTACTGTCCGTTCTGATTCTACTGGCGGGCCTACTCTCCCTTTTCCAACTACCTATTTCTGAATATCCAGAAGTGGTGCCACCCTCTGTGGTGGTGCGTGCCCAATATCCGGGTGCCAACCCTAAAGTTATCGCTGAAACCGTTGCTTCTCCGCTGGAGGAATCCATCAACGGCGTAGAGAACATGCTGTATATGCAGTCTCAGGCCAACAGCGATGGCAACTTGACCATTACCGTCAATTTCAAGCTTGGGATTGATCCCGATAAAGCCCAGCAACTGGTCCAGAATCGGGTTTCTCAAGCCCTACCTCGTTTACCCGAAGATGTACAACGTCTCGGTGTGACCACGCTAAAAAGCTCACCAACCTTGACCATGGTGGTGCATCTGACCTCACCGGATAATCGCTATGACATGACCTACTTGCGGAACTATGCCGTACTCAATGTCAAAGACCGTCTGGCACGTCTACAGGGTGTGGGTGAAGTCGGCCTGTTTGGTTCGGGTGATTACGCCATGCGCGTATGGTTAGATCCACAAAAGGTGGCGCAACGTAATCTCACCGCGACTGAAATTGTGAATGCAATTCGTGAACAGAATATTCAGGTTGCCGCAGGAACCATTGGTGCAGCGCCCAATAATTCACCTTTACAACTCTCGGTGAATGCACAAGGCCGTTTAAGTACCGAACAGGAATTTGCCGATATTATTTTAAAAACGGCTACGGATGGTGCAGTAACGCGACTCGGTGATGTGGCACGTGTTGAACTGGCCGCTTCGCAATATGGTTTACGTTCATTACTGGACAATAAACAGGCGGTGGCGATTCCAATTTTCCAAGCTCCAGGTGCCAATGCCTTACAGGTCTCGGATCAAGTGCGTAGTACCATGGCGGAACTGTCCAAAGATTTTCCAGCCTCAATTAAATACGACATTGTTTACGACCCAACCCAATTCGTGCGCTCAAGTATCAAAGCGGTGATTCATACCCTGCTTGAAGCGATTGCACTGGTGGTTGTGGTGGTGATTCTGTTCCTACAAACATGGCGTGCCTCGATTATTCCGTTACTGGCCGTGCCTGTTTCAATCATTGGTACCTTCGCCTTGATGCTGGCCTTTGGTTATTCCATCAATGCCCTGTCACTGTTCGGGATGGTGCTCGCCATCGGGATCGTGGTCGATGATGCCATTGTGGTGGTGGAGAATGTCGAGCGGAATATTGAAGCAGGACTCAGTCCACGAGATGCGACTTACCGTGCCATGCGTGAAGTCAGTGGACCGATTATCGCGATTGCATTGACCTTGGTTGCCGTGTTCGTTCCGCTGGCCTTTATGACTGGTTTAACAGGGCAATTCTATAAACAATTCGCCATGACCATTGCCATCTCTACCGTGATTTCGGCCTTCAACTCACTCACCCTGTCTCCTGCGTTGGCCGCCATGTTGCTGAAAGGTCATGATGCCAAACCAGACGTCCTGACCCGTGTAATGAATCGTGTTTTCGGACGCTTCTTTGCCCTGTTTAATCGCGTATTCTCACGTGCCTCTGATCAATATGGCCGTGGTGTCAGCCGGGTGATTTCCCATAAAGCCTCAGCGATGGGTGTGTATGCAGCTTTACTTGGTCTGACCATCGGAATTTCTTATATCGTTCCGGGTGGCTTTGTGCCCGCACAAGATAAGCAATACCTGATCAGCTTTGCCCAATTACCCAATGGCGCTTCACTGGATCGAACCGAAACCGTGATTCGTAAAATGAGTGATGCTGCGCTGAAACAACCTGGCGTAGAAAGTGCGGTGGCTTTCCCTGGCTTATCCATTAATGGTTTTACCAACAGTTCCAGCGCAGGGATTGTGTTTGTGACCTTAAAACCTTTCGCTGAACGCAAAGCAGCCGATCTTTCTGCCAATGCCATTGCCGGTGCTTTAAATCAGAAATACGCCGCGATTCAGGATGCTTATATTGCGGTCTTCCCGCCACCACCGGTGATGGGTCTCGGCACCATGGGCGGCTTTAAACTGCAGCTCGAAGATCGCGGTGCTTTAGGCTATGCCGAATTGAATAACGCAGCACAATCCTTTATGAAGGCGGCACAATCTGCACCTGAATTGGGGCCAATGTTCTCCAGTTATCAAATCAATGTACCGCAACTGAATGTCGATCTGGATCGGGTCAAAGCCAAGCAACAAGGCGTTGCCGTGACCGATGTATTTAACACCATGCAGATTTACCTCGGTTCACAATATGTGAATGACTTTAACCGCTTTGGTCGTGTCTATCAGGTACGTGCTCAAGCCGATGCGCCATTCCGTGCCAATCCTGAAGATATTTTACAGCTTAAAACCCGTAACAATGCAGGACAAATGGTACCGCTGTCTTCTCTGGTCAATGTCACTGAAACCTATGGCCCGGAAATGGTGGTGCGTTATAACGGCTATACTGCTGCCGATATTAACGGGGGTCCTGCACCGGGCTACTCATCCAGCCAAGCCGAAGCTGCAGTTGAGCGCATTGCCGCTGAAACCTTGCCACGAGGGGTAAAATTTGAATGGACCGATCTGACCTATCAAAAGATCTTGGCAGGTAATGCCGGATTGTGGGTGTTCCCGATCAGTGTGCTGTTAGTGTTCTTGGTCTTGGCAGCGCAATATGAAAGCCTGACCTTGCCATTAGCCGTGATTCTGATTGTGCCAATGGGTATCTTGGCGGCACTAACAGGGGTTTGGCTCACAGGCGGTGATAACAACATCTTTACCCAAATCGGCTTGATGGTACTGGTCGGGCTGGCCTGTAAGAATGCCATCTTGATCGTGGAATTTGCCCGAGAACTGGAAATGCAAGGCGCGACCGCATTCAATGCTGCGGTTGAAGCCAGTCGATTACGTTTGCGTCCGATCCTGATGACTTCAATTGCCTTCATTATGGGTGTGGTGCCACTGGTCACATCAACCGGTGCTGGTGCTGAAATGCGTCATGCCATGGGCGTTGCGGTGTTCTTTGGCATGATCGGAGTGACCTTCTTTGGTTTGTTCCTGACGCCTGCCTTCTATGTATTGATTCGTACCCTGAACAGCAAACATAAACTGCATTCGGCGGCTGTGCATGAAGCACCTCTGCACAGTTCACACGATCATTAAGGAGCAGGACATGACAGGATTCAAACCTCACTGGATACGCTCCTCACTCATGGGAAGCCTGCTGCTTGCAGGCTGCTCATTGGCACCGGAATATCAGCCTGCCAAGGTGGTTATTCCACTGCAATTCAAGGAAGCTGATGCTAAGTTGAACGATCCCAACTGGAGCATTGCCCAACCTGCCGATGCACAACCTCGCGGTGAATGGTGGCGTATTTTTAATGATCCACAACTGAATGATCTGGAACAACAGGCAATTGTGGGTAACCAGAATTTAAAGGCCGCATCAGCCAATATTCAGGCCTCACGGGCATTAAGGTCTGCTGCACAAGCTGAACGCTTACCTAGCATCGGCGCAGGTTTTGGGCCAACCCGCCAAAAACCCTCACCTGCGTCTTTAGGACCTGATTCGGATGCATCTACATCTGCACGTACCTTATGGCGGGCACAAGCCAATGTCTCCTATGAACTGGACTTATTTGGACGAATTGCCAGCAGTGTCAATGCGGCGACTGCAGATGTACAGCAACAGGAGGCACTTTATCATTCTGCACTGTTAGCCTTGCAAGCTGATGTGGCGCAGGCTTACTTTCTGATTCGTCAATTCGATGCTGAACAGGCCATCTATACGCAAAACATCAAGTTACTGACCGAGAATCAAAATTTGATCCAAGCACGTTATCGCAATGGTCTCGTCAGTGATCTGGATGTTTCACGTGCGCAAACGGAACTCTCAACCGCCCAAAGCACTGCACTCAGTATTACACGGAATCGTGCCAGTACCGAACATGCACTGGCAGTATTACTCGGGAAAGCGCCTGCTGATTTTAGCTTAGCGATTCAACCCTTGTCTGCTACAGTGATTCGCTTGCCTGCGGGTTTACCTTCGAGCTTGCTTGAACGTCGTCCCGATATCGCTGCCGCTGAGCGTGCCATGGCAGCCGATAACGCCCGAATCGGTATTGCCCGTGCTGCCTTTTTCCCCAAACTTGATCTCACTGGTGCACTGGGTTATGAATCTGCAAGTTTAGGTGATTTAGGCAAATGGTCGAGTCGAACTTTTTTACTCGGCCCTGTTGCAGGCACAATTTTGTCTTTACCGTTATTTGATGGCGGGCAACATAAGGCAGGTGTTGCGCAAGCTCGGGCTAGCTATGAACAAAGTGTGGCCAATTATCGGCAGACGGTGCTGAATGCTTTCCGTGAGGTTGAAAATGGTTTGTCTGATCAGCGTATTCTGGATCAGCAAATTCAGGCACAGGGGCAAGCACTTGCTGCATCCCGACATGCCAATCAGCTCTCACATTTGCGTTATCGTGAAGGCAGCATTAGTTATCTGGATGTGATTGATTCTGATCGGAGTATCTTGCAGCAAGAGCAATTCGCTGCTCAGCTTCATGGCAGTCGAATGATTGCCAGTGTAGATCTTATTCGGGCTTTAGGTGGTGGTTGGCATACTGGGCAAGTAGAGCTGGTACAGTAATAACGTACATTTAGAATAGATTAAAGCCCATCATATATGGGGCTTTTTTAAACTTAAAATTAAATCTTGTTCATTTATTATCTTTCATCATTGTCAGGATGACTGATTCTATCCCATGTTTTTCCATCAAACCGAATCAAGTGCTTATAGCTAAGTACCCAAAGAACTCCATCTTTTTCCTCAACAGAGATGACCCCTTGTATATCACTTAACTCAGGAACGATGGAGTATTCCGAATCTGCATATTTATATAACCCCTGCTCGGAAGCTATGTAAATCATTTCTTGATAAAAAGCTGCATTATAAAAAGTCGAATTTATACTTCTATTTTTTAGACTTTTAAACCCCTCATCTATATTCCCTTCCAGAAGTGTGCCATGTTGCCCAGTAATTAAAATATTTTTCCCATCTCGACATAATGTAATCCCATACAATGCAGAAGTCGCAATTCGATTAACCTCTATCCAATTATTACCATTAAAGAAGGCCATAAACCCAGCTTCTTTTTGTGTTCCACATACGTATAAGGCATTGTTATTAAATCCATTTATATCATAAAAGCATCGATTAAAATCTAAATCATTTTCATATTCTAAAAAGGATAAATCCTGATTTTTCAATTCAATAGGGTCTTCTTCCAATCCAATTCCAATAGATTTCCATTCATTCTGGTTATTCTTATAAACTTGACTTCCATCTCCACAAGCATAAAGATCACCGTTAATTACACGGACATGATTAAATTGCCCATAAATTTTTTCCTCTAATTTATATCTAATTTCTTGATGTTCATTATTATTTTGTTGAAATATCCCAACACCCCCTTCTTGATCAAGTGAAATAATGGAAGGTTCACCCTCTCTAATTTGGTAAGCAACTGAAATAACTTTCCATCCTTCCAAATCCAAACATGACCGGTTTTGCTGTTCTAAATGTTTATAAATGATTGTTTTACTAAAGCAATCCCATGTATCCAATCTATCAACATTTGCTGATAAACAGAAACTATAGGCACTAATAGCGCATCCTGAAGTAAATGTAATAGAATTTTTCATATATTTGATCTAATAAATATAACCATATCATTTTTTAAAAATATAAAATGACATAAAAAAAAGCCCTTACGGGCTTTAATCATCTTTTCCTAGACCTTGCTCGTCCACAAACTTGCCAATGTCTAACATCATTCTTGGCGTATCAAGAGAGGCTAACAATTGTAGATGTGAAATAATTGGTAGCTTGCGTACATTCTCTAGTTTAGCTTCCCCACCTAGAATCAAAGCTGGTTCAAAACCAAACATTTCATTCGGTTTTAATACACCATACTTTTTGACGGCTCTATCAAAAAGAGGTTTATTTTTCCAATCACCTAAATCTAAATTACCTTTTTCTTGAACTATGAGAAATGTTCGAAGCAAACTATCCCATCTTTCATTTTTAGCAATTTCCATTTGTGGATAAATACGAGAAAATATAGATGAAATTGTTAAACAATGACCATGAATCGTACCCCATATTTCTAAATCCCCGAAGGCTGTTCGGGCAATCACAAAGTATTCTTCATGAGAAGGTAGTTCTACATGTTCTAACCAAGCATCAAGTACCCCTTGATAGTCATCAGGATTGACTAACCAAAATAAACCATTACCCCATCCAGAAAAACCAAAAGCTTTCCAATATTCAAGTAACTGATTAGGTAATTTTCCTTTAAACTTAGCTAATATTTCTTCGGAGACGGGGGTAGACTCAATAGGAGGTCCAAACCCTTCATCATTATAGAAGTAGTCAAATGCCTCGTCTATTATAAATTCACTCATTTTCTACCTTTGTAATTTTTCAGGCATACATTTAGAAAATGTTAAACTGGACAAAAAAAGCCCTTACAGGCTTACTCATCTTTTCCTAGACCTTGCTCGTCCACAAACTTCCCTATATCTAACATCATTCTTGGTGTATCTAAAGATGCTAAGAATTGTAGATGTGAAATAATTGGCAGCTTGCGCACATTCTCTATTTTAGCTTCCCCACCTAAAATCAAAGCGGGTTCAAAACCAAACACTTCATTCGGTTTTAGTACGCCATACTTTTTCACAGCCCGATCAAATAAGGGCTTATTCTTATAGTCTTTAAAATCAAATGTCTTCTTCGTCGGGGTTGAAATATAGTTACGTAGTATGAAGTCTTCCTCACCCTGTTCCATTTTTTCCATATTTGGAAAAATTTGCGAAGTGACCGAAGAAATTTTTAAACAGCGACCATGTATCGTCCCCCAGATAATAAGATCACCAAATGCACTACGACCAAAAACAAAATATTCTTCATGTGGAGGTAACTCTATATGCTCTAACCAAGCATCTAATACATCTTGATAGTCATCAGGATTAACTAACCAAAATAAGCCATTCCCCCAACCAGAAAAACCAAAAGCTTTCCAATATTCAAGCAGTTGATTTGGTAGTTTGCCTTGATACTTTTTAAGAGTTTCTTCTGGTACAGACTCTACACAAACTGGCGGTCCAAAACCTTCATCATGATAAAAAATTTCAAAATTTTCATCCATTATAAACTCACTCATTTCTTACACCTTTCCAGTTTTGCATTCATTCCTGTCGAACTTCTTTCACTTACAGGAACTTTTGCTGCCGCTTCATCTAATGTTTGAACCCTGGTTTTCCATTGACTACCAATAGAAGAATTGACATTCTTTAGCCCGATTGCTTTAGTATCCACTTTATTTGCCCCACCCACGATCTGATCTGGGTTATGTAAAGCAGCCATTTCATTCATAATTCGACCAGACTTATCTTGGGCCATTTTCTTTGCTTCCCTAGCACCAACGCCCTGTTTCTCATACTCTTTCTTATATTTCTCTGTTAAACTTTCTCCATATTCTTCTCTAGCTGTAGCTGCTGGTACACCACCACCACGACCCTCTGTATCAAAAGCTTTTCGCCCTTGTATATAGTCCTCTACACTCATCTCATTGAGACCTTTTTGCTGATTTGCCAACTGCCAGTCAGTCTCTTTATTTAAGTATTCTTCAGTCGCAAGACTGTTACTGTCCTTAGGATAGTTTTCTTTAATCATCTTATCTGCATTTTTTCTTGCAGAAGATGTATTAACCGGATTAAAGCATTTTACCTTTGTCTCAGGCATCTTCTTGGTAATCGGCTCTTTCACTTTTGGCTGATGTACATTTTCAGGCGTCTTAGTACCTGATGCACTTTTATTAGATGCGCCTGCTGTATGTACTACATTCGCTTTTGCAGTCTGAGGGTATGAAGGTCTAACCGTTTGTGTTGGTGTAGGAACGGGCTTTACCTTGGTTCCAACTGTAGCATAAGCAGGTTCATACTTGACCGATTGCTTTAATAAGTCCTGTAAATGTTCGTCAAACTCTTTAAAGCCCTGTTTAATTTTGATCGCTGATTTCTGAATCATTGAAATTAAAACCGCTTCAAATCGCTCCATTCTTAAGTAAATAGATTTGGCCCATCCTAAGCCCATCCAATTGATCTTTGCGCCGTAACTCAACAATGACTTAACACGTTTGACCAAACCAAGTAATTGATTAAGTATCGAGGTAATAATATTCGTAACAGCGCTAGCGTAATCTGAGTACTTTATCCTCTTCAATGTTGGAACTACATTGCCCTTCATAAAGCCATTGAGCTTAGAAATAATCGTTGCTAAATGAGGCGTTCTTTTAATAAGAAAAAGTCCTACACACTTAACAACATTTCCAATTTCGCTTCCGATAGCCCCACCAAGAACACCACCAGCTCCTGCACCTGGAGCGGCACCAACGCCTCCAAAAAATGCACCTCCAGCACCGCCTGTTGCAGCACCTGTCGCGGCAGTCGCACCAACTAAAACAAACGGTAGCAAATAAACAGCTAAAAGCATCCACTCCTGTACTTCATCTTGTTTCTTTGGATCATTTAGCATCCTCATGATAACCGCGATCGCATCTCGGGCACTAAATACAAGAACCGTCCCGGGAACAAAACCTGCGAGCATTTCAGTTACAATGACAGAAACAGGACGTTCATCTGTATTGAATTCACCATAAATGAAACTTTTAACCCAGCTTTGAGCGCCATCCAATGACTTACCATATTCTGCGATAAGTTCATTCAGCTCCTTCTCTACCCATTGTGCGGTTTGATTAAAATTGGATTGCAAACCATTGATAGATTGATTAAAGCTTCTCTGAAGCTGATTTTGGTAACCACTAAGTGTCTGTAACATATCCATAATTATTCTTCTGATTGATCGTCTACAAGTGGAAGTACAAAAATTTCAGTTTTAAATAAGTTATCTAACTCTTGCTCAAACTTCATTTCTAATGCTGACTCCAATGGATTTCTGTCATCACCATATTCGATAACAGCACGTCCATTTTTTTGATCAGCGTAAAATGCCATACCATTTGAATCCGTTTTACCTTGTTGCGTAGTTCCATCAGGCAAATGAATTGTATAAGGGATGTTAGGGCTAGGTGTCCCATCTGCATATACCTTTCTAAATTCAAGCAGATTCTTAGGCATTGAAAGAGCTGGAAAAATTGGCAAATTCTGTTTTACTGTACCTCCACCCATAAACAAATGCTGCCCCGCTTTCACCTCAAACTTGCCACCTGTAGTCGGGAAAATCCCTGAACCATTCAGCTTGAGTTGCGAACCTTGCGCAGTAAATACAATTTCTTTAGGGCTGGTAATTTCAATGCGGTCTTCGGTGGAAATAATCTGAATCCCTTGCTTGGCAAGCAAGTCCATACCATCCGATTGAGCATGTACCTCAAATTTACCTTTGGCGGCGACCTGCTTGATGCCATTCTGCGCTGCAAACAGGCTAATCCTGTTCTGAACATGAGCAACCAGATTCTTTTGCGTACTCAGGTTAATACTATCGCCCGCAATCTGATTGATCTGCCCATCTGCTGAAAGATGAATATCTTCATTAGTGCTGAGGCCAATTCTGGCAGGTGAATTTAACAGCAATAACGCTTTTTCAAATTTCGCAATCTTGTCCTGAATCTGATCAGCAAAGTCTTTTAGCTGATCAAGTGATTCAATTTCATCGGTTTGCTGGTTCTTGGCAACTTCGCTTAAGGCTTTGGCATTGCTTTGGTTGCCTTCGATCTGTTGCTTGGCTGGCTGCGCATCGAGATGTTCGCCTTGGGCCTGATCCTGTTTCTGCGTACTCAGCAACAAACCCTGACCTGCACGCACCGCACCCCACTGATCAGTACGCAATTCAAAACCTTCACCTCGGTCTTCACTTTCAGCCTTGTCTTTGGGATGGCTGAGTTTACCGAGATTCAGTTGGCTAGCAGCATGGCTACTTTGCAGTTGTGCACTGATCTGTCCAGTGGTGTCATCAAAACGTAACTGGTTAAACCCTTCGCCTTGAACTTCCTTGGATTTGATCCCTGCCAGTTTTTTGGTATCAGGCAGCTTGCCAGCATTGTCAAACCTGGTTGGGCTACGTTGTGCTTCATGAATTCGCCCCACCACATAAGGACGGTCAATATTACCGTCAAAGAAATCAATCACCACGATCTCACCAATTCTTGGCAAGAAACGTGCGCCGTAGCCTTCGCCCGCCCATGGGGTCAACACATCGATCCAAGCTGAATCAGTATCATTGTCATTGGCACCTGCGCCACCATCATGACTATGATCATCTGCCCGGGTAAACAGGAATCTAACTTTAATGCGTCCCCATTCATCGACATGAATTTCTTCACCACTTGGCCCGACCACTTTTGCCCGTTGCGGATGAGCTTCGGGACGATGCTGCTGTGGATTATATGCTGGAACGATCTTGATCTGACGGCGTTGTAAGGTAAGTTGATTGGCTTGGCGTTCTTGGGTATTGCCTGTATTGAACTGTTTAGGTTGCCACTGACTCTGTGCCAATAACTGATCAATTTGCTGATGTAAATCTTTAGGCAGATTGTTTTGATTATAGAAATGCTTGGCTGTAATCAGGAATTCCTTGTCTGCACCATCATGCTGATCAATTTCAGGATGGTCATGCAACTCAAACCAGTAACCCACTTGTGCGTCACGTAGAGTCGACTGGGCAATAAACTGCTTGGCCTGTGCATTATGGTAATGACTGAGATTTTGATTAAAACGTTCAACCTGTTGATTACCTGAAGGTGTTGCGCCATCTTCCTTGTTCAGGTCTTGCATCCATGCAGGCGTAAAGTGCCATGCATCTTCCAGCGCCAAGCGGGTTGCATCATGCTGTTCTGAATGTTGCTGGGTGGTAAGGACCGAACCGGTGCCTTCATCCATATCTAAGGCATCAGGCTGCCAACGGTTCACATACACCGAAGTCGGCTGTAAGGAACGGTTGCCGATAAAACTGGTAATCGAGTCAAATTGTTCCGTTGCACTGCTACGATGATACTGCACCTTGCGGCGATCCAGCGCCTGATACTGGGCATTGTCATCAATCAGTCTTAATCGCTGCGGCTGAATGCTGCTATTTGAATTCGGTACTGTCAGTTGCGCTTCATCAATCAGCCAGTTGATCCCTTCGCTCCGCATCAGGCGAGTCAGAAAATCATAGTCGCTTTCATTCTGTGACATGATAAATGGGCGAATATCGTAGTCTTGACTCAGCCCGCTTAAATCTAATGTCAGACTGGCGGCAAAGAGCGGGCTTTTCTGTTGCCACTCCTTAAACACCAGTTCAACAACGTCCCGCACACTTTTATTCATGAATACACGGGAGTTGCGGCGTTTATGCCACAGTGCGGTCGGATCTTGCAAAGTCAGTTTATAGACCGTCAGGCTACCATCCGATTGTCCTTGCAATGCTTGAGTAATAATGCCGGTGGTACGGAATAGTTGGCCTGTATCTGTGACCTGATCAACGGCAACCTGACTGCCAATAAATTGTTTGAGTGGAATGGTCGCATTGGTCGACAGACAGATGAGTTCAGCTTCAACCCCGGCATTGATTTGGTGCTGCCCATCAATACGCTGCAAAAAGACTTGCGTATTTAAATCCTGATTTGAAAATAAAATATGTAAGGCACGTTTTTGTGCAGTAAGCCCTAAGCTGTCTAAGGCTCGAAATATATTGTTCAACATCTTGTTATAGGCTTACGCTTAAATTTAGTGCATTTTACAAAGTATCGCGTTGCTCTGTCTATACGGTTCTGTCTATTTGTGACAATTTACGTCACTGAATTGATTATGCCTGAGTCGCTCCAATCAAGATCAAGCTTAAAAATAAACAAGCCCACCATGAGATGAGCTTATTCATCCGATAAAATAAACTAACAGTTGCCCTTTTTGGCTTGTCCCGGAGGACAGAAACGACCATTGCCATGCCCATCATAATAACGGCCATCATTGAGTCGTCCTTCCGGATCCACCACAATACTTCCTTCACGGGTATGTACAGCACAGGCAGTCAGTCCCACGCTGCCGAACAAAGTCAAGACTAATAAAAAATATTTCATAATCCCCTCCCTTTTTAATAAAAAAATAAAATTATTTTGTCCACTTTTCAATCCAGATTTTGTTATCAATATTTTTTGTATGATCTGTCATTCAAGTGCCTGTACAGGATACTGCTATTGATTTAAAAGGGCGTAAGGACGAGACGCTAAGCATGGTATGTATGTCATCCAGCTGAGATATAAGGCTAACTTACGCGATAAAAAAGTAGATTCTCATCGTGCATTGCCATATTCCTGATTGATGAATATCGGCTTGATTCGCTCTAGACCGGAACTCAGCGGCAACACGCATGCTGCAGCCAAGCGAATGATTTACATCTGGCGTTAAATTTCAATCTGGCTTCCCAACTCGACCACACGGTTGGTTGGAATATGATAAAAATCACTGACAGCACTGGTATTACGTTGCATGGAAATAAATAAACGCTCACGCCAAGGTGACATGCCTTCCCCCACGCTATGTACAATACGGTCACGTGAAATAAAGAAGCTGATTTGCATCACATCATATTCAAACTCTAATTGTTGATAGGCCTGAACCAAAGCTTGCGGTACATCCGGCTCATCTTTAAAACCATAGAAAATCCTGATGCGATAAAAATGCTCATCCAGGGTTTCAACGCTGATCCGTTGCTGTTGGGCAACGAAGGGTACATCTTCAACCACGACCGTTACCAGAATGTTGCGTTCATGCAAAACCTTATTATGTTTAAGATTATGCAGCATTGAATGCGGAACCACATTAGGCGTTCCGGTCAGAAACACCGCATCGCCCGGTACACGAGGGACACTATTCCCGATACTTTTCACAAATAATTCCAGTGATAAGGTATCGTGCTCAAGCTTGGCAAAAGTAAGCTCCCGACCTCGCTTCCAGGTCATGAGAATGATCATTGCGACAGCACCAATTAATAACGGTACCCAACCACCTGAGAATATTTTTAAAGAAGCCGCAGCAACCAGAACCGACTCAAGAATGAAAAATGGAATGATCAGCAGAAATACTTTAGGTAAGCTCCATTTCCATCCATAGTAAATAAAGACTGCCACCAAAATGGTGTCACACAGCATGGTCAGGGTAACCGCAAGCCCATAGGCGCTAGCCAGATTTGAACTGGTTTTAAAAATCAAAATCAGCACCACGATGGCAACCAGCAGCAACCAGTTCAGAAAAGGTACATAGATCTGGCCCGCCTCCTGATCAGAAGTGTGCTTGATACTTAACCGAGGTAAATAACCCAACTGGATTGCCTGACGTGCCAGAGAAAATACACCGGAAATAACCGCCTGCGACGCAATCACAGCTGCCATGGTGGCGAGTATGATCATCGGATACAAGGCCCAGCCCGGAACCAGCAGATAAAAAGGATTTTCGATTGCAGCAGGATTACGCAACAGCAAGGCACCTTGTCCTGCATAGTTTAAAACCAGACATGGAAGAACCACACTAAACCATCCAAAACGGATGGGTTGAGCACCGAAGTGTCCCATATCTGCATACAGCGCCTCGCCCCCTGTCACGGTTAAGACTACGGCGCCCATAATAAAAAATGACTGTACCGGATGGGTAAAGATAAACTGTATCGCCCAGTGCGGGCTAACCATCCCAAGCACCAAAGGCGTCTGTATCACGCTGACAATCCCGAGAATACCCAGTGACAGGAACCACAACAGTGTAATCGGGCCAAAGAACTTACCCACAAAAGCAGTGCCCTGTTTCTGCATTAAAAATAATGTCAGCACGATGACCAGCGCGATCGGCACAATAAAAGGATCCAGCACATTCGTGGCAATAGATAAGCCTTCAACGGCCGAAAGTACGGAGATGGCCGGGGTAATGATCCCGTCGCCAAAAAATAAAGAGGCGCCGATAAAACCAATCGCAATCAGATAAATCTTTTTATGATCGGAGATTCTGGCCTTGCGAAGGTTCAAGGCCAGTAAAGCCATGATGCCACCCTCGCCATTGTTGTCAGCACGCATCACGATGGCAATATATTTAATGCTGATAATCAGCATCAAGCACCAGAAGATAATTGAAAGAATCCCCAAGACATTGCCGGGCTGAATCGCCAGTCCATGCGCGGCATGAAAAGACTCTTTTAAGGCATATAAAGGACTGGTCCCAATATCCCCGAAAACCACGCCTAATGCAGCTAATGCCGTGGCAGGCAATGCTGTCTTTTTTACAGTACTTTGCATAATCAATGTTCTATATCAGGTTATGGCAGGCAATATTTTTAATGACGCGTGTTGTAACTAAGCTCGGTTTATATGGATTTTGCCAGTGCTCAACTTTATTGCTTAAGCATCTGCTGGATTTCGATCGAGCTATAGCCTCTTTCTTTTAGAATCTGAACCATCATTCGTTGTATTTCAACAGGTTCTTCAGGATACTTTTCAACCAAAGCCTCGGTTGTATAACCCGTAAAGACACTTTTTTGATTAAGAAGCATGTTATGCAGGTGATTACTTTGACTGTCGGTATTAAATAAACCCATTAACCTACCTATAGGAACGATCTTCAAAATGATATTTTAGTAATCTTCAAAACTCGGCGGCGTAAAATTTGCGTAAATTTTTTATTCTATTGACCCTATTCTTAAATAAGCAGCATCTATTTATTATTGCAGCCAGACGACTCTAGGTTTTCATTGACCGACTTAAATTTAACGCTTGTTCGGGACTTCTCAATTCAGCAAAGCCAAACTCATTTAAAGCATGCGTTAAACTCAATCAGCCCAGAAAACGTAAGCCAACCCCTGCAATGGTATAAATATATTTGGGACTGAGGGCTGAATCGCCAATTTTTGTTCTGAGTTTTTTCACCAGGATCCTCAGATAATGAGTGTCTTCTTCATGAGTAATGCCCCATAACTCGGTCATGATCTGTTTTTGCGTCACAATCTTGCCTTGATGACGAATCAGCAGCGCCAAGAGCTGAAATTCTTTTTTGGTCAAGGTAATTTCCTGACCTGCCAATTGCACCGTATGCTCGGCGACATCGACCCAAAGCTGGCCATCGTTAAAGATAATATTTTGTTCTAAGTGCTGCGGTTTATTGCGGAACATCACCCGGATACGGGCACACAGCTCCTGAATACTAAAAGGTTTGGTCACATAATCATTGGCACCGGCATCCAGTAACCTGATTTTTTGATTTTCATCCGGTCGCGCAGATAAGACGATCACGGGAATATCCGACCATTGCCGTAACTCTGTCAACACCTCTTGTCCTTCCATATCGGGCAAACCCAGATCAAGAATCAGCAGATCTGCACCACGGCTCGCCAGACTTTCCAGTCCTTTTACCCCATTCTCAGCGACATGGACCGAATAGCCTTGCGCGCGTAAAGCAATATCCAGAAATTTTCGAATTTGCGGCTCATCATCAATGATGAGAATAGAGGCATGCTGATTGAATGTGTGTGGCATAAAGAATGATTTTAATCCTGATGAAGTGGTAGGCGTATTCTAATTAAAGTCCCTTGAGCATGAACTCCCGCTAAAGCTTCTATACTGCCCATATGCGCCCCGATAATCGCTTTTACAATGGCAAGCCCTAAACCTGTTCCTGTTTTACCACGATCTCCACGTTGCATGGTATAGAACATATCAAAGATTTGTTCGCGTTCTTCTTCAGGAATGCCCGTCCCTTGATCCATAATATCAATCTGAAGCGCGTTTTCCTCCTGCCGAATCCGTATTTCCACTGGCACATGATCTGGTGAAAACTTGGCTGCATTTTCCAGCACATTAAAAATGGCCTGTTCGATCAAGGCAGGATGTACATACAGTTGCGGCAAGTCTTCCGGAATCTGAACATCAATACTGACCTGGGGTTGATAGCGTTTCAGTCGCTGGGTCGCTGAACCGATCAGTTCTTCCACCGCAATCCAGTCGCGACTCAAACTTAATCCCTGGTGACCGAGCCGGGTCATATCCAGCAGGTTCTGAATATAGCGGTCCAGTCGTTCCCCTTCGACATGAATGGTGTCCAGTAAACTTTCACGATCTTCTGCCGACATCTGCCCGGCATAGTATTTCAGGCTATCCGCCGAACCGATCATCGCTGCTAAAGGCGAACGCAGGTCATGCGAGACCGACGACAATAATGCCGAACGCAATTTTTCAGTTTCGGCGACAATGCGGGAGTTTTCCAACTGCAAAGACAACTGCACCCGCGACGTGGTTTGGGCAATATCATCAATCATCAGTTCAGCCAGCCGCTGCTGCTCAAAACTGATGGTGTCTGTGTTTTGACTAAACCGCAGTGCAATCACACCATAACCTCCGACCAGATTCAGCGGATTAAACCACCAGTCAGATTGGGTTAAGGTATTGGTAAACCGTCCACAGGCTTTGGCATTTTTCTGGGTCCAGTTTGCTGCAATCTGGTCTTTTTCATTTAATACACTGCTATCGCCTAATTCCTGCTCTCCGATTCTAAGCCAGACCGTCGCTGTTAAACAGCTCTCTAAATGTTGCTTGGCAACATTCATCACTTGCTCAATATCAACACAGCTAGACAGTTTCCGTTCCAATTCCTGCATTTGTAAGGAAACCGAATTGGCTGCACGTAAACTCAGCACCTGCGCACGTAATTGATTGGCTAAACGCCCAACCAGCAAGGCTGAAATAATGAAGATAATGATGGTCATGACCCCACGCTCGGCACTAATTCGAAGCGTAAACCGTGGTTCAATAAATAAATAGTTATATAACAAGAAGCAAGTCAGTACACTCAGAATGGTGATGAACATTCTGGCGCGCATCGCAACGATCAGCACGGTGACCACAAAGATTAAAGCCAGCTCGCTATAACCGATAAAATGATCACTCACGGTTGCCGCAATCAAGCCAAGTAAAACAATCAAAATACTTTCGATCATCTCGCGCGGATTGAAAGCCAGCCCCTGTTCAAACCAGGATGAGCGGACATGATCGCCCTGTGACTTGGCCTGATGATTTTGAGTTTTTAATGGTTGAACAAAGGTAATCTCAAAGGGATGCTGCTTTTCTAACAGCTGATCGGCAATATGGTCAGAAAACAGACGTTGCCAGAGCGACTTGCTTGGACTTTTCCCCAACAAAATATTGGATGCACCATAATCATAGGCTGCCTGCAAAATGGTCGATGCAATATGATTGCTATACAGCAAATAGGTATCGGCCCCCAGTTTTCTGGCTAAATTAAAGGCTTTAGTCACGGCAAAGGCTTGGGTATTGGCATTTTGGCTCTTTTGGATCGAGATTACGCTCCAGCTTGCATTGCGTCGTTCTGCAATACGATGCGCGCGCCGTACCAAATCTTCAGAAAATGCTGAACCGTCAATCGCCAACATGACATGATTTTGAATCGGGATGATCTGTCCCTGCGCAACAAACTTTTCCCGATAATCAATCTCAACCTGCCCTGCAACAGTCTGAATCGCCAAATCACGTAAAGCGGTTAAATGGGCAGGCTTAAAAAACCCCTGTAATGCATGGGGGGCAACATCGGCTAAATAAATCTTGCCGTGGTTCATCCGCTCTAATAGCTCAGGTACCGGCAAATCGACCAGACGAATGTCTTTCAATCGCTTGAATAATGCGTCGGGAACGGTCTCAGCCACCCGAATGCCCGTAATCTGGTACACCACATCATTCAGGCTTTCCAGATGCTGAATGTTTAAAGTGCTATAAACATCAATTCCTGCATCCAGCAATTCATTAACATCTTGCCACCGAAATTCATGCCGGCTGTTCGGTACATTGCGATGTGCGAGCTCATCCACCAGCACGATTTCAGGCTTTATTTTGAGGATCTGGTCAAGATCCATCTCTTCCAATCGGCGGCCTTGATATTCTAGCGCCTTTCTTGGAATCACATTGAGACCTTGAATCAGGCGCTCGGTATCAGACCGACCGTGGGTTTCAACCACGCCCACCACCACCTGCTGCCCTTGTTGCATCAGTTCATGGGCCCGGGTCAGCATGGCATAGGTCTTGCCTACACCTGGCGCAGCCCCCAGGAAAATGGTCAAACGTCCAGACTGTTCACGTTGACTATGCGCCAACCATGCATCTGCTTTGTTATTGCGGTCAATCTGCATAAATGTGACTCTATCAACGAGATGTAGATGACAATTGATCTAAGGCCAGATTGAGCTGTAACACATTGACCCGCGCTTGCCCATAGACACCGAACTGGGCCGGCTGAATCTGTTGTTGCACCAAATCCCGCAATTGTTGCTCTGCCAAATGGCGTTGCCCTGCTACGCGTTTCACCTGTAACAAGGCACTTTCAGGTGAAATGTCCGGATCAATCCCGCTGCCTGATGCAGTGATCATCTCATTCGGCACCTGTTGCTCTGAAATATGATGACGATGAGCAAATTGCACGGTTCTTTGCTTAATCTGTTTTTGTAACTCTGGATTGGAAATTGCCAAATTACTGCCTGCCATTGCATCGACATTGTAACTTACCGCACTGGGCCGGCCATGAAAATATTGTTCACTGCTAAAAGGTTGTCCAACTAAACGCGAACCTACAATTGTTCCATTTAACTCAATCAAACTACCATTGGCCTGCGTAGGAAAAATCAGTTGCGCGATAGAAACACTGGCCGTAGTGTACAAAAGTCCAGCCATTAAAAATCCCACCAAAACAAGCCCCATACCCGGACGTAGCATTGATTGAGCTTCGGTTGATAAGGGCAGATTTTCTAATGTATTCATTTTCATCTCCTAAATCCACAATGACACAACAAGGTCAATCAACTTGATCGCAATAAACGGAAAGATCACGCCGCCTACACCATAAATCAGCATATTACGGCGCAACAGTTGCAAGGCACTGGCAGGTTTAAACTGTACCCCTCTTAATGCCAAAGGAATTAACATCGGAATAATCAAGGCATTAAAAATCAAGGCTGAAATCACCGCACTGCTCGGACTGCCAAGTTGCAGAATATTCAGCACCGCAAGTTGTGGAATGGCTACCGCAAACAAGGCAGGCAGGATCACAAAATACTTGGAAACATCATTGGCCAAAGAAAAGGTGGTTAAGGCACCCCGGGTAATCAATTGCTGCTTGCCAATTTCCACCACATCGAGCAGTTTGGTCGGATCGGAATCCAGATCCACCATATTGCCCGCCTCTTTCGCGGCCTGCGTGCCCGAGTTCATGGCAAGACCAATATCCGCCTGCGCCAAGGCAGGTGCGTCATTGGTCCCATCACCCACCATCGCCACCAGTTTACCCGCTGCCTGTTGTTTACGGATACATGCCAGTTTATCTTCAGGTTTGGCCTCTGCAATATAGTCATCCACGCCCGCTTCTGCTGCAATCGCGGCGGCAGTCAACGGATTATCACCTGTCACCATGATGGTTTTGATGCCCATCTCACGTAACAGTGCGAAGCGTTGTTTAATCCCTGATTTAATCACATCCGAAAGCTCAATCACGCCCAGAATGCTATGGTTTGAAGCCACCACAAGCGGTGTTGCCCCTTTAGAAGCCACTTGTTCGACCCGGGTTTTAAGCTCGACGTTGTCTTTGATCTGTTGATGGGTAAAGTTCAGAATGGCATCGACAGCACCTTTTCGAATCTTTTGCCCATTGACCAAGTCAACCCCAGATAAACGCGTCGAGGCACTAAACTGGATAAATTCGGCATCTTTTGGCTCCTGAATGCTTTCCCCCAGTTCTTTCCCTAGGCTGATGACCGATTTGCCTTCAGGGGTGGGATCAGCAAAAGAGGTCAGCATGGCTGCTTGACGCAACTCGGTGGCTGTCACGCCCGCCAATGGATAAAAGGCGGTAGCCTGACGGTCACCATAGGTGATTGTTCCCGTTTTATCCAGCAACAGCACATCAATATCACCCGCAACTTCAACGGCTTTCCCTGACTTGGCCAAGACATTGGCTTTTAAAGCGCGATTCATTCCTGCAATCCCGATTGCAGGCAACAAGCCTCCGATCGTGGTTGGAATCAGACATACCAGTAATGCGATCAGCAATACCATGCTGATTTTGATCCCGACCATAGACCCAATAAAAGGTAAGGTGATGACCACCACAATAAAGGTGATGGTCATGATGTTGAGCAAGATACTCAGTGCAATCTCATTCGGTGTTTTCTGGCGATTGGCCCCTTCAACCAAGGCAATCATACGATCCAGAAAGCTATGACCAGCTTCATTGCTGACACGAATAATAATCTCATCGGACAGAACCTTGGTGCCACCAATTACCCCTGAACGATCGGTATGGGCTTCACGCAATACCGGCGCAGACTCACCGGTAACAGCCGATTCATTGATGGTGGCAAAACCCTGAATAATCTCACCATCCGCAGGGACAATTTCACCGGCTTTCACGATAACGAGATCATCTTTTTTGAGTAGATTGGCAGCAATGGTATTCGGTACCGCATTTAAATCGAGGATACGATTTGCGGTTAAGTTTTCACGGGCTTGACGCAATGATGCTGCTTGTCCACGCCCTTTGGCTTCTGCAACCGCTTCTGCATAATTGGCAAATAACACCGTGACCAGTAAAATCAGACTGAGGATCAAGCCAAAACCAAGACCGGCATGACCCAGCAAAGTCGCAACAATCGTTAGAATAGTTCCTATCCAGACACAGGCCATCACCGGGTTTTTAAAAGCATATTGTGGCAACAACTTATGAAAGGTCTGTTGAATAATTTCTTTATTCAAAATATCCATTTGTTGTGTCGCATAAGAATGTTTCATTGTGCTTGCTCCACGCTTAAACTTTTAGGGATAAATAATCTGCAATTGGCCCGATCACCAACACGGGCATGAATTGCAATACGGTCAGAATCAGCACGATCCCGATTAAAGTTAAAGCGAAGGTTGGGGATTCGATCTGTAAAGAACCTTTACTTTCAGCAGCTTGCGCTTTAGTTGCCAAACTGACTGCTATCAGTACAGGAATAATCAGTACGCTATAACGACCTGCCAATAACGCCACACTAGCACTCAGATTCCACCACAGCGTGTTATCGCCCAGACCTTCAAAACCTGAACCGTTATTGGCATAGGCCGAGACATATTCATAGAACACTTGGCTAATGCCGTGGAAAGCTGGATTTGAATTCCCTGTCATGGATGGAAAGGCAAGCGCGATTGCGGTCAAGCCCAGGATCACCACAGGTTGTAATAGAATTACCCATGCTAAAAGTTTGATTTCCCTGACTTCAATCTTGCGACCAAATAATTCAGGGGTACGCCCTGTCATCAAGCCTGCGATAAATACGGCAAGGAACAGATAAATAAAGAACTGTAATAGACCACAGCCGATCCCGCCCCAAATGGCATTGATCAGCATATTGCACAGTTCTACCAGTCCCGTTAGTGGTGAAGCCGAGTCATGCATCATATTGACTGAGCCATTATTCACTTGCGTGGTCAAACTTCCCCACAATGCCGATGCTTCGGCCCCGAAACGAACTTCCTTGCCTTCCATTAAGGCAGTATCTGGAATTAAGGAAGATTTTTCAGTCCACAGCATCAACAAGGTTGAGGCCAGCGACATCAGTAACATGCTGCCAAAAATCATCCACATTAATTTCTTACGTTGGATAAAGCGTCCAAGCATGAACACCACGGACAATGGAATCAGTAAAATCGCAATCATCTCGATCACATTAGACAACGGCGTTGGATTTTCTAATGGCACACTGCTGTTCGGTCCATACCAGCCTCCACCGTTACTGCCTAATTGTTTAATTGCCACCATCGGAGCAACAGGTCCCAGTGGAAGATGCTGGGTTTTAACGTCTGCCGTTTGTTCCAGAACCTGTGCGGTTGGACCAGCAGATAAAGTTGCTGGAACACCCTGAAATGTCAGCAATAAAGAAAAAATCAAGCCGAGTGGAATAAAGAACCGAAACAACGGGCGGATGATATCCATCCAGTAATTTCCTAGATTGATCGTCTGCCAGTCTTTTTTATGTGCTCCGTCCTTAAGCCCCGATTGCAGAAACAGAGCCCTCAACATGGCGACCAGTAAGGCCAGTCCAATTATGGGCGATAAATACTGCAATCCCACAATCACGGTCATTTGCGATAGGTAAGACAGTTGCGCCTGCCCTGAATAATGTTGCTGGTTGGTATTGGTCAGGAATGAAATGCTGGTATGTAACGCCAGATCCCAATTCATATTCGGAATATGATCCGGATTTAGCGGTAACCATGCTTGAGTCATCAAGATGGCGAGACTGGCTCCTAGCAGTAAAGCATTGCTGAGCACAAAAGCACCCAGATATTGCTGCCAGTTCATGCCGTTACGCTTGACACCGAGCACAGCATAAATCGGCTGTTCAATCCAGTTAAACAGCGCATCACTTTTCATTGGCTTGGCCTGCATCACATCGGCAAGATAAGTCCCGAGCGGATAAGCCAGCAGTAATGAAAGGACAAATACAGAGATAAATTCCCACATAGCAGATGCCATTTAATAATAGGTCAGCTTTAGTATGGAAATTGAAGGCGTAAATTCTCTATATTGAAAAAAGCCGAACTCGTAAATTTTGCGTAAATAAAAATCCCCCTCTACAATCTGCTTGGCGAAACTAATCGCGTCCAGCAAGTTGATGTTATTATTTTTGAGATACTTCAATTTCCATGTGGAGGAGCCTCCTCTATTGGACATGTTGTTTTATAAAGAGCAAATTAAATGAAAATTCTTATTGGATTCATTTTATCAATAATACTGAGTACGTCTTGTCTTGCAGAAACTTCCGACAGAATCTATACCGTGCAAAATTTAGAAGTTCACTATAAAGAATTCCAAGCATCTAAAGATAAATATCAGGCATTAGACTCTTTATTTAAGATGAACAATGCCATACTTGATCTGATGGAGTTTTTGCCAGCTCCTTTAAATCAATTACAGGAAAATGATCCAAAGGTTATTGAATATCAAGATGTCATGGGTAAATTACTCACGGAAATAAACGAAATAAAAAAATTATTTATCGCTGGAAAATTCGTGGAAGGTAAAAAGGCTACGAAAGACATGAATAAACTGATGACAATCGTCCAGGAAAAATATCGTCAGAAATAGTGAGTAAAGTAATTTTCTTTTGCTGCTTATTTCTGCATTCTGCTTGGCAATCCTTTTTGTGAATTTCGATGGATTTGTTAAGATGAGCTATGTGCACATTCAATCTCATCTTATTGCGTTTAACGTCATGTGACATAAAAAAGCTATACTTTTTTAAGCAATTCGGTCAGATTTGCACAGAATAATGAGGATGAATGATCACGCTCACCATCCAGAACAGATTTAACTAATTTTTAAGTTTCAAGGATTTAAAACGAATGAACAGCGCTGAAATCATGGCTGACCTAGATTCTCATACACCTATGATGCAGCAGTACCTCAAAGTCAAAACCGACTATCAACATGCTTTGCTGTTCTATCGTATGGGAGATTTCTACGAGCTTTTCTTTGAAGATGCTCACTTGGCCGCCAAACTGTTAGGAATTACCTTAACTCATCGTGGTAAGGCCAGCGGACAACCGATTCCGATGGCGGGGGTTCCGTATCATTCAGCGGAAGGTTATCTAGCACGTTTAGTCAAAGCTGGCCGTACAGTTGCGATATGCGAACAAGTCGGTGAGGTCACAGGTAAAGGCCCTGTTGAGCGTAAAGTTGTCCGTATTTTGACGCCTGGAACTTTGACCGATGATGCCTTGCTGGGCAGTTATCAATCTTCAAATCTGGTGGCGCTGTGCATTCAGCAAAATCAGATTGGTCTGGCTTTACTTGATCTCAGTGCTGGTATTTTTAAAGTCCAGCAGCAAGACTATAAGCCAGAGCAACTGGCAATTGAACTGGCACGTTTAATGCCGAGCGAAATCCTGATTGATGAAGATCTGATTGACCAAAATATTATTGAACAGATCAAGAAAAATCTGGACTGCCCAATTGCCAAACGTCCGAATGTCGACTTCAATTTAAATAATGCGCAAAAAACCTTATGTGATCAATTTTCAGTGTCGACCTTGTCAGGGTTTGGTCTTGATCCATTCCCGCTTGCCAGAGCTGCCGCTGCTGCCCTGATTCATTACGCAAAAGAAACCCAAAAAACCGCGTTACCGCATATCCGCTCCATCCAGATTGAGCAAAGTACTGACTTTATTGCACTTGATCCGATTACGCGCCGCAATCTGGAGATCATTGAGCCGTTATTTGAACATGGCACTTCACTGTTTCAGCTCATCAATGATTGCCAAACCGCGATGGGCGGACGTTTGCTGAGCCGAACCTTAATGCAACCGATCCGTGACACAGCCATATTGGATGCACGTCTTGATGCGACTGAACAGTTATTAAAAGGCTTTCATGAAGCCCCTGTTCGGCTGGTATTGAAAGAAATTGGTGATATTGAACGTGTGCTCAGCCGTGTTGCTTTAGGCAGTGCTCGTCCCCGTGATCTGGTACAACTCCGTCATGCCTGTGCACAGATTCCGTTCTTGCGTCATGCTTTAGCACCAGTATTAAAAACCCAGCAATCTAAATTACTTACACAGCTTGACCAAGAGCTGGGTGATTTTAAGAGTCTACATCAGCACTTGATGGCTGCGATTGTTGAAAATCCACCAGTGCTATTACGTGATGGTAATGTTATTGCTGAAGGCTATGATGATGAACTGGATGAATTACGAAAAATTCGTGATCATGCAGGTCAGTTCCTGATTGATTTAGAAATTAAAGAACGTGAACGTACCGGCATCAATACCCTGAAAATCGGTTATAACCGGGTCAGCGGCTATTATATCGAATTGACACGTGCGCAAGCTGAACAGGCGCCTGCCGATTATATTCGTCGTCAAACCCTGAAAAATGCGGAACGTTACATCACACCAGAACTGAAAGGCTTTGAAGATAAAGTACTTTCCAGTGAGTCACGCGCCCTTGCCCGTGAAAAGCTTTTATTTGAATCATTGCTCGATGAATTGCGTCAGAATATTGCGCATTTGCAAATGATGAGTGCCGCGATTGCGCATATCGATGTATTGGCAAACTTTGCCCATCAAGCGCGATTAAACAGTTGGGCAAGACCAGAATTTACCGCTGAAACCTGCATCAAGATTCAGGCAGGCCGTCATCCTGTGGTCGAAGCATTGAATAAAGCCCCGTTTACGCCGAATGATACTTTCCTTGATCCACAGCATCGTATGGCGATCATTACCGGTCCAAACATGGGCGGTAAATCGACCTTTATGCGTCAGACGGCCTTGATTAGCCTGCTTGCTTACTGTGGCAGCTTTGTCCCGGCCAAAGCTGCAAAACTGGGTTCGATTGACCGTATCTTTACCCGTATCGGCTCAGCGGATGATTTATCGACAGGCAAATCGACCTTTATGGTTGAAATGACCGAAACCTCACAGATCCTGCATCATGCCACCAGCCAGTCTTTGGTGCTGATGGATGAAGTCGGCCGTGGAACCAGTACCTATGATGGCCTTTCTCTGGCTTGGGCCTGTGTGGTTGACTTAACCAAACGGGTTAAATGCTTATGCCTATTTGCCACTCACTATTTTGAGTTGACTGAGCTGGGTGGTGAAGCAGGCATTGATAATTACCATGTCACCGCACAGGAACTAAATGGCAATCTGATTTTGCTGCATAAAGTCCAGCATGGCCCAGCCAGCCAAAGTCATGGTTTACAGGTTGCGAAACTGGCCGGGATTCCTGCAAGCGTAATCAAGGAAGCCCAGAAACGTCTAAAAATTCTGGAAAAGCAACAGCATCAGCATTTGCCTAGTAGCGTTCAGAATGACTTATTCAGTTCCGTTGAGCATGAAATCGAAACGCAGGTGATTGAGAAAATTGTTGAGGTTGAAGCAAAATCACCGGCCTTAGAGTTGTTACAAAATATTGATGTCGATGACCTGACACCACGTCAGGCACTGGAACAGCTTTATCAACTCAAAGCCTTATTCAAAACCAGTCAGACACTTGAAAGTTAACTGTGCCCCAATCAGCTCTGGTGTTTGTACTAGAGCTGATTTACACAGATACTATTTAAACAAACAATCCCTCACCCATTGCCTGATCTGATCATGTTATTTCTAATTCAGATCTATCAGTCTATGGAGGAACATGTCATGTCTCGTGGTGATAAAACTGCCTATACCGCAAAACAGAAACGACAAGCCAAACATATTGAAGAAAGCGAGCTAGACCAAGGCCGCTCTCAGGAAGAGGCTGAACGGATTGCCTGGGCAACAGTGAATAAGCAAGACGGCGGCGGTCTCAAGAAAAAGCATAAATAAGCGAATTACGGCTGTAGTTGAGACTTATTATCAACAAAAGTCATATAAATAAGTCCATTTCATTGATACGAATAATAAATATCAATAAAAGGAATTGTTTCTATCGGTATTTTTTGCCTAAAATACGCTATTCAAAATGAAAACCATATTTTTAGGTAGCTGCCGCCATGACCTTTGTTGTCACCGAAAATTGTATTAAATGTAAATATCAAGATTGTGTGGAAGTTTGTCCAGTAGACTGCTTCTACGAAGGTCCTAACTTCCTGGTGATCAATCCGGATGAGTGTATTGACTGTGCACTATGTGAACCTGAATGTCCGGCAAATGCGATTTTCTCGGAAGATGAGTTACCAGAAGGCCAAGAAGTCTTTATCGAACTCAATGCCGAATTGTCTGAAAAATGGGCGGGCAATAACATCACTCAAATTGGTGAGCAACCTGCTGACCGCGAAGAGTGGAATGGCAAGCCAGACAAGCTGCAATATTTAGAAAAATAATGAAGAAAGGCCAGTTTTACTGGTCTTTTTTATACTTTAATCACACATTTCTTTGCAATTACCTCATTATTCAGGCGCCATTTTGCATTAAAATAATACGCCTATCGATTATGAACTGCGCTTTTTATGATTCGAAATAAATTACAGGGTCTATTATCATTATTTGTCATCCCTGTGATGATGGTGGGTTGCTCGAGTTCAACCCCGAAAGTCAATCAAAACCAAGGTAAAAGAATTTATATTCCTCAAGAACAAGTTACTTTTACCCGCCCTGTTCCCAATAAAGTCGAACCTGCCTCCTATCGCCAATGGCTCGGTCAAGGCGACAATTATGCACGTGTCCGCGAATATGAACAGTTTTTAGCGCGTAATAATGTTGCGCATATTGTGCCAAGTTTTGAATTGTTACGTACGGCACGCGACTGGCAGAAATGTGGCCGTTCTGAATATATGGTGCCAAACCGTGAGTTATGGGGAAATGCCCTGCCAACCTTACGCGTCTTTAAATATCTGGTCGCAGCAAAAGTCTTAACCGATTTTGAAGTCACCTCGGTTTATCGCGATTTACCATTAAACCAGTGTGCAGGCGGTGCAGGTTCATCCAAACATCTGTTTAACTCGGCTATTGATTTCCGCATCGGGCCTGAATATCCGCAGCCTCAAGACTATGCCTTTATTGAACAGACCAAATTCAAGTTATGCCAGTTCTGGGCACAGCATGGACAAAGTCTGGACATCGGCGTTGGTTTATATAGTTCCGGACAGATTCATATTGATACGCAAGGTTATCGTACCTGGGGCCCTGACCTGACCCGTAATAGCTCGATGTGTAATTTCTAACAAACCTATAACCACTTAAAAAGAGATCAAATTGATCTCTTTTTTATTTCATTACACCAGATTAATTAAGCAATCAAATTGCACTCTGGTCATAAACGTTTAAAATGCAGCTAACAGATTCATAGGTAAATTTGATTATGCAACAGATGTGGACCGAGATTGATGACTATATCAATTCACATTTAATTCCCACAGACCCAAGACTTCAACATGCATTAGACAATACCGATACCCAGGGTTTTTCTAATCATTTGGCTGTTGCACCTAATCAAGGCATGTTTTTGCAGATGCTGATCCAGATGAACCAATGCAAACGTGTATTGGAATTAGGCACCTTTGGGGCTTACAGTACCATTTGGCTCGCCAAGGCATTGCCGGAAGATGGTTATTTGCTCACTGTTGAAGGACGCGATACCCATGTTGTTATCGCACAGGAAAATATTGATTTTGCCAATATGCCCACCACCATCGAGCTAAAAAAAGGCCGTGGTGCAGATATCATGAATCAGTTGATTGCTGAAGGCAGCCAACCCTTTGATTTGATTTTTATTGATGCGGACAAGCAAAGTTATCCTGAGTATTTTGAGTTAAGTTTAAAATTAGCCCATTCGGGCACCATTATCGTGCTGGATAACGTGATTCGTGCCGGGGATATTCTTGATCCGAATAACAAGAAACCGAGTATTGAAGGGATTCGTGAGGCATTCACGGCATTGAAAGACCATCCTCAGCTTTTATCTTGCACCGCATTACAAACGGTCGGCTCAAAAGGTCATGATGGCTTTGCAATTGCCATCGTAAAATAGAGATTAAAAAACAACCTATTTAATTTAGTTGTGTAATATCAACCAATTATATTTATCTCTTATGCTTTTCCATACAGTTATCCACAGGAATTGCGGATAACTATATGGAAAGAAATGAATCACTTAGCGACAAGTAACGGCACATTGGCATTCCGGAAGATCGTGGTGGTAATACTTCCCAGAAAAAACTGATGAATTTTACTATGGCTAAATGCCCCCAGTACAATCAGCTGAATATCGTGTTCCTTTTGATATTCAAGAATATTTTGCGCAACATCACCATAACGGTACACCGATACCACCTCTAAACCGGCATCGGTTAAGTACTTCTCAGGCTCTGCCAGCATCTCCGGATGATCACCGACGTAAAGCAGATGACATTGCAATAGTTTTAACAGGTCACTTTTTGCAATCCGTTGCAGCATTTTCTGACAGGTTGGGGAATATTCATAGGCAAAGATAAACCGTTTCGGTGGCTGAAAATGCTCGCCTACCGTTATGACGGTACAGTTTGCGCCACGGATAAAGTTTTCAACATTACTTCCAATCGGTTTGTTTTTCTCAGCAGCGCGCTCACCCACCCGACCAATAATCACGATATCGTTTTCATCAAGCAGATTAAAACTTTGTTCAAGAAAATCACCTTTTTCCTGAATCTTGGTACTGGTCAGACCATACTGTTTCTCGATCAGCTCCGAGATATGTTTTAGTAAATTATTACTATAATCCAGGGCCAGCTCACTTTGCTTCTGTTCGAGCTCAGCCAGTTCTTTCAGTAACATGGCATTACTTTCAAAACCAATTACCCCACTGATTTCACCTAAATGATAGCTCGCTGGGTAATAGTCCAGAATTTGCAACAGTACCAATTCTCTTTGTGTCTGTTTAGCTACCCATACGGCCGCTTCAGCCACAGCATCAATGCAGGGTGAAGAATCGATACATGCAATTACACGGTTCATTTTCGCCTCTCTTTAGGTACATACCTTAGGTCTTCTACTTGTTTTTAACTTAACATAGATAAAAGTGAGGAAGGTTAAATTTATGTATCGAATCTCAGATGCTTTTTAATAAACTTTTACTTATTGCGATAACGGATTATTTTTGCTGGATTCCCTGCCACAATTGCGTAATCGTCTACATTTTTAGTGACCATACTGTTCATGCCGACTACCGCATGATCTCCGATTTTAATCCCGTCCTTGATGCCCACATGTGCGCCGAGCCAGACATCACGTCCAACTTCAATTCCTTTAGAGCGAACAGGCTGTTGGTAAATGGCACGATCCATTTCCATACCATGGTCAAAGGCATATAAATGACTATAGGCTGCGATTCTAACCTGATCATGTAATTTGATCCCTGCACGTCCCCCATCCAGAATACTGTGATGGTTAATCGCGACTTCATTGCCGATCTCTAACGGGCCATGCAAGGTACAATCCGCTGCGATAAAAGTATTATCTCCAATCGAAATCTTGCGACCGCGTTCAGCAAAAATATGTGCCAATGGAGAAATGAAGCAGTTCTTGCCGATTTCCACCGTCTCCATCTCCATGAGATAGGCCTGATACTCAGCTTGCCATGCTTCTGCCCATTCACGATGTTTCGGCTTGAGTGTCCAATACAGCCACGGCATATAATTAAGGCGCTGTTTATGCTGCTCTCGGTATTTTAATAAAGGATCATTCATTGTCTTGCTCCTCAACCAATACCAATTGCTCTCGACCTCTAGTGACATCTTGGAGTTTTAACCTTAATGGCTCAAGCTGATGCACTTGCAGTCGGGCCTGAACCGTAACACCGGTATCGGTATAAGCTTCCTGATACTCAATCTGTTGCTGCATCAACTCATACTGCATAATGGCCCATTCATTGAACAGACATGCAAACTGGATTTCTTTCTTTTCAATCAGTTCAATTTTTTCTGCCAACAATAAGCACTGGCCTGCGCAACCGCCATAGGCGCGTACCAAGCCACCCGTCCCCAGTTTTATACCGCCATACCAGCGATTGACCAGTACAATCACATTGGTGAGTTCATTACCTTCAATGGTTGCAAGTATTGGGCGACCTGCCGTACCCGAAGGTTCGCCGTCATCATTAAAACGGACATGATGCCCAATTTTCCATGCCCAGCATTGATGTGTGGTTGAAGTATCTTTGTACTGTTCCAGAAAATCTTTAACCTGCTGTTCATTTTCAACAACAGCCGCAATCGCCTGGAAACAACTTTTTTTAATGTCTTCTTCAAAAGTTACCGTACTGGCAATGGTAAATGGCATAAAAAACAAGATAAAAACTGAAAAACAGATTATAGCTGCTTCACTGGCAAATAAAAAACCTCGCCTGAAGCGAGGTTTTCTCAATCCGCATCCCTTAGCGTTCGCGTAATGCTTCCTTGGCTTTATTAAACGGTTTCAACAGATAATCCATAATGGTTTTTTGACCGGTACGAATATCCACTGTCGCCACCATACCTGGGGTAATACTGAAGGCCTTGCCCGCCTTGTTATAGAGGCGATCCGAATCGGTCCGGATATAAACACGATAATAGAACTGATCCTGCTTGACTTCATCACGAATGGTATCTGGAGAAATAATGGTAACTTTGCCATCCAGACCACCGTAAATCGAATAATCATAGGCCGTAATCTTGACCAGTGCCTCTTGCCCTGGACGAATAAAAGCAATATCTCGCGGTGAAATACGTGCTTCGATCAGTAATTTATCCTCCAGCGGCACAATGGTCATCAATTTACCATTTTGTGGAATCACCCCGCCTAAAGTCGTGACATCAATTTCTTTGACCACACCACGCACTGGCGCTTTAAATACCGCACGTTGCAAGCTGTCAGCACGTCCATTCACCACCTGTTGTTGGGTCTGGATGTCAGTATTGGCCTTGGAAAGCTCTTCACGCGCTTTGACATAATATTCGTTACGGGTGTCATTGATCTTGTTATTCAAGTCATTGGCTTCACGTTTTAAACGCAACACTTCAACTTCACTGGCTGCACCTTTGGCTACTAATGGCTCAGTCATGGCAAGCTCTTGTCGTACCAGCTTGGCCGCCTGTTCATAACCTGCGATGGATTGCTCCAGATTCTCACGGCGTGAATAATAAAGTGCGGTTTCCTCTTGAACCAGTTTAGGACTTTTCTTGACTTCCTCAGGAAAGGTCAGTGGCGTACCATTCACTTCGGCACGTAAACGTGCTGCGGTGGCCTGTGCCGAAATCAGTAAAGACTGCGACTCGCCCACATTCGACGCTAACCGTGTCGGATCAAGTTGAGCCAGAATCTGCCCCTTTTCCACCACATCCCCTTCATTCACATCAAGCTTGGTTAGGATACCCCCTTCAAGTGACTGAATGATCTGTTCTTTTGAAGATGGAATAACTTTACCGGTCCCCGTAGAAACTTCTTCTAAATTAAACAACCATGCCCAGATCAAGAGTACAAGTAAACCAATCCCAATCATCCAAACAACGAGTGTCGAACGAGGTAACTTAGGTTCCTTGTAAGTTACATTCATCGGACGACTACCCGTTTTTTGTTCTTCACTCATAAATTTGCCTCTATGCTCTAAGTATTAAACTATTTTTTGTTTTATTGCTGATTGTTGTAAAACTTGTTCCACTGGTCCATCCATTACGATCTTGCCTTCATTCATGACAATAATCCGGTCCACCAGTTCCAGAACGGCACGGCGATGGGTTGCTACCACCAAAGTCCGATAACCGAGCCAGCTTCTTAAATGGTCAATCAGCTGCTTCTCGGCGACATCATCAATGGCTGCCGTTGGCTCATCCAGCAACAGGATATTCGGTTGGCGAATCAAGAGACGTGCCAACAATAACGCTTGACGTTGCCCCCCGGAAAAACCGACCCCACCTTCTAACACCAGATGATCCAGTCCTTCTTTCTTCTCATGCACAAAGCTCAATGCACCAGTTACTTTCAGTGCTTTTAGAATATCTTCATCGCGTGCCAATGGTGCCCCTAACGTCAGGTTTTCACGAATGGTGCCATAGAATAAGTGTGCATTCTGATTGAGTAATCCCATATCACGACGGACATCTGACGGATCAATCAGGCTAATATCCAGATCATCTAAATGCACCGAACCTGCGTTTGGAAATTGCATGGCAGATAAAATCTGGAGCAGTGTTGACTTGCCTGCACCATTACGCCCAAGAATGGCAATACGCTCACCAGCACGAATCTTCAAATGTGGAATAGACAGACTTGGACGTGGATCATCTTCGGAATACTGGAACACGACTTTCTTCAGCTCATAGTCGCCATGTAGCACTTCTTTATGCACCAGATGAGCCTGATCTGCCTGATCCACCGGCTTTTTCATTAATTCATCCAGACCTTTTTTCGCTACTTTAGCTTGTTGTAAACGCCCGAGAATCCCGGTGATTTGCGAAATCGGTGCCAGCATACGCGAAGACAAAATCGAACAGGCCACCAGTGCACCCGTCGTCATATCACCTTTCATCACCGCAAAACAGCCCACCAGAATTACCGCGGCATAGGTCAGACCCTGAATTTTTTGTGTCCATGCCGTCAGCACACCAACAATTTTACGTTGCTGCATACTAATATCGGCAGACACCTCATTCATGTGGTTCCACTGGTTCTGGAAACGCGACTCTGCACGTAATAGCTTGATATCTTCAATACCTTGCACGGCTTCAACCAGAATCGCATTACGAATGGAGGATTCGCGCATCCCTTCTTGAGCCAGTTGCGCCAGTTTCTTTTGTGCCAAGATCGCAGGCAAAATCATTAAAGGTACGACCAGTAGCATGACCCAGAATAAATTTCCGCCAATCAGCGCAAAAATAACCAGGAATAAGAAGAAAAATGGTAAATCTGCAATCGCGCCCATTGTGGTCGAAGTGACCAGCTCACGTACGCCTTCCAGCTCCCGAATCTGGGAAATAAAAGTACCGGTAGATTTAGAGCGCTCACTATTTTTGATACGCAGTGCATGACCAAATACACGGTCAGACACTCGTAAATCGGCCCGTTTCCCAATAATGTCTGAAATGTAAATACGTGAAAGACGCAGCACAAATTCGAAAATTGCGGCGATGAGTACGCCAGCTGCCAGCACCCACAGCGTCGGAATGGATTGCGAAGGAACGACCCGATCATAGACCTGCATGGAGAAAATAATGGTCGCCAATGCCAGAATGTTGGCGATCATGGAGGCCAGCATGATATCGATATAGCGCTTCCAGTCTTGTAAGGCAATCGACCAGAACCAGCTCGGTTGATAAGGCTTGATATATTCATCAACACGCGCATCAGGAACCGACTGTTCAGGACGCAGTACATAGACATTTTTAATGATGTGTCTCAATGCACCTACAGCAAATTTCTGTGACAGGCCCTGATCACCACTGAGCTGAATGCTGACATGTCCGGTACCATCCGCCTTATCAATCACACCAACCTGCCCGTCGGCCAGTTCGACCAATACCGGTAGGCGCCAAGGGTTAATCACATCATTGCTAAAGGCAACTTTGCGTAAGTTCAGGCCAATCTGGCGGCTGATCAGGATCAAAACCTCATCCAGGTTCTGGTTCTGGTTCCAGTCCAGTTGTAAGCGAATCCGTTCTTCAGATGGTTCAATCCGGTAATGTTTGGCGATGGTTAATATTGCCTGTAACCATGGCTGATAATTTATTTTTGTAGTAATCATGGTTGTACCTCAAACCCTTGTATATTTAAATTATTGAGGTCATAGGCCTGACGAGAACGTCCTGTCGCAGCAATGTATTGTGCAATGCTGCTGTAAATATCATAACGTGCTGTTTCAGCCTCTGAGTTCGCACTATGAATCGCTTGTTCTGCATTGAGCAAATCGACTAGAGTCCGTGTTCCCAATTTATATTGTTCTTGATAAAGTTCTCTTGTACGTATTGTTGTTGCTTGTTGTCCTGCCAAAACCTGCATCTGGCGTTGTTTATTTTCAATCTGTTCACGACTGGTACGGATCTGGTCCAGCACCTTGAGATAAACCGCATTCACTTGCGCTCTTGCTGCCTCTTCAGCATAACTGGCGGCGCGTGTTCTGGAAGAAGTCGCTCCCCCTTGGTAGAACTGGCTGCTGGCTTCCAGCATGATGGCGCTATCAAAGCCGCCTTCTTTATCATTTCCCGGGTTGCGTCCGTGTAAAGCCTGACTCAGTTCTCCTTTTACCGATAGTGTCGGATAATTACTCACCTGTGTCTGTAATTTTTGATTACGCGCCACTTCAATGCCCGCCTGTGCAGCAATCATTTGTGGAATGGTGTTGAACTGTGGCGTTGCGTATAAATCTGATTGTTTTACAAAATCGTCAGGAATAGTCCATTGCACGTTGCGGGTATCAAAACCGAGCAAGGTATAAAGATGTTGCTGGTACTGACTGAGTAAAGATTGCTGGGCAATCATCGCCGACTGTGCAGATTGTAAATAAGACTGGGCCTGGATCGGGTCAGCCTGACTACTGATCCCGGCATTGGCACGCAGATTAGCCATTTCCTGAATTCGCTTAATCCCGGCAATCTGCTGATTGGCAATCCGGATAAGCGTCTGATAACGCTGAATATTGATAATAGTTTGTGCCACATCCAAGGAGATATCGTCAATTTTGACCAGCACATTGGCCTGTCCAACCAACACCTTGGCTTTTTCTACATTGACACCCGATTTAACCTTGCCGAAATCATAAAGCATCTGGGTTGCACTCAAGGTCAGTAATTGCTGTCCCCGTGTACTTTTCTTCCCCAGATCTCCTGTGCTGACGCCACCGCCAATCTGTGGATAGTAGCCTGATTTTGCCACGTCGATATTGGCATTTTGCGATGCCAGTGCCGCGATTCCTTGTGCAATATCCGGATTACGCTGTACCGCTACCTGCACGGCATCTCTCAATACCTTACGCTGATTCTGCCAAAATGCATTTGCGACCGCCGTCTCTTGTGGACGTCCTGATCCAACAACAGGTAAATCATTGCCTAGTGAGGAATCGACCGAAAAGTTGCTCAACTTTTGCATTTGCGCAACTTTAAACTCATCACTACTTTGCGGAACAAACAGTCGAGACAAATTGTTCTTTAAAGTGTGATACTGTTCACTTGGTGTGGTTGCATGTGTCATTGGTACAGATAGCGTTGCTGCATAAAGTAACCACTTAAAACTCATACTTCTTTTCCATGATCCATTATTCACTTTTATATCGTTCTTTAAGTTCATATTTTTTCGTATTGTTATCATTTCAGCATTTTCATTTTAATCATTTTTTTACATAAAACACTATGTTCTAAACACGTTTTCACACATTTATAAGTGTTTATTTTTGTAAAACAGTTCTCATTTTTATAAAATATGCCAAACTAATTAAAAAAATAAAATAAATATTTATCAGCTAATTAGAATAAAATTCTCGCTATTCCCCACTAAATGAGTTGGGATTGAGCAATCTGATTTATATGCAGCCATAAAAAAAGAACCTTTCGGTTCTTTCTTCACATAACCAGTTGATTCGAGGTTAAACGACGAAATCATCACCTAAATAGACTTTACGTACCTGTTCATTGTCCAGAATTTCTTGCGGTGTTCCCTCCGCAATGACTGAACCTTCACTAACGATATAGGCTTTTTCACAAATCGCCAGCGTTTCACGCACGTTATGATCGGTAATAAGCACCCCGATACCACGATCTTTCAGCGTCTGGATAATATCTTTAATATCACCGACAGAGATTGGGTCGACCCCGGCAAACGGTTCATCCAGCAGCATAAATTTCGGATCAGCGGCCAAAGCACGGGCAATTTCAGCACGGCGGCGCTCACCACCAGAAACACTCATACCCAGTGAGTCTTTAATATGGGTAATTTTAAAATCACTTAACAATTCATTCAGACGTTGCTGGCGTTGCTGTTTGTTCAAATCTTTACGCGTTTCTAAAATCGCCATAATATTTTCAGAAATGGTTAATTTCCTGAAAATGGAAGCTTCTTGCGGTAAATAGCCGATACCTTTACGCGCACGTTCATGCATCGCAAGGTCAGACATGTCGAGGTCATCTAAATGAATCTCGCCTTTATCCATCCGTACAAGTCCAACAACCATATAGAAGCTGGTGGTTTTACCTGCACCATTCGGGCCAAGCAGACCCACGATCTGCCCACTTTGCATGGTAAAAGATACATCTTTGACCACCCAACGTTTACTATAGTTTTTCGCTAAATGCTTAATACATAAAGTCTGGGGTTGTTGCACTGCCTGTTCCATTAATCACGTGCCCCTGGGAAGCTTTTAGAGCTTGATGGTGGAATAATGATTTGTACACGGTTACTCGATGAGCCCTGCGCCTCGACATCGCCTTTATTCATACTATATTTCAGGCTATTACCACGGATACTTGATCCATCCTGATACAGATAAGCATTACCTGTTAGCGTAATAATCCCGGTATCTGCGTTATATACGATATTTTGCGCTTCACCACGTGCCAGACCTTTGTTGGCATCCATTTGTTGCTGGAACTTTGCAGGTCGTCCCTTTGCCGTAATGGTTTGAATTTCTTTCTTGCTATTCAGGTTGGCCACCAGTGAATCTGCTTGCAGTTTCATGGTGCCCTGCTCGATCACGACATTACCGGTGTAAGTAGTTACACCAGATTTATCATTATAGGTTGCGCGATCAGCAACCAGTGAAAGCTGTTGATTGCGGTCTGAAGGCAAGGCAAAGCTGGTGCTTGCAGCTAATACAACCACAGCCACACAGCCGACTTGTTTTAGGAAAGTGAGACGAGATTTAGAATTAAGAGCTTGGCGCATACTTTCCTCGAATTTTGTAAAATTCATATTGACCATTATTCATATTAGCCTTGAGACCTTGACTCACAAACTCGGCAGTCGGTGATTGAACCGTGACCTGATGTTGTGTTTCGAGTTCTCTTGTTTTCGGGTAACCCGTGAGCTCATCGGTATGAAACTCCATTTTACCCTGATCGGACAATTTCGTCGCAACGACATTACCAAGCAAGACAACTTTAGTGTTGTCGTCATAGCCATTTGCCTGTTTTGCGTAAAAGGTTGCGTCTGCTTTGCCCTGTTTGTACATCACTGCATTCAGTTGATCAAGCTGAGAGGTTTTCAGTTGCATATTCTGTTGCAACTGTTTCACTTCAGCACGAATATATAAATTACCCTGCTCATCAGTTTGTGTTAAGTGAACACCCTGTGCGGAATAGGTCATATTCTTGGCTGAATCAACATCCAGCTTTTTTGCCTTGCCACTGTAATAATAATAGCCACCGCTCACCGCAGCGACTGCAACAGCAACAACATATAAAACTTTGGTATCCATAAACTGGGTTACCTAACCTTTGAGCAAATCAACACTATATTAATGTGGTACCGCAAGATATTTTTCAAGCAGTTCTTGGTAAACACCTTTTGCCATCAACAACATATCACAGACTTCCCGAACAGCCCCACGACCGCCCATCGCCTGTGTCACCAGATTGGCACGACGACGCACTTCTTCATGACCATTGGGAACAGTGACTTTCATTCCGGCAATTGCAAATGCAGATAAATCCGGCCAGTCATCCCCCATATAGATGCATTCTTCAGGCAATAAACCGAGTTGGGCGCATGCTTCACGTAAGGCCGTGCCCTTATCTTCACGTCCCTGATAAACCAGATCGACACCAAGATCAGACATGCGTTTTTCAACGATATGGCTTTTCCGGCCTGTGATAATAATCACCTTCATCCCCGCTTGCTGGACCAGTTTCATGCCCAGACCATCACGAATATCAAATGACTTAATCTCATCACCCGAATTGGTTAAGGTCACAAAGCCATCGCTTAAAATCCCATCCACATCAAGCACAAGTGCCTGTAAATGACGTGCTTGTTCTTGTAAAGCATAAGATGCCATGGCTTAATTTACTCCCGCCTGAATAAGGTCATGCATACTGATCACACCGATCACTTTTTTGCTGTCATCCACCACCACAAACTGGTTAATTTTTCTCTCATGCATTTTTTCCAATGCTTCTACCGCACGGGCTTCCTGAGAAATGGTGAACGGATTTTTAGTCATCACCTCAGAAACCGCAAGATTGACATCAAAACCTTGTTGCTGGTCAATCATGCGACGTAAGTCACCATCAGTGAAAATACCCAATAAGGTGTCATGCTCATCAACAATCGTGGTTAAACCAAGACGTTTATCCGAGATTTCATAGAGCACTTTATTCATCGGTGTATCTGGACGTACTTTTGGTAATTCCGAACCTGTATGCATCAAATGCTTCACATGCAACAGCAAACGTTTCCCCAATGCGCCTGCCGGGTGCGAACGCGCAAAGTCATCTGCGGTAAAGCCACGTGCTTCCAGTAGCGCAACCGCCAAAGCATCACCAAGCACCAGTGTTGCAGTTGTACTTGAGGTTGGCGCCAATCCGAGAGGGCACGCTTCGTCAGCAGCACCCAGTGTTAATGCCACATCCGCATTTTGTGGCATTGGCCCTTTATCATCACGACTAATCGTGATTAATGGCACACCTAAATGCTTGATCAGTGGCATCAACATCATGATTTCATCACTCTTGCCCGAGTTTGAAATCGCAATAAGTACATCGCCACGCACCAGCATGCCCAGATCGCCATGCCCCGCTTCACCTGGATGCATAAAAAATGAAGGTGTACCTGTCGATGCAAATGTAGCTGCCATTTTACGACCGATATGACCCGATTTCCCCATCCCCGTGATGACCACACGACCTTGGCACTGCAATAATATTTCACATGCACGATCAAAATGTTGATTAATCTGGGTGGCAAGCACTTCAATGGCTTGCTGTTCAATACGCAGGGTTTCGAGTGCGCTTTTCTGGAAATTTATGGCGTGTGACATATGAGTTTGACTCAAAATAATACTCTATCTACCAATCGGCAGATGATTTTAATCAAAAGAATGAAGGCGATTCTAACATAACTGTGAATTCTACACGTTTCTAAATGTATAAGTTTTCATGAAAAATGGAGAGAAATAACTCAAAACCATGAGTCAACTCAGTGATCACAGATAGTGCCATAAAGCGAAGGAAAATATATTTCAATCGCTTATTTTACCGTGATTACCAACTTACCGGAACATTCCGAATTTCCTTATCTGAATATGCAACTACATTTGCCTGCCCTGAATTTTCAGAAAAAGAAATACTAGAAACATAGTACTGGAAACCAGAGCCAAGTTGTTGCTGAGCCAATTTCTTAGCTTTCTTCTCTGACTCACTACCTTGTAAGAAAATAAGCATTCCGATCATAAAGATAAACAGGAAGGTTGCAGACAGATAAGCTGACAAAGGTCTATCCGTTGCATAGCCTGCTTGAGCTAATCGTCTCAATGCATGGGGAGAGGAAAGCTGACGATAAATCCAGATCAAAAAGTAGAGAAAGAACATCATGAACAGGAAAAAGACTATCGCAGACCACGTATTCAATTTTATTTGTAGTTTTAACAGGTCAAAAGGCATCAATAGGCTTGCACCTATAATAATCCCAATAAACATGATAAAGAAGAATATACTCAACCATCGTGCTATACGTGCTGTCTTGACACTGCCCTTTAGAAGAAGAATACCAACAATCACAGCGAATATATTAAAACTGGATGAGTAACCAATTTGATTGATAATGCAATAAATCATCAAAATAATATCAAGAACACCGATGACTAGAAGTACAACACCTACTTTTTTGAAAGGGTGCCCTGTAAAAACATATCGTTCTTAGCCACTGAAATTTCTAAACATCTTGACTCGTATTAAATTCATTTTCAAATAAATTTGCTTCTCTACAATGCCTTGCTTTCAGCTTGATTCAACGAATGATCCTCTATTGAAATTTATTAAGCTCTAAAACAGAATTTAGTCATTCCAATCCACATCCAGCTAATCATCTTTTTTTCTGCTGATAACTTTATGAAATATGGTGCATACGTTATGATGAATAACGATTTTTGTAGAGTGTTTGAAAACCCTTATGCAACCTTTTGTTCTATATAACTCTGAGCAACGTAAAAAAGTTGAATTTGTCCCACGCAAAGAAGGTCAAATCGATATGTATGTCTGTGGTATGACGGTTTACGATTACTGTCATATCGGGCACGCTCGGGTTATGGTTGCATTTGACTACATCATTCGCTTCTTGCGTAGCCAAGGCTGGAAAGTTCGCTATATTCGCAACATTACCGACATTGATGACAAGATCATTGCCCGTGCCAACGAAAATGGTGAAAGCATTCAACAGCTCACGGCACGTTTTATCGATGCCATGAATGAAGATGCAGCCAACCTGGGCTGTGCGGCACCGGATGAAGCACCCAAAGCAACTGAATATATTGATCAGATGCAAAGCATGATTAACACCTTGGTTGATAAAGGTGCTGCTTACCCTTCCAGCAATGGCGATGTTTATTTTGAAGTAAGCAAATTCGATAAATACGGTCGTCTATCTGGCCGTAAACTGGACGACATGCAAGCGGGTGCATCTGAACGCGTTGATGTCGAAGTGGAAAAGAAACATCCCTTTGACTTTGTGCTGTGGAAACATGCCAAAGAAAATGAACCTGCATGGGCTTCACCTTGGGGTAATGGCCGTCCAGGCTGGCATATTGAATGTTCTGCAATGTCGACTTGCTGCCTAGGCAATCATTTCGATATTCATGGTGGGGGTTCAGATCTGATGTTCCCACATCATGAAAATGAAATCGCACAAAGTGAAGCCTCAACTGGCGAACAATATGTCAATTACTGGATGCATGTCGGTTTCATCAATGTCGATGGCGAGAAAATGTCTAAGTCTTTAGGCAACTTCTTTACCATCCGCGATGTGATGGAGAAGTTTCATCCGGAAGTGATTCGCTACTTCATTGTGTCGTCGCATTATCGCAGTCCAGTTAACTTTTCTGATGTGGCCTTAAAAGAAGCAAAAACCGCGCTCAGCCGTTTCTATCATTCTTTCAAAGCCTATCAGCAAGTCTATGGTCAAAAAACGATTGAGACTTTAGAACAAAACTTTGTTGAACGCTTTAACAATGCAATGTGCGATGATTTCAATACTGCTGAAGCCATGGCAGTACTATTTGAACTCAATAAAGAACTCAATCGTGCGGTGAAAGAAGAGCAAGCAGAGCAGGCAACGGCTCTTTACTCTACCCTACGTCATTTAACCCATATTCTGGGTCTAGTTCAGCATGATGTAGATGAGTTCTTGAAATCGGATATTGGTCAGGAAGCCTTAAGCCTCTCTGATGCTGAGATTGAAGACTTCATTCAGCAACGCGTTGACGCGAAAAAAGCCAAAGATTTTGCCAAAGCTGACGGCATCCGCCAGTCTTTACTTGATCAGGGTGTAGTTTTGGAAGATACACGTCAAGGTACGATCTGGCGACGTGCTGATTAATTCAACACTTAGCACTATAGAGAGTTGACACTTGAATGAAACTCTCTATAATGCGTCCTATTGCGGGAATAGCTCAGTTGGTAGAGCATAACCTTGCCAAGGTTGGGGTCGCGAGTTCGAGTCTCGTTTCCCGCTCCAAATTCAAAAAAGCCTTTATCGAAAGATAAGGGCTTTTTTATTGAGTTTAAATAAATTTATTTTTAATCAGAGCAGTTGTACTTGGTATAAAATATAAAGCAATGCACCATCTCACTAAAGCTTAGAACCCTACTCAGTCCTACTTAACCTAGAATGCACAATCAATGAGTAAAACGCTTTAAAATGACCATGCTCTATAAGCATGGTCATTCCCCTCTTAAGACTTTTTCACTTGCAAACGTGCGCGATGTAACAATGGTTCAGTATAGCCCGCAGGCTGCTTTGCCCCTTCAAAAATCAAATCTGAGGCAGTTTGAAAAGCAATACTATTGCCCCAATCAGCAGACATTGGACTATAAAGTGGATCATGTTCATTTTGTGCATCCACAATTTTCGCCATACGCTGTAGCACTTCCTCAACCTCATTGTATGAAACAATACCATGACGCAACCAATTCGCGACATGTTGAGAAGAAATACGTAACGTGGCTCTATCTTCCATTAATCCAACATTATGAATATCTAAAACTTTAGAACAGCCAATACCTAAATCAACCCAACGCACTACATAGCCCAAAATGCCTTGGCAATTGTTTTCCAGTTCTTTGGTTATTTCTTCTTTTGACCAGTTCGTGTCCTTAGCCAAAGCTGGTGTTAAAAGTTCATCTAAACTCAGTGCTTCAGTTCTTAATAATTCCTGTTGACGATGAGCGACATTGACTTGATGGTAATGTAGTGCATGAATCACAGCTCCTGTAGGTGAAGGAACCCATGCACAGCTTGCCCCAGCTTCAGGATGTTCAGATTTGCTTTGATACATCGCACCCAACATATCTGTTTTAGCCCACATCCCTTTACCAATTTGTGCTTTACCTTGTAAGCCTGCTTTCAAACCAATCATGACATTTCTATTTTCATAGGCCTCAAACCAGACTTGATTCTTGATTTCAGCTTTTGGCACAAAAGGACCTGCTTCCATAAGAGTATGAATTTCATCACCCGTCCGATCCATAAAGCCAGTATTAATGAAAATCACACGATCTTTGGCTGCTGCAATACAATTTTTTAGATTTAAAGAGGTGCGACGCTCTTCATCCATAATCCCAATTTTTAACGTTTTGTTGGGCAAACCCAGTGCTTGTTCTACCCGCTCAAACAGCTCAACTGTAAATGCGACTTCTTCAGGACCATGCATTTTCGGTTTTACGATATACATCGAACCTCTACGAGAATTTGGCAAAGAATTCTGACCACGCAAGTCACTCAAAGAAAGTAATGGTGTGATTAAAGCATCCATAATACCTTCATAAATTTCTTCCCCATCTACAAGAATAGCTGGATTTGTCATTAAGTGCCCGACATTGCGTAATAACATCAATGAACGACCATGCAAACTCTGTTTTTCACCTTGGAGATTGTTAAAATGCAGATCCTGATTCAGTTTACGCGTAAATAGCTTCCCATTTTTTTCAATTTCTTCGACTAGGGTGCCACGCATGAGACCCAGCCAATTACGATAGGCTTCTACTTTATCCTTGGCATCAACAGCAGATACAGAGTCTTCTAGATCTTGAATAGTGGTTACTGCTGCTTCCAGAATGATGTCTTTAATACCAGCAGCATCTTGCTGACCTACCACGTGTATAGGATCAAATTGTACAATCACATGTAAGCCATTATTTTTTAATATAACTTCAGTTGGTAGAGCAGCATTTCCATTAAAACCGACACATTGACTGGTATCTTTTAATGTGGTGACTTCGCCATTTTGAAGACCAATCACCAGAGCTCCATCTTTAATCTGCCATTGGCTCACATCATGATGAGAGCCTTGTAGCAGAGGAAAGGCTTGATCCAAAAAGTCTTTCGCAAAAGTAATAACTTTTGCTCCGCGAACAGAATTATATCCTTTGGTTTTCTCTGCTCCTTCATGTTCAGGAATCACATCTGAACCATATAAAGCATCATACAATGAACCCCAGCGTGCATTGGCTGCATTTAGGCTATAACGGGCATTGCGTACTGGCACCACCAATTGAGGACCAGCTAAAAGAGCAATTTCTTCATCGACATTTTCAGTACTTACTTGAAAGTCTTCGACTTCAGGCAGTAAATAGCCAATTTCAGTTAAGAATGTTTTATAGGCATTTAGTTCAAAAAGATGGTTACGATGCCATTGATCAATTTGTTGCTGTAAATCATCTCGCTTCTGTAATAAAGCCTTATTTTGGGGCGTTAAATCTAACACCACATTTTCAAAGTTTTCCCAATAGGTTTCGCTGTCTATTCCCGTTCCAATCAAGGCTTCATTTTCAATAAAGTCATAGAGTTCAGTGGAAATCGATAAATGTCCGTATGTCGTAAATAATTTCATTTTAATTTAACCTAATTTTAGTGCGCTCTAGATGGCTTTGGCATCTTTTTGAATAAATTGAGCGGCTGTATTTCCAAGATAGGCTGTGCTGTATTCTGGTTTTTATGATCCTGCACCGCTACATTACCGAGTATGATAAGTATTTGTAATACAAACATTAAACCAAATATCAACCAGCCAAGTTTTTTATCGCGGTACTGAAATTTAGAGACAAAATTTTTCATTTCACCCCCTCTACAGTAGCTTTAAGCCACTAAAGCACGTTGAATTTCGTGACTGATCATGACTGCCGTCGCAGCAGATAAAGTGAAGCCAAGATGACCATGACCAGTGTTATAGAACACCCGCGCTTGTTTGCTGCGTTGTACTCTTGGCATCATGTCTGGCATCATCGGTCTGAGGCCAGCCCAAGACACTACACTGTCGGTAGCGATATCAAAGTTTTTGTTAACCCAATCAATCAATGGCTGAATTCGATCATTACGAATATCTTTATTATAACCATTAAATTCTGCTGTGCCGGCAACACGGAAACGGTCTACTCCTAATCGAGAAGTCACAATTTTTGCACTTTCATCCAGTAGGCTCACCCATGGGGCATTTTTTACACTACGTTCATCTTTTAGATTCACGGTAATCGAATAACCTTTCACAGGATAAATATTAATCTTATCCCCAAGTTGATCACCTAAATGGTAACTATTTACGCCACCACAAATCACAACGCCATCAAAAACAGATGTCTCTGCCGCTTGTTCGATTTGGTGTTTAGGGTTCTGTTGGTTATATAAAATTTCAACTCGATCCAGCGCAGGATTAATTTTTAGTACATTTGCACCAAAACAGAATTTAACACCTCGCTTTTCACAGACTGTGGCCAAGCCACGAGTAAATTTGTGAATATCACCTGTCGCATCATCTGGGGTAAAGAATCCGCCAAAATAGTCACCGGTTAAAGTTGGTTCAATTGCTTTAATTTCTTCAGGAGTAACTCCATAACGCTCTAAACCACCGCGGTTAAGCAATGCGTTGACATTTTTAGCAACTTCAAAATCTTTAGCTGTATGATAAAAATGTAAAATGCCTTTTTTTTCCAGATTGAAGTCAAATCCTTCTTGATCCGCAATCGCAAACATGTGCTTACGCGAATCCAGGGCTAAACGTACTGTTTCAATGGTATTTTTTTCGTAATTTTTAATGTTGTTTAAAAATGCGACCAACCATGTGTATTTATGCATATTAAAGGATGGATTAAGTAATAATGGCGCATTTTTTTGTGACATCCACTTTATGCCTTTGACAATTGTGGATTTTTGATTCCACACTTCTGCATTACACGCAGAAAGTTGTCCACCATTCGCAAAGGAAGTTTCCATTGCTGGATATAAATTTTTTTCAAAAACAGTAACGCTAAAACCTTGTTTTATTAATTCGTAAGCAGTGGTCACTCCCGTGATCCCAGCACCGATAATCGCAATATGTGGCATATGATCCTCACCAGTTCATGTGATGCCCCATCTGTCCTGTGACCTGAGAGTTTCGGGTTTTCCCCTTCTTCCTTCGGTGTGCTGTTTAAGCACTCTCCAGATTTTTGATTGATTACAGTCCTTTTGCCTGAGAGTTTCCGGGATGTTGCACCTTCGGCGAATCATTGAAGATTTCTCTCCTGTAACACTCTCTTATAACACTAGAAATTATGTTCTTAAAATACCCATATTCACATTAGCCCGAAATGAATAATAAAAATGATTTAAATGTTAAAATAAAAGCATTTAATCCTATTTTTAAATCTAGTATGGCTTTTTCGCACACAGATTATAAGGTTAAAACTAGCCTAATCTGCACAAATTTAAATTACAACTTGGGTGATTCATGAGTTTAAATAATACGACTATACGTGTATAAATCTCATTGACCTAAATTTCAAAGTCTATGGTATTCAGTTTATCTACTAGCAATATGTTCAAATCATCGTTTAATCTGATGTCATTTAACTCAAACCACAAAGATTAATTAGACTTTGTGTAAAAAACCATAAGCATACGTAGAGACAAACGAAAGAAAGAAAGAAAGAAAGAAAGAAAGAAAGAAAGAAAGAAAGAAAGATTTAATCATTAAATAGTATTGAACCACAGTATCTGAGTAGACTTGATTTATCCCTTTTTTGCCTTTTGATTCGGCATCCTAGTGAGTATTGGAATCAAACCAAATCGTGATATTTCCACGTTTGATTAAAGCTTGGTTGTAACAAAACCAATTCGTTAGACGATATATTTTAGATGCAGGCTTATGCAGCCAAAAATTATATTGCTGAATAAGCCTTTAGGGATAGGTCTATATAACAAAGCCGTTTATCTTTAGGCATTTGAAAGTTGACTTTTAACCTCCTCTGTCTTTTGACTTTTGATCCAAAAACTCATTAATAAAGAGAAAATTACCGAGCAAATTAAGAACATGAACACAGCTTGATAGCCTGACCAACTGACCAATGCGCCAATAAGCACTGGTGCCACAAAACCAGCGGCCATACCTCCAGTATTAATAACTCCCAGTCCGCGACCAATTTGTTCTTGCGGTAGTTTTTTTGCTGGTAAAGCAATTACCAGGGCAAAGATCAAAGATTTAAAAAGATAAACAACACCTTGTGCAATAATCACTTGAGCAATAGTAGCTGCCGAATACATTTCATATAAACCTAGGCACATTAAAATACAGCAAGGAATAATCAGCAGTCGTTCTTTGCCATCAAAGAATTTATTTACAAACCAACCACCTGCTGCTGTTGTTAAACCTGCAATCAAAAATGGAATCGGTAACAACCAGCCGACTGATTTCAAGTCAAGTCCACGCTCTGTCATGAGGTAAATTGGCATCCATGTATCCAAGCCTTTATTGACAATACTAATGCCAAACCACATCGCGCATATAGCCCATAAATACTTGTTTTTAAATACAAGACTTGAAGCTGTTTTAGTTACATCTATTGTCTTCTGGGTCTCTTTACTAGAAGGTGTTAAGACGGCATAAAGCACAATATAAATAAAACCTACAACACCGATGATCATGAAGGTATTACGCCAATCAAATGCGATGATCAAAGGTGCAATAATTAAGGGTGCAATCATACTACCGATATAATTTGAGGACATCATCGCACTAGATGCATTGGAACGAGATATACCTTTAAAATTTTCCGCAATACTTTTAAAAGATGCAGGCGGAAAACCTCCTTCCCCTAAACCAAATAAAAGTCGAATCACGAGCAATCCCATTAAGGATTCAACCATGCCTGTCAACATGGTAAAAATCGACCATAGCCCAACCGCGACTAGAATAACTTTTTTTGATCCGATTTTATCGGCCAGCCATCCTCCAGGAATCTGCATGATAGTGTAGCCAATATAAAACATACTTAGCACCGCCCCCATCTGTACAGGGGAAATAGATAAATCCTTAATAATATGTGTAGCACTTATACTAATTGCTGTACGATCAATAAAAGAAATGCACCAACCTAAATACAGCAGTAAAAAAACCAGATATTTACGTACGCCTATTTTCTCTATCCATGCAGCCATTGCCAATTTCTCCATTATTTAAAATCTTGTTGTTTTCAATAATCAAAATAAATAGCACCTTGGCTTTACTCAAGCGCATTTTTCGCAATCTATCTTTGCCCAAATGGCAATGCTTGAGCACATTGACTCGTATTCAAAGTTCAGTAATTTCAAAAATTATATGTATAAATATTGCCAATTCAGCAATGAAGTATTCTATTTATTCTAATTGTGTGAAGTATAGAAATGACTAATATCTTTAAATATCGATAAATAAAACATAGGATTTTCATATGTCTCATACTTCAGAGCTAGCGTCATTTAGTGCAGTAAAACTAAAGCAAATGATTCAAAAGAAACAAATCTCACCAGTTGAACTCACACAAATCTATATATTTCGCATCATCAAAATCGACCCCAAAATCAACTCCTTTTGTGCTAAAAACTATGAACAAGCCCTGGCTGATGCCAAATCTCAAGAACAGCAACTCATGGCTGGTCAGGCACGCGGCTTATTATTCGGTTTACCTATCGGTATCAAGGACTTAGAAGACACTCAAAATTTAAATACCACTTATGGTTCGCTAGCCTATCAGCATTATGTTCCGAAAGCAGACAATGAACTGGTGCAACGGGTACGTCATGCAGGTGCGATCATTTTAGGTAAGACCAATGTGCCTGATATGGGTGCAGGTGCTAACACTCGTAATCCTGTCTGGGGTGCAACAGGCAACCCATTTAATCCAAGTTTAAATGCTGGTGGTTCATCAGGTGGGTCTGCCGCAGCTTTAGCTGCAAGTCTTGCACCCCTATGTACAGGTTCGGATACAGGCGGATCGCTACGTATTCCTGCAGCCCTGTGCGGGATTTATGGCCTACGTCCTTCAGCAGGTTTAGTGCCAAGCCAGCGTAAACCATTGGGCTGGACTCCAATTTCTGTGGTCGGCCCAATGGGGCGTAATGTCGAAGATACTTGGCTGCAATTGGCTGCAACGATTGGTTTATCTAAAAATGATCCTCTCAGTTACGATACACAAATGTCTGCCGATATCCGGGACCTACCTCCAGTTGACCTATCTAAACTGCGTGTAGCCTACACCGAAGACTTTGGCTGCTGTGAAGTCGATAACGATATTCGTCAGGTATTTCGCAATAAAATTCAGAAAATAAGTAAGCTTTTTCAAAGCTGTGAAGAAATCCAATTCAATCTAGACGATGCACACCGCTGCTTCGATGTGCTGCGTGCCGAAGCTTTTGTTGCCGGTCTGCAAAACACTTATGAGAAGAACCCTGAGCTTCTAGGTCCGAATCCACGTATGAACTATGAAATGGGTGCCAATATGAAGTTGACTGACTGCATATGGGCGCAAAAAACTCAAACCCAGTATTTTAAAGATTTTCAAAAACTGTTCGATCAATATGACTTAATCTTGTCTCCTGTCACACCTGTCAGTCCATTCTCATGGCAAAACCTGTATTTGAGCGAAGTGAATGGTAGACCACTAGAAAATTACTATCGCTGGTTATCGCTAACCTATGTAGTAACATTGATGACCAATCCTGCACTTTCATTTCCACTTGGACGTGATCATCTTAATATGCCGTTTGGACTGCAAATGATCGCAGGCTTCCGCGAAGATACTACGCTCCTACGCATGGCAGATGCTTTAGCTCAGCACTGCGAACACGATCCTGATCTGGCCCAGCCACAACTAGATCTTAGTGCTTTAATGCAGACGCAAACTGACTTTAAAACAGGTATTGTAGATACTAGTCAGATTAGCAAGATTGAGTATGATCACACGGCATCTGCGGTTTAATACATAGCTAGAGTTGATGAATTAAGGAGTTTAAAAAAACTCCTTAATTTCTTTATATAGACTCATGAGAGAGCCTTATCAATAAATCTAATCATTGGAGCTTATCCCAATTTTTGTTGAGGCAAATGAAAAGTGGAGTTTGGCTTCTCCTCACAAAAATCGTAAACAAACCTCAATAATCAAATTTTCGCAGAAACAATTATTTTTGTACAGTTGCGAATGATATATTCGCGTATCAAGTACAGTAAGGAAATTTAATCTCTTAACTTGATTTTACCTCCATCAAAAAACATGCTTTGTTACTATCTGTCTTATTAATCAATCCTGGTTTCCGGCACAGCCAATTCATCATATAAATATTCTAAAAACACGCGTACCACATCAGGCAAGATCCGCCCACTTAACTTACACACTTCTATCGACAGCGCATTATTTAAAATATTGTCTTGTAATGGAATGGCTTTAATAATATTTTGGCTTAAATAAGATTTTAGTACCAGCTCTGACGAAAGTGTAACCCCACCTGCTAACACATACGATACAATCGAGCTGATGGTATTAGAAGTGAAAATAGGCTTAATCACCCCACCCTGATGGCTACAACGCACATCAAATACATCCCGTAATACAATCCCGCATGGAGGCAATGCTAAACGTACTGTTTCAAGAAGCGGTAAAGTAATACTTTTACGATTTGCCAGTTCATGCTGTGGGGTAACAAAACAGTAAATCGGAGCATTGACAGAATACAACACAGAAATATCCGACTGGGACACATGATTAAAGGTCACACCAATATCAGCAGTACCATCTTTAAGTTGTTTAATGACATTTTTACCACTATCAGCATGTAAAAAAACTTGCACATCAGGATAATAGGACTGAAATTTAGCGATAATTGAAGGTAAAAAATCGAGTGAGAAACCTGTCGAGCAGGCAATTTTAATACTACCTTTACTTAAACCTTTTAGAGCATTGATTTCATTAAAGACCCGATCACTTTCCAATTGTAATTTTAACGCATAAGCTGCTAAAATTTCTCCTGCCGAAGTAGGTTTCATGCCATGAGTTTTACGCTCGAACAGCAATACATTCAAATTCGATTCCAAATGGGCAATTTTCCGACTAATTGCAGATGAAGCAACATTTAGTTTGAGCGATGCTTCTGCAATTGAGCCACACCGTACCACTTCCAAAAAATAACGTAGCGAAGTTTCCTGAAGAATTTTAGAACTCATTATCCACACTCAAGGCAATCCATGGCAATTTTTCCATCATATTTCTCATCTAACCTATAGCCAGTCAGTTGGCTGACATTAAACTGGCAGACAAGTCTGACAAGGTTGGTTTAATCTTTTTAACTACTCACTCAGTTTGTGCTTTAATACCATCAGGTATCGTGTCATCAATATTTAAAAGAATTTCACATTTCATCTAATAAAAAATAAATCCGTTACTTTCAACTAATGTAGAAAATGGAGGTAGCATATTTTTCTCCTATTTTAAATGAAAAAAATTTATTTCATCACGAGAGTCTGCTCGACTCCTCAATTTAAACTAGAACAGAATAAAGCTTGTCACAGCCGAAAAGCTAAATCCTTAACTTAACCCGGTAAATTGCCCTGTATAAGCCGTTGTTATATCAAGTTTCTTTTTTTATTTGGTATCATTATTTTAAATTTGTCACATATATAAAAATATAACACTTAGTTAAAATATTGTATGTATTAAATATTTTATATTCATAATTATTGTTGGCTAACTGCAACCTAGTGGTGTTTAATTTTCATGTACTTTAAATTACAAGCATACACCTTAAGTTTTTGATTTAAATTAATATTAACCATATCCTAACTATAACCAAGTTGGCGTCACGAGTTGGAGTTTCATTTTCTGCCCCACATTCAAACATGCTCTTATTAAAAGATAAGGACTTTTTATTTCCCCCCTTCATTTACACTTTCGACAACGAGACGAACTTTACAACACAAATTTAATGTAATATTATAACATTACATTAAATATAGAGAACCACAATGAAAGTCTGCTCATCCCTCAAAAGTGCCAAACGCCGTAGTGCTGATTGCCAGATTGTAAAGCGTCGTGGCAAGTTATTTGTGATCTGCAAATCAAATCCACGCTTCAAGGCAAGACAAGGTTAAACTTGTCTTGCTTTACCAAAGGTTAAACAACCCTTACATTCCCTTACTTCCATTTCTTTTTAAAATCTAATAACTTGGATATCAATACTTTCCAATAAGGTTCTATCCAAGATGAAAAAATCAATTATTGCCATTTCTCTAGCGTCGGTTTTCCTAGTAGCGTGTAACAAGGCAGAAACACCAAAAACGGACGAGCAAACCCCTCCAGCAGCAACCACAACAGAAACAACGCATGAAGCTGTTGACAGTGCGCACACAGCGGAAAATTCACTCGACTGGAATGGTACTTATAAAGGTGTCCTTCCATGCGCTGACTGCGAAGGTATTGAGACTGAGCTTGAACTAAATCTAGATAAGACTTATGAATTAAAAGAAAAATATTTAGGCAAAGGTGATGGTAAAACCTTCGAAAGCAAAGGTAGCTTCGCCTTTGATAGTAAAAATACCTCAGTCATTACCTTGGATAAAGCCGGTGACGGTCGTAAATATTTCGTTGCTGAAGGTTACCTGAAAGCTTTAGATACCGAAGGTAAAGAAATTACAGGTGAATTGGCAAGCAAATATGAGCTAAAAAAAGAAGCTGAATAAGCCTTAAATGATATTAAAAAGCCCATTTGATGAAGTGGGCTTTTAATAGGCAATAAAAAACCCAGTCAAAATGACCGGGTTTTTTTAGAAGATACGAATTACTTCGCAGCAGCTTGAGCAGCAGCAACTTCTTCTGCAAAGCTCATTTCAGCTTTCTTCTCAATACCTTCACCCACTTCGAAACGAACGAATTGAGCGACAACAGTACCAGTCGCTTTCAATACATCAGCAACTTTCTTGTCATTGTCGATAACATACATTTGACGATCAAGAGCAACTTCGTTCAAGTATTTTTCAACTGAACCAGTTACCATTTTCTCAACGATGTTCGCTGGTTTACCAGATTCTAATGCTTTCGCTTCAGCAATTTCTTTCTCTTTAGCGATCAAGTCAGCTGGAACAGCTTCTGCATTTACCGCAACTGGGTTGAACGCAGCAACGTGCATTGCAATACCTTTACCAGTGTCAGCATCACCTGTGTAAGAAACAACAACACCGATTTTTAAACCGTGCTTGTAAACAGCCAAGTTTTCGCCTTCAACGATTTGAGCACGACGAACCTGAATGTTTTCACCGATTTTTTGAACAAGTGCAACACGCGCTTCTTCTACAGTTGAACCGTCTTCAAGTTTAAGTTCAGCAATTTTTGCAGCATCAGTTTCGTTTGCAGCAAGTGCAGCAGCAGCAACTTTATCAGAGAAGTTTTTGAAGTTTTCGTCTTTTGCAACGAAGTCAGTTTGACAGTTAACTTCAACAAGAATCGCTTTGTTGCCTTCCTGGATGATTGTGATCGCGCCATCAGCTGCAATGTTACCTGCTTTTTTAGCAGCTTTTGCTTGACCTGATTTACGAAGGTTGTCAATCGCAAGTTCGACGTCACCACCAGCTTCTGTTAATGCTTTTTTGCATTCCATCATTGCAAGACCAGTACGGTCACGTAATTCTTTTACCATGCTTGCAGTAATTGCAGTCATGTTGTTCTCCTAAAATCGGTAGAAAATAAATCTGTTCAACAAAAACGGCCCAAAGAATCTCTGGGCCGTTTGCAATCTCGACGCTTTAATTTGCCACCATTACATGTCGCAAAAATGACAAGCTTGCGTCAAAACGCATTAAGCCTCAGAAGCGTCTTTAGCAGCGTCGTCGCCTTTTGCTTGTGCATTTGCTTGTGATTGAGCATATTCTTTACCAGCAAGAATCGCATCAGCCATAGCAGAAGCATACAAAGTTACTGCACGGATCGCATCGTCGTTACCCGGAATAACGTAATCAACGTTGTCTGGGTTAGAGTTTGTATCAACGATACCGATTACAGGAATACCTAAGTTTTTCGCTTCTTTGATTGCAATCGCTTCGTGATCTACGTCGATTACAAATAATGCGTCAGGTAAACCACCCATGTTCTTAACGCCGCCTAAAGCACGTTCAAGTTTTTCCATCTCACGAGTACGCTCTAAAGCTTCACGTTTAGTAAGCTTAGCAAAAGTACCGTCTTGAGATTGAGTTTGAAGATCTTTTAAACGGTTGATAGATTGGCGAAGTGTTTTCCAGTTCGTCAACATACCACCTAACCAACGGTGATCTACATATGGTTGACCAGCGCGTTGAGCTTGTTCACGGATGATGTTAGAAGCAGCTCGTTTTGTACCAACGAATAATACTTTGTTCTTTTTGCTCGCTAGGTTGTTAACGAAGTTCAAAGCATCATTTAACGCAGGAACAGTGTGCTCAAGGTTGATGATGTGAATTTTGTTACGCGCGCCAAAAATGTATTGACGCATTTTTGGGTTCCAGAAACGAGTTTGGTGACCAAAGTGTGCGCCTGCTTGAAGAAGGTCGCGCATGCTTACGTTGTAATCTGCCATTTTCTTTACCTTAAAGTTTGGGTTAGGCCTCCATATATCCGCATTCTCCACCTATTGCTAGGCACCCAGAGTAATGTGTCGATATATGTGCGGATTTTTTACGACTATAATTATCAGATAATTTCGTAAAATATATTCACGAAAAGCATTTGATAAAATAGGCGGCTATTTATACCATAGACGCTTGCAAATTACCAAAAGTTTTTAGAGATCATGAATACAACTTATACAGCCCCTCGTCGATTAATCAAAACACCTGAAGAAATTGAAAAGATGCGTGTTGCTGGCAAATTGGCGGCTGAAGTTCTAGACATGATTAAACCGCATATTAAAGCGGGCGTGAGCACACTAGAACTCGATACCATCTGTCGCAATCACATTGAAAATGTTCAGCAAGCAATTCCAGCCTGTGTCGGCTATGGCGCAGCACCAGGTCGCCCTGCGTTCCAGCATTCTATTTGTACCTCGGTCAACCATGTGGTTTGTCACGGTATTCCGTCTGAAAATAAAATCTTAAAGAACGGTGATATTCTTAATATCGATGTAACAGTCATTAAAGATGGTTATCACGGCGATACCAACATGATGTATATCGTGGGCGGTGAAACCTCTATTCTTGCAAACCGCTTGTGTTCAGTGGCCCAAGAAGCCATGTATCGCGGCATGGCCACGGTAAAAGATGGCTCATACTTAGGTGACGTTGGCTATGCCATTCAACAATATGTGGAATCTGAGCGTTTCAGTGTCGTGCGTGAATATTGTGGTCATGGTATCGGCAATGTGTTCCATGATGAACCACAAGTTTTACATTATGGGCAAAAAGGAACAGGGATGCGTCTGGAAGCAGGCATGACCTTTACCATTGAACCAATGGTCAACGCAGGTGTTTGGCAAACCAAGCTTTTAGGTGATAAGTGGACCGTTGTCACAAAAGATCACAAATTGTCGGCCCAATATGAACATACGATTTTGGTAACCAAAACTGGTATTGAAGTATTAACCGCGCGTCCTGAAGAAGATTTATCTCGTTTTATGTAATTTATTTTCTTTAATTTTTTTAGTAAAAAGTCACTTCGGTGGCTTTTTTTGTATCTTCATAATTTCTTCATCAATTTATCTAAATCAAACAATTTTTTTCATAAGCATAACAATTATAAATTTTAACTAAACAAAGTAGGTCAAAAAAAGAGTTATCGTGGGCGCAAGAAAAATCCTTACAAACTTTAGGACATGGAGTCCCAAGATGATGAAGAAGTCATTTGCTTGCCTGCTTACAGGCTTATGTGCCCTACCAACAATTACTTTCGCAGACTCACCTTATTTCAGTCTAAAAGATGGTGATGGCTTTAAACGCTTTTCAGTTTCTGCTGGTTGGTTGCATGCCATGCCACAAGGAAAAGGCAATCCGATTAATATCAATACCGGTGTTGCTGAAGGAACAAAATCGAAAGTCGGTTCAGTTACAGCGGATTCAGTATTAAATGCAATTGATCGCTCTACCAAAGAAGGTCAAACCAAACATGATACTTTAGCAACTCTGCTTAAAACACCAATTATCTCGTCACTTATTTCAGAAAAAAAAGATGGTGTAACTTATTTAAAAAGCAATATTTCGGGTGAAGCTACTATTAATGGGTTATCTAACTGGCAGGCTCAAGGAACAGGACTGGAAGCAGGTGATGTAGATACTCTTGGTATCATGGCCAACTATCATTTTACTGATAACATTTCTTTAGAAGTTAAGGCGGGTATTCCTCCTAAAGTTGATATTAAAGGGAAAGGCCAAATTTATGCACCTTTATCAGGAGTGGATAAGCCATCAGGCTTAGGTTCAGTGCTGGGTGACATTCCTCTAAAAAAGGATATTTTTATTACTGATTTATCACAGAGCAAAAAAGCGGCCTCCGCAACTGCATGGTTACCCGCTGCAGAAATTCATTACCAATTTGGTAAAACAGGCGTTAATAAATTCAGACCTTACGTTGGTGTAGGTGTCATGTATGCTCATTTCACCCATTTAAAACTCGATGATAATGTAAGCAATGATTTAATTGCTGCTGGTCATATGATTCAGAATGTTCTCGATAATAAAGCAGGCGCTGCACTTGATGGCAAAACCTCCTCAGCCAATCCTAAAATTAAAGTTGAAGCAGATGATGCATGGGCTCCTATGGCAACACTAGGCGCAACTTATGATTTTAATCCAAACTGGTTTGCTGTCGGCTCTGTTACATACGCACCAATGAGTAGTGATGCAAAAATTACTATCTCGGACTCTAATACCGGTAAAGAACTCATTCGTGCCAATACCAAAATTGATATCGATCCACTAATCACTTATGTTGGTGTCGGCTATCGTTTCTAAGTGTATTAGCTCATCAAAAAGCAGCTTTAGCTGCTTTTTTTTATTTCCTGATATTTCTAATAGTAAGGAAATTACTCAAACAAATAGAACGCTAATCATTTTTTAGAATCGAAATATAGACAGAAGTATTTTAAAATACTTTTCACTTATTCCTTGATCATAACAACAATGTCAAAGCCACAATTCTCAAAACAGTTGATCTATATGCTGATAGGAAGTGCACTTATTCTTGCACTTTCGCTGGGCGTACGTCATGGCTTCGGTTTATATCTGGTCCCGATGAGCGACGCATTTGGCTGGGGACACCATATTTTTAGTTTTGCCATTGCCTTACAAAACTTGATCTGGGGTGCGGCCCAACCTTTCACAGGTGCAATTGCCGATAAATATGGCACCAAGAAAGTGGTTGCAGCAGGCGGCGTGCTCTATGCGATTGGCTTGGTGATGATGGCATTTAGCTCGACCGGAGTTCTGCTAAATCTTAGTTTAGGGCTTGTCATTGGACTGGCTTTATCTGCGACCTCATTTACAGTGCTGCTTTCAGCCGTTGGTCGTGCAGCTCCGCCAGAAAAACGCAGTATGGTGATGGGGATTGCCAGTGCAGCAGGATCATTCGGTCAATTTATCATGTTGCCATCCACCCTACTGTTACTCAAAAGTATAGGCTGGTCCTCCGCACTACTCGTCAGTGCATTCGCGATTGCATTCATTGTCCCGTTGGCATGGTTATTAAAATCCCCTACTTCGACCGCACCGAAGGCACTGAATCAACCCAGTCTCGGCTTTAAACAGGTTCTTAACATTGCCAGCAAACATAAACCGTTCTGGTGGTTATCCTTAGGTTTTCTGGTCTGCGGCTTTCAGGTGGTATTCTTAGGAGTGCATTTACCGGGTTATTTGATCGATCATGGCTTTGATGCCACCACAGGCACCATATTTTTAGCACTGGTAGGCCTGTTCAATATTGTGGGGACCTATGGGGCTGGCTGGTTAGGCGATCGTTATTCAAAACCGAAACTGCTGATGTTACTGTACGGTTTACGTGGCATCGCAATCATTGCCTTCCTGTTATTACCCCTGAGTATATTTACCGTTTATAGTTTTGGGATCATCATGGGATTACTCTGGCTTTCAACGGTGCCATTAACCAATGGTATTGTTGCCAATATGTTTGGCGTAAAATATTTATCGATGTTGAGTGGCATTGTGTTTTTTACTCACCAAATCGGTTCATTTTTTGGAGGCTGGTTAGGGGGTATCAACCACGACATGACCGGCAACTACAATATGATCTGGCTTGCCTGCTTGCTATTAAGTGCTTTTGGTGTGGTGATTCATCTGTTCGTCAATGAAGAGGCCATTATTCATGACTAATCTTGAACGAAATTTTAAAATTTTACTGATGGGCTTTATTCTTGGTTTAATTAGCCTTTCAATTTTGATCTGGTTTCAAACGCCTGATCTATTTGAATATTTCAATCAGGCATTTTGTGCCCACTAATTACGTATTTCCAAGTTTCACACTTGTCATTGAATCATCAAAAATTTGTCATAAAACGATAAAATTTGCATGATTTAATGAAAAATAAAAACACCTATAAAATGCAAAAAAGCTTGTTGACCTTAGCGTCAACAAGCTTTTTTATTGTAGCCATAAAAAGGGCCGCTTTAAGCGACCCTCTCTGCTAAAACCATCTTGATTAAGGATGTTTCGGTAAAGGTATATATTGAGATTGGGTATTTTGCTGTACTTTACGCTCTCCCACCTTCACTTGGAGCGTTTGCTGCTTGCCTTCTCGCTCCACAATCACATCAATCAGACTACCCGGCGCTTGCAATGCCACATAATTAATTAAATGCGAAGCGGAAGAAATCTGTTCGTTATTGACCTGGATAATCTTGTCACCACGTTTAATCCCAGCCGTATCCGAAGGTCCGTCACGCAATACATCAGCCACGGTAACCCCAATCGGTTTTGTTGCCAGAACATCCTCTTCAATGGTATTTGGAATCAGGCTAATACCCAACCAGCCTCGTACCACACGGCCATCTTTCAGGATGGAATTAAGCACTTGCTGACAAACCTTGGCAGGAATAGCGAAACCAATTCCCAAGGAACCGCCAGATTGAGAGAAAATTGCAGTATTGACACCGATCAGGTTGCCCGCAACATCAATCAATGCACCACCCGAGTTACCCGGATTAATGGCAGCATCGGTTTGAATAAAGTCTTCGTAGGTATTGATTCCCAAGTCAGAACGACCTGTGGCAGAAATAATCCCTTGGGTTACAGTTTGACCGACACCAAATGGATTACCAATCGCAAGTACCACATCACCCACTTCGTTACCACTCAGCTTAAATGGCAGCACTGGCAGATTATCTAATTCGATCTTGATTACAGCCAGATCTGTATCTGGATCAGTACCAATTACTTTGGCTTCAGCACGACGGCCATCATGCAATGCCACCACAATATGTTCAGCCTGAGCAATCACATGATTATTGGTGAGAATATAACCGTCTGCACGCACAATCACCCCTGAACCCAGACTGTTTTCATTTTGAGGCTGTTGCGGCATTTGATTGCCAAAGAACTCGCGAAATACAGGATCATTCAATAATGGATGATTCATCTGTTTGACTTTCTGCGTGGTAAAAATGTTCACCACAGCAGGTGCAGCCACTTTGACTGCAGCACTATAGGAAACCACCCCACCGGCACGTGATGTATCAATGAGAGGCTCAACCTTTTCTGCCGGCATTTTCACCCCATCAGCCGCAACAGTCGGTTTCGGTTGATGTGATTTCTGCCAAGCCAGAAAACTAACGATAACAAGAATGAGTAATACCCAAGGTAACCATGTAAATGCACGGCGCACGTCTATTATCCTCTAGGCGAAATTATGTGATGTACGTAATTTATTGAAGAACTGGAAGTTTCCACTATTGTAAAGTAAATTGCTTAAAATCAATGCAAAAGTTAAAAAAGTTTTGTCTAGCTTTAGTTACATTTAAAAATATGTTTTTATTGAGCTCTAACAAGCTGTTAATCATTTGAGGAATCGCATGGCAAATGTGCAAGATATTGTGCACTGGTGTAATCAGACTTTAAAAGCAACCGAGTTTAAAGACTACGCACCAAATGGCTTACAAATTGAAGGCAAAGCTGAAGTCAATAAAATTTTATGCGCCGTGACCGCTTCTGAAGATGCAATTGATGCCGCGATTGCTCAACAGGCGGACGCCTTACTGGTGCATCATGGCTACTTCTGGAAAGGCGAACCCTATCCGATTACAGGGATGCGTGGCAACCGTATCAAAAAACTGATTCAGAATAATATTTCCCTGATTGCCTATCACCTGCCACTAGATGCGCATCCGACTTTAGGCAATAACGTCGCCATTGCCGATTTGTTGGAGCTAAACGATATGGAAGCATTAGATCCAAGTGAAAAGCATCCTATCGGCAATATTGGCTATTTAGACCATGCACTGAGTCCTGAGCAATTTAAAGCAAAGTTACAAGCTGTCTTTGATTTTAATGTGATTCATTTACCGAGCGCTAAAACTGTAATCAAAAAGGTTGGCTTCTGTACAGGCGGCGCACAAGACTTTATTGCCAAAGCTGCTCAAGCAGAGTGCGATGCTTATATTTCAGGTGAAGTCAGTGAACGCACCTTCTATGAGGCTAAAGAGTTAGGAGTTCACTATTTTGCTTGCGGCCATCATGCCACTGAACGTTATGGCGTACAGCGCTTGGCACAAGCCATTGCAACTCAGTTTGCCATTGAATCTGAGTATCTTGAGCTCAACAATCCAATTTAAGCCGATGCACGAATAAAGGAGTGAAATTCATTTCATTCCTTTACCTGATTTTTATTTTCCAATTTTCCACTCCCATCGATTCATTTCTGGTCGCTTAATGATGCTGGGTACTCATTGCCTAGCTGCTCATCTCTATAGTGATAATTTTAAATGCCTAACTACATCTAGACTCTCCCTCTTAATCGACTGATAAATAAAATTTATTTTTTAGCTCATATCACATAGATAAAAGCAAATTAAAAGATATTGATTCTCATTTGCTTTTAAAACAATAATGAAAGCGCTTTAATCTATCGTTATAAAACCACATTGATTAGAAAAGGAATCAAACACATGGCTTATTCTTTACCTGCACTGCCTTATGCCTATGATGCACTTGAACCCAATATCGATACCAAAACCATGGAAATTCATCATACTAAGCATCATCAGACCTATATCAATAATATTAATGGCGCAATTCAAGGCACGGTATGGGAAAAATTTCCTGTAGAGGAGCTAGTCGCCAAAGTGAATGAAGTTCCAGCAGACCTTAAACCTATGGTGATCAATAATGCTGGCGGACATGCCAACCATTCACTGTTCTGGACCGTTATGAGTCCACACGGTGGTGGCGAACCGACAGGTGATATTGCAAAAGCCATTGACCAGCAACTCGGTGGTTTTGATGCATTTAAAGAGGCCTTTACCAAAGCAGCGATTAGCCGTTTCGGAAGTGGCTGGGCATGGCTGAGTGTCACACCTGCAGGCAAAATTATGGTGGAAAGCAGTGCCAATCAGGACTCGCCACTAATGCATGGTCATACCCCTATTTTAGGACTGGATGTATGGGAACATGCCTATTATTTAAAATATCAAAACCGTCGACCTGAATATATTGCGGCTTTTTATAATGTGGTGGACTGGGATGAGGTCAATCGCCGCTACCATGCGGCTTTAACAGAAATAAAAAATTGATTTTAAATAATAAAGTTAAAAACTTCTACTTGATCAATGTAGATTAGAGCCAGCTCAAAGATAATCTAAAATAATCATTGGCTCTAATTCTATCTTGTGTATGGTATATGTCTCAGATGGAAATTTTTTGCATATTTTGTGTATTAAAAGACTGCCCTATTGCATGCAGAATCATTTACAATAAAAACACTTAATGTAAAACCCAGCAAATTTGCAAGGAATGAAACATGACAACCATTACTTTACCTGCACTTCCATATGGCTATGATGATCTAGCGCCACATATCACTCGCGAAACTTTAGAATACCATCACGACAAACACCACAATACTTATGTTGTTAACTTAAACAACTTAATCAAAGGTACTGATCTTGAAGGTAAAACTTTAGAAGAAATCATCAAGGCTTCTGCTGGTGATGCATCTAAAGCTGGTATCTTCAACAATGCTGCTCAAGTATGGAACCACACATTCTACTGGAACAGCATGAAGCCAAACGGTGGTGGTAAACCTACAGGCGCGATTGCAGCGAAAATTGACGAAGCGTTCGGTAGCTACGAAAAATTTGCAGAAGAATTCACTGCTGCTGCAACAACTCAATTCGGTTCAGGTTGGGCTTGGTTAGTTGCTGACGAAGTAAACGGTAAATTATCAATTACTAAAACTTCAAATGCAGACACGCCGCTTGCGCACGGTCAAATCGCTATATTAACAATTGATGTTTGGGAACACGCTTACTACATCGACTTCCGTAACTTACGTCCAAAATACATCGCGACTTTCTTAGAAAGCCTGGTTAACTGGGACTATGCAAATGCAAAACTTGCAGGTCAACCAGCAGGTGTTGAGAAATAATAAATTATTTCTGCAATAAAAAAACTGCCCTTATAGGGCAGTTTTTTTATATCTGTTGATTGAATGATCGGTCTGCTGAACAGTTGATGTTAAAGAGTTCTATCTGAGACTTGAGTCTGCTGAAGAGAGGTTCATCAACCATGCAAATAATAGAAATGGTTAAATAGATCCTACTCAACATAATTAAAAATAGAACAATTTATTTTTTAGAGAGCCGAACATTCATCTGGCCTTAAGCAATGATTTAAACAATAAAAAAACCCTGCTTGCGCAGGGTTTCTTTTTGAATCAGTTCAGTGCTTAGTGAGCAGCGAATTGGTTCATTGTGTTTTTAGCATCATCATGTGCTTTAAGCGCATTGTCACCAGAGAAGATTTCTTTGTGATCATCACCGATGTCAGAACCCGCCATTGCTTGGTGTTTAACACAAGCGATACCGCCACGGATTTCTTTACGTTGTACGCCAGCAACATAAGCCAACATACCTTCAGAACCGAAGTAACCTTGTGCAAGCTCATGTGTAGAAAGAGCAGCAGTATGGTAAGTCGGAAGTGTGATCAAGTGATGGAACACACCCGCTTCACGAGAAGCATCTGCTTGGAAAGTACGGATCTTAGCGTCAGCATCAGCAGCTAATTCAGTATTGTCATACTCAGCGCTCATTAATTTAGCACGGTCGTATGCAGAAACGTCTTTACCTTCAGCAACCCAACGGTCATAAGCTTGTTGACGGAAGTTTAAAGTCCAGTTGAATGATGGGCTGTTGTTATAAACAAGCTTAGCATTTGGCACAACTTCTTTAACACGGTTAACCATGTGAGCGATTTCTTCTACGTTTGGAGTCGCAGTTTCGATCCAAAGAAGGTCAGCACCATTTTGAAGGCTAGATACACAGTCAAGTACAACACGGTCAATTTGAGTGTCAGGACGGAACTGATATAAGCCAGAAGCTAAACGCTTAGGACGGTGTAATTTACCATCACGCTTGATCAGGATTTCATCTTCTTGAGCATCAGCGATGTCAATTTCAGTTGTATCCAAGTAGCTGATGTATTGAGAAGCGATGTCGCCTGGCTCTTTAACCACTGGGATTTTTTGAGTCAAGTCAGCGCCTTCAGAGTCAGTACGTGCAACGATGATACCGTCATCAAGACCCATTTCTAAGAATGCATAACGTAATGCGTGGATTTTAGCGATGAAGTCTTCGTGTGGAACAGTTACTTTACCCGCTTGGTGACCACATTGTTTTGCGTCAGATACTTGGTTTTCGATTTGAAGTGCACAGGCACCCGCTTCGATCATTTTCTTAGCAAGTAAGTAAGTCGCTTCTTCGTTACCGAAACCAGCATCGATGTCCGCAATAATTGGCACAACGTGAGTTTCAAAGTTGTCGATTTGAGCAGTGATTTCAGCTGCTTTAGCAGTATCACCCGCTTCTTGTGCTTTCTTAAGTGCACGGAATAAATCGTTTAATTCTTTTGCGTCAGCTTGACGTAAGAAAGTGTAGATTTCTTCGATCAACGCAGGAACAGAAGTTTTTTCATGCATTGATTGGTCAGGAAGTGGACCAAATTCTGAACGAAGTGCAGCAACCATCCAACCAGAAAGGTAGATATAGCGACGCTCAGTTGTACCGAAGTATTTTTTGTTCGCGATCATTTTTTGTTGAGCGATGAAACCGTGCCAGCAACCTAATGATTGAGTATATTTGCTAGAATCGGCATCATAAGCAGCCATATCACGACGCATAATCGCAGCTGTGTATTTCGCAATGTCTAAACCAGTTTTGAAACGGTTTTGTAGTTGCATGCGAGCAGCATCTTCAGGACTAATATCTGCCCAAGTGTTGCCAAATTTTGCTTTTAATTCGCGGATTGCATCAATCGCTGTTTGATATGTAGTCATGATCTATTCCTTTGAGGATTGGCATCGAACGGGGGCTAAAAATCCTGATTTTATTTAGTCTAGATTTCAAGCACCTCATCAACATGTCTCAAAGCTTAGTCTTTGGCAAGCGATTTAGCCAATATTCTAGCTTAATCTTCGGTATTTTCTTAGAAAATGTATGTATAGGCTTTTATCAAAAACTTCAAAAATAAAACATAAGCAATTGTTTTTAATTAATTTTCAAAATACACTGAAATGCGTAAAAACCCTATTTCAGGCCATTTTTCTAGACTGGTCAGTTCAAAAAACACGGTAAAACAAGTGTTCAAATCCTAAAAATATTTAAATTTTCAGCGCATTTTACTGGTGTTACAAACAACAATTGTATCAAAGTTGAGCATGACCCGATCAATAAGTGCACCCGATATTTCAAGCGATGTTATGTGCCTTGGCGCTGTTGCTTTTATGTAGGATTAAGTTACACAAAAGGCTTTAGATATGTCATAATTCAACACAATTTAAGGATTTTATTTTCGGTATTTTTTTTATGAATCTGGAGCGGGTCGATCTTAATTTATTAATTTATCTTGACGTACTTCTTCGTGAAAAAAATGTCACACGCGCTGCAGAGCAACTCGGTGTTACCCAGCCTGCGATGAGTAATATTTTACGTCGTTTACGTAATCTGTTTAATGATCCCCTCCTGATTCGCTCTTCTGAAGGCATGACGCCGACTGAGCGTGCATTAGAATTACAACCGCGTATTCGCGATGCGCTCTCAGATCTTTCCATGATTCTGGAGCCACGTACCGAATTCCGTCCTTATACCAGTACGCGCGTGTTCCGTATCATGACCTCGGATTATGCCGAAGCAACCTTAGTGCCTCGCCTGGTCAAAGCATTGCGTTCAGAAGCACCCAATGTGGTACTGGATTTCTTGACGCCGAGTGATGTGTCTTATCGGGATATGGAGCAAGGTAAAGTAGATCTTGCCATTAACCGCTTCAATGAAATTCCACAAAGCTTCCATCAGGTTCTGGTTTGGCGTGATAGCTTTAGCTGTATTTTAAATGACAAACACCCTGCTGTAACCCACTTAAACCTGAAAAGCTATTTAGATGCGCAGCATATCTGGGTCTCAAAAACCGGCATGGGGGTGGGTTTCGGTGTGAATCCGGATAAACAGGCGGGACTCGGCTGGATCGATCAAGCGTTGGAGCGTATTGGTCAACGTCGTAAAATTTCAGTGTTTACGCGTCATTATCAGATGCCAGCATTGTTAGCGCAAAATGTAGATTTGATTGCTACCCTGCCAACCCGTATGGCGCGTTTGCAAACCCAAAATCCAAAGCTGGTTATAAAGGATCCTCCATTTTATATTCCTGAGTTTGAATTAAAAATGGCATGGTGTCCGTTATTACATCATCATCCTGCCCACCGCTGGTTAAGACAGCTGATCCTGTTTGTGGCACGACAAATGATTGAAGAAGAGAATCGTGAATTTCTCTTAAATAACTCACAATTTTCACAATACTAAAAATATTGCTCTATAATCATATTTAATTCCTAATGGATATGCTTGTTTGCTCAGCAAAACTGTTATTACGAGGTAATGATTTGATTACCTCTGTTCTTTTTTGTGTTACAACATATTCATAATAATATGCAACACAGGTGATGTGTGAGTCTCTTCCAGAATATTATTGTTATCGCCCTGCTGATTTCAGCAGCAGGCTTTTTATCACTCACAGAAATTGCTCTCGCTGGCGCTAGAAAAGTTAAATTAAAAATTTTGGCCGAATCTGGCGAAACCCGCGCTCAAAAAGTTTTAGATCTACAAGAACAATCCGCTGATTTCTTCGCAGCCTCGCAAATCGGTTTAAATGCCGTTGCAATCCTCGGCGGTATTCTCGGTGAAGCTGCCTTCCGACCATTCTTTGTTGATCTGATTGTGAAGTTTTATGCAGGTCCTTGGCTAGAAACCATTGGTTTTGCCCTCTCCTTTACCATGGTCACCTCTTTGTTCATTCTGTTTGCCGATCTGATGCCAAAACGTTTGGCCATGATTGCGCCAGAAAAAATTGCCATTAGCGTCATCGAGCCGATTCAGATTTTTATTAAAATCTGCAAACCTCTGGCTTGGGGCATCAATGCAATTGCCAATCTGTTATTCCGCTTATTCAAAGTCAATACCATCCGTGACGACAATATTACCTTTGATGATATTTCAGCAGTCATGGATGCAGGCGCACAAGCCGGAGTGCTACAAAAGCAGGAACATCATTTCATTGAAAACGTATTTGAACTGGAGGAACGTACTGTTCCTTCAAGTATGACCACCCGTGAAAATGTGGTGTTTTTTACCCTGACAGAACCTGAAGACAGTATTCGCCAAAAACTGGGTGAATATCCGTATTCAAAGTTTCTGGTCTGTAATGAACATATTGATCAGGTGATTGGCTATGTCGACGCCAAAGATATTCTGGTCCGTATTCTGAATAAACAATCTTTCACACAACTGAATGAATCGACCATTCGTAATGTGTTAATGATTCCAGATACTCTGACCCTGTCAGAATTGCTCGACCGCTTCCGCTCGACCAAAGAGAAATTTGCGGTCGTGATTAATGAATATGCGCTGGTAGTCGGGGTGATTACGCTAAGCGACATCATGATCACCGTCATGGGTGACTGGGTAACGCCAATGGATGAAGAACAGCAGATCATTAAGCGCGATAATCATTCCTGGCTTATTGATGGGGGCACACCGATTGAAGACGTCAAGCATGTTCTGGAAATTGAAGAATTTCCTGAAAATGAGAATTATGAAACCATTGCCGGCTTTATCATGTATCGCCTACGCAAGATCCCGCGTCCTGCAGATGCCGTAGAATATGCGGGCTTCAAGTTTGAAGTGGTCGATATTGACCATTATAAAATTGACCAGTTATTGGTGACACAAGTTTTACCGAGTCAGGAAAATGATGCGATTATCCAGTCTGAAGACTAAGTAAAAGTCAAAAAAAAAGCCCGTTTGACGGGCTTTTTTTATTTCATGATCCACCAGATCAGAATGATCAGTAACGCCACAATAAAGACCACAACCTTTACGCCACCACGGCTACGCTGTGCCACCTGTTCCTGCACACGTGCCTGTTCTTGTGGATGGGCTTGCAAATACTGGTCAATTAAATCCTTTGATTCCTTTAACCCCAACCCGGTTTTCTCACGAGTAATCTTGATGGCCTCAATCAGTTGCCCTTCACGTAACACATCTAATGCTTCAGGTGGAATATGAGGTAATGAACTCATAAACTAACATTCCTTGTTATGTTTGATTGATGAGTAGAACTGGCGATTATCCGCGCTTAGTTTCCACCAAGTTGTGCCAATAAGGTATCCAATGTCGCCTGATAATGAATGCTAATATCTTCGGCTAGAATCTTGTATGCATTGTCGAATTGAACCATTGGCCAGCCCTCTTTCCAAAATGGAAAAATATTGTGCAAGTCATGGGTTACTGTTGCATCTTCACGACCAATGGCCTGTGCAACCTGAGCCAATACCTGTGCGGTTTCTGCACCATCAATCGCTAAATAATCAATGCCACGGGCTTTTAAAATACGGATGCGGTCTTTTTTATAACGAATTTTTTTAGCCTGACCTGAATTCAGACCCAATGCCAAAGTCACAGCTTCGACAAACTTGTCCTCAAAGCTGGCATTCAGTGCCACCAAAGCCTGTTTATGTGCTTCTTGACGCCCAGCTTTCCCCCCATTACGGATCATCTCATTTGCTTCCGTATCCAGCTTATCTTTTTTCATAGACTGTAAAATGTCTAAAATTTCGATATCGCTTAAAGATTCAGGAGATTGCTCAATCATGGGAGTCCTAATACACAAAAATAAAAAAACATTGTCTCATAAAAGCGCGATCAACGCAGAATAAAAATGAAAATTGGCATTCTATCTGCATTATTTTTTAAATCGGTTTTCCAGAATTTAGCCTAACTGGCTTAAATCCCTTTGCGAAGATGGATCAATGTGATTGCTAATTTATTTTTACCCTGGTAATATTGTTTTACCCGTATAAAAATATGTGAATAAAATGAATACTCAACCGACCTATACTGCTTTTTCAGGCTATACACTGATTGCTCAAGCGCAACTTGCTGACATTGCATTAAAGCTCAAACAACTTGGTGAAACTGCCGAGACGATCCTGATTTTTAATGATCAAACAGGTCGACAAATCGACCTTGACCTTTCAGGTGCTGAGCAACAGATTCAGCAGCGCTACAGCGAACCTGAACCGGAAAAGAAAGTTGGCCGCCCAAAACTCGGTGTGATCTCTCGCGAAATTACCTTACAGAAAAAACACTGGGACTGGTTAGATCAACAGAGTGCCAGTGCATCTGCAGTGATTCGCAAACTGATTGATAAGGAGCTGAATGATCCAACATCTGAAAGTAATATCATGCTGGCTAAACAAGCCACTGATCGCGTTATGTCGGCAATGTTAGGCAATATGCCCAACCACGAAGAAGCAACTCGCGCGTTATATCAAGGTGATCAGGCGGTTTTCTTAAAGTTAATTAAAGACTATCCTTTAGATCCGCAGCAATATATCCGTAGATTATCCATGCATGCCTTTTAAAAAAGCAGCCTTGATGTATTGAGAAGCCTCTATTGCAGGGGCTTTTTTTAAACTAGGTTTTTCTTTTCTTTATATTCTTTTACCTTGCGATCACTGACATCTTCCGGATAACAATAAGGTGTGTATCCGCCAGCACGGTTATAAGCACTACGTTTTCCACAGCGACTACCATTACGTGCAGTGTTATAGGGACACGGACAGTTACCTGGATAGCTTTCAATAGATTCTTGAATAATTTTTCTTTTAATTGCTGCTGTACTATTCTCTACCTGTCTGGCCTCAACATTAAAAGCCAGACATAACCCCATTAAAAATAATATTTTTTTCATATATACCTCTCTAAGGGAGGCATTGTATAGTGAAATATTTTATGTGAAATATCACATATATTTTAAATGCTTTATTATTATGCGATTAAATCTGTAAGCATAAACAGGATAGGTGAACTATTACTTAAGGAAAGGTGAACTATTGCTTTTCTTCTTGAGAATAGTTCATTCATACCTAAAGATTTATTCATATTGAAGTACTCAGATCATTATTCGCTATTATAAGAGTAATCTGTAAATCCTTAACATAAGTTGGGATTAATAGTTTGTATCCAATCATATTGTTCTTTGCTATTGGAATGAGTGGATAAGTTCTACTGATGCCGAACTCGAATACCTATTAATTTTAGTGTAAATTTTTACTCTATTTTTAGACTAGATTTGATATGCTTGTATCAATTTAGTGAATCTTATCAAAGTTGATGAACAGAAAAAATGATGGTCAAATCTTACCAGAACTTGATGAGCTAACAGCATTAGAATATTTGGTTGATGATAAGATTACTAAACGTGAATTGTTTCATGATGAATATACATTCTACCAATTGTTGAAAAGTAATCCTATGCTAGAACATGACATAGATGAACGTGTATTGATTTCTATGGCAGTAGAACTAACAGACAAGCTAAAAAAATCTATAATTCCTGATTGGCAAAATAATCAGACATATAAGGCAAGAATCATTTTAATGGTACAAATTATTTTAAAAAACTATCATTACCCTGTCAGTGAAAATAATTTTATTATTGATCAAATTATAAACTTAGCGGATGTGTTTACCAATAGTTGGCAATCAAGGCTTTTTTAAAATGTCTTTATTGAATTATAAAATATTAGAAGTTTTTGAACCTAATCCATCAAGTACGACTGATTCCAGACAAGGTTCATTATCAGTATTGATCAAAAGTGATCATGAGATCGCTCAGGCACAAGTATATTCCGAAATTGTAGCAAATAGATTAGCAAATATTTTAGGGATACCTGTTGCTTTAGGCGTTCCTGCAAAACATAATTCAACCCAAGATACCATCAATTTTGTTGCTTTGATGGCTTATGAAGAGGATCGAAAGATTTATGATTTTACTTCACTAGATAATAGGAGTTATGAACAACCCAATAAATTAAAAAAAGGTATAATGGCAGATATTGATCACCTTCCAGAATTACTTAAATTAATAAAATTTTATCCAAAGCAAATTTCTTACATAGCAGTTTTTGATTATTGGATTGGGAATCAGGATAGACCATTAAACTTTAAAGCTGAATTGCAGAAAGATGGACGAGGTTTGATTTTTGCTTTAGATCAAGGTTCATCGCTACTTGCTTGTAAAAGCACCATAGATGCATCATTTGAAGCATTAAAAAATACTGAATATCCTAGTATTCATCCCTTTCAAAAGTTACTTAGTCCTCTTTTTGTTGGAGAAATGATTGAACGTATTAATGGAATCCCAGATTGGGCATTAGAGTCAGCCACAATCTTTGATGAAAACATTGGAAATGTAACAATAGCTGATCAGTATGCATTGTTTGAAAGTTTAAGGTATCGAAGAAAATTTTTGCGAGAAAAAATAAAAAATTTTATTTAAAAATATTTATTTACACCCTAAATATATAAATATTTTCAATGGTTATCCATTTTATAAGCCTATTGGAAGTGCTAACCACATTTATTTCCATGCAAAAATAGCTTGCAGCCCACTAACATGGACTGTCACACCGCCACTAGTGGCTTGACCACAGTGCTACATTTTGTTGACTCAGTTCGAGTGAAAATGTGATTTCAATAAAGAGATTATGTGTATTAGAATTTAATTCTATTGTTAAGAAACTCTGTGAGATGCAGCATGGTTAAACGTCTTAAAGACTTTATGACTGAAAATCGCAAGCCTCGTCCTCCTTCGATGAGTCAGGTTATGCCAATGCAATCTGGAGATGATGAAGCTTCAATGCGTGTAATGATGCATGCCGCTAATCGTGTAATAAGTAAGCATCTAGTTGAACTTAAAAAGCTTGCCTACAAATGACATCAACTTTTGTCGTTACTGCCCATGATGTAATCTTATACATGGCTCAGGCGGTAAAATGTACAGTCTAAAGCCTAGATAATATGTGTATTTAATAATTCTTCTTTTTCACATACTGTTCTTATTTTTATTAGTAAAAAAATTCAAAAACCTTATATTTCCTAATGCCTTTTTTATAAATATGTTAAATTTCACATCAATATATTTTTTAAATTTTAGTGTAAAAAACACTTAAAATTTTTGGAGCTTATTCAGAATGTCAGCTTTAACTAATTTACTTCAATCTATCGAAAAAATTACACTTACAAATAGAGATAAAGGCACTTCATTTGAAAATTTGATGGTTCAATATTTTTTGAATGAGCCTAAATATGCTGAACTTTACACAGAAGTTTTGTCTTATGCAGATTGGGTGGAAAAGTACGGTGAAAAATTAAATATTACGGATAAACGAGACTATGGTATTGACCTAGTTGCGGTAACGATGGATGGCGAATTTCATCCAATCCAGTGTAAAAATTACAACACTACAAAAATTCAGAAGAAAGATATTGATAGCTTTTTAGGTGGCTCTGGTAAATCCTATTTTTCATATCGTTATATCGTGGCTTCAACGGATGATTGGACTGATAACGCAAAATCATCTTTATTAGATGCACATCCCCCTGTTGCGACTATTTCCTTATTAGATTTGGAAGGCAGCTTAATTGACTGGACACAGTTTGATTTTGATCCAAATGTGAAGCCTATTTTTCGTGACAAAAAACAATTACGCAAACATCAACGTCCTGCACTTCAAGCTGTTAAACACGGCTTAGCGGCGGCTGATCGTGGCAAGCTCATTATGGCATGTGGTACGGGTAAGACTTTTACTTCTTTGCGTATTGCAGAAGAATTAGCGGGCCGTGGTAAAAATGTCTTATTCCTTGTGCCAAGCCTTGCGTTGTTGAGCCAAACACTTGATGAATGGACACAGGATACCATGATTGGTATTCGTAGCTTTGCAGTGTGTTCTGATAGTGATGTTGGTAAGAAAAAAGATGATGACAATATTGTAGTTGGGATTAGTGACTTAAAATTCCCTGCTACAACCAACCCCCAAAGTTTAGTTAAGGCATTTAAGGCAAGAGATTTATTTAAACCGAATGAAGCCAATGAGGACATGAATGTTGTGTTCTCAACCTATCATTCCATTGATGTCATTGCAGAAGCTCAAAAAGCAGGATTCCCTGAATTTGATTTAATTATTTGTGATGAAGCACACCGTACCACAGGTGCAACTTTTGAGGGAGATGATGAATCCAAGTTTGTGCGGATTCACGATAATAGCTATGTACAAGGTAAGAAGCGTCTATACATGACCGCTACACCTCGTATTTATGGAGATACCGCTAAAGAAACAGAGGGTGTGACCCTTTGCTCTATGGATGATAAATCACTGTATGGTGATGATTTATATGTCATCACATTCTCACAAGCAGTAAAAATGGACATTTTATGTGACTACAAGGTAATTGTACTTGCTGTTGAAGAAAGTCATATTAATCGTCAATTACAGAGCTTATTAAAAGCTGAAAATAACTCTCTAAAAGTTGATGATGCTGCAAAAATTGTTGGCTGTTGGAAAGCACTAGCTAAACAAGGTTTATATAATCCAGATGGTACAGTTGCAAAGCCAATGGAACGTGCAGTTGCTTTCTGTCAGGTCATTGAAAAAGAATACAAAGGTAAAAAACATAAGGTAAGTTCAAAACAAATTACTGAAATGTTTAGTGCTGTTGTTGAAGCCTACCAACAAGCAGAAATGGATCATTTGTACAGAACAGAAGAAGACCCATACATTGACCTATCATTGAAATTGAACTGCCAAGTAAAACATGTTGATGGTGGAATGAATGCAACAGAAAAGAAAGAAAAAATCACTTGGTTAAAAGAACAAGCACCTGAAAACACATGCCGTATTTTATCAAATGTACGCTGTTTATCAGAAGGTGTTGATGTTCCATCACTTGATGCAGTGCTTTTCCTTACACCTCGTAACTCTCAGGTAGATGTCGTTCAGTCTGTGGGTCGTGTCATGCGTAAAGCTCCAAACAAAGAGTTGGGCTATGTAATTTTACCTGTCGTTATCCCTGCGGGTGTAGAGCCTGAACAAGCATTAAATAATAACGAAGCCTATCGTGTAGTGTGGCAAGTATTAAATGCCCTACGAGCGCATGATGACCGCTTTGATGCCATGATTAACAAACTTGAGTTTAATGGCAAAGATGTATCTCGTATGGAAGTCATTGCGGTTGCTGATAAGGTTGTTAAAAAGGCTAAAAAAGCCAAACCCAAAGGTGATGAAGGTGAAACAAACACAACAGGTTTAAGTGAAGGTAAAAAACGAAGGGGTACAGCACAAGCCAGAGGCGGTTCGTCTATTGGAACAGCCGCAACTCCAATACCAGTTCAAGAGGAAATGGTATTTGAAGTCGGCGAGATTGAACGTGCTTTATATGCCAAGATCGTAAAAAAATGCGGTAATCGCCATCATTGGGAAGATTGGGCAAGTGATGTCGCAAAAATTGCCAAAACACATATTGACCGTATTCAAGCCATTCTTGAGAATCCTGCTAATACAAATGAAATTGCAGCATTTAATGAATTTGCTCATGAATTACGAGATGATTTGAATAACAGCGTATCTGATGCTGAAATCATTGAAATGTTGGCACAGCATTTAATTACTAAACCTGTATTTGATGCACTCTTTAAAGACCATAGCTTTGCTGAACACAACCCAATGAGCTTTGCAATGCAAAAGGTACTTGATGCCCTTAATGAGCATCACTTAGAGAAAGAAGCGGATACTCTTAATTCCTTCTATGAATCAGTCCGTATGCGAGCAGAAGGCATTAATACTGCCGAAGGTAAGCAAAGCATTATTTTAACGCTATACGATTCATTCTTTAAAAATGCTTTCCCACGCATGACTGAAAAACTAGGGATTGTTTATACCCCTGTTGAAGTCGTAGATTTTATTATTCATAGTGTGAATGACGTACTCAAAAGTGAGTTTGGTAAAACCTTTGCTGATGACAATGTACATGTACTTGATCCATTTACGGGTACAGGTACGTTTATCAACCGTTTGCTTCAATCAGGTTTAATCCCTGCTGATCGTTTAACGTATAAGTATAAGAATGAAATTCATGCCAATGAGATTGTTTTATTGGCGTATTACATTGCTTCAATCAACATTGAAACCGTATATCACGATCAGATGAAAACAGTTAATCCCGATCTTGAATATGCACCATTCGAAGGGATTTGCTTAACCGACACCTTTGAAATGTACGAAAAAGAGGATTTAGTCAGTAAGGTTTTGGTAGATAACAGTGCAAGACGTAAACGCCAAAAAGAATTGGATATTCGGGTGATAATTGGAAATCCACCATATTCAATTGGGCAATCCAGCGCAAATGATGATAATGCCAATGTAAAATATCCTTTCCTAGATAATCGTATCGAAGAAACTTACGCAAAATATTCAAAAGCAACTTTATCCAAAGGTTTATATGATTCGTATATTCGAGCATTCAGATGGGCAAGTGATCGTATTAAAGACCGTGGTGTAATCGGATTTGTAACCAATGGTGGATTTATTGAAAAATCAGCTATGGATGGTTTTAGAAAAAGTCTAATGAATGAGTTTTCTTCTCTACATATATTTAATTTGAAGGGTGATATTAGAAAAAATATGCTCAGTAAAGGGCTTGCTCAGGAAGGGCAAAATGTTTTTGGTAGTGGAAGTATGGCTGGTATAGCTATTTCAATTCTTGTAAAGAATCCAAATTCTAAGCTGCAAGGTCAAATCTATTATCACAGCATAGGTAATGATCTCACACGGAATGAAAAATTAGAAAAAATTTCCGACCTAGTTAGTATCAATGGTATCTCAACGATTGATGGTTGGGTGACCATTACACCTGATACACATAATGATTGGGTAAACCAACGTGATGATAGTTTTAATGAATTTATTGAAATTGGAAATAAGAAAGTTAAAACAGCAATTAGTTTGTTTAATAATTTTTCACTGGGTGTAGCAACCAATCGTGATGCTTGGGTTTATCAATATTCACAACAAAAATTAGAAGCTAATGTTCATAAATTAATTGAATTTTATAATGCTGAAAACAATCGTATCCAACCACTACTAAAAGCTAATCCTAATAAGGATGTAGGTGAGTTAATCAATATTGATTCAACAAAAATTAGTTGGACTAGAGCTTTAAAAAATGACCTTAAAAAAGATAAAAGATTATCTTTTGAAAGAAAGTCAATTTATAGTGCTACATATAGACCATTTATCAAATCATGGATGTATTTTAATCGTAGATTAAATGAAATGGTTTTACAGATGCCTCAAATTTTTCCAACAGCAGATGCGAATAATTTAATAATTCAACTTTCAGGAATTGGAGCTAGATCAGGATTTTCAACGATAATCAGCAATAATATCTTAAGCTTAGATACAATCGAAAAAGGTCAATGCTTCCCACTCTACCTTTATGAAGAAAACACCGTAAAAGCTAATGATTCTGACTTGTTTAGCCAAGCCGATGCTCAAAACTCAGATGGTCAATATAATCGTAAAGATGCAATTAGTGATGCAGGCTTAAAGCATTTCACAGATGCTTACCCGACTGAAACGATTAGCAAGGAAGATATTTTCTACTATGTGTATGGTTTATTGCACAGTGAAGATTATCGTAGTCGTTATGCTGACAATCTTACTAAAGAATTACCTCGTATCCCTTGTGTGAACAAAGCCGAAGATTTTTGGGCGTTTTCTAAAGCGGGGCGTGACTTAGCACATTGGCATTTAAACTACGAAACTGTTGAGCCGTACAAAGCCAAATTGGACTTGGGTAATAAATCATTGAAGCATTTAGAAGATAAAGACTTCTATGTGACTAAAATGAAATTCCCGAAAAAAGACCAAAAAGATACAGTGGTTTATAACAATGCGATCACTATTCGTGGAATCCCTGTAGAGGCGTATGACTATGTGGTTAATGGTAAGTCAGCACTCGAATGGGTTATGGAGCGTCAAGGTGTTTCTACACACAAAGACAGTGGTATTGTAAACGATGCAAATGATTGGGCAATTGAAACTATGGGTGATGCTAGATACCCATTGGATTTGTTCTTGCGTGTGATTACAGTCAGCTTGGAAACAATGAAAATTGTGAGAAGTTTACCGAAGTTGGATATTTAGAAATATAAAGCCATTTAGATTTATCTAAATGGCTTTTTTACTATTTATTACAGTTGATTGTTTATTGTATGTTGCTGATATACAAATACTCTTATATATTTCAAATATCTAAATGGTCGGTTAAAACCCTACTATTGCTCACACTGTTGTAAACCATTGGTTCGCTCGACAACACAGAAATGTGCATCAGAACAGAACCATGAGGATGGACTGGCTAGTCTTATCACCGATGAGAAGAGCTATTACCATTTGAATGGATGTAACAGTCCCCTTGCTATCATTACTTGGGGGGTACTTGGCTTTTTCAAGATGGTGGGCGTGGGGCTACGGGCGGTTTGGAGAACCGATATTCTCTATATTGTCAAGTGGTTGTTTCAGTTGGTTTTGATATTTTTGTCAAAAAATTATCAGGAAAATCAGGTGGTTATGTTGGTAATTGTGGAGTTTTTCGTGTTGATTCTTGATGTTGTTTTATGTTATACTGATAGTAGCATTTCAAGAAAAAAGATGGCAATAAATTGCTCACACTGTTGTAAACCATTGGTTCGCTCGACAACACAGAAATGTGCATCAGAACAGAACCATGAGGATGGACTGGCTAGTCTTATCACCGATGAGAAGAGCTATTACCATTTGAATGGATGTGTCCCTTTTTAACCGTTGCGAGATAGCTTTACAAGGACGCAATGGAGAAGAAAGAGTTATACAATCATGTTTTTTAAAGACTTTATTAAAGAAAATTTTGATGAAAAATTTAAAATTTTCAAACAAAAAAATATTAAAAATTATGATAAAAAATATCATACCAACTATGTTTCAATTAAAGAATTTGAGAATAATTTAAATGTTCAATTAGAGTCTTTAATAAAATTAATTGAAACTCAAAGCTACAGATTTCAAAAACTGTATCCTGTAATTATAGAGAATAAAAAGAATCCTAGTAAAAAGCCACGTTTAATTTGCATACCAACCGTTAGAGATCGTCTAGTGCAGATGATTTTAATTGATTACATTGCCCAGAACTTAAAACATGAGTTAGCTGTACTTAAATCTAACGATTTTTCTGTTTCAGGTGTAGGTATATTTCGAGCAAGACAAAAGGCAAAAGATTTAAGAAATACAAAGCCCTTTGTTTTAAAAACAGATATTGCATCGTTTTTTGATAATTTAGTTCGGGCAACTTTGCTAAAGGAAATACGAGAAAATATACCAACTGACATACTCTATTTGTTTGAATCCATAATTTGCTGCGATCCAAGTATTCCTCATGAATATGCAAAGACGCATAAAAAGCTAATTGAGTCTAAGATTGGGAAAGGTGTCAGACAAGGGATGCCTCTATCACCTTTACTGGCATCATTTTACTTAAATGATTTTGATAATTGGCTTATTAAGCAAAAATATAAACATGTCCGTTATGCGGATGATCTGATATTTTTTCTTGATTCCGAACAGCAGTGTAAAGAGGTATTTGAATTAGTTTTCCAAGAATTGAGTAACTTAGGTTTAACACTTCCTGAAATTGATGAAAAGTCAAAAACACAGATTATTTCTGAAAATGAAACAGTAAATTTTTTAGGATTAGACTTACGATATGAGAATTCAAAATATGATTGGTATATTCCACCTCATGTTATTGAAAATGTTAGAGATAATCTAAGTCATCTAACGAATATCAATAGTAATATTAAAATGAAGCTAAACTTTAGTAAAACTATAACTAGGATGGAGCAGATAGTTTCAGGCTATCAGCATTGTTATAGTGATGCTGATTCCAAAAATTTAAAAGATTTTAATAATAGACTGCAAAAAGAAAAGGAAGATGCAATTAGTTTACTATTCCAAGGGTTAGGAATAGATATTAAGAAAATACATCCCCAATATATGAAATTCTTGTTAGATAGCAACTAAGAACAATTCTAAGATTTATTCAGTGAGTTATTCAGCGTGACTCGGCTTACTCCAAAATGTTTTGCTACCTCTGTTTTAGTAATTTGAGGATCTCGTAACATAGCTTGGGCCTTTTTAATATCTTTTTCAGACATGGATGGTTTGCGCCCACCTTTACGTCCTCTTGCTCTCGCTGCATCTAAACCTGCTATGGTACGTTCACGAATTAAACTATGCTCAAACTCAGCTAATGCTCCAAAAATATGGAACACTAGCCTGCCAGTAGCAGAGGTGGTATCAATAGCCTCTGTAAGCGATTTAAAGCCTATCTCACGCTGATTTAAGTCAGTAATAATCTCGACTAAATCTTTTAATGAACGGGCAAGGCGATCAAGTTTCCAAACAATCAGAACATCACCTTTTCTTAGGGCTTTCAAGCAACTTATCAGTTCAGGACGATCCTTAGTTTTTCCTGTTATCTTTTCCTGAAAAATTTGTTCACAGTCTGCCTTTTGGAGTGCATCTAATTGTGAATCTAGATTTTGGTCATGTGTACTGACCCGAGCATATCCAATAATCATAATAAAACGTACCTAAACTTTACATAGATTTATTATCTCAATTTCTTTACATTTCATGAAAGGAAAAATGTAATTTTTAGGATGGTTTTATGAGTGTAAAGAAAATGGTCATTTAATTTACATCTACGAAATTTGATGAATTTTTATTCCATTCTTTTACAAGTAGTAGTTTTCCAATTTTAGGCATTTTTTTAACTCGTTGCTCCATGCTTAAAGCATCACTTTTTGATGAAAACGCCTTATAGGCCAATAAAGCTTTTGGTTTATTCAATTTGGTCATTAATGCACCTTTACCCTCATAGTGAAGAAATATTCTATTATTTATATCAGGTGTTACACCTGTATAAATTTTATTATTCTCACATTCTAATAAATATACATACCATATAACCTTTCCAGAAGTAATATCTATGTTTTTCTTATCGACTTCTTTAATTAAAGGCTTAGATTCATTGAATTCACCCTGAATCACTTTATTTCGATCTTTAATAATATGAGGTTGTATTGTCGAATGAAGGTCAACAGAGAATATATTTTCATACTTAGTGATAGAGGGCATAGAAACGCCAATAGATTGATGTAAAGTCACTCGATCAAGAAAGCCACTTTTCATTAAATTTATAATAGCAGTAGTTCGTAGTTCTCTGGCTTTCCCTTTTAATAGAACCTTACTTGCTCTACTAGCATCAGTAAATAGAGAATGAAAAGGTTTCAAAAAAATTAATTTTTCTTGATCATAGCTTCTCCAATCTGGAAAAGTTTGATCAAATATCTCATAAAAAAGGTCGCCTATATTCTTAGGTAGTTTTAACCATACTTGATAAGGCTTAAAAATATATTTATTTTCTTTATTTAAAACAATTTGTGACATATTTAAGTTGTAAGAAAATTCCACGGTAAGCCCTAACTTGCAGACTAACCATGCAATCAAATATTCAGCATGACTATGTTTTGCATATATTTCTTCCAAAAAACTATCAATAGTTGACTCTGTATAAGTTTTTACTTTTACAGATGATTTTAAGGCAGAGCCAGATCTTTTTTTATCTAACCTAGTTTTTTTAAATGGTTTTCGATCATTATTGGCATAATTAATAAATCTTTTTAATTCTATATGAAGATTTTTTCTTGTACTTTCTAGATAACTCACAATATGTTTATCTTTTACTTGATACCAGTCTGTCATTCCAATTGAACTAAGATAACGAATTAATGATATAGATTTTGTTAGATTTCTCCTCATATATTGCGGAGTTCTATAATGATTTTTACTCATCAAAACATTATATCTTCGTATAAAAAAATGCTTATAACTTTCTAGTAATAAAATAAAGTCATCTGGTAAATCTTCAGGAATTTTTAAATCAATTAAATCTTGCTTAATAACCAAATTATACTTGTTAAATATTTCAGCCATAAGAAGTTTAATTTCACCATTTGCATATTGCATTAAAAAATGGCGTTCATTATCAGAAAGATCAATTACAAATTTTTCTAAGGAAGCTTCACCTTTCTCGGATTTTTCAACCAATGATTTAAGGAGTTCTCCAAGTTTAATAAATTTTGGAGGATGTAATCTAGAATTTTTTTTCAGCAGATCAGAGCATGACTTTTTTAGTCCATGACTATCGGCCCAACATATCTCATCGCTTTTAATTTTTCTCTTCGAAATTTTAGCTTTAGAACAATGTGTCCCTATCAAACCACTTTTTGCTTTACAAAGGATTTGATTGCACAGAACACATGATCCCATTGCTTTGTCAACCATTGTCAATCTTACCTTTATGTAGATGGCTTACATTTGGGCCAAGAACATCTTCTAAAACGGTAGTATCAACTTTATGCTTTCTTTTTTGTTGTGGTGATACCACTATTTTATTCTCATGCCCAACCTCTTTGCTAGGTAGTTTTTTCACTTGACCATAACGAAACGGTAATACTCTATTTTGTAGGTCACTTATATCTTCTTCACTAGCATCTGAAATCTCTATCTCAAATAGATCATTAGGTAGACACTGTAATTCATTACAGATGGCTGCAATAATTTCAAGTGTCAAAGGGGGGTTAGGATTTCTAAACTTTCGACTCAGAGCTGAACGAGTAATTTCCCAATTTTGGTTATTAGTCATACGTTCTGCCATTTCTTCAAATGTAGAAACACCATTATCTTTCATCAAGACTTCTAAACGGTTTCTCAACTTAACTTTCATACAATGTTCCTTTAATCATCCTCACTAGGATTCATCGCCAAATAAATCAATAGGAAGATTAGGCTGTGTAGCTGCATCTAAAACAGTAGGATGATAATACCCTAAAGTGGTAAATAGATTTTTATGTCGCATGTATTTTTGTGCTATATCTGGCGAATATAATGGTAGCATCAATGTACAGCCTGTATGACGTAACGTATGAGGTGTGGGTTTAAATCCAACATTTCCAGAAAGAAGAGCAACTTGCTCTAATCTCTTTCTAAAAGTATTTGGAGTAATCACACCACCACGTTCACTTGGAAAAACCAAATTAGAGATTAAATATTCTGTTCCCTCAAAAAGACATACCCCATCTTTTTGGTCTTTTCGTCTCATCAAAATTTTGGGACGAATATTTTCCAAATACCAAATGAGTAAATTATAAATTTCAGGTTCTCTCATTGGAACTGTACCAGTCACACTGTTTTTACCTGTGATAGTAAGTAATGCATGATTATGAAAATGTTTCATACGTTGATCATGGTGAGCTGAAAATTGTTGCTTTTGCAAGCTAACTAACTCCGATATACGCAATGCAAAATGTATTGCTATATGAAACATCACACGGTCTCTTTGCAAAGGGAGTAATGATTTACTCCTTGATTTATAAGCTTCCAAAATAAGTGCTTTAAATGTTTCATCCATTGATGAAATTTCTTCAGGAGTTAATGCCTGAGCTTTAGGACAATTGTTAGCTTTAGATCTTTTTACTGCAATACTATTCTCATCGTTAACAAACTTCGATGGACGTATATTGAACACTCTCTGAATTTCATTTGCACGTTCAGGATCACACATGTAACCCTGAAATGAACGCCATGATGAACAATAAGCTGCATATGTGCTTGGTGAAATTGATGAGCCTGTTTTTTCATCAAATTTAGATTCAAAAAAAGCGACTACATGATGAGGCTTCAACTTCCAAGGAGCAACTTGGCTAAAGTTAAATAATCGGATCAAATTATCTCTATGATTATTTATTGTATTCTGTTTCAAACCTTGAATATGTTTTACTTGAGCAATCCAATCTTTGAACAAATTAATAGCATAAGTCTGTTCATCTCCTCTTAAGTAAGAAAAGTTATAGACCTTCACTTTGGTAGAATCTACCGAATGTGAACTATTGGTCGTTCTCTGAATGCTCAATACGTTCTTCATATGCACGATTTTACTATTTAATATGTAAACGTGCAATATAGGAACGTTAAAATATTTATTAGTTCACTTGTACTATGATAGCAAGGCATCAAACTTGCTAAACGTGCAAAATTGGAACGATAATAGTTATAATAGTTCACATAAAAAAAAACCCGCTTAAGCGGGTTTTTTCAAATCAGTTCTGCCTATTAAAGACGAACCAATTCCACAACCTTCTCAGCCGCTTCTTCAACCGTTTCAGCCGTGATTTCAGTATCCGTGCCTTCAACAGTTGTGGTAATAACCACCACACCTGTTTCACGTAACAATGTAATTTGCTCAGCCGTTAAATTAGCTTTTGCAATCGCAACCACACCTTGCTGAATCAATAGACTCTCTAAAGCTTGAGCTTTCTCAATCAACGGTGCAGACACACCAATCACCGCAGGCTTTTGACCTAAACGCGCTGCGCGATCTTCCGCAGTCACAGGATTGCTATGCGCAGTCCATTCAACTGCCGCTTCAACCATACCGGCACCAACCGTGACATTGCTTAAACGGTCAATAAAGATGAATGAACCTGTATAACGGCTGTCTTGATATTGGTCAAAGACCACGGGTGCATCAAACTCAACCACTACATCTGCAATGGCGTTCAGCTCAAGTTCTTCAACTTGCGTATGTTCCAAGGTATTGACATTGACACGGAAGTTAATTGCAGTGACTTTGGCAGGAACCGTCTGTGTACCAATTTTGACGTTGTACAGCTTGCCTTTCACCAACGGATGTTCATTCATCCATACCACTGAAGCACGTACACTACGCGAAATCAAAGGCTGCTCGCCCGCACGGACTAAAACGTTACCACGAGAAATATCAATTTCATCGTTTAGAGTTAAAGTCACGGCCTGACCTGCAACGGCCTGCTCAAGATTGCCATCAAAAGTGACAATCTCTTTCACTGTTGATTTCTTGCCTGATGGCAATGCAACAATCTGATCCCCCACATTAATTGCACCCAATGCAACCGTTCCGGCAAAACCACGGAAATCAAGGTTTGGACGGTTTACATACTGAACCGGGAAACGGAATTCTTGTTTATTTGATTCGCGTTTAATTTCCACAGACTCAAGAATGCTCATCAAGGTTTGACCCTTGTACCATGGCGTACTTGCAGAAGGGTTCACCACGTTATCGCCATTCAATGCCGAGATTGGCACGAACAGAATATTTTCAGGGCGACGATCACCGAGTTGATTGACAAAAGCATCATATTCAACCTGAATTTCGTTGAAACGTGCTTCCGAGAACTCGACCAAGTCCATTTTATTGATCGCAACAACGATATTTTTAATCCCGAGCAAGCTTGCAATAAATGAATGACGGCGGGTTTGGGTTTGCACACCATAACGCGCATCAATCAAAATAATCGCAAGATCGGCAGTGGAAGCACCCGTCGCCATGTTACGTGTGTATTGTTCATGTCCCGGTGTATCGGCAATGATGAACTTACGCTTTTCTGTCGAGAAATAACGGTAAGCGACATCAATGGTAATCCCCTGCTCACGCTCAGCCTGTAGACCATCGACCAGCAAAGCAAGGTCAGGTGCCTCACCTGTCGTTCCGACTTTCTTACTATCACGTGTTACGGCTTGCAACTGATCTTCATAAATCAATTTTGAATCGTAAAGTAAACGACCAATTAAGGTACTTTTACCATCATCGACGTTACCGCAAGTCAAAAAACGCAATAAGTCTTTTTGTTCATGTTGTTTTAAATAACCCAAGATATCTTGGCTAATAAGATCTGATTGATGAGACATTGCTCAAAACTCCACATATTCTTTAGAAATCGCTTTTAATCTCCTTAAATCCCTCTTTAAAAAGAGGGACTTGCTTAAGAAAATTAGAAATAACCTTCTTGCTTTTTCTTTTCCATCGAGCCCGCTTCATCGTGATCGATCATACGACCCTGACGCTCAGAACTGGTCGCTAAAAGCATTTCCTGAATAATTTCAGGCAAGGTATCTGCTTCAGACTCAACTGCACCTGTTAACGGATAACAGCCCAGCGTACGGAAACGTACCGATTTCATTTGTGGAACTTCGCCCTCTTTTAAGCGCATACGTTCATCATCCACCATGATCAACGTACCACTGCGTTCAACCACAGGACGAACTGCAGAGAAATAAAGAGGAACAATCTGGATATTTTCCAGATAGATATATTGCCAGATATCCAGCTCGGTCCAGTTCGATAACGGGAAGACACGAATACTTTCGCCTTTGTTCACTTTACCATTGTAAAGGTTCCAAAGTTCTGGACGCTGATTTTTAGGATCCCAACGGTGCTTACTATCACGGAACGAATAGACACGTTCTTTGGCACGTGATTTTTCTTCGTCACGGCGCGCACCACCAAAAGCGGCATCAAACTGGTATTTATCCAAAGCCTGTTTTAGACCTTGGGTTTTCATGATGTCGGTATATTTTGAACTACCGTGATCAAACGGATTAATCCCCGCATCGCGGCCCTCTACATTTTGATGCACGATCAAATCGAAGCCGTGGGTTTTTGCCATGTTGTCACGGAACGCAATCATGTCTTTAAACTTCCACCCAGTATCGACATGCAATAGCGGAAATGGAAGTTTTGCCGGATAGAATGCTTTAAGTGCCAGATGCAGCATCACGGCTGAGTCTTTACCAATCGAGTAAAGCATTACCGGGTTTTCAAATTCAGCTGCAACTTCACGAATAATATGAATACTTTCTGCCTCAAGTTGCTTGAGGTGCGTTAATCTATTTTCAGTCATGTACAATTCCTCCTTTATCCATGCTATCCATAAAATCTATAAGTGGTTTCACACCACCACTTTGAAGACTGTGTGGAGGAACGAGTGCCATAACAACTCCAATTTTTCATGATATCGAGATTCTTACTCGTGTTACTTTCACGATCGAGTAAAGGATATTCATTATAATAATTTAGATGCAGTTCTTTAGCTTGTTTTTTCATATTGATATGCAAAATTATGATATGAAAATAACAATCTGGAATATCAAAACAATTCATTTCACATGAATAAATAAAAAAGAAGCCCATCAGGACTTCTTTTTTTCACAGCTCAGCTCTGTTTAGAAGCGGAACATTTTGGTTTCCAATGGAATTTCAACGCCTACAGAAACACCACCATCACGTCCATCACGATCTGAGTCGCTAACCCAGCCATTCACTTTCAATGGAATGGTTGGTTTTAGGTAGTGGGTCCAAGTTAAATCCAACCCTTTTACAGTATCATCTTTTGCAAATGCAGCATTGATTGCCAAGTTCGATTGATTTACTTTTGCATAAATCATACGACCATTTAAACGGTTCATCACATCAAATCGGATATCACCACCCACCGAATACATTTGACCATCGCCTCCCATGGCATGACCTAATGGAAAACCATGCTGATAGTAGCCATCTCGGTAAATATGATGATTATAAGAAATACGTTTTACTTCGCCATTGGTACGGGTATCAGCCCATTCAGCGTAGAGTTGGTACGGCATATTTTTATAGCTAGATGAAAAATCAGCACCACCGAGGTACATATATTTTGCAGGTAGACCACCCGCTTCATCCTCACCTACAAATTGTGTATATAAACTGACTGGCACATTAAATAAGGGTTGCAAGAATAAGCGGCCATCAAAACCAGCTATCTGATTCGCTGGATCAGGTTTCCCACGACCTCCATTATCTCTTGTCCCTAACATTGCATCCCATAATGAGCTAAAGCTTTCAGGACGTCCGTCACCACCCCATTGAATCGCACGTGATGCACCAATTTCTAATGCCTGAAATGGGCGTGCTGTAAAACGAAGACCAATCAATTTTGTGTCTGGAACGGCTTTGTAGTCATCTAACTGCCCAGCAAAAGCCTGGTACTGCCACGGTCCGATCCAAGAGAGCCACTTGGTCTCAAATGCATTTTGTACTGCACGTTGCACGGTCACGCCATACACGGGACGACTGGCATCACCACGAATCAAGCTACCATCATGCCCAGGGCCCCAATACGTTGGAATCTGACCGGCAATCACCCATTGGTTCCACAGTTTACCTGCGATATATGAACCTTCGACATTGGCATCATGACCATTATCAATCAATGGGTCTTTCTCACCATTAACACGTAGTTTGGCATCCCAGTTCTCGCCACCCGCATTAAATTCAGCAGCAATTTGATATTGGGATTTTTGATTATCACCAAAAGCTTGAGGAACCGTTTTAAGATCAGTACCTGCATGCAAACCGACTTTGACGGTGGCATTATCTGCCTGTAATGCATTCAATACAGAGTTAATTACTTTCTGCTGCGTATTATTGCTTACTTTTGCTTGGGATAATGCACGTTGAATCTCATCACCGCTCATTGGCCAAGTCGATGTGCTGATTTGAATGACACCTTGCTGGTTCAACCAGTTTAAATCTGTTCTTAAATTTTCATCGTTGAGTACAAGACCCTGAGCAAATACCGGGGAAGAAAGAGCAGCAAATAATGCGATACAAAGCGATTTTTTTAAAAACATGTCCAGACTGTTCTCAAATTTATTTATGGACACATGATCGTTGGTTTATGAGCACATTTCAATCGTCAAACGAAACAATTACATTTTTTAACATGCAGGATAAAATTGACAATAATTGATGCCTGTCAGTAACATTTATTTCACCTATAACACGACTGAAATCAAATAATGAAAATTATTGCGACATTTATTACTGCGGTAGCAATCTCAATTCCTGCGTTTGCTCAGCCAGCGTCAAACCAATCTGTAAAAGAGTTATTAAAGATAACCAAGTCTGAACAATTTCTTGGTCAAATGAGTCAGCAGATGAATAGCATGATGCATTCAAATCTGGATAAGATCACTCAAGGCAAAAAATTAACTACAAAACAAGAACTTGCCATGGTTAATTATTCTCAGGAACTCGGCAAAATTATGCAAGAGGAATTGACATGGGCAAAGTTAGAACCAGAAATGATTAAAATCTATGCTGAAGAATTTACCCAAGAGGAAATTGATGGCATGATCCAATTCTATAAAACGCCTGTAGGGCAATCGACTATTGATAAAATGCCAATCGTGATGCAAAAAAGCATGCAAGTGGGCTATAAACGAATGGATACCGTTACACCAAAAATTATGCAAGCCGCAGAAAAGTTAGCAAAAGAAATGCAAGCGGAATAATTCATTCAAGCATAAAAAAAGCCACGCTAAACGTGGCTTTTTTTAAGACAAAGAATATTAATCTTTACGGCGCATATGCGGGAATAAAAGTACATCACGGATACTTGGCGCATTCGCAAATAACATCACCAAACGGTCAATACCAATCCCCTGACCTGCTGTCGGTGGCAAGCCATATTCCAACGCTTCAATAAAGTCAGCATCGTAATGCATGGCTTCATCATCACCGGCATCTTTTTCAGCAACCTGTGCCTGGAAACGCTCAGCCTGATCAATCGGGTCATTTAACTCCGAGAAGCCATTGGCTAACTCACGACCACCGATAAAGAATTCGAAACGATCCGTAATATGCGGATTGTCGTCATTACGGCGCGCAAGCGGTGAGGTTTCAGCTGGATATTCAGTAATGAATGTTGGCTGACGTAACTTGGTTTCTACCGTTTCTTCAAACACGATGGTTTGCAACTTGCCTAAACCGAAACCAGGTTTCACCTGTTCTTTTAACACGTCCTGAGTGAATTTCGCCAAGAACTCACGGTCGTTGACATTTTCAGGGGTGAAGTCCGGGTTATGTTCAAGAATTGCATCAAACATTGAAATTTTCTTGAATGGGCCTTTGAAGCTATACACTTCATCACCATACGGCACATCAGTAGTACCTAAAATATCAATTGCCAGCTTTTCAAGCATGTTCTCAGTCAATACCATCAAGTCTTTATAGTCAGCATAAGCTTGATAGAATTCGATCATGGTGAATTCTGGGTTATGACGTGTTGAAACACCTTCGTTACGGAAGTTACGGTTAATTTCAAACACACGCTCGAAACCACCCACAACCAAACGTTTCAAATAAAGTTCTGGTGCGATACGGAGATAAAGCTCCATATCCAATGCATTATGATGGGTTACGAATGGTTTTGCAGATGCACCACCTGGAATCACATGCATCATTGGCGTTTCAACTTCCATGAAACGTTCATTGGTTAAGAATGCACGGATACCCGCGACTACTTTGGCACGAATCTCAAAGGTCTTACGGGTTTCTTCGTTGACAATCAGGTCGAGATAACGCTTACGATATTTCGCTTCAGTATCAGTTAAACCATGGAATTTGTCTGGTAGTGGACGTAGTGATTTGGTCAGTAATTCAAATCCTTCAAGGTGTACATATAAGTCACCTTTACCAGAACGACCGATATAACCTTCAGCCGCAATAATATCGCCAAGATCCAGACTCTTGATCGTTTCTAAAACATCTGTCGGTAAACCTTTACGGTCAACATATAGCTGGATACGGCCGGTCATGTCCTGAATCACAATAAATGATCCACGGTTCAACATCACACGACCCGCAACCTTGACATAAACTTTTTCAGCACCTTCGATTTGTGCTTTATCTTGATCTTTAAATTGTTCTTGCAAATCAGCTGTATAGTGTTCACGTTTAAACGTGTTTGGCCACGGGCTCTTACCCGTTTGTTTTGCAGTCTCTTGGATTTGCTTTAACTTGGCATGACGCTGTGCGATTAAATCGTTTTCGGAAAGTGTTTGTTCAGAAGTCGATTGAGCGTTTTGTTGCGTCATCTCTGCCTCGATTAAGTAAAAAATGAAGTGACATAGAATAGCAGATCACAACACATTTTCGTATTATTTCAATCAGACAATTCAAAAAAATCAAGATTTATCAATTTTGAACCGAGATTACGCAACAGTTGACCTTGTTAAATCAACCTCCTCGGGGCTTATTTTTCAGCCAGATGCTTGACCATTGCCAATCCCTGATCAAAGCCTTTATTCATGAATTCGGCATGCTCTGGCTGAATATCCACTTCAACATGTAACTGGGTTTCGCCGTTAAAATCAAACAGCATATATTTTTCCAAGGCACCCGCCCAGGTCTTGATCTCTTCACTTTCCAGATCTTCCTGACCATTCTGGATCATTCCCAGATGCTTAAATACAACTTGTTTCGGTTCTTCCAGACTTTCAATGGTAGAGACCATGCCATTGCCCTTGCCATCGCCAAAATAGGTTTTACCCCCCACTTTCCAGTCAGTTTGCATGGTGGAGTCGCAGGCAAAGAATTTTGTCCATTCCGGATAGCTTTCAGGGGACCAAAGAACCTGCCAGACTTTTTCAGGGGTCGCATAAATTTTAATATTATAAGATAAGGTTTCCATGCGTTATTCTCCTTCTATCGTTGTTTTCTTCATCATAACTTGATTTTGAATGTTTGTTTTTTATACATACTATTTTTATACGATTGGCTTTTTTCTTTATATAAGTCCTGAACTTTCGATAAAATTTTAGAGCAATTGCTCAAATAACAAGACTTTCAGATAGAATTGCCATATCGCTTTTTGAATAAATGATTAAACTCTTGCATTTACTTTACTTAAATGTCGTTCTGCGTAAAAATCTAATTCCCGATTAACATAAGTTAGTTCCTCTTGCAGCGATCATAGCGACATTACGGAATAGTTTTACTGAAAGGCAACTTGAGCATACCGATCAGTTTGGAGAGTCACATGAAAAAATATCAATGTATCGTTTGTGGTTGGATTTACGACGAAGCAGAAGGTTGGCCACAAGACGGCATTGCAGCAGGGACCAAATGGGAAGATATTCCTGATGACTGGACTTGCCCAGATTGCGGCGTTTCAAAAGCTGATTTTGAAATGGTTGAAATCTAAAGATTAAAGAAAAAAAGACTATGAAAATCATGGTCTTTTTTTCTGAGCATTCATTTTTAAATAAGAAAATACTGGAGAATATAATGCACCCTATCGTCATCATCGGATCAGGTATGGCTGGATATACCGTTGCACGAGAATTTCGCAAATTAAGCCCAGAGCAAGAGCTGGTCATGATCTGCGCGGACGATGCGGTAAATTATGCAAAACCAACCTTATCCAATGCCTTTGCAGGTAAAAAAGCACCGGAACAGATCGCACTCGGTGATGCGGCAAAAATGGCCACCCAACTCAATATGCGTATTGAAGCGGAAACCTGGGTTAAAGAAATCCATGCCGAAAAACATGAAATTATTTTAGAAAAAAATGGCGAAAGCATTGCCCAGCCTTATTCAAAATTGGTCCTCGCAGTCGGTGCCAATCCTATCCGTTTAGCCATCGCTGGCGATGGTAGTGAAGACATTCATGTGGTGAATTCACTGATTGACTATCGTACTTTCCGCGAAAATCTGTCGAAACGTAAAGACAAACGTGTGGTGATTCTGGGCGCAGGTCTGATTGGCTGTGAATTTGCCAATGACTTACTGCACAGTGATTATGAAGTGACGGTGATTGACCTTGCGCCACAGCCTTTAGGTCGCTTACTCCCTAATCATGTCGCAGATGCATTCAGAACCAATCTGGAACAGGCAGGGATTAAATTTGCGCTATCAACTACGGTTGAAAAAGTCACGAAAATTAATGATGGCGAAGACTATGCAGTCACTTTAGCCAATGGCCAAACCTTAGTCGCAGATATTGTGCTTTCTGCCATCGGTTTACAGCCAAATATTGCTTTAGCGAAAGCTGCAGACATCCAAACTAGTCGTGGCATTATTACCAATACCTTGTTAGAAACCAGTCAGGCGGATATTTATGCCGTGGGTGACTGTGCTGAAGTGAATGGTACCTTGCTCCCATTCGTCATGCCTATTATGCAACAAGCCCGTGCCTTAGCAAAAACCTTGAGTGGTCAAAGTACTGCTGTTCACTACCCTGCCATGCCAGTCGCAGTGAAAACCCCTGCCGCACCATTAACCGTATTACCAGCGCCACTGGATGTGGAAGTGAACTGGGAAACTGAAGAATTTGAAGATGGGATGCTCGCGAAAGCTGCGGATGGCGAAGGTACCTTAAGAGGATTTGTGCTGTTAGGTGCAACTGCGGGCAAACAGCGTTTGACCTTGACTAAACTGGTTCCGGACTTGATTCCAGCACAGGTTTAGGGTTTAAATACGAGAGCTTGCTGAGAAAAGAATGTCCGGCAAGCCCTTAAGTTATAAAAAGAATTCAATTCGGAACCAAGATCATGAACAGTGCCCTCCAGTTTAATGTGTCGCCTTATGCTGCCTTTATGCAAGAAACCAAAGTCACTTTGGGCAATGGCATTGAATTGCATGTTGAAATTGGTGGCAACCCTGAACATCCAACAATTCTGTTAGTCATGGGTTTAGGTGCTCAAATGTTATTCTGGCCTGACTTTTTCTGTAAGGCTCTGATTGATCAAGGCTTCCGGGTCATCCGTTTTGATAACCGTGACATCGGCTTATCTTCTAAAATCCGCAATAAAGGCAAACGGCTCAATACCATGAAATTGATGAGTCGCTTTATGTTTGGTCTGGGAAATGAAGGTGCACCCTACACGCTGTATGATATGGCGGATGATGTCGCGATGCTGATGGATCAGCTTGGCTTGGAGAAAACCTATATTCTGGGTGCTTCCATGGGCGGCATGATTTCACAGATTGTTGCGGCAAAATATCCCGAAAAAGTAGAAAAGGTCGGATTATTATTTACCAGCAATAATCAACCGCTTTTGCCACCGCCCTACCCGAAACAACTTTTCAGCCTGCTCGGCAAGCCTGCCGCACACGATGAAGAAACTATTATTAATCACAGCCTGAATGTTTTCCGTATTATTGGTTCGCCAGGTTATGTCAATCCGGTTGAATCAATTCAAACCATTCGCAAATTATATCGTCGTAGTTTTTATCCAGCGGGTGTACTTCAACAGTTTTTAGCAATATTATGTACGGGTTCTCTGTTACCATTGAACAAAACGATGACTCAGCCGACGCTGGTTGTACACGGATCAAAAGATCGACTGTTACCGCCAAGTCACGGGAAAGCTGTTGCAAAAGCAATTTCTGGTGCTAAGTTTGAATTAATCCAAGGAATGGGGCATGATATTCCTGCACATTTCATTCCGCAACTTAGTGGTTTGTTTGCTCACCACTTTAGATCATCACACTAGGACTCTATGGCTGCATTACCCTCATTAAGACAGCTATCATATTTAGTTACGTTGTCAGAAACTTTACATTTTACTGAAGCAGCGCGTCGTTCCTTTGTCACCCAGTCGACGCTGTCTGGCGGCATCATGGAATTAGAGCGCTTATTAGGTGGCGTCTTAGTTGAGCGTGATCGTCAAAACGTCCGTTTAACACCGTTAGGTGAACAGGTGGTAGCGCGTGCGCGTGTACTGCTTGCCGATGCTCAGGATTTGATGCGCTTAAGTCGTGAAATGAGCGAACCGCTCACAGGTGATTTGCATCTTGGTATTATTCCAACCATTGCACCCTTTATCCTGACGCAGCTATTGGAAGAAGTACACCAGCAACTGCCAAAAATTCAGCTGCATTTGCATGAAGCGCAAAGCGAGAAGATTGTAGAAAAGCTGGAACATGGCAATCTGGACATGATTGTACTGGCGCTTCCTTTCGACACACGCAGCCTTAAAGTTGCCGAAATCGCGAAAGAACATTTGTTCCTGGTGTACAACAAGAAAGATACCAATGCGGCAAATGCAAACTCTCTCGATGATCTGGATTTGTCGCGCCTGATGTTGCTTGAAGAAGGACACTGTTTACGTGACCATGCCTTAAGTGCCTGCCCTGTCGGTGAGCGTAAAAATGATCACCGCTTAAAAGCAAGCTCATTGCCAACACTAGTAGAAATGGTATCGTCGGATCTCGGCTTTACCCTATTACCTGAGATTGCCTTGAAAAACAGCATGATTCACTTTAATGAAGACATTGATGTGAAATCGATTGAAGCTGCCCCAAGCCGTACCTTGGCTTTAGTGACTCGTAAAAGTACGCCGTTACAAAGTGAATTTGATGTGATTCTGCAAATTCTGCAAAAAATCACGGCTCACTTAGAATAATCCAATAAAAAGCCTGTAATTGAATTACAGGCTTTTTATATCAACAAGAATAATTATTTGATATCCAGTAAATTGACCTGTTCAACCTGCACATCACTCATTCGCTGCCCCTGATCCAGTAATTGATCAAAATAGCTTTCAACGACTTTTGCCTGATCCGCGGTATTTTCCACTTTGTACATGTTCTGGCGGAAGTCGTTACTTGAACGTAATCCTTTGGTGTACCAGGCAATATGCTTACGTGCAATACGACAACCCGAATATTCACCATAGAATGCATACAGTTCAGTCAGATGTCCCAATAACACTGCTTTGACTTCTGCAATATCTGGCGCAGCCAGATGCTCACCGGTTTTGAGGTAATGGGCAATTTCCCGAAAGATCCATGGTCGGCCTTGAGCAGCACGCCCGATCATAATGGCATCTGCACCGGTGTAATCCAGCACATATTTGGCTTTTTCAGGACTATCAATATCACCATTGGCAATCAATGGAATATTAATCAGCTGTTTCACCTGCTTGATCAGTTCATAACGTGCCGTATTTAAATACATATCTTCACGGGTACGACCATGTAAGGCTAAGGCAGCAATTCCCGATTCTTCGGCACGTTTGGCCACACGTAAAATATTTTCATGACCATTTAAAAAGCCCAAGCGGGTTTTCAAGGTTACAGGCACATCAACGGCTGCAACCACGGCATCCAGAATACGGGCGACCAGATCTTCATCTTGCAATAAGGCCGAACCGGCCAGTTTATTGCAGACTTTTTTGGCCGGACAACCCATATTGATATCAACAATTTGCGCCCCATTTGCCACCTGATAACGTGCCGCTTCCGCCAGTTGTTCAGGATCAGAACCTGCGATTTGTGCAGAGATTGGCGCAAGCTCACCGTCGAAATTCGCCCGATAAAGGCTCTTCTTGCTCATGCGCAAAGTCTTGTCTGCGGTCATCATTTCACTAACCGCATGTCCTGCACCAAAGTATTTACAGAGTGTTCTAAATGGTCGGTCTGTGACGCCGGCCATTGGGGCAACGATCAAATTATTTGACAGTTGATATGAACCAATATACATATATTTTCTTACAATTTCTGACCAACATAGTATACTTCATTCGCCCGTTCGGCTCATCTTTTTGTGCGGTGTTGTCTTCATTATGAACAAATCTGTTTCGACTCGTCCTCTACTCAAAACATTTAGCCTATTGGCAATCAGCATAAGTTTAACCGCTTGTGGCGATAGTTCATGGTGGTCAAATAATAAAGAGCCTGAAATGAAGGTAGAACAGATTAAAAAAGTTCTTCCGCCGCGTGTAAATAACCGTGAATCCTGGTCGCAAGATATTTTTGATATCATGCAACAATTAAGCATTCCGAAATCCAAGCAAAATGTATGTAGCATTGTGGCGGTCGTTGATCAGGAATCTAACTTTGTTGCTGACCCTGCTGTCCCGGGTTTAGGGCAAAAAGCAGTTCAGGAAATCAACACCCGACTTAAAGAGAAATTTGAAGCCAAATTAGGTGAAACCATTGGTGGCACGGTGGCAGGTTATTTTGAAGATGTGTTGAAAAATCAGCCCTCTCCTGAAAATAATTATATGAGCCAGATGCGCAGGGTAAAAACCGAACGTGAGCTGGATTTGCTTTATCGTGAAATCTTTGACTACATGTCAAAGCATTATCATGTCAGCGCCTTAACTGGTGCTGCTAAATTAATTGGCCAGGATATTGGCGAAAAAATGAATCCGATCACCACACTGGGTTCGATGCAGGTACACATTAACTATGCCAAAGAGCATAAGCGTCAAAGTGGCAATATTGCAGAATTACGTGATGACCTGTATACCCAATACGGCGGCTTATATTATGGGATTCATCGCCTGATGGAATATTCGGCGGATTATGACAAAGCCATTTACCGCTTTGCAGACTATAACTCGGGCATGTATTCCAGCCGTAATGCTGCTTTCCAAAAGATGCTTGAAGTGATACAAGATAAAGATCTTGATTTAGATGGTGACTTATTACTTTATAATAAAGATGGTAATCCGCAATCCGCCCTGAGCCAGTCAGAAAAAGAAATTATTGCTGCATTTACCAGCAATCGGGTGCTGGTCACGCCACGTCAGATCCGTGCGGATTTAAAGAAAGAAAAAGAGAGAAAATTTGAAGATACACAGACTTACCTAGCGGTTCAAAAACTCTATCAAACTAAAACCAATAAAGAACCAATTTATGCAATTATGCCAGAGGTGGTTATTTCAGGACCTAAACTCAGCCGTGATTACAATACCAATTGGTTCGCAAGTCGTGTAAATGGAAGATATGAAGCATGCATGCAAAGAGCGAAACGTATAAAACTATAAATCTTGCCTTATTTGATTTTGATGGAACCCTTTATCCCAAAGACAGTTTTACGGGATTTATTTTCTTTGCGCTATCAAAACGCCATATTTTAAAACGAGGCCTGAAAATCCTGCCGTGGATTCAGGCCTACTATTTGCGTCTCTACCCTGCGCATGCCATGCGGCCACGTCTATTCGAAACCATGTTTAAGGATACGCCGATCGACGTTGTGGAAAAATTAGCACAGGAATACACTCAAAAATTATTCAAAAAATTAGATCCGGATTTACTTAATCAACTTCGGCAGCATCAACAACGCGGTGATCATGTGGTACTGGTCTCCGCTTCGGTTGATCTTTATCTGACTCCAATCTGCGATATGCTCAAGATTGACTTAATCTGCACCCAGACCGAAACCAAAGATGGTCTGTTAACAGGAAAATATCGCTCCGAAGACTGTAGTTGCGAACAGAAGAAAATCCGCATTTTAGAAAAGTATGATTTAAATGATTATCATGCGGTTTATGCTTATGGCAACAGTGAAGAAGATGTAGAGATGCTTTCACTGGCAGACTACCCTTATATGATGGGCGAACAAAAAGGATTACCCGTCCTGGATGCCAAATATGCAAAATCAGTCGACATAAAAAAGCCCGCCTAAAGCGAGCTTTTTTTATCGATGGCCATTTAATAAATGGCCATATGGTCCCGATGAATCATTTCTAGCGAACGTGCTTCACCTAACACCTGATAGACTTTTTCTGATGATAAACCTTTGATCATTTCTGCCGAACGTGAACTGAAATTGACACGTCCAACCGCAATACGAGCACCGTTTTTATCAACACATTCCACCACATCGCCACGATCAAAATGTCCTTCAATCGCTTTTACGCCGACCGGTAATAGACTACGGTGCTTGCGCTTGATCGCTTCAACCGCGCCATCATCAATCACTAAACGTCCAGCCGTTTGCAAATGCGCTGCCAGCCATTGCTGATGTGCCGTGACACGGTCATTGTCTGTGGTAAATAACGTGCCCAACATCTCGCCCGCCATTAAGCGTGCCAGTACATTGTCACTTTCACCACTGGCAATTAACGTTGGGCAACCTGATCTCGCTGCAAGACGCGCTGCACGAACCTTGGTGACCATACCGCCACGACCCAGCACACCACCGCCACCTGCCATCTCGAACAGGCTATCATCAAGTGCGCGAACGGCTGAAAACAGTTTCGCATCTGGATTGCTACGTGGATCAGAATCAAACATCCCCTGCTGATCTGTCAGGATAATGAGTAACTCTGCATGTACCTGACCCGCAACCATGGCAGCCAAGGTGTCATTATCTCCAAAACGGATTTCATCCGTAGAGACGGTGTCATTTTCATTAATGACTGGAATCACATGCCAATCAATCAGGTTCTGCAATGCATCACATGAGTTGAGGTAACGACGACGATCAGCAAGATCATCATGTGTGAGTAAAACCTGTGCGGTCTGGATGCCATGTTGATCAAGCACACTTGACCAGGTATGGATCAGGCCCATTTGGCCAATCGCCGCACAAGCTTGCAAACTGGGTAGATCGGTGGGTCGACTCGCAAGTTTCATGCGTACCATCCCTTCTGCAACTGCACCTGAAGACACCAGAATAATCTCATGTCCGGCATTGTGTAGATCTGCAATCTGTTTCGCCCAGTGCGAAATTGCATTTAAATCTAGACCTTGCCCATTTGCAGTGAGTAAAGATGATCCGATTTTAACAACGATTCGTTTACACGCATTGAGCTGACGTTGCCCATCGACCACTTCTATCATTTTTCCCTCGGTTTACTAGTCACGAATGTAGATACTTTCTACATCGCCTTCATCCTCATCGTCATCAAAGTCTTCGTCATCGTCCAGACCAGCTTCACGCTGAGCTTTACGCATGGCACGATAGGCTTCTTTAGCTGCGATGGTTTGTTCACGTGTTTCAGCTTCAAGCTGCTCACGGAATGCTTTAACTTCTGCTGCGTATTCTGGATCTTCAACTTCGCGTTCACGTTGTTGTTCGATTTGATCCATTAAATAGTACACCACCTCTTTGGTGCCTTCAGACATCAAACCAGAGGTTTTAAATACAGGGCCTTGCCATTGCAATTCATCCAGAATGTGCTGACACCACTCTTCTTTAGATTCTTCTGGAAGCTGGTCAAGTTTGTTTAGAACCAATACCACTGGAAGTTTCGCCAAGGTTGGTGAGAATTTAACTAACTCACCCAGAATCGCTTTGGCATTATGTGCAGGATCTGAACCATCAATCGGTTGAACATCGACGATATGCAACAGGATACGGGTACGTGCCAAATGCTTAAGGAAGCGAATCCCTAGACCTGCACCTTCTGCCGCGCCTTCGATCAGTCCTGGAATATCCGCCATCACAAACGAACGGTGACGGTCGGCATCGACCACACCTAGGTTAGGTACCATTGTAGTAAACGGATAATCGGCAACTTTTGGTTTTGCCGCACTGACTGCACGGATAAATGTCGATTTACCTGCATTCGGCATACCCAACAAGCCAACGTCTGCGAGTACTTTTAACTCTAGACGGACTTCACGATATTCACCTTTAATCCCGTGTGTACATTTACGCGGGGAACGGTTGGTTGACGATTTAAAGTGAGTATTGCCTAAACCACCATCACCGCCTTGGGCAACTTTGACACGTTGACCATCAGCAATCAGGTCACCAATAATGTCGCCAGACTCAGTATCAACAATGGTTGTACCGACTGGTACTTTTAAAATAACGTCTTCACCGCCACGGCCTGAACAGTTTGCACCCGAACCATTTTTACCGCGTTCTGCGCGATAACGACGGGTATAACGGTAATCTACAAGTGTGCTGGTATCATCATCTGCCTGGATGTAAATACTTCCGCCACGTCCCCCATCACCACCATCCGGGCCACCAAAAGGGACAAATTTTTCACGGCGAAAACTGGCTACGCCATTGCCACCGTCGCCAGCCTCTACGGTAATGACTGCTTCATCAACAAAGCGCATGTGCCAATCCTCTGAATTCTTTAAAACGGGGTATTTTGCCACATTTTAAGAAAATTCTCGAATAGAAAAATCAGCAAATTGATTTTTTTAAATTTATTCTGGGTTGAATATTCAAATTGAACAATTCAGCACCGAAAAATATCAATTTAGGCAGAAGATTTACCGCCTGATTTTTTAACAACTGGAAAATATCGATTACGGTTTTACATTTTTTAAAGGTAAGGCCATTTGCATATCCAGATTGGCTTTAGTCTGCTGTACCGAGTTATACATGATGGCATCAAAAGACGAAATTTTACTCATATTAATCGCATCATTCATATAGAAGCTGGGTTTAAACTGATGTTTGACCGGTAAGTTAATTGTTTCATCAAAGGCAAAATGCACCGGACCATCGAATACGATTTTTACCGGTACGGTATAGGTGCGTTTCAATTGAAACGGGATGTCCAGCTTTACTGGAATATTCAGGCTCAAAGGAAATTTCGGCAATAATTTATTTTGATAGATCAGATCGGTATTGGTCTCAATCGGTACCACATCATCAACTTTCAGAACGGTTTCATAGTTAATATCGACGGTAATCGGCGTTTCAACTTCAAAACTAAGATCAGCCAGATATTTACCTGATAAAGGCAAGCTTAAACTGCGATCAATATCCAGCACAGTATCCAGTTGGCCTTGTGACTTGGCGCTTAAATGATCCCCGACCTGAATTTTAGTAGCTAATGATTCAGGCAAGCGAATATCCGCCTGCTGGGCAGATACAATTAATGAAGCCTGAATATTCAGATAAAACCAGAATAAGATCGCCACCAAGGTGGTCACGATCACAAAACTGATCAGCATACTTTTTACTGACTTGGTGATATCCATCACTCACCTACCTTGACGTCAGTTGGCGTTGCGGGTTCATCAACCGCTTGCGTTTTTACACGTCCCAGATACATGCTGGATAGAGGGATCTTGAGTTCTCCCTGCGCAATTTTGACAGGCAAAGTATTTTTTACATCCACAGAAGCATTCAGCTCCGAGGTAATCGGTACATTTAAATTACCTTGAATGGGAATATTGGCATTCAGTTGTGCTTTTAACGGAATATTTAAATTTTCCTTGAGCACCGTGCGCACTGGCGCATCAAACTTCAAATGTACTTTTTGTTGTAATGGCACCTGAATATCAATCGGCACGTCCAGTTGCAAAGGAATCGAGCCTTTTAAAGGCAACGTCACGTCCTTACCCAGAATTTTAACCTGTACCTTGGTATCGATCGGCAAACTTTGATTCACCTTGATGGTTTCTTTGACAGGAATGGTGGTACTGATCGGAACCTGACTATCGAAATATACACGTGGCGTCAGGGTTTGGGTCAGCGGTACATTCAGTTGCTCGTTAATTGGAATCTTGGCATTCACTCGCCCATTCACATCGACATTAAGCGCATCTTTCACTTTGACGCGAACTTGCAGCGGTTCTTGCAGATCAATCGCCACATCCTGATTCTTTAAGGGGATATAAATATTAAAATGCTTGAACACCCACATTGCGATATACACACCACACAAGTTGGCCACCACAATCAGAGCAAATACCACGAATAAACGTCTAAACTGCAACAATGATCTATCCTTTGTTTAATTATGTCCCTTTTCCTGCATTCTCATCGATTTTTATGTTTTATTCAGCATATATTCTGTACAGTCATTAAAAAAGCCCAGTTTAAAACCGGGCTTTTTTTATTGCGATGCAAACAAATTATGCATTTGTTTCAGCAGGAACTTTGGTATAGCTTACGCCACACATTTGTTCAGCAATACGTAATACCTGACAGCTATAACCGACTTCGTTATCGTACCAAACATAAGCAGTTAAGCGTGTACCAGAAGCGATGGTTGCTTGCGCATCAAACACACCTGCTGTACGTGAACCGATAAAGTCACTTGATACCACTTCAGTTGAGTTGGTATAACCAATTTGACCTTGTAACTTCGAGTTGATCGAGATTTGACGAATGTATTCATTCACTTCTTCACGATCAATTTCTTTCTCTAAGTTTAAGTTCAAGATAGCAAGCGAAACGTTTGGTGTAGGAACACGAACAGAGTTACCTGTTAACTTGCCTTTTAAGCCAGGTAAAGCTTTCGCAACCGCTTTCGCAGCACCAGTTTCAGTGATGACCATGTTCAACGTTGCAGCACGGCCACGACGGTCAGCTTTATGATAGTTATCAATTAAGTTCTGGTCGTTTGTGAAAGAGTGAACGGTTTCAACGTGACCATTCAATACTTTGTATTTGTCGTCTAAAACTTTTAATACAGGGGTAATTGCGTTGGTTGTGCAGCTTGCAGCAGAGATGATTTTGTCTTCATCCAGGATATCGCCGTTGTTCACACCAAATACAACGTTCTTCATTTCGCCTTTACTTGGTGCTGTTAATACAACACGCGCAACGCCTGCACATTGCAAGTGTTGGCTCAGGCCTTCAGCATCACGCCATTTACCGGTATTGTCGATCAAAAGTGCATTTTCGATACCATACGCTGTGTAGTCCACTTCGCTTGGGCTTGATGCATAAATCACTTTGATGAACTGACCATTGGCAATGATTGCTTCGTTTTCTTCGTCTACAGAAATCGTACCGTCAAAAGTACCATGAATAGAGTCACGACGTAATAATGAAGCACGTTTCGCCAAGTCACCATCAGATGATTTACGCACAACGATAGCTTTAAGGCTTAAACCACGTCCTAAACCAGACTGGCTAATGATTAAACGAGCCAAGATACGACCGATACGACCAAAACCGTAAAGTACAACATCTTTAGGCGCGCCAGCAGTTGGGTTACCTTGAATTGAAGCAACAGCGTTAGCAACAAAAGCGTCTACATCACCGCCTGCATTTTTATATTCAACCGCAAGTTTACCGATATCTACTTCAGCAGAACCGATGTTTTCAACTTTCATTAACGCTTCCAGAATCGGGAAGGTATTCACCACAGAAAGTTCAACATCAAGCATACGCGTACGACGATGCGTTTTTAAAATCTGGATCACTGAACGGTTAATTAAAGAACGGCCGTAAACAGAAACAACAATATTTTTCTCACGGTATAATTGACCGATTAAGGTAATCATACGTTCCGCGATTTCTTCACGGTTTTTCCAACGACCTTGGTGTTCTGCGTGTAGGGCAATGATAGTGTCTTTGCTCACTGTTACGTCCTCTAATTTATATATACTGGGCGTGAATTTTTAAAACGCCATAATTGTAATAGAATTATCATCAAGATTGAATCAAAAGCTGCTCAACGAGCTAAGATTTTGTCCTAATTGACTATAAATTCATAAAATACCTATAATTATTTTTGTGAATTTAGGTAAAAATCTTTTTCTTTCATCATAATAGCTGTGATTTACATCACAACCATAACAGTTTTACTGATAATTCCTGTCGTATTCGCGGATTTTTCTAGCTTTTATCTTTCAAATCGACGCGTTTCGAATACTGCTGCAGATTGAGTGCCAACTGTTTTTTACGCTGATTTTGCTGATAAAGATGGACTGCTCCCTCAATCACCAATACCAGCACCGCTAACCAGATGGGGATATAAGTCAGCCACTCTTCTGCGCCAATTTTCTCTCCCATGACCAAAGATGCCAGCGCCAGCAGCACCGGTTCCAGATAGCCCAGCAAACCAAAAATAATCAGTGGCAAATAACGGCTGGCCAGAATGTAGCTGCCCAGACCAATGGCACTTAATAATCCCAGACCAATCACAACAAGAATCAGACTGGGATGTTCGAGAAACTTGGCAAAAGAAGCATCGCCAGTTTGGGTCAAGAAGATGGCGACTGGAAGAATAATCAACAGATCCCACCAGAAGCCGCCTAGGTTATCTGTCTGGATTTTTTTACGCAGAATGAAATAGGCTGCATAACCCAGCGCAACAAGTGCAGTTTCCCAGGCCATGCTGCCTAGACGCCAGATCTCATGCCCCACTCCAAATACCGCAAAAGATACAGCGACATACTGGAATTTAGAAAGTTTCTCTCCGTACAGGAAACTTCCAGCAAGGACCAACACCAGCGGTAAAAGAAAATAACCTAATGACACCTGCAAACCCCGTCCATGCATCGGTGCCCACAGGAACAGCCATAACTGCGCTGAGGTCAGGACTGAAGTGGTCATTAGAAAAAGTAATAAAATCGGCTTTTTTAAAATTCTTTTAAAGATGGTTTTGATATGGATCAAATCGCCAGTCAACCACATAAACAGGGTTAAAACCGGCAAGGTCGCAATAATCCGCCAGCCAAAGGTCTGCTCACTGTCCAGTGCGCCCAGCAGTTGGGTATAAAAATATAACACCCCAAATGTAATAGAAGCCAAAACTGAATAAGCGATACCTTTAACCACTTTGAACCTCTATATGGGGAAATTAAAAAAATACGTGACTTATCCACTATCTAAAAATAAAAAAACCATGCATGCATGGTTTTTAAACAAGTCTATCTTATTCTAACGATGTTCAGGATAAATCACATCACTAATATTATAGCCCAGTGATTTCGCGTAATTTAAATATTCATGAATGGTGTCTTTATGGGGGTTCGGTGTTCGCGACAATACCCATAAATATTTACGGCGCGGCTCTCCTACCAGTACGGTTTGATAATCATTATCCAGTTTCAAAATCCAGTAATCGCCACGTGCCATAGGCACCCAGCGCACCACCTCAGGTAAAAAACTGACCCGTAACTTGGTATTAAATGGTGCATTGGCAACAAAAGCTTCACCTACACTTTGCTGTAGATTTCCTTCACTGTCATAGCATTTATTATCAACCACAATATTGCCATTTTCATTGAGGGTATAAGTGGCAGTAATGTTATAGACACACTTTCGTTCGAAGAACATCGGTTTTCGGGCGACTTCATACCAGACACCCAGATATTTATCCAGTTCTACTTTTTCAACAGTCGGTAAAGGTTTTGCCTGTGCATAAGCAATGGTCCCAACCGCTAACCCAGTTAAAACCACCCCACCCACTGCAATCTTTGTTAAACGCCAACTGGCTTTCGGGAAATTCTTAATCAATGGCATGAGAAATCCTCAAAACAAAATTTGTTATCAATAGTCATATACTTAGCACTTCAAAATAGCCTATTTAATAAACAAAAACTGTTGCGATATGTATCACTTTTGAGGGTTTCTCTGCGCAATTAAGATTGCAACATGTGTGCTTTTAAACGCACGATTTCATCACGCAATCGTGCTGCCTGCTCAAACTGTAGTTCTTTCGAGGCTTTCAGCATTTCCTTTTCCAGTTTGCTGATATGTTTTGCAAACAGTTTTGGATCAGACAATAAATGCCGTTCATCCGCACTGATCGCTTGCGCCTGCTCAAGTACATTTTCATCAATTTCTTCATCAGTCAGCACTTCACCGGTATCAATTTCCTTAATCGCCTGACGGACTGCACTACGCGGGGTAATGCCATGTGCTTCATTAAACTCGATCTGCTTGTTCCGACGACGTTCGGTTTCATCCATGGCCTTACGCATGGAGTCGGTAATCCGGTCTGCATATAAAATCGCTTTACCCTTCACATTACGTGCAGCACGCCCAATGGTCTGGATCAATGAACGCTCTGAACGCAGGAAACCTTCCTTATCGGCATCCAGAATCGCCACCAGAGAAACTTCGGGCATATCCAGACCTTCACGCAACAAGTTAATCCCGACCAGTACATCATGCACGCCAGTACGTAATTCATGGATAATCTTGACCCGTTCCACCGTATCAATATCCGAATGCAGATAAGCGACTTTAATCCCATACTCTTTGAGATAGGAGGTTAGATCCTCTGCCATACGTTTGGTCAAGGTGGTCACAAGCACACGTTCATTCAGCTGTTTACGAATATTGATCTCGGACAAGACATCATCGACCTGGGTCAACACCGGACGTACTTCAATCTCGGGATCAATCAGCCCCGTCGGACGAACCACCTGCTCCACAATTTGCTCAGATTTTTCCAGTTCATAATGTGCTGGCGTTGCGCTCACAAACACTGTGGTCGGAACGATCCGCTCCCACTCTTCAAATTTCATTGGGCGGTTATCCAAGGCGCTCGGCAAACGGAAACCATAATTGACCAGATTTTCTTTCCGTGAACGGTCACCTTTATACATTGCGCCAATCTGAGGTACCGTCACATGCGACTCATCAATAATCAGCAATGCGTCTTCGGGTACATAATCAAATAAGGTTGGCGGTGCTTCGCCTGCGGTACGACCTGACAAATGGCGTGAATAGTTCTCGATCCCGTTGGTATAACCGAGCTGTTGCATCATTTCCAGATCATAACGGGTCCGCTGTTCGATACGTTGCGCTTCCAGTAATTTGTCGTGATCCTTGAAAAATTTGAGCTGGTCTTTCAATTCATCTTTGATGGTATCAATGGCACGGGTTAAATGGTCTTTTGGCGTAACATAGTGACTTTTTGGATAAATCGTTACCCGCGGAACTTTACGTACCAGTTTTCCTGTCAATGGATCAAACCAGCGAATCGAATCGACCTCATCATCAAATAATTCGACCCGAATTGCATCCTTATCCGATTCGGCAGGGAAAATATCAATAATTTCACCGCGAATACGATATGTACCGCGCAAGAATTCCAGCTCATTGCGGGTATATTGCATTTCCACCAGACGACGAATAATGTCATCGCGACTGACCCGATCACCTTGCACGATATGCAACAGCATTTGCATATAGGCATTTGGATCGCCCAGACCATAAATCGCAGAAACCGAAGCCACGATAATCGCATCACGGCGCTCTAACAAGGCACGTGTCGCAGACAAGCGCATCTGGTCAATGTGATCATTGATCGCCGAATCTTTTTCAATAAAAGTATCTGAGGATGGCACATACGCTTCAGGCTGGTAGTAATCATAGTAACTGACGAAATACTCTACCGCATTGTTCGGAAAGAAGGCCTTGAACTCACCATACAGCTGGGCTGCAAGGGTTTTGTTATGTGCCATCACAATCGTTGGACGTTGGGTTTGGGCAATCACATTGGCCATGGTATAGGTTTTACCTGAACCGGTTACCCCAAGCAGCAACTGATTACGAAAACCCTGGTTAATACCACTGACCAATTTTTCAATGGCCTGAGGTTGATCGCCCGCAGGTTGATAATTGGTGACTAACTCAAAAGGCTGGTTTTCGCTCACAAGCTCATTCCTACACTAAAACTTAATCTCTATTTATGGGGGAAAATGTTATTGATTTAAAGTGTTGCATCGATGATTTTATGAAATCTTTTGTGCCATGCAATTTGGTAGATTTTACTTGACCATCTGCCTAATCAACTGCAACATGAAGTTATACTCGATTCCAATGGTAAAAATATGTCTTACCAATACCACGACGAAACAATTGTAACGGAACTCCCAGAAGATACTGTTTTTGTTTTTGGCAGTAATCTGGCGGGTATACACGATAGCGGCGCCGCCCGCGTTGCAGCACAACACTTTGCAGCAGTCACAGGGGTTGGTCGTGGTTGGGCTGGACAAAGCTTTGCAATACCCACCCTGAATGAACATTTACAACAAATGCCACTCGCCCAGATCGAGCATTATGTCGATGATTTCAAAATCTATGCCAAGAACCATGCAAAAATGAAATACTTTTTGACGGCTTTAGGTTGTGGTATCGCCGGTTATAAAGTCTCTGAAATCGCACCATTATTTAAAGGCATCCATTCCAATGTGATTTTTCCCGAATCATTCCGCCCTTATATTGAAGAAGATGCGGTTTCCCAGTTCCCCAACCTCACCGCAGCCACAGTGCAGGCCTTTATTAATGATGAAGTAATTTTCTACTTCAATCATGGTTATGAATCTTTTGAAGAAGCACTGGGTAAAACCAGTTTAACAGCAGCTGAAAAAGCCATTGCACTGGTGGTTTTAAATGAAGAGCTTTATCCACGTGACCGTTATGGACGTGGCCGTGAACATGAAATCAGCGATATTCTCGGCAAGCTCAACGGCAAGATTTTTAATTTCCATGACAAGTCGGAAGGTGCAATGATTTTTGTCAGTGTGATTATTGCCTTGATGGAGCTTTACGATATTGATGAATATGATTTTATCAAGCTGTGGCGTGGTGAACTAGAAATACAACATCCATTAAATCGCCATTAAAAAACAAAAAAGCCAATCAGATTGATTGGCTTTTCTCTTAACGCTTCCCCATCGAACGGCGTGTGCCGCGTGGTGGCATCCAGGTACGATCTGCGTATTGCTCAGGTTTTGGACGAACCTGATTATGCGCCGCATCCTCAGAATCATCCTGAGCAGATGGCATCGGGAAGGGTAATTTCACTAAAGCTTTTTTTGCTTTAGGTTGCTGGGTACTCATTGAAATTCTCTCGAAATCTAGATTTCTAGCCGCTATTGTAATGGATTTTTATGCATTTGATAAAAATAAAATATGTAAAAAAATAGAAAGCCTGCAAGAACTAAATTTTGGTAACTTTTTATGCGATTAAGGCAAGTTTCGGCCACAATGAAGTCTAATTAGGCTAAGATAAGCTGCTTTTTATTTTTTAATCCCATAAGAAGGAATAATGCCGTGGACGTACGTCTCTCTGATCGTGTCAATGCTATCAAACCGTCCCCTACACTTGCAGTAACCAACAAGGCTGCTGAGTTAAAAGCTGCAGGTAAAAACGTGATTGGTTTAGGCGCAGGCGAACCAGACTTCGATACACCTCAACACATTAAAGATGCTGCCATTGAAGCCATTAATAAAGGTTTCACCAAATATACAGCGGTAGACGGTACTCCAAGCTTAAAAAAAGCAATTATTGCAAAACTTAAACGCGATAATAATCTCGATTATCAAGCCAACCAGATTCTGGTGTCTTGTGGTGGTAAACAAAGTTTCTTTAATCTTGCACTGGCTTTGTTAAACAAAGGCGATGAAGTGATTATTCCTGCGCCGTTCTGGGTCAGCTATCCAGATATGGTGATCATTGCGGAAGGTACGCCTGTCATCGTGAAATGTGGTGAAGAACAACGTTTCAAAATCACCCCAGAACAACTGGAAGCGGCAATTACTCCAAATACACGTTTAGTGGTCTTAAACAGCCCATCGAACCCGACAGGCATGATCTATACCAAAGCTGAACTTGAAGCTTTGGCTGAAGTATTACGTCGTCACCCACAAGTATTCGTTGCATCTGATGACATGTACGAACCAATCCGCTGGGAAGATGAGTTCTACAACATCGCAACGGTTGCCCCAGACTTATATGATCGCACCATCGTTTTAAATGGTGTGTCTAAAGCTTATGCAATGACAGGCTGGCGTATTGGTTATGCAGCGGGCCCTGCAAAAATCATTGGCGCAATGAAAAAAATCCAGTCTCAATCAACGTCTAACCCAACTTCAATTTCACAAGTTGCGGCTGAAGCAGCATTGAATGGTCCACAAGACGTTTTAAAACCGATGATTGAAGCATTCAAACGCCGTCATGACTTAGTCGTAAATGGCTTAAATGAGATCAAAGGTATTTCTTGCTTACCTGCTGATGGTGCGTTTTATGCCTACGCCAACATTCGTCCATTGATTCGTGCCAAAGGTTTAAAATCTTGTACAGAATTCTCTGAATGGTTACTTGAAGAAACTGGTGTTGCCGTAGTTCCTGGTGATGCATTCGGTTTAGGCGGTTTTATGCGTATCTCTTACGCAACTGCGGATGAAGTGCTGGTTAATGCTTTAGCGCGTATCAAAAAAGCAGCTGATTCAATTGAGGGCGTAGACGCTGCCATTGCCTCAATCGAAGCAGAAAAAGCGGCAAAATAAGTTCTGCAATAAAAAAAAGCTTCCAGATGGAAGCTTTTTTTTATTGCTAGATTATCTATTTTTTAAGATTATAAATTTAATGTGAGCTTTTAAAGGATGAGTAATTATTTAAGTTCGTTTGGTCTTACTCTAGTATTAAAACAATAGTAAATGTATTATTCTTTTCATAAATTTTTCTTCATTAAATGTACATTGAGTATAAAAAATGACAGCTTGGCAACGATTAGGAATTGAACCAACAGACAATCATCGAGAAATAAAAAGAGCATATGCCAAACAGCTTAAGTTAATAGATCAAGATAATCAGCCAGAAGAATTTATCCGTCTCAGAGAAGCATTAGAAATTGCCCAATTCGAAGCAGACCATTTAACTAATAATTATGATGATCAAGATTCAGAATCAATATTTGAGTCAATAGAGACAGAATCTGAAAAGAACACTCAGTCCGAAAATTCAAATCAGCCATCTTTTGAACTAAGTTTAAAAAAAATACAGCATCATATTATAACTCAGGACATTTATTTCGATATCCGTCACGAATTAATTCATTTTAAAAATGAACTCAAAGCATTTAATGATATAAATATAGAAAAACAATTCACAAATCAAGCTATTGATATATTAAAAGAAAATGATTTATCTGATTTTCTTTATATTTTCTCAGAAAGTGATATCCATTTTTTAGATTCGTCCAATTATGCTGAAGATGAGAAAACTATATATGCAGCAGACGTTATTGAAACAAGCCAGAACAATGTAAACCCTTTAATTACAGTTCTTGATGAGGTCGTAGAACAACTTTGGAATAAAGATATTAGCGATACAACATTTGAAAAATTTAGTTATCTACTTAATCAACAATTTGATATTCCTCTAAGTCAACAGATTCAGATCAAGGATCAGCTCCAAGCCCCTTTAGCTGAAATTGAAACATCTTATTTACAATCAGAATATTTCAGATTCCTAGAATTATGGCAAGCAACCTATCCTGAAGATATTCATCAATATAACCAGTCCTATTATTCAGCTTTATTACATGAAAAACTAAATAATTATCTTTCTAGACGCCAATTTTTGACAAAACTACCTGTTGAAAAGCTTGAACTTCTGAGAGATCTTTCAGGAGAACAACAGCTTAACTTCTTTAAAATGCTAAAATTAAAAAAAGATTTCAGCAAATTTTCTCCAAATCATTCCGCTTTTGAAATTATTGATAGCTTACAAATTTTCAATACTCAAAATAACATAAATTTGATGTTTATTAAGAGCTTATGTGAAATTAAAAAATTTAATATTATTAATGTATTATTTGCTCTCGTCACTTTCGTGCTTTTTAACTTTTTCATTAACCCTAATAGTCATTTCTTAATCAATTCTTTAATTACTTCTATTCTTAGCTTTATATTTATATTTGTATTACAACCCACTATCAATGCCAAAATCTTAAGCCATTCTAATTATGAAAAAATATTAGCACAATATTTAAAATATTGGTGTTTAAGTGGATTTCTACTTTGTTGTTTTACCCCGGTATTCCCAGAACTTATACATCAACTCCTAAGCTATAGTTGGTTTCTCTGCTCGATTGGATTACTGGGTGTCTTGTTATTAGATGCAACACCATTTATGAATAAAATAGAACAAAGTGCTTTTATACATTTTGATACATGGATGATCAATATTGGCTTAATATCGCTTAGCCTTTTCTTTATTTCCTTCTTTTTTATCATTGGAGAACCTGATCATATTTGGTTAATGGTTTACAGTCTTATTCCAATAAGTTTTTTATTTTTTCCAGAATCATTCCGCCCTCTCTTTCATATTTTTGGATATAACAAAGAAGATTCCAGCATCACCGAGAATCAAGTTATCTATAAAAGTATTGGTATTATTTTTTTTAGATTACTATGGATTTTGGGATTTAGTTATTTTTTACTCAATTCATCATCACAACCTTTCATATATGCAGCTTGTCTAATTTTAGCGAGTATCATAATTACAGGATTTAGTGCTAAACATCTTTCTTCTACACTTAAATATTTAACTTATACTTCTTTATTTATAGGAACCTTATATTCAATTATTATACCAGTTGCTTTGATTTACTTTTTATACCAAAGTTTTCAAGCAAAAAAACTTATTGCCTCCAGCCTATAAAATACCCCCTTGCATTAATTCAATATAGAAGTAATACAAGGGGAATGGCTTAATATTCTTCAAATAAACTTAAATCTTCAATCTCATTGAGAAAAGCCTCAAAATGTTGTTGGGCTTCGCGTATTTGCCTATCATCTTGTTGATTTAGGATATGATTAAAATGCTGGGTGCGATCTCCAATCTGTAAACGAAGATCCCCCGTATATTCACTATATAAACGCTCAGCTCGTAACAATAAGCTCTTATTCATTAATGTATCACGGGGATGTATTTTTAGCTCTTGCAGTTGTTTACGTGCATTTTCAATTTGCTCTGCAGTCATTACGTTTTGATGATTGACAACAACTTTCTGGAGCTTCTCCCCTGTGATTGGAACATCTATGTCAACTTCCAGAATACCATTGGGATTATATGAGAAGCGCACATCAATAGATAAGTAATCATTATTTTGAGGTAATAAAACTTTAAGCTCACCTAAAAAAATATTTTCCTTACACAGACGATGCTCACCCTGATAAATCTTAACGTAAATCTCTCTCTGTCCTTTTTGCATCGCGGTATAAGTATTTACTTTACTGGCAGGGATCACAATATTGCGTTCTAAAATAGGCGAAAACTGCTCATCATTTCCAACTGCGATCCCCAAGCTAAATGGACATACATCTGTCAGCACCACTTCTTTCAAGGATAAATCTTTCGCTTTTAACCCTGCTTGAACGCACGCCCCTCTGACAATTGCCTCATCTGGTTGAATACTAGTTGATGGAAAACGTCCAAACAATTTTGTCACAAGCTTCCTTACAGCAGGAATACGAGTAGCTCCCCCCACCATAATAATTTGGTCAACCTGTTGAGGTAAAACTCTAGCATCTCTCAAAGCACGTTCTAAGGGACGGCGTAAGCGTAGCAATAATGGTTCTGCCCAAGTAGCAAATTGATCTTGAGTAATTTCAAGTGTTGCTTCTTTATCTTTCCATTTAAATGATAACTGTGTTCTTGCTTCTTTACTTAAAACGTGGAGGCTATGTTGTGCTCTTGCTTTTAAAGCTGTTTCTATATCAAATGGAATGGTATTTTCAGTGAAACCAAAAATAGATGCATGCTGTTTCCAAAATTGTTTCATCAACAGTTGAACAAAGTCATCTCCCCCTAGATAATTATCCCCTGCACTCGCCCTGACCTCAGTTATACCGTCAAACAATTCAACGATAGAAACATCAAATGTGCCTCCCCCTAAATCAAAAATTAAGAAGCAACTATCTTCTGTTTGACCTAAACCATATGCTAGTGCTGCGGCAGTAGGTTCATTGATAAGTCGGCTAACTTTTAACCCTGCAAGTGCAGCAGCAGATATCGTTGCTTGTCGTTGAATATCGTTAAAATAAGCTGGAACTGTGATGACTGCTTCTTCAACCTCACATTGCAACGCTTGCTCTACATCCTGTTTAAGCGATTTTAGAATTAACGAAGATAATTCAACTGCTGAAAAGTTTTGTTGGCCTAGTTTTAATTTTTTTGAAGTTCCCATCAGACGTTTAAAACTAGTCAACACTTCCCTTCCACTACCTCTTAACTCTAATGCTGCTTGTCCAATCAGGATTTGTCCCTGATCATCCATTGCAATAGCTGAAGGAGTAATTTTCATCCCATAAGGATTTTCAATAAGTCTTGACTGGCCATTTTCAAAAATACCAACAAGAGAGTTACTGGTTCCAAGATCGATTGCTATAAGAGGTTTAGTCTGTGTCATTTTCTATCAATAATTTAAGGCTATTAGTTTTTAGATGATTTTAATCAATCTCATTAAAATTAGCGAGTTTTAATCTTGTTCTACAATGGCCAACTTAATCTAACGCTATCAGCAAAAAAGTTTAAAATTAAAAAATAAAATTATTATTAAACAATTACATAAATCAAATAAATATAAAGAAGAACAATTCATCTCCTTTATTAGTTATGAATCGTTAATATAAATTAAAAAAGGAATATTAATAAAATAAAATCATTTTAATCCATTAAATTTTATTGAGCTAATTTTCTAGAAAGATAAAAAAATCTCAAAGTATTAAATATTAATGAAATTATTTATCCGAATTAAAGAGTGCAATGACCTCTGCCTCTGTCATCTTCTTGGTCTGATTCTGAAACGTATAAAAATCCGGTTTGCAATCAATATAAATTTCCAGATCCAAATTCAGATCTTGTGGTGGTTCATTCAGAGAAAATGCATTGATATTACAATAGTTCTGATCTTTAGTGCGCCAAAACAAATTTGTTCCACACGCATTACAAAAACCACGCTCTCCCCATGCCGATGAGTTATAGATAGAGAGATAGTCTTGTTTTAAAAATTTTAAACTGCCCTGTTCGACATCAAGCGTCATAATCACGCCACTGGTCTGTCTACGACAAATGGAGCAATGGCAGGCATGCACATCATGATTACTTAATTCAACTTCAAAAGTGGTTTCGCCACATACACATTGTCCGTTCATTATAAATTTACCTTTTATTCAAAATTTTTATAAAGACATTTATAAACATCATAAAACAAAGCATTTCGCGAGTAACTTAGAATTTACAAAATACTCAGCGAATAGATGCGCAATATTGACAGCCTGATCTCTCGAGGCTATGTTATCAACAAGTTCTATTTTAGAACTAAAAAAGGAAATATAAGATGAAACATCCAAAAGAAATGAATGGACTTGAATTTTTAACTGCCATGTGTGAAGGGAAAATTCCACCCGCCAGTATTAGCGAGACCATTCCCATGCAACCCATTGAAGTTGCGGAAGGCTATATCAAATTTGAAGTAGAGGCCGATGAACGACACCTGAATCCTCTCGGAGGTGTGCATGGAGGTTTTGCTGCAACGGTACTGGACTCGGTAACCGGTTGTGCTGTGCATACCCTTTTGGAAGCTGGTGTAGGTTACGGCACCATTGATCTTAATATTAAAATGTGCCGCCCTGTTCCAAGAAATCAGAAGCTCATCGCCACTGGAAATATAATTAATATCAGTAAAAATTTAGGCATTTCCGAAGGCAAAATTGTTGATGCAGAAGGCAAGCTCTATGCACATGCGACTGCAACCTGCATGATTATTCGCCCATAAACCGAAATAAAAGCCAATGGGCTATTTCATCATAGCCCTATGCAATGGCTTTGTTTTGTTTGAACAGCTTTGGTCGAATGCACAAATGGCTAAACACCGCATATTGCCAGATACTTTTAACCTGTACTGTGACCACCTTCTGTTCTGCAACAGACCATGCCAATGCAGTATTTGCGCCTAAAAAGAGTTCGCCACCCAGTTGAAATAAATACAGGGGGGAATCCTGATCAAGAGTTAAGGTATTTTTTTGGGCTAGCAGGTTATTAGCATTCTGAATTTTCCATTTATTACCAAACCATAATTGCAATAAATCACCCAAATACAAGGCCTGTTGCTTAAAAGGAAAGGTATTTAAGAATGCATGTTCCACTGGCGTATAATATTGCGCCGGATCCTGAATGATTTGAAGATAATGGTCTTGATAAAAAGAAAAGTTTGAAAAAATAGATTGAATATTAAGAATAGTCATTTCGACCTCCGGTTTAGCCATTTTAGTGCTGGCAAGTAGGGTTAAATCCACACTGTTTAGATGAATATCTAAACGTTCTTTCTAATTCGAATCTAGCAACAGCCTGATCAAAGTTCAAGTTATTTTTCCTACTTTCGCGTAATTGTGCAAATAAAAAGCATACGACACAAAAATGAAGGAAACATGACATTTTTAGCTTGACCGATTTTAAAAGCTGCCTATAATGGCACTCAGATTCTCCCATAGCTCAGTCGGTAGAGCGACGGACTGTTAATCCGCAGGTCCCTGGTTCGAGCCCAGGTGGGAGAGCCAAGATTCTAAAAGCCCAGATCATTGATCTGGGCTTTTTATTTTTAAGTCTATAAAAAATAATGCTTCATTTGAATTACGGTGAATCTGTTCATTTCATGTTGAATATCGTACAAATTTAAACCACAGTTCTTTTTATCATCTAAAATAAAATTTCATTATTATATTAGGGATAGCAAATAATGAAAAAAATCCTGTTGTGTGCAATATTTTTCTGTAGCCCGGCGATGGCAGCTCAAACCACCTGGTATGCTGGTTCCAGCTACAAAGGTACCGTAACCGTTTCGATTGAGAATGGCCCCAATGTGGTCTGGAAGTGTAATGGAAAGGTATGTAGCATGTCTGGCCCTTGGGGCAATGCTTTATCGGTAGATTCTTGTCAAAGCCTTGTGCTGCGTATTGGCAAGATTAGTTATTATAAAAACTCGGCAGGCGCCAGCTGGGATGCACGCTCTCCTGAACTGGCACAATGTAATCAGGTTGCTCGCTAACCCACAATATTTTTGTTAAGCGATTATTATTCATACTCATTTTACTTGACGGACCTGCATTTAAGCCCTAGAATTCGTTCCAGATTCTCCCATAGCTCAGTCGGTAGAGCGACGGACTGTTAATCCGCAGGTCCCTGGTTCGAGCCCAGGTGGGAGAGCCAAGATTCTAAAAAACCCACTCTTATCGAGTGGGTTTTTTCTTTGTACGCTATTAAATCTATGTTTCAATCGAATCATCTCCTGTTTCTGACTATTGGCTTGATCAGCACAGCTTGGCTGCTTTATAGCTGCCTACGCCCCTTCTTTCCCAAACAGAAATTTTTTGCACGTCCTGTCATTACAAATTTCGAATCACGGATGTTTATTCGTCTGCAACAAGCCTTTCCACAGCATCACATACTTGCTCAGGTGGCCTTTAGTGCCCTGATTACCAGCGATCATTATAAAATTCGCAGTAAGTTCAATCGTAAGGTCACCGACTTTGTGGTTTTAGATCAGGACATGAAAGTACTGGCGATTATTGAACTAGATGACCCGAGCCATATAGGAAAGGAATCCGAAGATAAAAAACGTGATCAGATGTTGCAAGAGGCTGGTTATCAGGTTCAACGTTATACCCAGATCCCATCTGTAAAACAGTTACAGATGGATATTCGATAACAAAATATCTGGAAAGAAATTATTCAGCTTTTTCTGCTTGCTCAGCACTTTTCTGCTGTTCAAACTTTTTGGCGATTTCTGCATGTTGCTGATCATATTTCTTTTTGGTCTGCGCATCACTTTTTGCTGCCAGGAAAGCCATACCTACAATAAAAATAGGGATCAATAATCCTAACCCCATCAATAACCAAGGGACTGATTTTTTTTCAACAGGTTGCTGGCTCATAGCGACTTTAAACTCAAACGACATCAATTTTAAGAATGCAACAATATAACAAAAAAGAGCCTCGATAAAGAGACTCTTTTTCATCCTAATTTTTATTGCGCTGGCATATTTTGCTTAATAAATTGTACCAATTCTCCACTCTCATTTGCTGCAAGAATCGCTCCCGTGTGTGAACCATTGACTATTGGGTTAGTCGCGCTCGGAACAATATCAATTGGGATGATCTTCACATCCGTTCCAGCCTTATACATAGCTTGGTACATTGCATTAGTAATCACATAAGGTACATTCGTATCATACACACCCTGCACGATTAAAATCGGTTTATCCAGCTTCTTGGTTGTTGGTTGACTATAATCAGTTAAGAATTTTTGAATCGTTGCATCATTCTTGAACTCCACCTTATCAATACCATCATACTCCGAAACTTTAGCAGTAGGATTATTCACAATATAGTTTTGAATATCTTGCTTATAAGCCTCTACAATTTGGCCTAAGCATTCAGTTTTTGCCAAAGTGGATATTTCTTTTGCTTTCGCACTTCCAAACATTCGTTGATAGTTGAATGTAGGTTCATAGGAAGTAATCCCGACCCCTGTTAATGCAGCATACGATAACAAAGTTGCATATGTATCGATTGCTGCTGGCTGTGGTAAGGTATCAATCGCCTGAGGAGCCACTTCTAAAATAATTTTATCTAAACTAGATGCTGGAGCGCCTGCAATGGCCCCTTTAAATGTCAGGTCATTATTCGCATATTCAGCAATTCCTAATGAGGCTTGCCCACCTTGTGATTGACCAACAGACATCCATGAACCATGTAATTGATCAGCATAATGTTCTTTTGCCGCTTTAACAGCATACTGTGCAGAACGCGCCTCACTTGGAATATGCAAGTAAGGGTGTTCACCTTCTCCACCTAGTCCTTCATAATCTGGAGCGACAATCACATACCCCTGTTCTAACAAATTTTTTGCAGTATAATTCTTAAAATTAGAATTTAATGGGGTATTCGTCGGAGCACATTTATCCGCCACTCCCAATGTACCATGCGCCCAAACAACCACACGATAGCCATCTTTTGGTTTTGCGATTTTCGGAAAAAATACCAAAGCAGAAGTTTCAACCATTTTGCCAAGTACATTTGGCATTTTATAGTTCATGACTTTGATTGAGCTAGCAGCACTTAAATCAGCCAAGCCTTCCGACTCATAAGTATACGAGCTCTCCGAAACAAAAGATCTATTATCCTGATCAACTTTGTGATTTGAACCTTTATCATCATCATTACATGCGGTTAAAAATAATGCAGAAATTGAGAACGTCATCGCCAATGCAATCTTGGACCGTTTCATAAAATATCCTTTTAGTGTTGGTGTTATTTTTGTGCATGAAACTACATGCCAGCTTATTAAGGCATAAAAAAAGTGCCCTGCATAGGACACTTTTCAACTATACAGTCAGATTAAGCTATTAATTCTAAAAAAATTCCAATAAAGATAATCAACCCGACCCAACGATTGTGACGGAATGCCCAAAAACAGATTTGTGGATCACGATCTTTGGTTTTCATCGCCTGATAAATAAAATCAACGGCAACAATACCCAAGGCAATCAAGCCAAAAGGCAACAAAAGATTTTCGAGATATAAGGCACTGCCAATCAAGATCAGACTCATTAACTGAAGCAGACCGATCATCTGGATATCATAGCGACCAAATAAAATGGCCGTCGATTTCACCCCAATCTTTAGATCATATTCACGATCGGTAATCGCATATTGGGTATCGTAGGCCACTGTCCAGGCCAGATTACCAAAATAAAGCAGCCAGCAAGTTAAATCAGGCGTTTGCCCAACAGCCGTATACGCCATTGGAATTGACCACGAGAATGCTGCACCTAAAAATACTTGCGGTAAATTGGTATAGCGCTTCATAAAAGGATAGATAAACGCTAAGAATAAAGCCCCAAAAGACCAGTAAAATGATTCAATCGGCAGAAAAAATAACAAGGCAGCACTTGCCAGCACCAAAGCCAGAAAAACAAAGACAGCCTCTCTAGCACGGATCACTCCTGTTGCTAAAGGACGCGTTTTGGTTCGCTCCACATGAGCATCTACCTTACGGTCAGCAAAATCATTAATGGCACAGCCAGCGGCACGCATAAAAATGACACCTAAAATCATCACAAGCAGGATTTTAAGGTCAGGAATTCCTTTAGATGCAATCCATAATGCCCACATGGTTGGCCAAAATACCAGCTCTGTGCCAATTGGTTTATCAAAACGACAAAGGTAGTAATAAGCCTCTAAACGTTGTCGCCAAGTCGTATGCTGCACTGTTTCCATGATAATCCTTAGCGTCAATGCTGTTGAATAAACTGTTCAAATGCGGGTAAAAAGGTTTCCTGCACGATAAATTTACAACCATGCCAAGTATAACAACTCTGACGTGTCCACCCCTCGTCAAGATAGATAACGCGTCTTTCACAAGCTGGACTGGTTCTGTGAAACAGGAACCAGCCAATCGGTTTGTTACCAATATGCTGAAATAATCTGGCCTTTTTTTGCAGGCTTAAGATGGGGAAAATACTTTTGGCTTTTACCCAGGCCTGCTCTTCGCTGCCATAAAGATGGGTTTCTCGCACCCATGCCACATGCTGGAGCGGCATTTTCATCCACTGACTATCATTCAAAGTCATTCGCTGATAATGCTCTTTAATCCGTTCAACATGAAATTGACCTTGCCCTAAATCGGTCAATTGTTGGGTCAGTGATCCCGATGCATACAACCATTTTTTTAATACTGCAGGAAGCTCTTTTCCTTTTATTCTGTTTGGTCGTAAATTTCGCATGCTTGGCTCACTAAAAACATCGCGATTAGTTTACATGAATTTCTTACGAAAAAGAGTACGACTTTCAATCGAACCAAAAACATAAAAAAGCTCGCCGAAGCGAGCTTTTCTGAATCAGGGATGTATTACAGGCTGTAGTACATATCAAATTCAACTGGGTGAGTTGTCGTGTTAAGACGACGAACTTCTTCAGTTTTAAGTTCGATATATGCATCAAGCATTTCTTTAGTGAACACGCCACCTTTCAACAGGAACTCATGGTCATTTTGAAGTGCTTCAAGTGCCATATCCAAGCTGTGAGCAACGGTTGGGATTTTTGCTTCTTCTTCAGGAGGAAGGTCATATAAGTTCTTATCAGCAGCTTCACCTGGGTGGATCTTGTTTTGGATACCGTCAAGACCAGCCATTAACAATGCCGCGAAACCTAAGTACGGGTTCATCATTGGATCTGGGAAACGTGCTTCAATACGCTTGCCTTTCGGGCTAGAAACGTAAGGAATACGGATCGAAGCAGAACGGTTACGTGCTGAGTAAGCAAGCATGATTGGTGCTTCGAAATGTGGAACCAAACGCTTATACGAGTTTGTAGAAGGGTTGGTAATTGCATTCAATGCACGAGCGTGCTTGATTACACCACCAATGAAGAATAATGCCATTTCTGATAAACCAGCATATTCATCACCAGCAAACAGGTTCTTGCCATCTTTAGAGATTGACATATGCACGTGCATACCAGAACCGTTATCACCTACCATTGGTTTAGGCATAAAGGTTGCTGTTTTTGCATATTGGTGTGCAACGTTCCAAACTGCATATTTGAACTGTTGTACTTCGTCCGCTTTACGAACTAAAGTGTTGAAGCTTACACCAATTTCTAACTGGCAAGATGCAACTTCGTGGTGATGTACTTCTACACGACCTGGGCCCATGATGTCTTCGATTTTTGCACACATGTCAGCACGCATGTCTTGTGAAGAATCAACAGGAGGAACTGGGAAGTAACCACCTTTCACACGTGGACGGTGACCAGAGTTACCTGCTTCATAATCTTTACCAGTCGACCAAGCCGCTTCTTCAGCGATCAATGTGTGGCGCGCGCCAGACATGTCGATGTCCCATTTCACTTCGTCAAAAACGAAGAATTCTGGTTCTGGGCCAAAGAATGCAGTATCACCGATACCTGTAGATTTTAAGTATTCTTCAGCGCGACGAGCAATTGAACGTGGGTCACGCTCGTAACCTTGACCAGTTGATGGCTCGATAACGTCACAAGTCACAACAACAGTCGGTTCAGCAAAGAACGGGTCAATAAAACCAGTTTCAGCATCTGGACGTAAGATCATGTCCGAAGCTTCAATGCCTTTCCAGCCAGCAATTGAAGAACCATCAAACATTTTACCGTCTTCAAAAGTATCTTCATCAATGGTATCAGCTGGGTAAGTTACGTGCTGCTCTTTACCCTTAGTATCAGTAAAGCGAAAATCGACCCATTTTGCGCCACTTTCTTTGATGAGTTGAAGGACCTTGTTCGCCATGCTCATTTGCTCCAATGAAATTTTTATGCACTTGTTAAGTGCGTGTTAGGTGTTGATGTATAATTAGCAATTATCATACCAACAATTTTAAATCCTACCTAAAATATTGAATTACTTATAAGTAATCATGATTTAGGTTCCTTGACTTGAACGCATTATACTGTTTGCTTATGTAAATGCACCATATTCACACATTTTCAAATTATGGCATATTTAAATAGTTCATTACCGCCCCAAATTGGTGCAAAATTGTTGCACTGATATAACGCACTGCATCAATTTCAAACAGCTGTTCATGATCATAATACTTTCTTATATAGAATGCTGAGATTCTTATCGGATGACCTGAAAGTAATCATATCTTTGATAATGACTTACTCAATAAATTTTCGGGGTTGATTTGCACAACTGTAATCTGTTTCCAAACCTATTTATCAGTAGGCATTATGCTTCATTTAAAAAGCCCATCTATATATTTAATTTTTATGAATTTTTCTAAATAGATGCCCGATTTAAATACTGTCTGGCCAGCCGATCAGAGCTATTAGACTTAGATCGGCCCCTCTTGGATACTCAACAAATTTTACTATTCATGTTCTTTTTCATTCACTTTTTTTATACAGGCCAAACTTGCTTTTACGATTAAAAAAACTAAAAATCGTATACATAAATTTTTATTATTAATAAACAAACCCAAAGTTATGTTTATAAAAACTTAAAATCATTCAAGGATTTGATTAATGAAATATGACTTTGAACGAGCAGATAAGGCTTTTTTTGGCCATCCCAAACCGTTACAAACGCTTTTTTTCACAGAGCTTTGGGAAAGATTTTCCTATTATGGCATCCGGCCTTTACTGATCCTTTATATGATTGCTATGGTCAATCAAGGTGGTCTGGGCCTTGATCGACCCACTGCTGCCGCGATTGTCGGATTGTTTGCAGGTTCGATGTATTTAATGACCGTTTTTGGTGGCTGGATTGCAGATAACTGGTTAGGTCAAGCGCGCGCTGTCTGGTATGGTTCTATTATTATTGCCTTGGGTCATCTTTCCATTGCCCTTACCCCTGTATTAGATCAGTCTTTCTTTTATTTAGGTTTAGTACTGATTGTTTTAGGTTCCGGCCTATTTAAAACATGTATTTCGGTGATTGTTGGAACCTTATATAAAGCCCAAGATGCAAGACGTGATGCAGGCTTTTCCATTTTCTATATGGGCATTAATATGGGCTCATTTATAGCCCCGCTGATTACAGGACTATTGGTCAGAGATCATGGCTGGCATTTAGGCTTTGGTATTGGTGGCCTCGGGATGCTGCTTGCCTTATTAATTTTCCGTTTTAGGGCAATTCCCCAGCTCGAAACTTTTAACGCGCTACGTCAAGAAAACAATAGCTGTAGCAAACCGGTGGTAGAAAATAAAAATGCACCTAAAATTGTATTTGGCTTTTTATTCACAGTTGCAGTCGTTATTGCACTAACGTTCTTGGGCATCATTCACATCAACCCTGTCGCTGTCGCCGCCTATTTAACCGTAGGAATTGGGATTGGAATTATTGCCTATTTTTCTTATTTATTGCTTTTCCTTAATTTAGATCAAAATGAAAAGTTCAAAGTTATTATTTGTTTTGTGCTGTTGATTACTTCTGCCCTGTTCTGGTCAGCCTTTGAGCAGAATCCTACCTCCTTCAATTTATTTGCACAAGATCATACCAACCGTAATGTTTTAGGTTTTGAGATTCCAACGGTATGGTTTCAATCTATTAACGCGATTTTTATTATTATTTTTGCGCCAATTGCAGCCTGGCTGTGGGCAAGACTAGGCAAAGCGAACAAAGACCCAAGTTATATTTCAAAATTTATTATTGCACTTTTACTGGCAGCAGGCGGATTTTTACTGATGTCGTTGGCGAGTCATTTTGCCATTAGCGATGGTCTGGTTTCTCCCTTCTGGTTAGTTGGAGCTTTATTTCTGCTGACTTTAGGAGAACTCTGCCTCAGCCCGATTGGGTTATCGACCATGACCAAACTTGCACCAAATGTTATTCGTGGACAAATTATGGGTCTATGGTTCACGGGTTCGGCTTTAGGTAACCTCATGGCAGGCTTGATTGGTGGTCAAATCGCCGCAGATGCTATCGAAAATTTACCCACCCTGTTTATGCGCTGCGTATTGGCCTTGGTTATTGGGGCAATCGTGTTATTTTTATTAAAGAAACCAATGAACAAATTAATGGGCAAAAGTACCAGCAAAGTTCAACCTGATTTGGAAACCATATGAACGACTTAACTGTTCCAGAAAAACTAGTTCAACTTCGTGAACTCATGAACAATCAACATGTTGATGCTTTGGTTGTCATGAGTGCAGATCCGCATATGTCAGAATATTTACCTGACCACTGGAAAGCAAGGCAGTGGTTAAGCGGTTTTAATGGCTCGGTTGGCACGTTAGTTGTGACCCAAAACTTTGCAGGACTCTGGGCTGATGGGCGTTATTGGGTACAAGCCGAACAACAACTCGCTGCAACTGGCTTTCAATTACAAAAACTGACCAGTGATGAATCTTCGACACATCTTGCCTGGATGGAGAAAAATCTACAGTCTGGTTCGGTCATTTCAGTGAATGGACAAACGCTTTCAATTCAGCAGTTTAAGGCATTGCAAAATACGGCAAAACAACGCGACTTTAAACTTGAAACACAGCAAGATTTAATTGGCTTAATCTGGTCTAATCGTCCAGAACTGCCCTCAGAAAAAATCCATTTAATGCCTGAAGGCTTAAATGCTCTATCCCGTAAAGAAAAAATCCAGGCAATACGGGAAACTTTAGATACTAAGGCGATTGAAGGACATTTTATTTCATCTTTAGATGATATTGCCTGGGTCTTAAATGCACGTGGTCAAGATGTAGAGTACAACCCCGTATTCCTTTCACACTTATATATCAGTGCTCAACAGGCTGTTGTATTTGTTGATCGCAATAAGATAGATCTAAGCACACAAGAGGCATTCAAAGCTGATGGTGTTGAGATTCGGAACTACCAGGACACAGCTCAGTTTTTAGCCAATATTTCTGATACATCTGTCCTGTTAGATCCAGCCAAAGTATCGATTCACCATGAACAAGCGATCGCAAAGGATATTCAGGTTGTCTACGACATCAACCCAAGTACACTTTTTAAATCGCGTAAGCATGAAAGCGAAATTGCGCATATCCGCCATGCCATGCTTAAAGATGGGGTTGCCCTCTGCCATTTCTTCCACTGGTTAGCAAAAGCACTTGATCATCAGGAGAACATTTCAGAACTGACCATTGATGAGAAAATTACCGCCTTCCGTGCTCAACAAGACGGTTTTATAGGTCCAAGTTTTGCCACGATTGCAGGCTTTAATGCCAATGGTGCATTGCCTCACTACCGTGCAACGCCAGAACACTACTCATTCATCGAAGGTGATGGTCTATTATTGATCGACTCTGGCGGGCAGTACGTCGATGGCACCACGGATATCACCCGTGTTGTTCCCGTTGGGACACCGACAGAACAACAAAAACGTGACTATACGCTGGTTTTAAAATGTCATATTGCTTTGGCAAAAAGCATTTACCCAGAAGGTTTGGCTGCACCGCTCCTGGATTCAATTTGTCGCCAGACTTTATGGCAGCAGGGTCTGGATTATCGCCATGGCACAGGACACGGCGTAGGTTTTGCGCTGAACGTTCATGAAGGACCGCAAGTGCTTTCTTATTACGCGCCAATACATGCCTATAGCAAATTACGTGAGGGCATGATTATCTCCAATGAACCGGGCCTCTATCATGAAGGGAAATATGGCATTCGCATCGAGAATCTGGTGGCAAACCGGCTCCATGCAGGTTTTGAAAAAACCTACGGTGAATTTCTAGAGTTTGAAACACTCACCCTTTGCCCCATCCATTTAGATTGCATTGTTGTGGATATGCTTACGCAGGAAGAGAAAGACTGGTTAAATCGCTACCATCAAACTGTACAGGAAAGACTGGCCGAACATCTGTCTGGAGAGGTTTTAGACTGGCTGATTGATAACACCCGTAAGATTTAATCTTCTTCCGTGACTGAGGCAGAGGGGTTTTCTATGTCTAAAGAAAAGCTGATTCTGCCTTGATTGGCGTGATCTGTGTGAGTAATCATATGTGGCCTCCGTTAAACTTTTTTCTACAAAGTTTTAATGAATGAAATAGTTAAACTGGCCACTTCATTTTTTGTTATATTAGCCGCTTAAATAGCGGCTTTATTTTTATCCATTGTTTTGGGCACTTAATTCAAAACGGGTATCTTGAGAGACGAAATTTAAAAACACCTTAAACATCAAGAGGTTTATCTCAAAATGCTTCTAATGATCGACAATTACGACTCTTTTACCTATAACATCGTCCAGTATTTTGGCGAGTTAAATCAGGACGTAAAAGTAGTTCGCAATGACCAAGTCTCATTAGAGGATATTGAACGATGGCAGCCAAAATATTTAGTGATTGGACCGGGTCCATGTTCGCCAAGTGAAGCAGGAATTTCTATTCCAGCAATAAACCACTTTGCAGGAAAAATTCCTTTACTAGGTGTGTGCTTAGGTCATCAAGCCATTGGACAGGCGTTCGGTGGTAACATTATTCGTGCGAAAACCGTGATGCATGGGCGCTTATCCGACATGTACCATACCGATAAGGGAATTTTTAGCAACCTCCCTTCTCCATTCGCAGCGACACGTTATCACTCCTTGGTTATTGAGCAGGAAACACTACCAGAATGTCTGGAGCTCACTTGCTGGACCAATCAGGCAGATGGCACGATTGAAGAAATTATGGGTGTTAAACATAAAACCCTTCCTGTGGAGGGTGTCCAGTTTCATCCCGAATCAATTTTAAGCGAACATGGACATCAGATTTTTAAGAACTTTCTAGAGCAGTATGCTTAAAACCAAAACCTGATTTCCCATTTCGGCCTGTAAACAGCTTATTGCTTCCCAATAGGCTGTTTTTATTTTGAACATATAAAAACAATATACAACTTATACAAACTGTCTGTTTTTTAAGCTTTAAAATTAAACAATGACCTATACCTTTAATACAAATCATTCTTTTTCAATAATTAATCCACTTTTCACAGATTATAAAAAGTAAAGCTGCGACAGGATTTCAGATTGAACAGCTCCCTTTTTACTTTTTTAGATTAACTATAGTCATAGGAATGATTAAGTTTCAGGGCAGCTGGATGGTAGAATCTATGCCATTATTTTTTAGCATCCCCCTGAAATATCAATCAGGACAACCTATAGTGAATACCTTGGTTTTATTGAATATTATTATTTTTGTCCTGCTTATGGCCGGATTGTTCTTTTCCTACCGAAAAGATTGGAGCCTTTCCAAGAAAGTTCTGATCGGTATGGTGGTGGGTATCATTTACGGCCTGGCGCTCAAAACCATTTATGGTGACGGTCAGATCATTGAACACTCAGTCGCGTGGTTCAACCTGGTAGGTAATGGTTATATCCAGCTGTTACAGATGGTGATCATGCCACTGATTTTCGTTTCAATCGTCAGTGCCGTAGTGAAATTGCATCAGACCACGTCGCTTGGAAAAATTAGTGTTCTGGTGATTGGTATCCTGTTAGCCACCACGGCAATAGCCGCACTCGTAGGCGCCACTATTACCAACCTGTTTGGTTTAACCGCTGAAGGTCTGGTACAAGGCACTCAAGAAGCTGCACGTTTAGCTGCGATCCAAAGTCAATATATTGGGCAAGTCACAGATCTCGACGTACCAAAACTTCTGCTTTCTCTACTTCCTCAAAATCCATTTGCTGATTTAACCGGTATTCGTCCTACTGCCATTATCAGTGTGGTGATTTTCGCTGCATTTTTAGGTGTTGCCGCTTTAAAGCTGATGGATAAAGACACGGTCAATGGCGAAAGAATCAAACATGGCATTGAAGCATTACAAGCTTTGGTGATTAGCCTTGTGCGTCTGGTAATGCAATTTACACCTTATGGCGTGCTGGCATTGATGGCCAAAATGGTTGCCACTGCTAATCTTGCCGATATCGTCAAACTTGGCGAGTTTCTGGTGGCCTCTTATCTTGGTCTTGCGATCATGTTCCTGGTTCACGCACTGATTCTGGTCTTCGTACGCATCAATCCGGTCGATTTTTTCAAGAAAGTCTTTCCGGTATTGAGCTTTGCCTTTATTAGCCGTTCAAGTGCTGCCAGTATTCCGCTAAATATTGAAGCGCAAACCAAGCAATTGGGTGTACCCGAAGGCATTGCCAGCTTCTCGGCTTCATTTGGCGCGACGATTGGTCAAAATGGTTGTGCAGGTTTATACCCGGCAATGCTTGCCGTCATGGTTGCGCCTACCGTTGGTATCAACCCGCTTGATCCCTTATGGATTGCCCAACTGGTGGTTGTGGTCACATTGAGTTCAATCGGTGTTGCTGGTGTGGGTGGCGGTGCAACTTTCGCGGCTTTAATTGTGCTGCCTGCGATGGGTTTACCGATTACTCTGGTGGCCTTGCTGATTTCAATCGAGCCATTAATTGATATGGGCCGTACCGCATTAAATGTGAACGGTTCAATGACGGCGGGTACAGCAACCAGTCAGTTATTGGGAGTCAGAAATCCTGACGCTGCGGATGATGCCTAAATTATCCTGAAAATAAAAAAAGCCAACTTTTCATAGTTGGCTTTTTTTATGACGAGTAAATTACAACTTCAATTGCTGCACGATGGAGCCATCCTGTTTTGCAACTAAGGATTCACAGAGTTGAATCCTCTCTTTGGTCTGATTCAAACCGCGCTCGACTCCAACCAGTTCTTTGGTGCGTGGTGCAAAGAAGGTGTTGAGCTGTGTTGCTTGCTGTTGCGTACATGCCGCACCACTAAACAAGGCCGGAAAACGTCCAGCAGAAGACTTGCCCAAGCGATCAAACACTGCCTCATGATTATCCTCAAACCATGCCCATAAACCGCCTTGCTCTCCGCTATAGTTATTGATGGCGTTAATCACGGTACGTACTTCACCGACTTTCACCCGCGGATCTAAAACCAGTTGCTGTGCCAATGGACGTGTTTCAGTCTGGTTGGCTGAACCTAAAGCAGACAGGATGGCCAGACGTTGTGTCGGTTGGGTGACACGTTGTAATTCTCCAGCTAAGCGATCAAACGCAGGCTTGCCCTTTTGTTGCACACGGACTGCCAGAATCGTCGGTAATAACTCTGGCGTAAGCTGGGCAAAGTTCAGTTGCTTCTGTTCAAATAAAGCATCAGATTGCTTTAACAGTTGCTGGCGTACTTCTGGTACCTGAATATCCAGTGCGAGGAACTGCACCAACTCACTCCGCCATAAACTGTCTTCGGCAGACTCACCTGATTTACTGCTATAGCCCAATTGCTTCAACTTGGGCAGATATAAATTCGTGAGTGCTTTTCTAAAATGTTCACGTTCCGTCGCGGTTTTTAACACATGGCGATGAATCGTACTCAATTGCGGGAATAATGCGGTACTGATTTGACGGCTGTCTGAAGCAGCGAATTTCTTGGCGACATCTACCACTGCCAATAAATTAATATCACCATGATTAAACGCTGCCGAAACTGCATAGGCATAGGCCAATTGTTCGCTGTTGGATAATTTTCCTGTCGCAGCGGTTAAACGTGCCAACTCTTTTTCCGGCAAGCTGAACTGGTAATAGCCTGCCGCTCCAGCATTTGGAATATACCAGCTATTCACGGTTGCGCCTTTGAGCTCAATTTTGGCGTGGGCCTGATCAATCAACTCACACTGAACTTTACTTGAACCATTCGGCACCTCGTAACGTACACATAAAGGTACGCCCCAAAGACTGTTGGCATCACCTTTAGAACCCACTGGGAGATAACGTGTTTGCTGCACATTTAAAAAGACTTTGTTCCCTTGTTGTTGTAATGAGGTGCTCAACAATGGCACCCCAGTTTGGTCAATAAAACTTTTCACCGCTTTGCTAAAGCGCTCGCCTTGACCCGACTGCTCTGCTAACGCGCTGATTAAATCATTGGCGGTAGCGCTGCCATATTGATGCTTTTTAATATAATTGCGCACCCCTTGTTTAAATTTTTCTTCTCCGAGATAGCTTTCAAACATATTTAAAACCGCTGCGCCTTTTTGATAGGTGATCCCGTCAAAAGCGGTTTGAATATCAGCATTGCTTAAAATCGGCTGGCGGATACGGCGTACACTGACCAGACTATCGCTTTTCATAGCACCAGCAGTATCAACGACACGTTCCAGATCAGCATTAAATTCAGGGTGCAATTGTTGAGTGATTTTACTTTGCATCCATGTCGCAAAAGATTCATTCAACCACAGGTCATCCCACCACGGCATGGTCACCACATCCCCGAACCATTGATGCGCCAACTCATGTGCATTGACATTAAATGAACTTTGTACAAATGACACAGGAGAGTCTTTATCCAGCAGCATCAGATAATCCCTGAAGGTGATCAGTCCCGGATTTTCCATCGCCCCAGCAGCAAAGTCAGGTGCAGCAAGTAAATCCAGCTTGTCGAACGGATAAGCAAAGGCAAAATAATCTTCTAATGTTGTTAAAATTGCTGGCGTTTCAGACAAGGCATGCTGCATTTTTTCAGCCTTGCCAGCGGGTGCCAGTCCACGTAATTTGATCGCCTGTTTACGCCACGCTGTTGCACCAATATCAGGGCCTTGTTGTACTTGCCATGGTCCAACTGCCAGTGCCAGTAAATAGGTTGGCAAGGGTTTTGTTGGAGCAAAGCTGAGGGTTTTCCAACCTGATTTTTCGGTCTGTTCAGCAACCTGATTGGTATTGGCAAAGCCTGAATATTTACTTGGAATGGTTAAACGAATATTAAAGGGCGTTTTAAAACGTGGTTCATCAAATGAAGGAAAAGATTGACGCGCACTGATCGCTTCCATTTGAGTCATGACATAAGGTTTACCCTCAAATTCAATTTTATAAATACCATCCAGTTGCTGGTCATAATCGGCATTAAAATCCAGTACCAAGCTGTACTGACCTGCAGGTACAGCCTTGGCAAATTTAATTACACTCACCCCATCGACTTCTGACGCCTGCTCATATTGGGCCGTGGTTTTCTGCCCAGCTGTAGATAGGATATGGGTGTCTTTTACCGACAAAGATTTACCATGAATCCAGACATGATCGGTGGCTTGGGTCAGCTTTAAATGGATGGTGGTTTTACCTGTATAGCTTTTTTGTGCAGGATCAATTTTAAAATCCAGATCATAAGATTCCGGTATGGCCCATTCAGGTAATTTGCCGATTGGAATCTGTTCATTGCTGTTTGATGCAAAAATCTGTGTGGCAGATAAAGAAAGTAATGTTGTCAGTAGCAATTGTTTTTTAAATGAAGGTTTGACCAACATAGGAGATCTGTCCTCTGTAGTTTTTAAAATAAAAAGATGCAGCAAATGCTGTACCACTTCGCTGCATCCGTAGATCGTTGTTAGAATTTGTAGTTAAACTCCAGCCAGGCCTGACGGCCGAATGGTGAATAAGATCCTACTGGATAATATGGCCAGCCACCTGTGTCATCGTGTTTCACTTTGTCAAACAGGTTATTCACAATGATTGATGCAGAGGCTTGGGATGAGATTTGATAGCTTCCACTCCAGTTCACTAAATAAGTCGGGCTTAGATAAGCCGTTTGATTACCGTTTGGAATCTTGCCATAACGGTTGACGAGCACCGTTGATGACCAATCACCACGACTCCAGCCCAGACTGGTGTTAAAGCGGTCGCGCCAATCCGGAATGGTCAAATCTTTTAAATAGTTATCTTTCTCGCCATCTTTGGACTGTTGATATTCACGTTCAAGCACACGGCTATAATTCACAGTCCATAAGAAGTTACCCAGACGGTCTGTTTTCCAGCGCCATTTACTGGTGAAATCAATCCCGCGGGTATGATCTGAAGCCGCATTGATCGGAACAATATTGATATTGTTGATCACATTTGGATCAACCACGGCATTTGCAGGGTTGCGCTCAACTCGTGCTAATGCATCGATACATGGCGCAGAATTGATATCTTGCGTCCCTAAACGACACGCAGCTTCTTGACGTAGAATTTTATCTGGGCTGAGATTGGTCACTAGATTATCAATTTTGATATCCCAGTAGTCGACAGAGAGGTCAAATTTATTACTGGGTGACCAGACGAAACCTGCCCCATAAGATTTACCCTCTTCAGGTTTTAGATCTTTATTGCCTGTTAAGGTGTAATTGGCACCCGGCGAATAATCTTTAAAACTACATTTGTCTAAAGGCTGGCCTGTTTGACTGCAACGTAAATAATCGGTGGTACTTGGAAAATATCCCTTCTGTTTATTTAAAAACAGATAATTCATATCTGGAGCACGGAAACTGGTCGCGTAGTTACCACGAACCAATAAGATTGGATGGGGCCTAAATTCTAGTCCCGAACCGAAGGTGAACTTATCAATACTATTATCTGACAAGGCATAGCGGTCGTAACGTCCAGATAAGGTTAAATTTAATGGCTTGGCTAAAGGTAAGAACAACTCTGCACCCAAGGCTTGACGGGTACGTGCCCCACCATATTCACCACTGGACGTCGCATTATAAAATTCACCATTTTCCACCGCTTTATCCGGTTTAATAGAAAAACCTTGACGACCAATTTCTGCCACTGCCGCAAGCTTGGCAGTTCCGGCAGGTAATTCAAACACGTCGCCATTTGCACTGAGGGTTAAACTTTGTGCCCATGACTTATCCTTTTCCTCAGTCGTGCCTGAAATAGCTCTAAATTCACTGGCGCTCAGTGGTCGACTGATACGATCTAAATGCGGTGAATATATCGGAATGCCATCGGCATCTGTCCCCAATTGCCGGCCTAAGAAATATTCATCAACATTTGAACGGACCAGACCTTGTTTGCGTAATTGACTGGTATAAATCGAGCCATTATAGGCTGCTTCATAGCTCCAACTGCTGTCTCCAATATCACCACGGATACCAAAGTTTAAATTGGAGGAGAGTTCCTTCCATTTTTTATTGGCTTGCTCAACGCCACCGAGTTCTTCTGGCGCAAAACGTCGCGTCCAGATTTCATAATTTCCTGTGTCTTGATTGAGGAAATAGCCACTACTTGCACCTAAGGATGTCCATGTCGGTCCACGGGTATTATTTTCAATTTGATTAGCGCCAATCAACACATCTGCGAATAACTGGGTTTTCTCATTCAGCTCATAATCTAAACCGAGATAACCATTCTGGCTGCGATTCTTGGTCTGTACTGTCCAGTAGGTCGGTCGGGCCAGACCACTGGCACAGTTATCGGCTCCCGCTTTTCCAATATTTTTTACTGAACCTTTAAATAGTCCATCAAATGCGTCACACCCACCAATAGAAAGATACTGGCCAGTGTTGGCATTTTTACGCCCGACGATCGTGTCTGGCTTTTCTCCCCGGCGGGTTCGGCTGGTCATAAAGTCCCGGTCTGCTGCCCAGATCGGTTCACGTCCACTCAGCTCAAGTCCATACACCAGATTGAGCTTATCCAGGGTTTTACTGCCACTCAGTTGTAGGCGTAGGTTCTCCCCACCTTCTTTGGTCCCACCTGCCTTGATATTGAATTGTGTGCCATCGGTTTTCTTTTTCAGGATGATATTCACGACTCCCGCAATCGCATCCGATCCATAAATCGCGGAAGCACCACCATTTAAGATCTCAATCCGATCAATAATCGCCGTGGGAATATTGGCTAAATTGACAAAATTGACCGCACCATCATAGGGGACAGGATAGTCAGCAACACGATGCCCATTAATCAAGGTCAAGGTATGGTTCGGTCCTAACCCACGTAAACTGATCGCATTCGCTGCAGGCGTAAAGGTATTGCCATAGTCAGCCCCTTGTACAAAGCCAGTATTTTGGGTCAGGTTATTTAATGCGTCGAAGGCATTGCTATAGCCGTGTTTTTCAATATCGGCCGCAGTAATCACCGTCACACTGGTCGGACCATCTTTTTGAGCTTTAGAAATACGTGAACCTGTAACTGCAACACGTACCACTTTATCCGACTTTGTCTGGGTTTGTGGTTTTTCTACATTGGTCTCAGCATAGCTTTCTAATGGATGAAGGCATGCAAAAAGGACAAAAACAAAACAACCTTTGTTTTTCACGGCCCCAAGATATTTCAAGTAATTTAGATACATATTTATGGATGCATAAAATGAAGACCGACCTAATATATCCACTTTTATTTAGTTGATTTATACTCATTTTTTCTAGTGATATGTAGGATTAAGATATACCAAATGGTTAATTCCTTATCATAAAAACTCAGAATAAATTAAAGCCTTTTTCCATAAAAAATTGGAGTGAACGCAACATACCGGATTGGTAAACCAGCAAATTTTTTAAAACTCTGATCGAACAACAAAAATCTTTGTTTATTTTCTGATAACATAGCTCACAACTTGTGAATCATGGATCACAAAAAGCCAATCCACCCAGACAACTGACCTCACCCAAAATTTCAATCATTAATGCTATAACTCATGACTATGAATATCCAACAGGCGCTGAACCACATTACCAAAAACATTCATCTGACCCAGTCTCAAATGGAAGATGTCATGCGTAGCATCATGCAAGGCGAAGCAACTGAAGCCCAGATTGGTGCGCTGATGATGGGCCTGCGCATGAAAGGTGAAAGTATCGATGAAATGACGGCGGCTGCACGGATCATGCGTGAATTTGCCATCAAGATCGATGTCAGTGATCTGCCTCATCTGGTAGATATCGTAGGTACGGGGGGTGACGGTCAAAACCTGTTTAACGTTTCAACCGCTTCAAGTTTTGTGATTGCCGCTGCGGGTGCGACCATTGCCAAACATGGTAACCGTGGTGTGTCGAGTAAATCAGGTTCTTCAGACCTGCTCGAACAGGCCGGTATCCATCTTGACCTGGACATGCAACAAACCGAACGCTGTATCCGTGAAATCGGTGTCGGTTTCCTGTTTGCACCGAATCATCACAAAGCCATGAAATATGCCGCTGCACCCCGTCGTGAATTGGGGATCCGCAGTATTTTCAACCTGCTTGGACCATTGACCAACCCGGCGGGGGTCAACCGCTTTGTAATTGGCGTCTTCTCGGATGAATTATGTCGCCCGATTGCCGAAGTCTTAAAACAGCTGGGTGCAGTGCATGTCCTGGTGGTGCACTCTAAAGATGGTCTGGATGAAATCAGTCTGGCTGCACCAACCACTGTTGCTGAACTGAAAGATGGTGAAGTGACCGAATGGACACTCAATCCGGATGATGTCGGTATTCCTTCTCAAACCTTGTCAGGTTTAGTGGTCAACAGTTCAGAAGAAAGCTTAAAGCTGATTAAAGATGCATTAAGCCGTGACAAATCAGAGATTGGTGAAAAAGCAGCAAATATGATTGCATTGAATGCAGGTGCAGGAATTTACGTGGCAGGTATTACCAAAACCTACAAACAAGCGGTTGAGCTGGCTCAGGATATTCTTTATGGCGGACAAGCGCTCGAAAAAATGAGTATCTTGGCTGAATTTACCAAAACATTGAAACAATATCAGGCAGACTAAGGACTTCTCATGATCGATATTCAAAATACCATTTTAGGTAAAATTGTTGACCGCAAACATGAGGAGCTGGCAGCACGTTTAAAACAACGTAGCTTGCATGATGTTGAACAATGGGCAAAACAGGCAACCCCTGTGCGTGGTTTTGCCAATGCCTTACAACATAAACGTCCAGCCGTGATTGCTGAAATTAAAAAAGCATCGCCATCTAAAGGTGTGATTCGGGCGGATTTTAATCCGGCAGAAATTGCTCAGCAGTATGAACAAGCAGGTGCTGCTTGCCTGTCTGTATTAACGGATGTGGATTTCTTTCAGGGTGCCGATGAAAATATTGCCATTGCGCGTCAGCATTGTGCCCTGCCAGCTTTGCGCAAAGACTTCCTTATTGATCCTTATAACGTGGTTGAAGCACGTGCTTTACAGGCCGATTGTATTTTATTGATCGTGGCCTGCCTATCTGATCAACAGCTGGAAGAAATGTCGAAAACGGCCTTTGAGCAACAGCTGGATGTGTTGGTTGAAGTGCATGATGAATATGAATTAGAACGTGCTTTAAAGCTGTCTGAGCAATGTATTTTGGGTGTCAACAACCGCAATCTTAAAACCTTTGATGTGGATTTAAATACCTCATTGCGTTTAAAGAAATTATTGCCTGCTTCTCGTATATTGGTCACTGAAAGTGGCATCGCTACACCTGCAGATGTAGACATGATGCAAGCCAATGACATTCATACTTTCCTGGTCGGTGAAAGTTTTATGAAACAGCCTCGACCAGATCAGGCGTTTAATGAATTATTTGGACAACCTGTGCAAATTTAAGCCAATCAGGCTCAAGGTAAAACTCTACCTTGAGCCTCGATCTCTCTATGTATAAAAAGAATAAGTGGACTACTTTTTCTCATTCAATGACCATCCAAATGCACTACTGATCCAGTTAGAAAACTCATTTGCCAGATGCCATTGATGTCCTGAAATAACGGTTGGCAAAATCAACAAAGGATATTCAACCGTTAATTTAGCCCTAAAACCATTTCCTTCGTTACGAAATTGATGCCGAACTCCACCAATGGCCAAGCCATGACGTGATCTTGCAACACCTGCGATTTGCAAAGGAAAATCTGGATCAATATCAGAACGTAAGCTGGATAAGTTTTTGTAGTCGATATAGAAATGGGCTGCTAAAGGTGAACCGCCATTGGTTTCAATCACTTCCTGCACACCATGCGCCGTTGAAATAAGATAATGATCAGGCGTTCCAGCCAGCATCGCGTCTTCATCATTCTCTTTAGTACACGTTTCAAACCATTCTACAAACTGCTCAGCTCGCGCATTTTCTACAAATATTTCAGTAACACTTAATCGACGATAACCAAATGATAAACGGGCAATCAAATCCACAAAAAAATCTGAAATTCTTAACTCATTTTTCAGACGTGCTTTAATTCCCTCTTGCCCCAGTTCGCTCTTTCTTTTAAGTAAAAGCTGTCTGAGCACAATTAAATCATTGCTGTTAGAGCTGAGTCCCAGTTTTTTTAATACCAGATGAGCCCGTCGCGTTTCCCATTTAAGAATCGCAGCATTTGCTATGTGCTGACCGTTTATATAAACATGAATGTTAGAATACATTGGAAAATCACCCTTTAACCCACTAAAGCAACTATAGTTGCTTTAGTGGGTTGTATAAAGAACTAAATGCAGTTTTGGATGAATGGTCAAATGCCAAATACAGAATCAGAAGTCAAAAAACAAAGACGTCCCGGAGGACGTGCTGAAAGAATGGTGACAACAATACATCAGGTAACTTATGAACTACTTCTAACAACTGATTATCAAGATATTGAAATACCAGAAATTGCAAAATTGGCACAGGTTAATAAAACAACGATTTATCGCCGTTGGCCGACTAAAATTGAACTTATTCTGGATGTTGTATCAACACGAATCAAAGCAGATGTCGTGTTACCCAATACAGGCAGTACCTTAAATGATCTGTGTTCATTTTTAAAAACGATCCTCATTACCCTCTATAGCCCTTTTACTTTTAATATTTTAAAAGCCACCTTGAATTCTTCAAATGAACATGTGCAACAAGCCCGAAAGGATTTCTGGCATGAGCGTTTCTTATTAGCCGCCCCTCTGATTGACCGTGCCATTCAACGAGGTGAATTGTCTGCTTCAACACAGGTTCGTGATTTTTTTGAGCTCGCCGCCGCACCTATATTTTATCGAGTTTTCATTACTGGAGATGCGATATCAGATCAGGATATCGCTTTTTTTGCTCAAAGAGCGATGTCTTATTATCATCCGTGAGGAACATTAGCTTACAGCTTGATAGCACAAAAATATTATATTGAGGGTCTCGAAAGGTTTTACGATTTATCTTTTTAACTCATACAGTGACCATGCATACAATCGGTTCAAATTATCTCGGTTTCAGACTATAATTTCACACCTCTCTGGTATCTTGCCTATTGTTCTAAAATTATGAGTAAACATGATTCATCGCTTTCTAAAGATCAGTTTAATTTACTGAAAGCCTTTAAAAAGCAAATCTCTAATCCTCAATCCAGCGCGATTGCGAAGCAAGCCGAATCAAAAAAAGCTCAAGCTGCTGAAAAGCTGGAAGATACAGAACTGTTCAAAAAAGCCCTGCTTGGGGTCAAACCGATCGACAATCAAAATATTGCCGATACCAAAGTGACACGTAGCAAAAAAGTTGATGCCCAAACGCTGGCAAAACGTGCTGCGGCAGAAGGTGGTGCCGAGCAAGAGCTGACCGAAATTTCGGATACCCAAGCGATCTTGAACCCGGTTGCAAGTCAGGCTGCTTTAAGCTATCGCATCGCCACCTTACAGCACAAAGTATTTGAAGACTTAAAAACCGGTAAAATCCGTTGGTTTGAAGCAGTGGATCTACATGGCTGTACTATTGAACAGGCACGTGCAGCGGTTTTGCAAATCATTCAGATGGCCAAAGATGAAAACCAGAATGTCATCAAGATCGTGCACGGTAAAGGCCCCGAAGCGATTTTAAAAACCTATGTCAACGGCTGGCTGAGACAACACCGTGATGTATTGGCTTTTGTCAGTGCACCTGAAAATCAAGGGGGTACCGGAGCAGTTTTAGTCTTGCTCAAACGTGCTGAAAAGAACCCTAAATTCAAACAGTAATCGGCATTTATATCAAAATTAAGATTTTTAATCGTTTTCTGATACAATTGCCGTTTTTGTTCAACCCACCTAAGTGAACATTGTTATGTCTATGCAGCAATCGTACGCAAATATCTTAACTGCCGTTGGCGAAGACCTGAATCGCCCGGGCTTACAAGATACACCGATGCGTGCGGCGAAAGCTTTTTCTTTTTTGACTTCTGGTTATAGCAAAACGCTTGAAGAAGTTACAAATAGCGCACTCTTCCCTTCCGATAACCATGAAATGGTATTGGTTAAAAATATCGAATTTTATTCGCTTTGCGAACACCATTTATTGCCATTTTATGGCCGTGTGCATATCGCCTATTTACCTGAGGGTCAGGTACTGGGTCTATCAAAATTTGCCCGTATTACTGAAATGTTTGCACGTCGCTTACAAGTTCAGGAAAACCTGACCCAGCAGATTGCCGAAGCTGTTGCTCAGGTGACTCAGGCACGTGGTGTTGCCGTGGTGATTGACTCTGCACATATGTGCATGATGATGCGTGGTGTGGGCAAGCAAGAATCGACTACACGTACGGTTTCTTTTATTGGTGATTTTAAAACTGATAAAGACACACGTCGTGAGTTCTTGAGCGCTGTACCAGAAAGCTATTAATCCGGATTCTGCATATGTCATCCATTCAGCTCGCCGGCTTCGGTCATTTAATACAAAGTGAAGCCAGCATTGATTATCCTCGGCCAGATCGTCTGGTTCAGGGTAATCCTGAACGGCTCACCTATGGCCTATATGAACATCCGCATATGGATTGTGGCATCTGGCACTGTGAAGTCGGTGCCTGGAAAATTCAATTTGCTGAAAACAAGCAAGAATTTTTTCAGATCATTGAAGGCATTGTGCGTATCCACGATGCAAAAACCAATTCTTTTATTGAAGTCACTGCGGGAAATGCAGGCATTATTCCACCTGCATTCGCCGGAACATTTGAAGTGGTTGAAGCTGTGAAAAAATACTATGTGATTGTAGAAGTCTGATCAGTTATTTTTGAAAATAACTCTGGAAAACTTTGATATTGCGTCATTTCATTCAGGTCGATTTGATAAAGTTTACATAGAATTAAGGCCTCAAAGCGCCACTTTCCAAATAATGCAATGTGATGAAAAAATTTCTTTGACCAATACTTACCTTGTTGCTGGTCCCGTTCGATCTGTTCTACATACTCCCCTATGCTTGAAGCATCTACCTCTGTATTTAGGAGCTGATCGAGCTGTTGAAATGGATAACTGACCGTATAATCAGGACTTATTGATTCCACCTCAAGGTAAGGATAACTGATCAGGTCAATTAAACAATCTGGGGGATAACCCAGTAACCCATCAATGATTTTTACTATGTCGGTTTCATCGCCATAACAGATTGCACAGCACAGCAATAACAAGGCATGTGCATAGTCAGTGGCGAGTTGAATCGCAGTAATACCAGTCGAATGTCCCTGCTGTTGAATCAGAGAAAGTAAGTCGGCATAGGCCAGCCAGAACGCATAGACAGACTGATAAATATCGCGGATCTGGTCAGCTACCAGACCAAGGTCATAACCGAGACGAATCAGATAAGTGATCTCGAGACAGAAATTTTTAAAATAGATGTCCAGTTCTAATAATTGATAAATATCGATAGCTGCCGAGGGAGAAGAATCAAAGAATAAATACTCGTTCTGTTTATATTCAATGATTTGCTCTTTAATATTATTCCAGTGATCTAAACAACCTAGCTGTGGCACTCGCCAGTTCTGTACATCAGAAACCACGCCGTTTAGCGCTTCAAGGCATTGTTGTAATTTTTCAAATTCACTAGCTTGATCAATATGATACATGATTAGAAAAACCGTATATAAGCTAAACCTACTTTATTCCAGTCTTTATGATCCTGCTGTTCAAAATCCCAATTCAAACGCATAGCATGATTGGCATTCAAACTATATTGAAGCTGGGTACCGACTCTTAGATTCCACTGACTTAAATCTTGCCAATAGGGTAATTCTACCTGTACCACACTGTTGATATTGTCTGACCATACATTCATACACCCCACTGTAGGCCCGACACCAACGCGCCAGCCTTTATCCAGCGCTTTGCCACCTTGAATATGACTTTGCAGCTGACCATAGCAAATATGTCGACGGTCATAATCAGCCAGACTATAGCCGGCTTGCATATTCAGGTTCATCACGCCATGTTGTTTATCTTCACTAAACTGTCCGTTTTCAATGGCTTCCTGTTTCCAGCCCAGATTAAATCCCCAGCTTAAGGGCGATTTAAAAGGTTGAACCGGATTATATGAATTGACCGATAAAAAATCTAAGTGCTCAACTTTAAGCTTGTCATCGCGATACTGCACGCTACCATCCAGAAACAGTAATTGCGTACCTGTGCGATAGCCTGCTTGTGGATCAATCAAATCGTGATAGGCCTGACGATGCCCAAGTTCGACAAAGCTCTGGCCTTGTACTTCACCCACATTGACTGAAATATTGCGTGCATGATGCCCTTCAACAGGCTGTTTCTGTGGTCGGGTCGGTTCCTGACGTTGTTTATCCACCTGAATCTGACTACGCTCAGCAAGGAGCTGGCGCAGTTGCGGTTGGGCAAAATCAGTATCAACTTTACGGCTAATAAATTGCAGATATAAATCGTCATAGGCCATTTCAAGAATTTTGGCCTGCTCAGACTGACTGTAATTTTTGAGAATTGGCTGTGTCTGTTCAACCTCGGTAAAGGCGACTTTATGTGCAACTTTAGCCAAAGCTGTGCCATGCTGTTTGGCTTGAGCAAGTAACTGGGTTTCCAGTGCAGGTCGATAGACTACCTCTTTGACCAGATTTTGCTGATCAACAACCTTCAAGGTTTCAATCGGAATCGCAGCATAATTAAACTGCTGTTTTAAGTTTAAATTCGGACGTACCAGATCAATCAAGCCAAGCAAACGGTAAGCACAGTTATCGCTGACGAAATAGTAGGGAAAACTGACGTGCTGCATTTCCCAGATATGCTCGACCAGAAAGCGGGTTTCTTCTGGTGTCAGATTGAGTTCATATTCCCACAAGTCACGGCTTTCAAAATCACCATATTCTTTGACTTTACGGTAATACGGCATTAATGAATATTCACCGGGATACTGTCCGGTTAAGCCTTTCCATGCATAGGACCAGTTGTCCTCACCTTTCACCGTTGCCGCATAATTGACTGCGTATGACACCAGATTGAGCTGCTTCTGGTCTTTAGGGTCTAGACGTAGCAAGGTATGCCCGAACATCGAACTGGGATTACCCATAAAATCTGTTGCGTAAATCAGGGTAGCTTTATGCGGTTTAATTTGATTAATCCATTCATCAAATTCCACACAATTTACTTTCGGCAGTTGTTGAGGGTCAATCTGAAGCTGCTGCATTAACCAACGGCTGCGTGCAGGGAATTTACAGCGGATCGACTGATTATCTGCAGCTTGCTGAAATAAGGCTTTGATATCAGCTTGTAATTCGCTATTTAAATTTGTTTTGCCATCTTTGGCATAAAAATAACCAGCATAACTGACTTCACTATTTTGTTTTTGATCGGCATACATCAGACGTTGCCATGTAATGTTTTGATCTAATTGTTTTTGTTGAGCAAGGTCCAAATATTGCTGTAAATCCGTTTCAATCGAGGCATGTGCAAAATGACACATTAAAGACGCTATCGTAAAAGTTATTAATTTCATTCAGCAGCAAATATTTTAAGTATAAGGAAAATAACGATAACAAAACCCTGCCATCAAGACAGGGTTTTATCATGCAGCAAATTAAACGTATGCTTTTAACACCGCATCTTTTGCCATTACACTTTGTAAAGAGTCTAATACCTGAAGGGTATTTTTGTTTTTGCTTGAGTAGATTTCAGCAAAGTTTGCTTTAGATACTGCAAAGAAACGTGCTTTATCATTGGCTTTGATCTGCATTAACTCAGCAAGTACATTCAGGCTCTCACCTTGACCAACTGACATATCACGCGCTAAAGATTCAGCATTTTCATTGGTAAACGTGACCACCTGAGCAGTCACTGTTCCACCCTGACGGCAACCTAAAGTACCAAATGTGATACCGAGTAACTGGTTAGTAAAGATACCATTAGTGGTAGCCGCAAGAATTTTCGGCACTACACCTTTTTGACCCGCCCAAACCTGTGTACCCACACCACAACCTACATCGTTATCAGCCATTGCTACACTTGAACCAGCGGCCAATAATGCAGCTAATGCAATTTTCTTTAACATAGGAACGATCTCCAGCATAAATTATTTAAATATTTGTTATCACTATTGTGTTGTGTAATTGTTTTACACACAAATTAAAATAACCAGCTTGGCTTGTTTTAGCAAATAAATTTTGAAATATATGTGAAATATTCATAATAAAATTTCAAATAATTGAAGATGGTGCCTTTAATTCAGCTGCCACGTCCCATTTTTATCACGATTACCCAAAATTTTTAACACTAAAACCAGACTGAGTAATAATAATAAATACCAAGACCCTAACTTACCCCACCCCACCATATGCCATGCATCCACCTGACTTGGATACAGCCAGATTTGATAGAAAGTACTAATATTTTCAGCAATCCAGATCAGGAATGCCAACAGCAGCAGAACCGGTAACATCGGCACTTTAAAACGATGCTGATGGAGCTGGAAATATAGTCGGGTCTTCCAGAAAATCAGCACACTCCAGATAAATAAAGCCACCCGGATATCTGGAATAAAAAACTTGGTCATAAAGTTTAAATACGAAAAAACCGCTAGACACAACATTGTGCTAAAACGTGGCAAATCTGCCATTGAAACCTGATATAACCGTAACGAGCGTGCAAAAAAACTGCCCACAGCCGAATACATAAATCCAGCGAAAAGCGGCACAGTCCACAATTTAAACACGGCAGGCTGCGGATATTGCCAGGATGCAATTGCAGGATGGGTCAGAAAGATTTCCATCCCCATGGCCATGATATGAAACAAGGCAATGACCTTGGCTTCTGCCCATGACTCGAGTTTTAAATAGATCAGACAGACCTGAATGAGCAAGGCGTAAAACAGTAAATAGTCATAGCGAAAGAAGCCCCAGTATTCATGACTTCCTATCGGTGCCGTGACTGCAAATGCAATCAGCAGCAATAACCCAAATAAGGCAGCCGAAGCTGCCTTAGTGATAAAACTGAGTGGTAATACAATCAACTGCACGAAACTGATCCTAGCCTGTTTAACTTTAAATATCTGTTCAATATCAGCCTAGATATTTCGCACTGTATTCATGTACGGTATCCACAAAAATCTTCGGACGTGCCGGATCAACCCACTGGGTAATACCATGCCCCAGATTGGCGATATACCCTGTTTTCTCGCCATTGGCATAAGCATCATCCAGCATGGCTTTGACCGATTTCTCAATTGAAGCCGCTGAACCGTAAAGTACCGCCGGATCTAAGTTACCTTGTAAGGCAGCACGTCCTGCAATAACATCACGTGCCGTGTAAAGCGGTGTGGTCCAGTCCAGTCCAAATGCATCTGCACCCGTAGTCAGCATATTTTCCAGCCACTGCCCGCCACCTTTGGTGAAAACAATAATCGGAATACGGCGACCGTCTTTTTCTCGCTGTAGCCCAGCAATGATTTTGCTCATATAGCTCAAGGAAAACTCAACATATTCCCTATGCGCCAGTGCACCGCCCCAGCTGTCAAAAATCTGGATTGCCTGAGCACCGGCATCGATCTGTGCATTGAGATAATCAATCACTGAATCTGCCAGATGATCCAGTAATGCGTGCAAAACTTCTGGCTGCGCATACATCATATTCTTGGTAAAACGGAATTCTTTGCTTGAACCGCCTTCAATCATATAAGTCGCTAAAGTCCAGGGACTGCCAGAAAAACCGATTAACGGCACCTGACCGCCTAAAGCAGAACGAATGGTCGAAACTGCATTCATGACATAGGCCAAATCTGACTTGGCATTGAGTTTAGGCAGATTGGCAACGTCTTGTTCAGTACGTACTGTTTTATGAAACTTTGGACCTTCCCCAGTTTCAAAATATAAGCCTAAACCCAGCGCATCAGGAACCGTTAAAATATCCGAAAATAAAATCGCCGCATCAAGTTCATAACGACGCAATGGCTGTAACGTCACTTCACAAGCAAATTCAGTATTCTTGCATAAAGAAAGGAAATCACCGGCCTGCGCACGTGTTTCCCGATATTCTGGTAAATAACGTCCTGCTTGACGCATCATCCATACAGGTGTGGTGTCTACAGGTTCACGTAATAAAGCTCGTAAAAAACGATCATTTTTCAACGTTGTCATTACCAATCTCTAAATTTTCATATATCGCGCATGATAACAAAGTTAGCCTGGAATTTATAATTTGAATGCCATACAAAATTTCAGGCTTAAAATAAATTTTCGCTTTGACACAAAACTGCTACTGCAAGCGCGCTCATTTTCTGTAATACTTGCAATATCTTATATCTCAATATGAATAATTCATAAGGTTGAATTACATGTTTGTTCGCTCATTACTCGCTATGAGTTTAAGTTGTATTCTTGCTAATGTTGCTTTTGCTGCTCCAACAACTGAGCAACCATTAAATCCCAAAAAAATTGCTGGTTCAGTACAAGATCCGATTGATCCTCTCGCCATTGAGCGCCCTGCTTCAGCTGTTGCAGCTCAACCCGCTTCGAGTGTCGTCGCCCAAGCCGCATCTGAACCTCAGGTGAATACTGGCGCTGCTTCAGCTGTTTCGCAAAAATTAGAAAATACACCTGACTCAAGCACCACGACTGCTGCTCCTGCGGCGAAGGTTTCATGGACCCTGGATAGCATGAATAATGCTGAATGGCCTGAAAGTTTACCTAAAGGCCAGCTTCCAGCCTATGCCCGTGCGCACGTCATGCTCAACAATGCACATGCTTCACCGGGTGCTATTGATGGTTCAAATGGTAAAAATACCTTAAAAGCGATTGCTTCATTCCAGCAAATGAACGGTATTACCCCTACAGGTCAATTAACCAAAGAAACCTGGGATGCGCTGGTTGCCAAGCAAACCAAACCTGCTTATGTGGAATACACGCTGACCGAAGCGGACTTTAAAGGCCCGTATGCGGATTCAATCCCATCAGACTATGCCTTACAGGCGAAAATGAAAGGCTTGTACTACACCCGTGTGACAGAAATGCTGGGTGAAAAATTCCACATGGACGAGGCTTTCTTGAAGAAGCTAAATCCTACTGCAACCTTTAAAAAACCGGGTGAAAAAATTATTGTGGCCAATGTCCGCAATGACTTGCCTGAAGATATTCATCTGATCGTGGCGCATAAAGGTGCACGTCAACTGTATTTATTCAACAGCAATAACCAGATGATTGCTTCATTTCCTGCAACAATTGGCAGTACTGATACGCCTTCTCCGGCAGGTACCTATAAAGTAGTGGGCGTAGCGAAAAACCCTTGGTATAGCTACTCACCATCAAACTTTGTACAAGGTAAAAACCTTAAACCGCTTTCTCTACCACCAGGTCCAAATGCGCCAGTCGGCAATATCTGGATCGGTTTGAGCAAGAAATCGTTTGGTATCCATGGTACGCCTAATCCGTCTTTAATTTCTAAGACTGCATCACATGGCTGTATCCGTTTGACCAACTGGGATGCCAATGATTTGGGCGCCAAAGTACGTTCAGGCGTGACTGTAAAATTCTTGGAATAATTCAGAATTGTTCTAGATAAAAACCGGATATCGCCTTGATATCCGGTTTTTTTATGGTCTAAATATTTTCTTCTACGACCGGTAATGGCTGATAGTAAATCTGGTTACGTCCCAGTTGCTTAGCACGGTATAACGCTTTATCAGCGGTATGGATCAGCATTTCCTGACTGATTTTTGCATTGCCGTTAAACACCGTAATCCCCAAACTGATGGTGACATAATGAGAAACCATCGATTTTTGATGCGGGATCATTAAGCGATCAATCGCGCGATAGATATTGGTCGCCACCGCATAGGCCCCTTGAGCTGAGGTTTCAGGAAGCAACACCACAAATTCTTCGCCACCATAACGCGCTACAAAGTCCATATGCCGAATCGAGCCTTTGATCGTTTTGGCAATTTCAGAAATGACCTGATCCCCCATTTGGTGACCATAAAAATCATTATAGTTTTTAAAATAATCAATATCGATAAACAGCACCGACAAGGCGGTATGTTCTATACAGGCCTGCTGATAATAATAAGTGCACATTTCCTCAAAAGTACGGCGGTTTGAAACATTGGTCAGTTCATCATGCTGACTGAGATGTAACAGTTCAGAGGCCTGTAGGCGTAAAATCTGCTCATCAATTTCCGAAATTTTTGACTTGATAAAGATTTTTCTCTCTTTGGAGGTCAGCATCACACTAATTGAAAAACCCAATAATAAACTGCCAATCAGGGTCCTGCCGATCATGAGAAAATCACAGGGAATATTCAATACATATAGAAATACAACAATGCTCAAGGCAGCAAAAGAACCAATCCACAGCATATGTACCGGTCGAATGCCACTCAGGATAAAACCTAACATGTACAGGAATGCCACCAGCACCATTGCCTGATTTTGCAAGACCACATTGGAGACACTCATCATTAACAACGAGGTCAATACGATGGTCAGAAAAACAATCACACAAACAGCTGGATAGAATAAGGAACTTAGTTGTTTAAAACGGGACACGGCCCAAAACAGGAACAGCGCAGTACCGACCACAATCAGGCTGAGGATGCTATAAATAAAATCTAGAACAAAATTTTCACTGTTGCGAATTACAATAAAATTGGTGGGTAAAATCAGTAATACGAAAATCGTATAGGTAATGACGCCCTGACCGAAAAATTGAATGGCATTCATCCGGGTCCGGTCGATATTAAAGTTCCAGAATTCATTTTCCAGATTTTGGGGTAAAGTTTGATGGGCATTTTTGGACTGGACATGTTGGGCAACAAGCTGCTCTAGATCTTCTTTTGACCTCCTTAATTGATCAAGATCATATTGCTTATCCATCCCGACGACTCTTTTTATAATGCACTGTTCTTGTGCCGCATAAAAATAACACAATTTCTCATTTTGTCATGTGCTTTGCTTAACCACTTATCCGTAATTGTAGTTACCATTTTCGCGGTTTATGCATTATTATTTGTATTATTTTTAAGTTTGAAGTAGACCTTGAATACTCTTACACTTTTACAACCCGATGATTGGCACGCTCATCTGCGTGATGGTTTAGCTTTAAAACGTACTGTCCCTGATTTAGCCAAACAATTTGCCCGCGCAATTTGTATGCCGAATCTTGTTCCACCCGTTAAAACTGTCGAAGAAGCTTTGGCATACCGTGAGCGTATTCTGGCTCATGTACCGGAAGGCCTGAATTTTGATCCACGTATGGTACTTTATTTTACCGATCACACCTCTCCGGATGAAGTTCGTAAAATCAAAGAATCTGAATTCGTCAATGCAATCAAGCTCTATCCTGCCGGTGCAACCACCAACTCGGATAATGGTGTCAGTGATATCCGTAAGGTATATGGCGTGATTGAACAACTTGAGGAACATCAGGTTCCTTTATTGCTCCATGGTGAAGTAACCCATAATCACGTCGATATTTTTGATCGTGAAAAAAGATTTCTGGATGAAGTCCTGTCACCATTGCTCAAGCAATTCCCGCAATTAAAAGTCGTGCTAGAACATATTACAACAAGCGATGCGGCTAATTTTGTGCTTGAACAGGATCGCAATGTTGCTGCAACAATTACCCCGCAACATTTACTGTTTAACCGTAATGACATGTTGGTCGGCGGTGTTAAACCGCACTTCTACTGTTTGCCAATTTTAAAACGTCAAACTCACCAAACCACGTTATTAGAAGTGGCGACCAGCGGTAATCCAAAATTCTTCCTCGGCACAGACAGCGCACCGCATGCGCAAAATGCCAAAGAGAATGCATGTGGCTGTGCAGGCTGCTATAGTGCACCCAATGCCATTGAGCTGTATGCACAGGCATTTGACCAGGTCGGCAAGCTGGAACGTCTGGAAGGTTTTGCCAGCATGTTTGGTGCTGATTTCTATGGTTTACCACGTAATACTTCAACCATCACCTTGGTGAAAGAAGAAAATACGGTTGCCGAGTCTTTTGATTATCTTGAAGATCAAAAAATTATTCCACTTCATGCAGGCAAAACGCTGCAATGGAGAAAAGTGTGACACAAGAAGAAAACAAAGCGCCTGTGATTGGTCAGCGTTTTCGTGGATTTTTGCCTGTTGTCGTCGATGTCGAAACAGCAGGTTTTAACTCACAAACCGATGCACTGCTTGAAATCGCGTGTATTCCAATTGTTTACGATGAAAACGGTCAATTTGTACCGGGCCCATCGTTTCAAGCGCATATCAATCCGTTCGAAGGTGCCAACCTGGATCGCCGCTCGCTGGATTTCATTGGTATTGACCCTTCTAACCCAATGCGTATCGCCATGGCTGAAGATGAACGTACTGCTTTACGCCGTATTTTCAAATCTTTAAATGAAGTCCGCAAAGCACAACATTGTACTCATGCTGTGTTGGTGGGTCATAATGCACACTTCGATTTAGGTTTCCTGCAAGCTGCGATTGCGCGTTCTGGAACGAAGAACCAGAATCCGTTCCATAGCTTTTCAGTCTTTGATACGGTGACGCTAAGTGCAGTCATGTTCGGACAAACCGTGTTGGCACGTGCCTGTATTCAGGCTGGAATCGAGTTTGATGGTAAAGAAGCGCACTCCGCGTTATACGATACCCAGAAAACGGCTGAACTGTTTTGCTATATTTTGAACAAACTGTCTCCTCACCTTCTTGACACTTTGGTGACAGAGCCCTAATATACACCCACCTCAAGAAGTCCCTATCGTCTAGAGGCCTAGGACATCGCCCTTTCACGGCGGTAACCGGGGTTCGAATCCCCGTAGGGACGCCAAATTTGAAAAAGCCACTGCATCTTAAGACAGTGGCTTTTTTATTTAATTAAAATATTTTCTACAATAATCAAAGTACTTTTTGTTCATGTGATTCAGTTTCAAAAATAAAAGCCTCAGAGACTAGAGCAGTCTTCTCTAGTGTTTCAGATTCAATTGTTGTGGTTGCTATAGAAGTTATTCCGAAATCTTTTTTAACTTGATCTATATCAGGTGTTCTTTGATAGCGAATGATTCGATATCCTGCTTCAATAATTAAACTATCTCTATCCGCATCTTTATCTTCTTTCCCTTTATGGGATGAGTCATCAAGTTCAACAATAGCTACAATATTGAATTGTTTATCCAATACAACAAAATCAGCAACTTTACGGTTAAATAAATTCCTGGTAGCGTAGCCCTGAGCTGTCATAAATGCGCTAAATGAAACCTGCGCCAAAATAATATGCTCTGGTAATGCTTCTCTTAATCTGAAGAAAGTTGGTTGTTCATTCATTGTTAGAATACGTTTACCCTTAATCGGATTACGCGCCCCGCCTTTCTTTTCTTTCTTCGCATTCCCTAAAACTAAAGCCACCATTGCAAATACAACAATTAAAATAATGATCCACATCATAAATATCTCCCCTTTAATAAAAAGAACATTCTAAATTTAATTATTAAAAGAATTCTACTACGGTATTATTTATGAATAATAAAAAGGACTCCGAAGAGCCCTGACATAAATTACGCTGACTTACGCGAATTGACACGCCCTTTTACCACCGCCTTGATATTTCCTTTGGCATAATTCAAAAATACCAATAGCGGCGATAGTTTTGGATTTGGTTTTTTGCCTTGTCCAATCGCCTTAAATTGTGCTGCATACCAGATGATTTCCATGATGGCCATTTTATCGACAAATGGAATTCCAGTTTTAATCTGATTCACCGCATAACGGACATCATGTCCTGCGATTAAACGTTCAGGTAAATCAACTTCAACCGCCAATGGACGCGCAATTCCAATAAAATCACATGCGCCACTTTGCAATGCAGCATTCATGCCTTCCACGGTACGGAAGCCACCAGTTACCATCAGCTTACATGACACATGCTCACGGATCTTTTCGGCAAATTCCAAGAAATAGGCTTCACGGGCAATGGTGCTGGCTTTGCGTTTTTCTGCCTTTGCACCCGCCATCGCAGGTGCCTCATAGGTACCGCCAGAGATTTCAATGATATCAACGCCAGCTGCATCAATTGCCTTAAATACGGTAATTACATCTTCTTCGGTAATTCCACCACGCTGGAAATCAGCGGAATTTAATTTGACCGAAATGATGAAGTTTTCAGAGGTAACTGCGCGTACGGCCTTGTAGATTTCCAGTAAGAAACGCATCCGGTTCTCGATGGAACCACCCCATTGATCAGTACGTTTATTGGTTAAAGGTGATAAAAACTGGCTGATCAAATAGCCATGTGCGCCATGGAATTGTACCCCTTCAAAACCCGCCTTTTCACACACTGCAGCAGCAGTTGCAAATCGCTGGATAATATCCAGAATTTCTGCATGCGTCAGCTCACGTGGCGTGCCAAACATGGTTGCCAATACAGGGCTAAAAGGCACAGCCGAAGGTGCAACCGTTTCTTTATTTAAACCTTTAGGACACTGGCGACCAGGATGTGACAGTTGAATCAATTGCACCATTCCGTGTTTTTTACCCACGGCAGCCCATTGCTTTAACTTTTCCAGATCACGTTCGCTTTCAATTGCCACCACACCTGGTTCATTCTTGGCCCCGATATTGACCATCACATTGCCTGTAATGGCACAGCCTAAACCACCTTTCGCCCAGGCTTCATATAATCCAATCAGCACATCATTGGGTTGTCCTGCATCATTGGCAAGCGCTTCACTCATTGCCCCTTTAATGATGCGATTCTTAAATGTGGTATTGCGTATCTGGATACTGTCTGCAATCTGACTCATGGTCATCCTCTGCTTTAATTAGAGTGTTTACTCTAATTTAATCTGATTATTATGGCTGTCAATAGTTGTTCCGACAAATTGACAATATCACATGTCAGTTTATTTACAATGCTCATATTGGCTGGCAGCAATGAGTTGACGGGTGTATTCAGTTTGAGGATGGGCAAATAAGGTCTCGGTTGCTTGATATTCCAAGGCTTTCCCTGCATGCATCACCAGCACTTGCTGACACAAGGCTTTTATGACTTGCAAGTCATGACTAATGAACAGATAACTGATCTGCTCTTGCTGTTGCAAACGCCGCAATAATTGAATGATGGCAAGCTGGGTAGATCGATCCAGCGCTGAAGTAGGTTCATCCAGAATAATCAGTTTCGGCTGTACCACCAGCGCACGTGCCAGTGCGACCCTCTGCCGTTGCCCGCCCGAAAGCTGATGTGGATATTTATGTTTATCCTCTGGCGACAATTCAACCTTGAGTAAAACTTCTGCAATTTTTGCAGCGCATTGTTGTGGGGACATAGACTGTAATTCAAGTCCTTCGGCAATACTCTGCCCAACCGTCATTCGCGGATTTAAACTACTCAAAGGATCCTGAAAGACAATTTGCAAGTTACGACGAACCGGTCGAAGCTGTTTCTGTTTAAGGTGGTTCAGGTCTTGGCTCTGAAAACTGATTTCACCTGTACTGGCAAGTAAACGGGCGATTGCCAAGGCAATCGAAGATTTGCCTGAACCACTTTCCCCGACAATGCCTAGCGCCTCACCTTGCATGAGCCGGAAGTTGATGGATTCAGCGGCAATTTTATAAGACTGAATCCGGTTCAATAAACCTCGTTTTAAGGGATATTTTACTGTGACCTGTTTGAGTTCAAGCACAGGCTCAGTCGCTTGTAAGGTCAAAGCTTGCCCAAAATCTTGATTCAATAAATTTTGTGTATAGACGGTCTGAGGACAGCTAAAGATTTCCGTGCTACCGCCCTGCTCTTCTACACGCCCTTGGTTCAGCACCAGCACATGATCTGCATATTGCTGAACAAGACCAAGATCATGGCTAATCAAAATCATTGCCATCTGGCGTTGTTGCTGTAGTTTTTTTAATAAGCTCAAGACCTGTGCCTGTAACACCACATCTAAAGCCGTGGTTGGCTCATCTGCAATTAAGATCTCGGGCTCTAAAGCCAAAGCCATGGCAATCATCACGCGTTGACGTTGACCGCCAGACAATTCATGAGGATAACGCTTTAAAATGTGTTCTGCTTCTGGCAGACCCACCTCATGTAATAAGCCTAGTGTGTGCAGTCGTAGCGCAGCTCTTGTCTCACCCTTTAAAAGCAGGCTTTCGCCAAGCATTTTTTCCACGCTATGCAAAGGATTCAATGCCGTCATCGGCTCCTGAAAAATCATGGCAATTTTTTTGCCACGTATGTGCTGCAACTGCGGTTGGCTCAGTTTCAGTATGTCCTGACCCTGAAATTGAACGACTCCTGTCACTTGCAAGCTATTCGGCAATAACCCCAACAATGCCAACGCAGTAATGGATTTACCTGAACCACTTTCCCCCACGATGGCAAGCGTCTGTGTAGGGTAAATTTTAAAACTGACCTGCTCAAGCAGCGTTTCTGAACCATGAGCAATACTGAGCTGCTGTACGTTGAGTAAAGGTTGATTTAGAGGCAACTTATCGTCTTGGGTCAAATGCATCACGTGCCGCCTCCCCAATATAAATCAGCAAAGACAAAACCATCGCCAAGCTAAAGAAGCCCGACAATGCCAGCCACGGTGCATCCAGATTATTTTTCCCTTGTAATAATAATTCGCCGAGCGAAGCCGCATCCGGTGGCAAGCCATAACCCAAAAAATCCAGTGCAGTTAAGGCAATAATATTGGCCGTGAGCATAAAGGGAATTTGTGACAGGCTAGAACTCATCGCATTGGGTAAAATGTGTTTAAAGATAATCTTATGCTGACTGACACCCAAGGCTTGCGCTGCACGAACATAATCCAGATTGCGGGCACGTAGAAATTCGGCACGTACCAATCCTACAAGCTCGGTCCAGCCAAACAGCAGCATGATCACAAACAGCCAATACACACTCGGACTAAACATACTGACCAGAATCATCACAATGAAAAGCATCGGTAAGCCACCCCACACTTCCAGAATGCGTTGTCCAATCAAGTCAACCCAGCCACCATAGTAGCCCTGTATTGCCCCCACCATCATGCCGAGCACCGCAGAACAGAGTGTGAGTGCAAATCCGAACAGCAACGAAACCCGCAGACCATACAGGATTCGGGCAAATACATCCCGTCCCTGATCATCGGTGCCAAGCCAGTTCTGTGCGCTTGGGGCAGAAGGCACGGGTACAGCAAGGGAAAGATTCGGGGATTGATAGGAAAAAGCCACCGGTGGAGAAATCATCCAGCCCTGCACCTGTATCAACTGCTTGACCACGGGGTCTTGATAATCCGTAGCTGTTTCAAACTCCCCACCAAAGGTGGTTTCCGGATAATCTTTCAGAATCGGAAAATAAAATGACTGCTGATAACGCACCAGCAAAGGTTTATCGTTGGCAATCAGTTCCGCCAGCAAAGACAGTCCGAAAATAATCAAGAACAGGATCAGGCACCGAAAACCCAGCTTATTTTGCCGGAAGCGTTCCAATCGCGCTTGCATCAACGGTGGCATCATTGTCCACCTCTTGATTCAAAATCAATTCGCGGATCGATGAGCTGATAAAGTAAATCACCCAGTAAACGTAAAAGCATGCCGAATAGGGTAAATAAAAATAAAGTGCCAAAAATAACCGGATAATCACGTTGGGTAATTGCCTCAAAGCCTAATAATCCGATCCCATCCAGATTAAAAATGATCTCGATAAATAAATTACCGACAAAGAAAATCCCCACCAGCGTTTCTGGCAAAGCAGCAACTACAATCAGAATGGCATTACGAAAGACATGTCCATACAGCACCTGATTTTCACTTAATCCTTTCGCTCGGGCCGTTAATACATAAGGCTTGTTCAGCTCTTCTACAAATGCATATTTTGTCAGGTAAGTTCGTGCGGCAAAGCTACCGAGCAGCATACTCAAAATCGGCAAACACATGTGCCACAGATAATCTTTGATTTTTGCCAGAAAGCTTAACTGGGAGAAATTTTCAGACACCAGCCCTTGCAATGGAAACCATTGCAAATAACTGCCACCTGCAAAAAAAACAATCAATAAAATGGCAAAAACAAATGATGGAATGGCATAACTGACCGCCAATAATAACGATGTGGATTGATCAAACAGCAAGCCATTATTTTTTGCTTTTTTAATCCCGAGTGGAATGGCAATCAGATAAATCAGGAAAGTACTCCACAACCCCAAAGACAAGGTCACAGGCAGCTTTTCATAGAGCAGTTGCGTGACAGGTTTATCTTTAAAAAAGCTGGTGCCAAAATCCAGATGCATATAGCCCTTCAGCATCAGCCAGAAGCGTTCTGCAACAGGACGATCAAAGCCATACTGGGCTTTAATCTTTTCGATCATTTCGGGGCTTAAACCCCGTGCACCCTGATATTGTGCCAGATTCGCCAAACTCGTCTGTCCGCTTGCTCCTGCACCTAAACCTTGTGCATTTTGAATGTGCTGAATCGCCTGTTCAACCGGCCCGCCAGGCGCAATTTGTACAATCAAAAAATTAATCAATAAAATCAAAAATAATGTCGGGATCATCAACAACATTCTTTTTAGAATATAGTGCATCATTGAAATCGAACCCTTATTCATTAATTTACTCAGTTTTTATGAAATCTAACATGAGATAAAACACGCGGAAATGTCATCCACAAGCTGCGTGGTTTAAACAAGATCATGTTGTTGCGAAATAATAAAAGAGGTCCAATAAGTAAACAGGTTTTGTGGTGAGCTGCGATTATAGCAGCGTAACTTGTTATGAGGCGAAACCAAAGTCAATCCAGCTGAAAGCTTATCCTGAAATTAAGATGAGAACTCGGTAAGACACCGCCATATTAATCTAACAACTTCATCAAACGCTAGTCAAAAGCATGCTAATTAATGCTTTTGTATAGACTGCCCCTGTTTCTTAGTCTGATCTGCATCCACCCACCAATATTCCCATCCCACAGAAAGCTTTGGCTTCACGGACGGTTGCTGATAAATATCCCAATAGGCAAACCAGCGTTCAGGTTTTCCATAGGTCAGAATCTGGTAATAACCTGCACGTAACAAACGATCAAGCACACGGGTATAGAGCACAACTTCTTCACGTGTTTTGGCCCTAACAATTTTTTCAATCATCTGATCAATGACAGGATTTTTAATCCCTGAATAGTTATAGTTACCCGCTTCATCTGCTGCTGCACTCCCCCAGAATTGGGCCTGCTCTTTACCTGGCGTTAAGGTCTGTGGCAATTTCAATACCATCATATCAAAATCCTGACGACGAATCCGTTCCATGTACTGAGGAACATCGACCTGTCTCAGATTAACCTGAATTCCGAGTCTTTTCAGGTTCCGTACAAAAGGCATCAGCTCACGTTGCGGATTTTCCTGCTGCATCAACAGTTCAATTTGAATGGCTTTGCCGGTGCGATCATATAATTTTCCGTCACGAATCACATAACCCGCAGCTTTTAAGAGCTTTTGCGCGATCAATAAATTGTTCCGATTAAAGCCACTGGCATCGGAAACCGGATAGCGCCAGTCTGCCAATACCCCTTGTTGCATCAACGGATTCAGTTGTGCCAGATAGGGCTGCAATACTTTCAACTCCGCAGCACTGGGACGACCTGTGGCAGCCAGATCGGTATTGTCAAAATAACTTTGCAATCGCTGATTTTGATTAAAAAACAACGCTTTATTCTGCCATTCAAAATCATAGGCATAGGTCAATGCCTGACGTAGATGAATGTCATTTAAAGGCGCGCGACGGATATTAAATACCAGACTCTGAATATCAAGCGGTGTGGCTAAACGTGCTTTGTACTTTTTCACCAAGCCTGCTTTCGCAGCCGGGAAATGATAGGAGGTGACCCAATTCCGGATATTTTTTTCTTCGTATAAATTAAATTGCCGTGATTTAAAGCCTTCAAAACTGACCTCTAAATTTCGGTAATAGACATATTTCAATCGATCAAAATTATAACGGCCTTTATTCACAGCTAAATCTTTGGCCCAATAGTTCGGACTGCGTTTATAGGTAATACTGCGTCCAGCATCAATACGTTCCACCATATAAGGCCCGGAGCCGACTATGGGATGCAGCGTGACACGGCTAAAATCTTTATTTTTCCAGTCCAGTTTTGAATAGATCGGTAAGCTCGCAACGATCAGGGGCATTTCGACATTATGTCTAGATTTAAAAATGAATTTCACCTGATGCCGAGACAACACTTCTGTTCTGGCCAGATCAGACAAATACATTTGAAAGCCAAGATTGGCTTTGGTTTGGTAGGTGTCAAAGGTAAATTTGACGTCTTCTGCCGTTAACGGCTGCCCATTATTAAAACGGGCTTTGGGATTTAGATGGAAGATGATCGACTGTAAATGATCCGGATCATAACTGACCTTTTCTGCCAGTAAGGGATACATTACCCGAGGTTCATCCAGCGAACGATCCATCAGGCTATCAAACAGGTAATTCACCCCTTCGGTGGAACTGCCCTTGCCATTCATGCTATTTAAATTATCAAAGGTTCCCAGACTGGACTGACTCAGCACTCCACCTTTGGGCGCATTGGGATTGGCATAAGGCATTGCCTTGAGCTGGGCATATTTAGGCTGCACATGCATGGCCAAATAAGGGGTGGTGTGGATGGCAGCAAATGAAAGCGGAGCAAAAAGGCTTAGTCCATAGCATAGACTAAGCCTTTTTATGCAAAGCAATGAAGTCATGCTGAATTACAGGCTAGGCACTTTAATCACATCACCAATGCGTAACTGAGTACTTGGGGTTAAGTCATTCATTTCTGCCAATGCATTGGTTTCCATACCATAACGACTTGCTAAACCAATCAGCGTATCGCCACGTTTAACTTTGTACTCGGCAATGGTTTTCGGTACCAAGATATTTTGTCCACGTTGCAGACTGGTATTGGCTTTCAGATTATTTAAATCTGCCAACTCACGGCCCGACATACCAAAACGATTGGCAATACTGTTCAGTGACTCGCCTGCTTTTACACTATAGCGCTCGGTGTTGCGGCCTGGTGCTGCAGCTTTAGGTGCTGTTTTCGCCGTGTCTACGCTTGCTGCTTCAGCCTTAGGCGCATCTCCCGTGAGTTTCAAACGTTGACCGATACGCACGTTACTGCTACGGGTTAAACCATTTAGGCCTGCCACATAATCCAGCTGTAAATTATAACGGTTGGCAATATTGCCTAAGGTGTCACCCGACTTGACGGTGTAGACTTCTGGTGTACTGTCTTCTCTTGACTTTGTATTGCTGCTAGTCACTGTTTTTGCAGGAACATCGCCTGTTAATTTCAAGCGTTGACCTACACGTACGCCCGCAGTTCGTTCCAGACCATTCAGATCAGCCACATAGCTCAATTGCAGGTTATATTTGGCAGCAATCGCATTCAGGCTATCACCCGACTGAACCACATACTGGTCAGGCACGGTTGAACCAGCTGGAATCTTTAAACTTTGGCCTAAACGGACACCGCTATTTGCCTTTAAATTATTAAGTTCGGCCAGTTCACTCAAGCTGATTTTTGACTTGGTCGCAATACTGGATAAGGTATCACCCCGTTGCACGGTATAGTTTTCAGTTTTATAACTGGACGATGCCGTTACATTTTCATATTTAACCGTGTTTTTAGTCGGCTCGGCAGCTTCTTCTATTTGCGAAACTTCATGTAATGGAACATTGATTTTCTGTCCCACAAATAAACTGCTGCCCGCAGTTAAGCCCGAGGTTAAAGACGCCAGCTCCTGATTTGACAGCGCATAACGATCAGCAATCAGTTTCAAGTATTCGCCACGCTTAACCGTATAAGATTTTGTCGCGACCTTGGCTGTAGCAGACGCTTTGCTTTCGTTATTACGGGCGCTTTGCTGAGTCGTACGTGCATTATTTTTAGGCTCAAGCAATGTAAGTCGTTGACCAACGAATAAGCCATCTGTCACTGACAGGTTATTGTAATCGGCGAGCTGCTTCAGGCTTAAATCAAAACGTGAAGCCAGATTGGTTAAGCTATCGCCTGATTGCACCACATAGCTGTCGGGTTTCTCTGCGGCTTTCGGTGCTTCCGCTTGTGGTTTGGCATTGTATAAATACAAACTTGCGCCAACAAATAAAGTTCCGTTTGGATCAATCTGGTTCCATTGTGCAATATCACGCCAGTTCACACCATTTTTCTGGGCAATAACCGCTAAGGTATCCCCAGGTTGTACCACATAGGTACTGCGTTTACCCTTCGGTGCGGTCACCACAACGTCAGTATCGGTCTTGATATAAGGCTTGCCCTGGTTACGTTTAGCATCTTCGCTATTTGCCGTGGCACTGTCTTCAAGCAAATTCTTTGGATACGCAAAGCCCTTACTGACTTCTTGCCCTTTTTCATCTGCAACCGATTGGCTGGTTTGAATCGCAGTTAATTTGATTTTGCCATCAAATGGATCGACAATCTCGGTCCCTTTCGGCGCAATTGCCTTAATTTCTGCAACCACCTGATCCCGTTCAGCCTGAGTGGCTTGTGGCTCTAAAGCCTGAGCAACGGTTTCCTTCTTGCCCTCTTCCTTGATCGCAGCCGTGATTTGCTCACGCTCTTTCAGTGAAATTGGTGGCTCTGTTTTCACAGGTTTGACATTTGCAGCAGGCGTAATTGCCACAGGAATACGTGGTGCACTTGGCACATCTGCGGCGGCTGCAAATGAAGCCAGCGCATCCGATCCTCTAGGCGTATTGACCTTTGACTTTGGAATGCTTGACGTGGTGGTACGCGTGCTATTGCTAGCCGTCAAATTAGGTGGTGTCTTGGTCGACGGGCTTACGTTTTGTGGCGTGCTGGTTGTAGTTCGAATAGTGGTCGATGTACTCGACGAACTGTTTGCCATTGGCGGTGGTGTTTTATTGCTGGCCCAGAAACCACCTGAACCTGATTTGCCTGAACGTAGCTTGGCATCAATTGATGGGCTCAAATCCGCTGGGATTAAAATTCGCATCGGGCTCATTGGATCAACCATTTCGCCACGATAGCCCGGGTTCAATGCATATAATTCGGCACGACTCAAACCGGTAATCGAAGCGATCTGGTTTAACTCGAGTGGTGCTGACAAACTGACTTCACGGAAGTGAGGACGGTTGGCAATCGGCGGTAAACTCACACCATACGCCCCCGGATTTTTAATAATTTGGGCTACTGCCAAGAAACGCGGTACATAGTTCATGGTTTCTTGCGGCAGTTTTAAGGACCAGTAATCGGTTGGCAGGCCAGCGGCACGGTTACGGTTAATCGCCTGCTGAATACGGCCTGGGCCAGCATTATAAGCAGCCAGCGCAAGTTCCCATGAACCAAACTGGTTATATAAGCTTCCAAAAAACTCATAGGCAGCACGGGTTGACTCTACAACGTCACGGCGACCATCATACAGGCTGGTTTGTTGCAAACCATAAATACGTCCCGTACTTGGAATAAACTGCCATAAACCTGCAGCCGCAGCACTACTGGTCGCTGCCGGATCGTAAGAACTTTCAATAATCGGAAGTAAAGCTAGCTCGGTCGGCATACCGCGACGTTCTGCTTCTTTGACCGTATGATATAAATAACGACTGGCACGGGCGCTCAAACGGTCTAGGTAAGGTTGACGTGAAATAAACCAACTACGTTGTGCTTCAATACGGGAATCCCAATGATTCAGGTCCATCTTGAAACCGACCGTCATGCGTTTCCACACATCACCGTGTTTTAACACCAGTAAACGATCCCCTTCCACAGCACGCATATCGGTTGCAGAAAGCAAGTCTTCCAGTGAATCTAAACTGCTTGCGTCCAGATAGCCTGAACCGACCTGTTTAGAAGATGAGGTTTTCCCTGATTGAGGTGTTGAAGAACAACCCGTGGTAATTCCCAACGCGGCTAGAGCAGAAGTGAGTACAGTGATTTTGAATAATGATGTTGCAGATGTTTGCGACATCAATTTGCCCGATTTATACATAAAAACTTCCAGTCAACTCACGCTAGTTTTACTTTAGATTTGCCATTGTATTAAAGCATGTCACTTAGACAAGGTAATAATTTAACGTGATTTGCATGGAAATGTTACAAGAAATTTAAAAAGATGAGTTTTGTAACGTTCAAAAACAGAATTTGGCTTTACAATACCCCTTCGGGCATGGGGATGCTAAAATTCTCAAATGATCTGAACTCAAGTAAAAATCTGGGTTCTGGTTCATTTGCTTAATCCGCAATTGAAGATTAGCTTTCATTTTCGGATTCTAAAACTCAGATTTTTCACGCTGCTTATTTTATTGTTCAGGTTCAGATATGTCACAAACAATCACGCTTTATGTTGATGGCGCATGCAAAGGAAACCCAGGTCTCGGTGGTTGGGGTGCGTATGTCATTACCGAACAAGGTGAACACAAGCTTTGTGGCGGTGAAGCGTTAACAACCAACAACCGCATGGAACTGCAAGCGGCAATTGAAGGCGTTTCCTTTTGCCCGGTAGATGCCCATCTGATTATCTGGACAGACTCCAACTATGTCAAACAAGGCATCACCGAATGGATTCATGGCTGGAAAAAGAAAAACTGGAAAGATGTTAAAAATCCGGATTTATGGCAAAAACTGGATGCTGTCTGTGCCAATCGAAACATCGAGTGGAACTGGATCAAGGGACATGCCGGCCATGAAGGCAATGAAATGGCAGATCAGCTGGCAAATTTAGGCGCAGAACAGACGGCTCAACAATTAAAAAATGCAACGCAGGCTAACGCTGATACAAAAAAGCCTGAAGCTGACTGGCTCTTAAATGATCCTTTTGGCTTGGATATGGATGCAGAAGCGGATGATGTTGAGATGATCGAAGACACTGAAGATGATGTTGCAGATGAAATTGAAACTTCAGAAGAGACATCCTCGGCACCAGTTTCCAGTCAACATCCACAGATTGTGGTCACTGAAGCAAAATTAAAGCTGCAAGGCCCCCGTCAACTGATTCTGGATACCGAGACCACCGGTTTTTACTTTCAGGATGGCGACCGGATTATCGAGGTGGGTGCGATTGAGATGATCAACCGTAAACTGACCGGTAGCTCGATTCATATTTATATCAATCCGGAAAAACCGGTTGGTGACTCTGAAAATGTCCATGGTATTAGTGATGACTTTCTGAAGGACAAGCCGAAGTACGCCGAAATTGCCGACGTTCTATTTGCTTACCTGAAGGGCGCTGAAATTATTGCGCATAACGCTACCTTCGATATGAACTTCCTGGATATGGAGTTCAAACGCACGGGATTACCTGCACTTTCAGAAGTCTGCGACGTCACCGATACCTTGGCAATGGCCAAAAACAAGCATCCTGGACAAAAGAACTCTCTGGATGCGTTGGTACGCCGTTACGAAATTCCGGCACGCGATCGTACTTTCCACGGTGCGTTACTCGATGCTGAGATTCTGGCAGATGTGTACCTTGCCATGACCGGCGGGCAGGTCTCTTTTGATATGGATGCCCTGTCCCAGACCGAACAAAATCAGAATAAAACCACCCGTCAACGCGTGGAAGTCGATTTACCTGTGATCGAGCCTTCTGAACATGAGTTAAATGAACATGAGACCTGGGTCAAACAATTCGAGCAAAAACATGGCGAACCTTGCCTTTTCGCAAAATAAATTTACTGCTCAATGTAACTTTTTGTATTTCAAGTTTTAAAACTTACGTTATATTAACTCTTAAAGAATCAGGCCTTCTTTTTCAGAAGGCCCATGGATATAACAACTCAGGAAAGGTGTAGGTCATATGTCTTACCAAACCTCGATTCACTTCGACCCAACGGCATTATTAATAATAAAAAATGAGATCGATAATTCGATTAAATTGGTAGAAACAGCCGTCAATACCCTTGCCGAAGAACAAGCCTTACCCTTCGGGATTGATGATGCACTCAACCAGTTTGAACAATGTACTCAAGTACTTGCTCTGATTGATATGCCTCACTTATCACAAATTACTCAATATTCTGCTGAGCTGATGCGTAAAATCATGGCCCAACCGCAACAGGTTCAGACCAGTGATGTGGTTGCCCTCAGTGAAGGCACCACCATGCTGAAGCGTTATATTGAGTTTATCTGCCTGCGCGAAGTGAAAGTGCCACAGTTCTTGCTGGACACACTCAATCGTCTGGAAAAAGCATTAGGTAGACCGCTTACCAAAGAAGGTCAGACCGTTCAGCCATTGCTGGAATTGATTACCCCAAGTTTTAATTTGCCGCAGGCACCTACGCTGGAGCAATCGCAATATATTCATCAGTTATATAAGCTTTGCCTGAACAAACTGATCAAACAATCTGAAACAGCACTTGACCTGCAAGGCATTAAATTAGTGGGTGTTTATCTTGCTGGTTTAGCATCGGGCCAACCTAGCCAGCAGTACTGGCAACTGGTCAATGTTGGTTTAGGTCACATTGATGAGCTTTCGATTACCGAAGCACGTTTACGCACCCTCATCCAGATCGAAACCAATATCGGTCAATTTCTGGCACAACCCCATGCTTTCAAAAATAGCATTGCTGATCTGGCCGATATTTTATGTATCTGTATCAGTCAGGAAGATGAGATTTCTGAACATATTCGCGAACAGTTAAATATTGGTGATGAGTTACTCAGCGATACCCAGCTTCAGGTGCTGAGCCGCCATTTATACGGTCCTGACTATGAAACGGTACATACCATTAGCCAGTTAATGACCAATGAGATGGTGCAAATCCGTAATGAAATTGAATACAACCATCAGAATATGTCGCCTGAAAAGACGCAGGAAATTCAGCAAAAGTTGACGCAGCTTTGCAATGTTTTCAAGGTATTGAATCTCAACGAGGCCGCAAGAGAATTAACCCAGCAGGCGGAAAAACTGAGTTTGCCAAATACCTTAACCGATGCAACTTCAGTACAACAGCTCATGAACAGCATTCTGGCATCGATGAACTCAATTGGTATTCTGGAACGGAATTACACCTCAAGTCGTTTACAGTTACGGGTCAATAACATGCAGATCTCGCTGGATCGTTTAGATGAAGCGCATCAGGCCTTATTGACTGAAACCAAAACACTGGTGGAAACCTTGACACAAACGTTAAGCTTGTATGTTCAAGACCCGGCCTCCCATAGTCTGGAAGCTTTGCCAGGCTATTTGAAAGAGCTTGCGGGTGCTGCCCTGTTCCTTGGAAGTTCGGCGCAACAAAATGCCTTAATCGGAGCTGCACAATTTGCCCAGCATCGTCTGGATCAACATCAGGCCTTCTCTGCGGACGAAATTAATTGTGTTTTAAATGTTGTTGCCGGTCTGGATTTACTGGTGGATAACTTGAAGAACAAGCAACCCGTCTTGCAATCTATGTTTGATGTGGCATTATCGAACAGTCAGCAATTACAATCTAAAGCCGCATAATGACTCAATTATCACTTGCTTATATTTTTCAACACCAGAAACTTTTAGTAGACGAAAACTTTCAACTGCCTAAGGTTGAAAAGTTGGCAAGTGACCTCCCCATCCACCAGAATGATCAAGTCATCGCACGTGATCTTCTGGAAGATGAAGCCATTCCAGAAGGCTATCAACTGATTCCAATTCGGGAACTCATTCAAAGCTGGTCAAGCAGTGATTTTTTGCAAGCCAGTCGCGCCGTGCAATTACTGGAATGGCGACGTAACCACAAGTTCTGTAGCCACTGTGGTCATGCAACCGAAGTGCATGCTAAAGAATATGCCATGGTCTGTCCTGCTTGCGCTTATCATCAATATCCACGTGTTCAGCCGTGTATCATCACGATTATCACCAAAGGTGACAATGAAGTGCTGCTGGCTAAATCAGCGCACAATAAAAGCAATATGTATGGACTGATCGCAGGCTTTGTTGAAGTCGGCGAAACCTTGGAAGAAGCCGTACAACGTGAGGCTTTTGAAGAGGTCGGACTGAAACTGAAAAATATTCGCTATATGTCCAGTCAGCCTTGGCCATTTCCAAGCAACCTGATGATTGCCTTTCATGCTGAATATGAATCGGGGGATATCCAGCTGCAGCTTGAAGAAATCAGTGATGCACAATTCTTTAAATTCGATCAGCTACCAGAAATTCCATTCAAAGGCAGTATTGCGCATAGCATGATCATGCAAATGATCGAAAGTAGAACCGTGGCCTAATGGTTTTGATCAGGTTCTAGTCCATACACATAGCCTAATCAATGGATGTCTTTCATTCCGGCAATAATCCGCTGCATGTGTACTGAATCAATCTGTAATGCTTGTGATAAATGCTTCAGCACATCACGCACCTGTTCATCTGACCATTGTCGGAAAAACATCAGACTCAGGGTCTGCTGAATTAACCAGCAATGCGCCTGCTGATCGAGTAGATGTGAAATACTCAATAATTGCGGGCCAATATGTTGCAATCGCATGCTGGAACTTGACTGAAGTATGCGTTGAACCAGCTTCTGCTGTGCATCAGGATAATGCTTAAACAGGCATTGAATGACTGGCACTAGTCTAGCTTCACATTGCCCTTTTTCATTACGGATCAAATAATGAAATAGATTTGCCAATGTTGCAGGCACCACTTCTGGGGGAAATATCTCAGGATCAAGGGGTTGCGGCGCTAAAGACAACAGCTTTGGGGTAGACTCCTCTGTTAGCAACGCTTGGGCCCAATGTTGTATATCATTGTTGCAATTCATGTCCGCCATACCATTGTTCCTGTTCTCGCGCTCACTTTGCCCTCCAAGAAAACTTGCGGTAATGGCGGTTTTTTATAGCGACTGCCTAACATTCAATCCCCCTCAGCCTGTGTAAATTTTTATTGATCTATGTCGCAACTTCAGATTTTTTTATGCCCAACCCGACATTAGATTTGTACCTATTTTGGGTAATTGAGTTAATTTACCATAAATAGGTACAATGACAAGTAGTATTCATACCGATGAAATGAACATTTTGTGCCACTGGCTTAAACAGCAGCGCACAATGCAACAATTGACCATGCGTGAACTGGCCTCACGCATGGCTAAGCCACATTCATATGTACAAAAAGTGGAGCAAGGAGAACGGCGGCTGGATGTGGTGGAATATGTCTGGTACTGCACAGCGCTGAACATTGATCCACACACAGGGATTCATCTCATTCTGGATGCCATGCAATCACACAAAAAATAAAGGCAGATCACCGAGTTTCAGTAATCTGCCTTGAATATGCTGTGGATTGATCAGATGAGTCCTGTTTTAAGGCTCCAATGCCTCATCCAGAAAATGCAGGATAGTCCGCTTGGTCTTGAAATAATGGCTCATTAAGCTCGCCAGCGTCGCCACTATCGTGATATGACCTGTCTTTGGAATCACGGCGATATGACTATGATTCCCCTTCGCTCTTAGCGCCTTATCCAGATCAAAGCTATTTTCCTTCGCCACCAGTTGATCCTGTTCGGCCATCAATAAATAATGTTTAATCTGGTTCGGCTCGATAAAGTAATAAGGCATGACTTGCTGATAGGAAATTTTCTGATCAAAAGCATGCTCTGCCAGCGGATCGCCCTTATAGTCGAAATGATAAGGACCAGCCATACCGACAATGGCACGGATCTTGTCTTTATATTTAAAGTTTTGTGAGTAAGCAGAATACACCACAGACATCACATTAAAAGCGCCCGCCGAGTGCCCCATCAAAATGATATTATCGGTAGAAATATTCAGCTTGTCCTGATTCTGGCTCAGGTAGTGAATTGCTTGCGCAATGTCATCAATAAAGGTTGGAAAGATATGGGCCGGAGCAAGATGATAATTGATCACCGCAACATCATAGCCCTCTCTGGCAAAACTTTCTCCAACAAATAAATAATCACGCTTATTGCCATGCTGCCACGAGCCACCATGCACAAAAACAATCAGTGGTCTTTGCTTTTTCGGGGTTTTGGTCCGATACAAATCCAGCCGCTGTCTTGACTTTAGCCCATAGGCCAAATGCTCGTGTTTTTCAAACGTATCTTTCGGGGTTAGATAATTAATCGAATAACTGGCAAAATCATAAAGGCGAAACTCCTGATAGAACGTTTTCGCCTTGATGACATTTTCTTGTACTTGTTGGATGAGTTGCTTCATAAATTAAGGATTAGTTGGAGTAATGGTCGCAGGGTCCGCCTGATCTGGATCAATTGCAACAGGTGTCTCAACTAAAGGCTGTGTCGTCGCAGTATCCACCATTGGCGTAGCTGCTGTTGAACTGGCGACAGTACCTGAAGGCTGGTCCACATTGTCAATGAGCGTCACAATTTTAGTCACATTTCCAACTTTTTGTAAGACGTCATCCAAATCTCGTGATTCAGCTGTATTTAAACGTCCCATCACATACAGCACACCATTTTCGGTATGTACCAATACTTTGCTATCCGACACTACTGGCGCTTTCATTAACAGGCCACGAGTATTTGCAGTCACCGTCGCATCTTGCATGATGGTGTTATAGCCAACTTTGTCGCCCACCGTAATATAGTTGTGTACTGCTTTAACATCCGTCATTGAGCGCAAGTTATCTTCAGCCAACTGTTTTAAATACGGATCAGGAACCTGTCCTGTCAATAAAACATTGCTGTGAAAACTTTCAATGTTGATACGTGACTGTTTAAAACGGTGATCTAATTTATATAAATTGATATTTGCAGTACGCTTGATTGAAGAATCAATAAAAATCTGCCCCAGACTACGCTCACCACTATTTGTTCCGACTGGTGACGTTCCCGTACCCCCAGAAATAAAACTCGCACATCCCGATAAACTTGCAGCGCAAAGCAACGTAATCGTTAAACGTTTTAACACTTGGCAAGACTCCCTAACTACAAACACATTTGTTCAATTTCAATATTCAGCTTCAGACCCGTGCATTCACCCGTCTAAAGTAAACGCATGTTCAATCCATTGCTGATCATACTGCAATTTTGAAAAATCTGGTTGTACTGTTTTTGCAAATTTCCGTGGAAAATCAAAACAAATCACATCAAAACGACAGTCAAAGTCATAATATTTAGGATATTTCTGTAAAAACAGCTGAGCGGTTTTAATAATTTTTTGTTGTTGAGCTGGGGAAATCACTTCACAGGCTGCTGCATAACTCCCCGCCGATCTGGCTTTGACTTCGACAAAGACCAGTTCATGCTGGCGCTGTACAATTAGGTCAATTTCACCATAACGTGAATGATAATTTCGCGCAACACATTCATAGTGATGGGATTGGAGCAAGGCAAGTGCTGTCTGTTCAGCCCATTGCCCTAGATCCTGATATGACGGTTGCATGGATGGACCGTCTACTTCAATACCTGAATGCCATTTTTCTGTTGTTGATAACAATACGGTTGTCGGTAAATTTTACCGTCCTTCACCTCGATTGCCCCAGTACGACCTTCAAAATTAAATTTCCGGTCCGGACTATTCAGGAATTGCTGACTGATGCTCCAGGCATCGCCACCAAATGCCAGTAAGCGCTGGAACGCCATATTTTCAGGCTGCTCTTTATAAGCCTTGATGACATCGGCCCACTGTCCATTATATAAGGCCGGTGTATCACAGAAACTTAATCCTGTAGGAATCGGTTTATCCTGCTCTATACTTAGCGCTGTGGCATAAATATTCTTTTCTGGCAGTGGGCCCAGTTGTTCTAGCCATTGCTGGTCTCCGAGCAATAATAGCCCTTCTTTACGTGCCAGTTTTTTCGGCAGTTCATTCACGACATGAATATCTGAACCAAACTCGGACATCAACGCCATCATAAACAGTTCTGTTGCCGACTCTGTTCCCGCCTGACGTAGCACCAGTAGCTTTTTGATTTTATCTTTTTTCAACAGTTGATTCAGTGCCAATGCATCATGCTGTTTAGCCAGACTAAACTGCCAGACATTGGTCGCCTGAGTATTCACATCATTCAAGGCCAGCACCGGAATCGCCGGATTACGCTGCATCACATTTTCAATATCCGGTCGGGCCAATGGTCCAACAATCAAACGGGTCTTGTTATTAACCCGCTTTTTGAAAATGGTATCGATGTTATTTTTGGCGGAATCTACAAAAATGATTTTTTCTTTGCTACCAGATGCTGTATAAGCACTCAAGAAACCGCGTTTGATGTTCTGACCGGCTCGCGCCATCGCACCAGATTCGGGTAGAATCACCAGTACGTCCGCATAAACCGGACTCACAATTGCTGCCAAACTGAGTAGCAGCCAATATTTTTTGTAATACATGAGGGAGTTACCTTTTATGAGTGCTCAATTATTTGTTGTAGCAACCCCGATTGGGCACTTAGATGACATGACCTTTCGTGCAATTGATATATTAAAATCCGTTTCGGTGGTTGCCGCAGAAGACACTCGTCAATCTGCTCAATTATTCAAACACTATAATATCTCAACTCCACTAACCGCGTGTCATGATCACAACGAAAGTAACAAAATTGATCAACTTCTCCAAAAAATGTTAAATGGTGAAAATGTTGCCTTAATTAGTGATGCTGGAACGCCCCTGATTAGCGACCCTGGTTTTAAACTGGTGCGTGCTGCACAAGAGCACGGCATTCGCGTGATTCCTGTGCCCGGTGCCTGTGCTGCGATTGCTGCATTAAGTGCGGTGGGTTTACCCAGTGACCGTTTTAGCTTTGAAGGCTTCTTGCCATCGAAAGCGTCACAACGGATTAGCCAGCTGGAAAAGCTCAAAGATGAAACCCAGACCCTGATTTTTTATGAAGCACCCCACCGTATTCTGGCCTGTATTCAGGATATGGCTCAGGTCTTTGGTGAAGATCGTCCTGTCGGTTTTGCCCGTGAAATTACCAAGACATTTGAAACCATCAAGAAAATGACCTTAAAACAACTGGTCACCTTGATTGAAAATGATCACAACCAGCAAAAAGGTGAAATCGTGGTGGTGGTCGGCGGTGCTTCTGCCGAAAAAGATATGGAACAGGATAAACTGGATGAGCTATTAAAACGTTTATTACAGGACTTATCCGTCAAAGCGGCATCACAACTGGCTGCTGATCTAACCGGTATTAAGAAGAAAATTGCTTATCAACGTGCGTTGGAACTGACCCAACACGATCAATAAAACCTAAGGGGGAGATTATAAAAATCCCCCCCTTAACCGTTAAATATGAAATACCAACACTGTGTTTTAAGCCTTGGTAACGAGGTGAGCTTGATCCATTTTCCTCTCTGCTCTGGCCTGTTTAATCACGCTTAAACCCGAAGACACACCAAGATAAGCAATCACAAAAGCGACCAATAAATCAGGGAACATGGTGCCTGTGCCAAAAACACCGACAGCGGCAATAATAATCGCAATATTGGCAATTGCATCATTGCGGCTGCACAACCACACTGAACGCATATTGGCATCACCATCACGGAATGCGTAAAGCATCAATGCTGAAACCACATTCACCGTCAATGCCAACACACCGATTGCCCCCATGAGCATCGGCTCAGGGGTGATTCCAAGCCACCATGACCAGAACACTTTCACAATTACAAAAATACCAAAGGCCGCCATGGTCATCCCTTTCACCAAAGCTGCGGTCGCGCGCCAATACAAGCTCATGGAGAGTACGGCTAGAGAGATGGCATAGTTTGCTGCATCACCGGCAAAATCTAGCGCATCGGCCCATAAAGAAACCGAGCGTGCATGCGAACCACCAATAATCTCGACAAAGAACATCAACGCATTGAGGATCAAAGCAATCCACAACGCTTTGCGAAACTTGGGGCTAATCTTTTGTGTTGGGGAACATGTTGTATTGCAACCACATCCTGCCATGACTTTTCTCACTTAATCTTTTATAGTGATTTAAAACCCTAGAGTAACTCCAGAGTCAAGCATGATAAATCTTACCATTGGGCAACTGGCAAAAAAGACGGGCGTATCAGTGGATACCATCCGTTATTATGAAAAAATTGGGCTGCTTGAGAAAGCCAAACGCACGGCGGGCAATTATCGGCATTATTCTGAACAGATGCTGTCCGAACTTCTGTTTCTCAAGCATTGCCGTGAACTGGGCATTACCTTACAGGATATCCAAAAGCTCAAGGATATGTCAGAGAACCCCAATCAAACCTGCATGGAAGTCGATCATCTGATTGATCAATATCTGGCTGAGGTTTCCCAGAAAATTAAAAATCTGGAACATCTCAAACAGGATCTAACCCATTTAAAACAGCAATGCTCACAACATCGTACCATTGAACAATGTGGAATTTTAAAAGAACTCCATCAGCCACTGGAGTGCGAACACGAATCACACCAGCACAAAAAAGCACCACAATCGTGATGCTTTTTTGCTGTCTTTATTCGACTTAATCTTGATGTTCATCGGGTGGGACTTCGGTAATGCGTCCACCACGTGCAAGGAACGCAGCAACTTCATCTTCTAAAGCCTGGCGCTGTTTCTGCTTTGCCGTTACTGTTAAGGTTTCAGCCTCGGCAAGATCGGCATCATTGGCGCTCGATTCTTCGCTATCTGCACCAGTTTCTGCTGCTTTCGCCTCATCATCGTCTACAGCAGAATCTTCTGTGTTGTCGTCGTAATCATTCATTTCCGTCATATTAATCTCCCCACAATGACTAAACTTCTCATCATCGCTATTTGGTCATCAGAACTTGATGAAATTTAGCAAGCTCTTTTCATTTCGCAAAGTACAATATTGCTAAAATCGTATTTTTTGCGACCAAATTCACTCTGATTTATAAATGATTGTTTAAAAAATATCTACTCTTTTTTAGCAAGCGTAACGGGTGTCTTTTAACACACCTAATCCGTTGGCCTGTTGCATGAAACGATCCTTAAACCCGTCAAATTGTTCAACCTGTTTTAAGCCAAAATTTCGCGCCCAGACCAAAGGAAACAACTCCGAACTTTCCAGCCAGCCAATCGCAGACATGCTATGCATCATGGCATCATTCTGACCTTTACGTTGGTGCTCGTAACGCAGCAAGGTCTGTTCATTGGCCCATGCACCACGTTTTAAATCATGTAGTAACACATCACAAAGCACCGCGGCATCCAGACAACCTATATTCACGCCTTGTCCTGCCAAAGGATGAATCACATGCGCAGCATCACCGATCAATGCCAGCCCCGATTTAATATAGCGCTGTGCAGCACGTGCCTTAAGTGGAAATTGTGCTCTGGAACGCACTTCAACCACTTCACCCAGCATTTGCAGGCTTTCCTGAGTCAGCAATTGCATAAACTCTTGATCATTGAGTGCCGAATACTCATCGGCATAGTCATCGGGCAATGTCCAGACGATCGATTGCCAGTAACCGTTTTCCTGTGCATCCAGACTGGCCATCGGTAAATAAGCCAATGGGCCGGTCGGCAAGAAAATCTGGCGAGCTACATACTGATTCGGTTGTGTGGTTTTAATCGCACAACTGATGGCAGCCTGTTTGTAATCCAGTACATCTAAATCGATATAGGCCTGCTCACGTACAAATGAGTTTGCGCCATCTGCACCAATCAATAACTTGGTTTTTAAGGTCGTACCATCCGCCAGTTGAATCGACCAGCCTTGGGGAATCTGTTCAATCCGAATGACCTTGACCTGGGTACGGTAGTCTTTAAGCTGCTGCAACATCTTTTGTTGAATGGCAACATTGAGGACACTCGGCTCGACCATTGAACCCAATGCTTGATCTGAGTGTGGTGGCTGCTCAGAAGCATGGCCAAAATTGATTTCGCCATAGCCATTTTTATTCCAGACCTGCATGCCTGAATAAGGCATTTGACGTGCCAGATCATTCCATACATCAACCGTTTTGAGTAAGTGAATCGTCGCCTGACTGAGTGCCAACACACGCGGATTCATGACTGCCAAAGTTTTATCCTGATCAAGCACAGGCGCAGCATCCAGTACTGTGGCTTGTACGCCACCTTGGGCCAACAATAAAGCGGTTAAACCACCAACCAGACCACCACCGACGATGACCACATCTAATAGTTCACTCATGCTTTTAGCCCCATTGCATAGTTGGCAACCAAAGGCTTAACCCCCGGAATCACATCAAATGCAATCAGGCCGGTATTGCGCAATAATTTAAGGATTGGATTCTGATTACTAAAACCACGCACCACCGAATCACAGAATTTGATCACACGTTGCTGATCCTTTAAACGGGATTGCTCATAGGCCAGTAAATTTTCAGGCGCGCCAATATCATCAGACTTCGCCAGTTGCTCCATCAGGAAACGAACCAGTACATCGGCATCACGCAAGCACAGGTTAAACCCTTGTCCTGCAACGGGATGAATCGTATGTGCGGCATTCCCCATCAACACGACACGTCCAACGGCCTGCTTATGCGCCAACACTTGTGACAATGGATAGCTAAAACGCTTGCCAGTTTTTTCAAATTTACCCGCACGATCGCCATAGGTTTGCTGTAAAGCATCGAGGAAGTGCTGGTCGTTTTCTTCACCTAACCATTCTGCTTCTGTGCCTTTCTTCACCGGCCATACCACTGAACGACGGTATTCCCCCGGTAAAGGCAACAATGCCAATGGACCTAATGCGCTAAAACGTTCAAAACCAACATGCTGATGCGGTTTAGAGGTTTGTACGGTCGTGACAATCGCGACTTGATCATAATCATGCTCATCTACACCGACACCGATGGCTTGTCGACAGAAAGAATCACGACCATCGGCTGCAATCACCAACTTGGATTTCAAGGAATGAATATATTCACCATTGCGCATCGCTTCGATGTGAACCTCATCTTCATTTTGCGTGAGTGAGGTCACTTGCACCCCGTCAATCAGCTCAATCAACGGCTGCTGACGTACTTGGGTCAGTAATACACGACCTAACCATGCGTTTTCAATCACTTGTCCAAAGCTTTCTACTTTTTCTTGTTCAGCAACGAGGCGTGCCTTACCAAAACTGCCCTGCTCGGTAATATGCACTTGCAGAATTGGGGTGGCATGTTGTTGTAAAGCTTCCCATAAACCTAACTTTTGGTAAATCTGTACGCTACGACGTGACAAAGCGGTATTACGCGCATCAAAACTGGAATGATAAGGGGCAACATTTTCATCGTCATAATTCGGATATTTCACAGCTTCTAATAGCTTTACCGCGATATTAGATTTTGCCAACATTAAAGCAAGGCTGAGTCCAACCATACCTCCACCGACAATGATGACTTGTTGCTGCATAATATTATTCCTTATCAGTTTTTCATGACTTGATGTTAAGGGTCTGTTGATATTTCATCTATGGTTGCGTTGTAGGCTAAAACAACTTAAACAAGGCATGAAACGTAGGCAATGGCGAACTCCCTTGTCAAGTTTCATAACAAAGTTTAAGGAAGTTTTAGCCACAACCTGAGCAAGAGCAAAGCATTGCTTTGATCACAGCGCAAGGACAGGGACATTTTTTGACGCTACGGCGTTATAGCTTATTTATTTAGAATGACTAAATTACATAAGCCATGCCTTGTATCACCTAAAAAATGTCCACTGTCGCAAGCATTTGTGAAATATCAACAGACCCTAGCCTATCTTACTCTAACTTAAATCAGGAAGGGAATTTGTACTTTGTTTGGTCTATGTTTTTAAAATATCTTCAAAAGTTGTTTTGAGCACCGATAGGAAAGAAACACGCCTATCTATCTTATTCAGCCTTCTCACTTTAGTAGGTCTTTCAGCAGGAAAGAAGATAGAAGTCACTAGATTAAGTATATTTTCTTGGAAGATAGACGATAAAAACTGAACTCATCAAACAAAAATAAATAAAATACAAAGCCCACTCAATAGATCGATATTTCCCAACGTTATAAAAAATAGTATAGATAAACAATGCCGTTACACTGACAAAAAATATAAAAGAAATAAACAGCAGGGAAAGTATCTGTCGATCTTCATGCCACTCCCACCGTGTCAGATAAAAGTAATAATGGTGAACCTTTAAATATACATAAATTAATAAAATCAAATAAATGTCAGTGACTATTCGATAAACACAGCTCGACAATTTCATATAAGTCTCTTATTTTTGTAAATATTATTATAATTTTTTGTTTGCCTCTTCATACATTATCAAGAGGCATTCATTAAAACTAAGGCTTCAGTTCTGCAACTAGACTGATTAGCGACTCGCCATCAAGCTTTCAATCTCTTCAACAGTTTTAACTACATTTTTGGTCAGAACCAATGGACCATTTTCTGTCACGACAATATCGTCCTCAATGCGAATGCCGATACCACGCCATTTTGCATCAACCGTTTCATCATCTGGTGCAACATACAAACCTGGCTCAACGGTCACCACCATACCGGCTTCATAAGCACGCCAGTCTTCGCCATTCTTATAAGCACCGACATCATGCACATCCATACCGAGCCAATGCCCTGTACCATGCATATAGAATTGACGGAATGCCTCATTTTCAACCAGCTCATCCACATTACCGTGCAGTAAACCAAGATCAACCAATCCTTGGGTTAAAATCTTTACCGCCACTTCATGTGGATATTTATAGTGATTGCCAATACGGGTTGCATCAATCGCAGCCAGTTGTGCTGCAAGCACCACGTTATATAACGCTTTTTGTTCAGGGCTAAATTTACCATTTACCGGAAATGTACGGGTAATGTCCGATGCATAGAACTCATATTCACAGGCTGCATCGATCAGCACTAAATCACCATCTTTTAACGGCTTATTATTCTCAACGTAGTGCAAGATACAGGCATTTTCACCACCGCCCACAATACTGTTATAGGCTGGCACACAGCCATTTTGACCAAAGATATAATTCAGTTCCGCTTCGAGTGCGTATTCCATCATCCCAGCTTTAACCGTTTGCATGGCACGGGTATGCGCTTCTGCACTGATATCCGATGCAATCTGCATCAACTCAATTTCTTGTGCTGATTTTTTTAAACGCATTTCATCAACAATACGATCAAGCTGTACGACTTCTGCGGGCGCAGTCCCCCCGCGATGTGCATCCGCCTTTTGCATCCATTGACTTACACGTGCATCAAATTCAGCATTCTGAGCAATACGATAGTAAAGACGGTGTTTATTTAATAACTTGTCGATGATTTCTTCATCAAGCAGATCAATTGCATAAGCTTCATCAGCTTCATAGATTTCAATCGCGCCATCAATTCCGGCACGATAGCCATTCCAGATTTCCATTTCACGATTGCGTTCACGACAGAATAAGCTATAGCTATATTCCTCACCCTCTTCAAAGGTTTCGATCACAGCAACCGCTTCTGGCTCTGCAAATCCAGTCAGATAATAAAAACTACTGTCAGCACGATATTTATAATCCGCATCGCGGTTACGATACATTTCTGCCCGCGTCGCAATAATTGCAATGCTATTGCTGCCGATATGTTGAGCGAGAAGATCACGACGTTGTTTAAAATCAGCCTGACTTAATTTCATATTGTCCTTCTGATGAAGATGAATGATTGTAAGTATGTTTATTTATAAAAGTTTAAGGCACCGCCCGAGTTAACTCGGACGATGTGGGGTAAACATTTCTACCACGGTTTGCGGATCGGAAGGATTGTCTGAATTTCTGCTTTTAGCATGAAAATTTTGTAACAAAGAACTTTCAGCCACAGCAATCTTTTTACGACCAATCGACAAGCTCACAGGAATCAGGCGTACAAACTCATACAATTCCTGATAGCTTTCTTCGCCTTCTTCATCATTATCTGAGTCTTCAAACTCAACCGCTGCAACATCTTGTAAATGTTCAATCAGCTCTTGCTCCTCGCCACGAATATGACCCGAAGCCAAACCGAAACCCAGCACCACTCCGGCACACCAGTCAGCCAATGCCTGAACACGATCGGCCAGCAAATGACTGTCATCCGGGAGCATTGGTAAGTAGTCTAATTCATCATCAGATAAAGCATGCGCCACATCCTCTGCTTCATCCGTCAAACTGTCCAGTGCTTGGGGTTGTAAAGCAGGTACATTAAGGGTGTTTAAGATTTGTGACCATTCATCTGCGGTTGGCGCTTGTGTCACACAAACTATACCAGTGAGTAAACCATGTAACTCACTTGGACTTGAAATTTCTTCAATCCCATCAAAATGGGCATTCCATTCCGTCCAACCTGAAATATCGTCTTGCATTCGTTTATCCAATCTCTATACTGCTGTATATATTACCTTTGATTGCAACTCTGTGCGACCTTCGTTATGTTAGAACAATTACAGCGTCTACAAGCGCATATTGGTGTTTTAAAAACACGCCTACATCACTTTGAGCGAGAAAATACATCGCTCACTGAAGCTAAACAATTAGCTGAAACTGACCATCATGCACAAGTTGTGCAGAAAAATAGCATCATCACGCAAAAGCAGGAAGAAGTTGATAACTTAACTGAACAACTGACTCAGTTACAAGATCAATTTAAACAACTGAATCAAGATGCAACAACTTTAGCGGAGCGTTATAGCCGTTTAGAGAAAAGCACCACCGATTTAAAAAATCGCTTTCAGGAAATTCTGGCTGAGCGTAATGACTTGCGTGTCAACAAAGAAAAATTACAGGCACAGCAACGTCATAGCCAACAAGAAATTCAGGATTTACAACAGGATCGCGATCGCTTGTTGCAGAAAAATGAACTTGCAAAATCTAAAGTGGAAGCCATTATCCAGCGTCTTTCTATTTTAGGTACGGCCCAAGATCAACATGCACAAGAAATTCAGCAACTTGCTCATCCAAATGCTGAAACTCACGAGGAGACCTGATCATGAGTGAATCCATTGTTGTCGAACTTCGCTTGATTGAACAGACTTTCCGTTTAAACACGACTGAAGATAAACGTGAAGAGCTGGAACGTGCGGCTGAATTGCTGAATCAGAAGTTTCATGACATGCGTCGCAATGCGCCACGCGTAGAACATAACAAACTGGTGATCATGGTGGCCCTGCAAATGGCGCAGGAAGTGTTTAGCCTGAATAAGTCTTTACAGGAATATGCACATTGCGAACGTCTGCTCCAGAGCATTTTGGAAGATGTCGAACAAACTGTTGAGTAAAATTGCACAAAGCCCCATCAATTAGTAAGTATCTTTACAGATAACTGCCTTGCAAGGATTGTCATCGCGTAAAGATCAGTTATACTAAAACTGTCTCTAGGGTGTTCGCCAGTACGTCTAGTCCCCTGCCGATACTTATATTTATGGATGTGTTCTGTGTATTTTGAGTGTATGCCTGCCTCGAGTAGGAAACCCATTAAGTACGCGTCACCTCCACCTTGAACTCATCGGGTTCAGGGTAACGACCATGCAGCGGCACCTCTGGAGCATTATTTTTAATATAAAAATAATAACTAACATCGAACCATTTTTCTCTAAAACCTTTCTTTCTCTCCTCTATTTATCAAACATAGGCATATAGTAGGCGTTAAAGATATTCTTATAATAATTCATTACTATCGATTAAATATTGTTGTAAAAATGCTGTGAATGAATCTGCAATTTTTCTTTTTGTTGATCCTCCCACATGATATACAACACCATCCGAACCAATCTGATCGAGTAGTACTGCATACCCCCAACACCACACTAGATAGTCCGAAAATACAAAACAGTTAGGATATAAAAACTTATCTTTATCATAGTAGCTTGAAATACTTTCAACCGATTGAAATTCACCCAGCGACACGAACGTAAAATAATTATCATCCATATTTCGGTCAGCTATACCATTAAATTCTAAAAAGTAAGCTCTTAAAACTGGTGATAATTTAACTTGATGATTATATTCAAAAGCCAAAATTTCCTGCCACGTTGCTGGTTTATTCAAGCTTATATTCTGTTTCTGCAATTTACGTTTAATCTTATTAATTAAATCCATGATTTATCCTACTAGATATCAATCTAAATAAAATAAATCATTCCTACAAACCAGATGATCAATTCTTTGGATATGGTTTATTACTCATCTTTCAAAGCACATTCATAATTGCTTGGCTCTTGTGAACAACGTACCTGCTTCAACAACTTCATCATATCTTTATCGTAAAAACCTTCTTTGGTCATTTGAATCCGCGCTTCACGCATCAAGCGTACATAGCCAGGCTTATCACTTTCATTCAGCTTTAACCAGAACTTGTCTGGAATCTTGGCTTCGATTTTATCGACAAATTCAAAGGCTGGATTCAACTGTTTGGAAATCACCTCACGAGCAATCGATCCCATCCCTGCCGGAAACTTATTGCGCTGCATAATCAAGGTTCCTGTCACCTGTATCACAGGAAATTTAATAATACCGCCAACCGTTTTACCTGATTTATCGGTCATGCCTTTTTGTAGTTCCAATGGCTCAAATAAAATCGCTGGTCCAGCCATGATATCGACTTCTTTATTATTAAACTTTCCGCCCACCGTCACCAGATCGACAGAAACCGGTTGTGCGCCAACATTCTGTACCAATTTCTTTTGCGTTTCATCAAACTGGAATACCGCAACCTTTTTACCCGCAGCTTTTGCCAAAGTATTAATATTACGATCGGTCACCATGATATAGGCGGCACCTAAAGGAACGATTCCCACGACTTCATAATCTTTATTGACCATCTTTTCATCGAATTTTGGATTGGCCAAAACCTGAATGACAGAACTGAGCTGCTTATAGGTTTGCAATGCACCAATCGCATCGATACTGCCGACGAATTTATTGAATTGTTTGGCACGGAGGTTACTGATTCCTGCCCCATCACAGCGCTTGCTACGGAAATCTTCAGTAAGCACCGCTTCATTGGTATAGACCTTGAGATTGACTAAGGTTGAGGCCTGTTTTTTTAATTTGGGATAATCAAAATCCAGTTTAAATTGTAAATGCGAAGGCCGGGTCACATTCATATTGACGCCGAACTGTTTTGCAACACGAACCATGCGCGGGATTTCAGTAATATAACTGGTGGCCTGCTCAAAGGCTTCACTATGCTCGCCATTGGGTGAAAACACACATAAAGTGACTTGCTTGGGAATCTGTTGCCAGGTTTTCGGATCATTGAGCAACTGTTTGATCTTATTCTGTGAATGTGTCGAAAGCGTCAGGTCCAGTTTGCCTTCGGGTGCTGCATAAGCTGTATTCATCAGCAGAATTGAACTTGCCACAGTACAATGCACCAAAAAGGATTTTGTAAATTTGATAAATTTATTATTTTGCATAGTCCGATCCATTTTTAGCTATTTCCCAACAGTTTTATTCAAGTTAAGGAGAAAAGATAAAAATAGAATTGACTGTATTTAGTTAGCCGATGTCAATTGAGTCAACATAAATCAGGCGCTTAAATTTAAGCACTAAAAGATGCTTGGCAATGCAAGGATGTGGGCTTGTAACAGGAATTTCGCGTTTATCGGATATTTTTATAAATCGGTAGATTTAACTAAAATATGGTAAATAAGCTGCTCTTTAGCGCATTAAAACCAGCAGCTTATCCAAGGCTTTTTAAATTAAATAAATGACCAGAGCACATTTTCATCCTGAGGTTTTAACAAAAAGCTGGTCTGAGCATCATCTTCTACCACGATATGCTGATTCGAAATCATTTTGACCTTGAGCAAAGTATCATTTTCATAAACCAGATCACGTTTACCTTCTTTTTTTAAGACAAGCATTTGATCCAGAACAATGAGATTTTTTGATTCAAACATGTTTTTCCCCTCGTAAGCGATACCCGGTGAATGACTTTTTCAAGCAACTATTTCACGCCGTGCATTTTAGATCATTAATTAAGCACAATTATGTATTTTGTCTAACAGTTCACAAAAATTTAACTTTTTGCCTTATCTGAAGCAAAAGTGATTCTACTTGACTTAAAATGCTTGATGGCATCTAGCCAACTGATTTCATATAGAAATAAAAAATGGCCACTATTAAAGCAGCCATTTTTTAAGATGAACTGTATTACCAGCTTACGTTAACGCGTCGATTTGGAGCCAAACAGCCCACAAGTTTAGCGTTGGCTTTGCTGCCTGCACATTGCTGATATAGGTCTGTCTGGCTATTTGCCTGGATCTGGATACGGTTTGCATCTACACCTTCATTTACCAGCAACTTCGCGACTGTATTGGCACGTTGTGCTGATAATTGGTGGTTATACGCAAATTTACCCAATGGATCAGCAAAGCCAGAGACAAGGATTGGACCTGTCGCATTGCTTTGTTTAATACGTTGTGCAATTGCTGATACTGAAGCCGAACCCTGTTCAATTGCATTGGCATTGAATCGGTCAAAGGCAAAGAATACGCTACCAGAACGTGCCGTATTTACGTTTGCATCGCTCGGCACCTGATTATTTGCACCCCAAGCCATTAAACCCTCACAGGCTTCACCTTTCCATGACAATCTTTCTGACAGATATTTTTTGTCAAAATCGACGCGGAGTTGGCAACGTAAATAGTCTTGGCTATTTGGCTGGCGAATATCTAAAACATAGTTCCAGGTTTTTACCAAGAATACGCCTTCGCTAAATTGAGGATTGCCCAATAAATGACGGATCTGGTCTTTGGTTAAACCTGTATCTAAACGGGCAACGTCATCATATTCATAACGCTTTACCTGTTTTAAATAACTTTTTTCAACCGCAGGAAACTTGACTTCTTCCTGTTGAACTACCGCTGTATCTTCGTCTGCATAAGTCGCTACCGAGAAACCGGCAAGAGCTGCTACTGCCAAGCATTGAATCGTTTTTTTCATTTCATAACTCTCTTGATATGTTGAGTAAGGAGAGCCTGCGCTCTCCCCGCCAGTTTCTTAGTTAATGACACCACTTACACCGATACGTACGCTTGGCTCACCTTGCGATGCTGCAGCAACACCACCGGTAATTGACCAGCGACCATTATCCGAGGTTTTACGCAAGGTAACGCCGACTGCATTTTCACCGCCGTGATAAGCAGCACCCGCAGCATAGGTATATTTACCTGCAACGAATGGAGCTGCTTCCAATGCCATTGCTGCTGCAATACCCGCATTGGCTTTTTTCTCTACGCTATCAATACGCTGGTTCGTGTCATAGAACGCTTGCTGTAACTGATCACCCAAGTTTGTAATACGGTTACCCAATTCCTGATTTGACTGGTTCAAGGTACCAATCGCATCATGAATATTGTCTTTACCTGTACCACCAATGTTGTTGGTTTTAATCGTACCGTCTTGGTTAACCGTGGTGTTACCGCCAATGCTGTTCTTGATGCTGTCAGAGATATTATGGATCTGACCACCATTCACAGCCTCTTTAGAGTCTTTGGCAATGGTTCCATTATCGACGCCCTTAATGACACGGTCGCCATCTTTACCTGCCATATTGACACTCTTACCGCCAGTGTCTTTACCAACCGTGATTTCGCCCTTCGGATCCTGTTGCTGAACAAGACCAGACTTACCATTGTTGATGTTGTTGATATTGTTCTGGATGTTCTGGATATCATTGGTGTTCTTGTCAACATTCTGTTTGACATCCCACAATTGACCGCCATTCACCGCATCTTTAGAACCTTGCTCAACCTTACCATCCGCAACATTCTTCAAGTTAGTGCCCTTATCGCCACCACCTAAAGTCACTGAGTTTTTATCAACATTGCCATCTTTGTCTTTGTCATACTTCACAGCATTATCAGACAAATCACCAATCTCTTTACCGATTTGGTCTTTCACATCATTGATTTGCTTGTCCAGCTGGCCTTTATTTACAGCATCTTTCGCATCGACACCGTCAGCAACATTGGTAATTTTCTTACCACCAGCATCAACACCATTGATGGTGATACTTGGGCCACCTTTAATTACCAGGCCATTGTTGTTCAATACTGTATTGCCCGTGGTAATGCTGTCGAACTTCGCATCTTTCAACAATTCAATCTTGATGCCATCTTCTGTGGTACGGGTAATGACGTTTTCACCGCTGGTCTTGTCTTCTGCTATTGCAGCATCAGCACCACCCACGATGTTGAGCT